>JASGUC010000023.1 GCA_030057915.1 Pseudomonadota bacterium
ATCAAATAACTGCGCCCTGAAACACATGACCCATCAATGGATAAGTGCGCCTCAGCAACAACTTCCACCAACCACGGGGGGCATCTACAACCGATGAAAAAGGGGGACAATCTCACCGATGCTAACATCCGAATCGCTTCGTCAAGAATATCGAGAACGTGAGCAGCAAATCTTTGGTCTTCTTCTTTTAGGACTGGAATCACAAAGTAATCAAAGAAACTGGCTTGAACTCTTTGCTGGCCAGCAGAACCTATCATAAAAGTCTCGGCCTTTTTGCGCAAAGCATCCATAGTGGTCCAGTAATAGAGGAACCTGCTATTAACTCCTTTTATTGCTCTAAGAACATGAAATTCAGTAGATCCATAGCCCACCCCATTGATCAATCCAACAGCATGATATCCCTTTCCATTTTCCATACAGGGCGTAATCTTTGCAAAAAGCACATCGCCCTCTTCAAACGGTGTGTAGCCCGAAGAAATGTCAACTTGCCTCCGAGTCTGCGCGCCGATCAGCCGGCCTGATTCACTAACGTCCGCCATTGGAATAAAAGAAATTTCATCATATGGGGAAACTATTTTTGTCAATTGAGGATTAATCAAGGCCAACTGAGAAATGGGTAGAAATGATGGCTTACTCGACATTGTATAACTCCGCAATTACATATCTAAGCTTTTGTTCCGCATTCCCTCGTTTTATATCTATTTCTTTTAAAGGTTTTGAGTACTTCCCCCACCAGTTCTCGAACGCCGCGACGACCTCCTGTCGGTGGGCGGCGATGTAGGATTCCAGGTGGGATGCGAGTTTGCCTTTGAGGATGTCGAGGGCCAGCGCCGTGCATTCGGCGTCGGCCATTTTTTCCCGCGCCTCGCGCAACCGTTCGATGAAGCGCTGCTGGAGGATTCTGTATTGCCTCTTGGCGTTTTTGAGTTTTTCCAGAATTTCGTTGTGGGGGGCAAGTTTCTCTTCCAGTTGACGGATCTCTTCTTCCACGGGCGCGGTCCTGGCGGTGAGTTCTTCCAACTGCGCCCGAAGTGGCGCCGTGTCGGCGCCTGCTGCCTGGAAGTATTTGATGGAACCCTTTCTCTTTTGAGAGCCGCTTAACATCTTGATCTTTGCCTTGTCTTCCTTGACGGCGTTTTTGAATTCCTTTAGTTGACTTTTCAACCTTTCCGCATAATTGGGACGCTCGTCTTCCTCGTCTTCCTCATCGGCCTCATCCTCATCCTCATCATCTTCCTGGGCCTCAAAGGCTTCCTTTTCCTGTTCCAGACCGCTGATCTCCTGTCGGGCCGCAACGAGTTCTTCCAGATATTCGGGCACAAGCCGAACCACCAGGGGATCTTCCTCCGGCTCGTAGTTGTTCTCCTTCCGATCCTCCATGGCGTCTTCGATGGTGTCGATCCAGCCGTCGATAAGTCCGCCGAATCCCTGGGCAACCAGAGACTTGAGGTCATACTGCACCTCGCTCCACCAGGTGGCAAAGACGCCGGATACCTTGAACCGGTCCAGAAGACCGCAAGGCGTCAGGGCATGATCAAAGGCAGAAAGAAGCGCGGCGCGCGCCGTCATCACATCGGCGGTTTGCGGCAGATTCTCCAGGATGGCGATATGTTCAACCCACCAACTGTTAAAGATCGCAACCATACGGGCCTCTTTGTCTTTGAGACCGTCGTCGTTTTCGATACGCATTTTGATGTCCGCCCGTTCGGCAAGACCGGGATCGAAATCGTAGTAGTCCTTGTCGCGTTCTACAAAAATCACGGACGGCGAAAGGCTGTGGGCGTCAAAAAGAGGCTTTTTTTCTTCCACTTCCTGCCTGGGCACCCCGCCGACAAGATGCGCCCGCACATCATGCGGTTCCGGAGGCGGGGCGTTGTCCGCATAGCGCCGGATGTTGAGGTTCCAGTCGTTGGCCTCGATGGCGTTTTTGTTCACCACGGCGGCATAGCCGGAGATGTCCTGGAAGGCGCCGAAGGCAGAAACAATCTTTTCCACGTGCTCGGGCCGAAGGTAGTTCTGGGCGCGGCCCGCAAAGTACTCCCGATCGGCGTTTATGAAGAGAATCTTCCCTTTTCGCTCTGCGGGCTTTGCGCCTCTTGACCGGCAGACCATGATGCAGGCCGGGATGCCCGTCCCGTAAAAGAGGTTGGGAGGCAGGCCGATGACCGCCTCCAAAATATCCTCTTCGATAATTCTTGTCCGGATCTTCTTTTCCTCGCCGCCCCGGAAAAGCACGCCGTGGGGCATGACCGTGGCCATGATGCCCCCGGGCCGCAATACGGAGAGCATGTGCTGGAGAAACATCAGGTCCGCCTTCTTTCCCGTTTCCGGGCAGAAACCGTATCTAAAACGCTCGGGGAATTTCATTCCCGCCTTGACATAGTTCTGGCTGAAAGGCGGATTGGTGATGACCCGGTCGAAGCGCATCAGCTCCCCTGCGTCAAGGTGCAGAGGGGTTGTCAAAACGTCTTCGTTTTGGATGTTGGCGTCGGGGATGCCGTGGAGGATCATGTTCATCTTGCAGATCGCCCAGACGCCGCCGTTGTTATCCTGACCGTAAAGAGCGAGGTTGTTGGGGTTGCCGCCGTATTCCTCCACATACTGTTTGGAAAGGATCAGCATACCGCCGGAGCCGCAGCAGGGATCGTATATCCGCATGCCCTCCTGAGGCTTGAGAATCCTGACCATGAGGCGCACCACATCCCGGGGGGTGTAGAATTCGCCGCCCTTTTTTCCGGCGGAGTCGGCAAACTCGCCGATGAGATACTCATAGGCCGCGCCGAGCAGGTCGGGAAACTCGAAGTCTTCGTTTCTCAGGCGATACTTGTTGAAATGGACGATGAGTTCCTGAAGTTTCTGATCGGGGATCTTGGTTTTGCCGACCTTCCTGGTAAAGTCGATGTGGGCAAGGACGCCGTCGAGACCCTGGTTTACATGTTCGAGGCCCAGGAGCGCCTTGTTCAATTCGTCGCCGATATTTTGATGGGCGTGCTGAAGGGTCTCCCACCGGGATTCTTTCGGGACAAAAAAATTGGTGTAGCGGGCAGGGTCCTCCGCCCGTTTGACGGTCTCTTCTTCGGAGCGGCCCTTTTCGAGATTTGTTTTGATAAGCTTTTCATATTCTTCCTGAAACACATCGGAGCAGCGCTTCAGAAAAAGCATGCCGAAGATGTATTCCTTATACTCCGAGGCGTCCATCTTTCCCCGCAGGATGTCCGCAGCGGCAAAGAGATGATGTTCGAGTTTGGGAAGGGTCAGTTTTCTCACAGCCAACAGTCTCCTTACGTGAATATTTCCGGGTGGCTACGCCGCATGCTTAAAAAACCATCCCGTCCGATGATGATGTGATCCAATACGGCTATTTGAATCGACCTGCAGGCATTGACAAGCCCGGCGGTGAGTGCCTTATCCTGCTCACTGGCCGATGCGGGACCATTGGGGTGATTGTGGGCGAATATCAAGGCGGTGGCCTTGCGGCGCAGGGCCGCGTCAATCACCTCGCGCGCATAAATCGCCGATTCGTCCACCGTGCCGCGAAAAAGCGTATCCTCGCCGATCAAGTATTTTGACCGGTTGAGATGGAGGACGCGAAACTCCTCGCGCGGAAGGCTCTGCATGGCAGTTTTGAGATAAGCATAAAGGGCCTCCGGATTGTCAATGACAATGGTCTTATCCAAGGTCTGACGGGCTTGCCTCTTGACGATCTCCATAGCCGCAAGGATCTGGGCGATCTTGGCTTTGCCGATGCCTTTGACCTGCAAAATATCTTCGCTTCTTGCCGAAAGGAGCCCCGCAAAGCCGCCAAAACGTTCAATCAATTCCCGGGCAAGTTCAACGGCGTTTTGACCTTTTTTCCCCGTGCGCAGCAAAATTGCCAAAAGGGCCGCATCGCTCAACGCTTCCGGACCTTTTGCCAGAAGCATTTCCCTCGGTCGTTCGTCATGGGGCCATTCTTTGATATTCGGTTTCACCTTGCCTTGCCACCTATATACTTCATTCTCGTAACATCTCTTATCCCTAAACTCAGCATATACCCCACCTTCGGCCTGGCAAATATGAGCGCGACAATTCAATCATTTCTTAAATTCCCGCACGTTCATGGCTTTCCATTCAATTATGCTATTTATCCGAATAGGTATTGTAATAATGGTAAAAAAGTTTCAAAAGATTGATCCGCTCTTCCTTGTTTTTCTCCTTCTTTAAGGCAATCGATAAGGGAATGCGATAACCGGCGTCGGCATGACGGACATGAGGACAGAATTTCTCTTTCTGTCCCATCTCCCATAAGACTCGTTCAAAAAATTTCCTCTCGTCCTCGATAAACTTTGCCAGGGGGAATTCATCTTGGGGCAAATCTTCACAGCATGATTTCCAGTATTTCACGAAACTGACTTCATTTTCCTTGTAATATTCCTCAAAAGACATTCCGTTCTCAATGGCCATTTCCACCCATTCTGCATCAAATTGGTGAAGGGCGGCATTCTTGCCCAGAATGAACATGGCATCTTCCGGTTCTGCGTCGGCTACATACCGGCACAAACCGATCTGCTCCGTCTCCGGTTCGGCGTCGAGCGCCAATAGATACTCGTCCAGCCAGCCGACATATTCCGTAAACTTAGGGTCTTCAAGCGACAGGCTATACCCCATTGACCGACCGTTTTGATCAACAGGGACCTCAGCGAAACGATAATCCCTTCCCCATTGCGCACAGTATGAAAACAGGATTCCCGTCACTTGGTCGTCCGAGCGATCGGGGTAGCATTCTTTTACTGTCTCGGAAAAGGTCGGTTTTTCTGTATCCGTACTTGGTGGTTTCATAAGCGCCTCCTCAAAATATACGAAATGGAAACTCAAGTGACCAAAATTCACGATTCAATACGTGAAGTATAGCCAAACTATCGACTGAGAAAATGGCGTATGCAATAAATTCTCTCGCTCATGGGGTCGTGAGATGAGCCCCTCCCCATTGGCAAGAGAAAAAACGTGTCCTTCCGGTAAGGCTGCGTGAAAAATTTTCTGGTGGCGGGTATGGTTGGTCATCAACCGCGAAGGAGGATGACCGATGGAGAACGATTTTGGAACAAGCGTCCGCCCCAGTTTTGAGGATATTGAGCAACGATTTAGGCAATGGCGTGGGCATCGCAAACGGAATAGGCCATGATGAAATCAACGGAGGAAAAATCATCCTTGGTGTGCCCCCTGGAAACTACTCCAAAACGGTGTCCTCGGTGTAGGTCGTCATCTGGCCTCCCAGAGTCTCGATATGGGGACGGCATACAGTTTGTTCCCGAAGGGGACAACGGCATCGCCGTCATACAGCACGACCCCGGCGGCAAAACTCTTTTGCGCGGCGTCCTGAAGTTTGCGCATCCCTCTGAAATCGTCGCCGGTCAACGTTGCCGTGGCCTTCACCTCAATTCCCGCCAGCAGTCCCCCGGATTCTAGGACGATATCCACCTCCACCTTGTCCTTGTCACGAAAATGGCTGAAGGAAACCGTCTCCTCATGCCAACTTCCCTGACGGCGCAGCTCCTGAAAAACAAACGTCTCCAGAATCCGCCCGAAAAGAGCGCGGTCTTCCCACAACATTTCCGCATCCAGGCTGAGGAGCGAACAGGCCAGCCCGGTGTCACCTATATGCAATTTGGGCGTTTTGATCAAACGGCTCATCCGGTTGCTGTGCCAAGGCGGCAGTTCCTCCAGTAGAAAAATCCTTGAGAGGAGAGTGACATACTCACGAATGGTCTGCCTGCTAACCTGAAACGGTGCGGCAATTTCGGACACATTCAAAAGGCAAGCCGTCTGGCCCGCAACCAGCGTCAGCAGTCGCGGCAGCGCATCCAGCGCACTGATGCGCGCCAAGTCTAGGACGTCGCGTTGAATCAGGGTATTGGCATAATTCCGGTACCAGGCTGCTTGCCGACGTGCCGTGGCCCGCGCCAGCGCCGCCGGGTACCCACCTGCCGCCACCCGCTCCGCCAGTAACCGGCCCAGACGGCGACCTGTCGCTCCGGGCTTGAAAGCAAAACCGAACAGGGCCGACAGAAAATCGGGCGTTCCTCCGGAGATCTCCACCTGAGACAGCGGATGCAGTCGCAAAATCTCCATACGACCGGCAAGCGAATCAGCCAGATTAGGCACCAGTAGCACATTCGCCGAGCCCGTCAGGATAAACCGCCCCGGTTTTCTGCGCGCATCGATTGCCGCTTTCAGTGAGGTGAAGAGTCCCGGCACCCGCTGTACTTCGTCCAAAATCACCCGCTCCGGCAGATCGGCGACATACCCCACCGGGTCCGCCTGCGCCGCCGCCCGCTGTACATCGTCGTCAAAGCTCAGATACTTGAATCCCTCCGCATCGCCGACCTGTCGGGCCAGCGTGGTCTTTCCGGACTGCCGCGGACCGTGGATCAGCACGACCGGCGAATCGACGAGGGCCTCTATCACCCGGGGCTGGAGGCATCGGGGATATAAATTATTGTTCTTCATGGGATTGTCTTAAGCACCGATCCCGTCCAATTGCAAGTTTTATATCCGTCCAATTGCAAGTTTGCCTTCGTCTAATTGTCGGCAGAAGCGAGAAATCTTTTGCTCACACGTAGCGGTGGTGGAAATGACAACCGAAAATTGACCACCTGTGATAACCCAATTTTGACCACCCCTGGGCAAAGTTAAAGATCCATGATGGCGAAGATGTAATCATCTGTCATCACCGGCCAGGAAAATGAAACGGAATCAGGTGGCGGCTTGCGCCGGAATACGCAACAACGGCATCTTAAAGGACA
This sequence comes from Pseudomonadota bacterium, assembly GCA_030057915.1. GTDB lineage: Bacteria > Desulfobacterota > Syntrophia > Syntrophales > UBA8958 > UBA8958. The sequence goes on from JASGUC010000023.1 coordinate 6,783, forward strand.
ACAAAAAGATTTGTCCTGGCTCGCTCATCCATAAACGTGGATACCCTGTGATTGGTTACAAAAGATCTCGGCGATACTTCCGGAAAAGACATAACGACGCATTGGGTGACGCCAATGCACCGTTATTTAGGCGTGTTTCAGGCCAGGTGTGGCAGGTATAAAAGATCTGACCTCTTGCTTTACCTTTTCGCCGACAGAATTTCTTGCCACCTTCAAATCATACGTTGTCTGAAGATTCAGCCAGAATTCCGGTGTGGTTCCGAAAAAAATGGAAATGCGCAGCGCGGTGTCGGCGGTAATAGAACGGGTACCGTTCAGGATGGCTGTTATCCGGTTAGCCGGTACGTGCAGTGCCTTGGCAAAGGCATTGGCGGTCATGTTGATTTCGGCAAGCTCTTCCTTCAGCACTTCGCCGGGATGTATGGGGCGCATAGCGTTCATGGCGTTCCTCCTTTCAATGATAATCTACGATTTCTACATTGTATGGACCGTCTTCCCGCCATTCGAAGCAAATGCGCCACTGTTGGTTTATGCGGATGCTCTGCTGGCCGGTCCGGTCTCCTCCCAGTGATTCAAAGCGATTACTGGGAAGATTCATCAGGTCCCCGATGCATGTGGCGCTGTCGAGTATCTGCAATCGACGCTCAGCCTGCTGCATTATAGATTGAAAACGGGGCACTCTTCCACCGTTGTAAAGCTTTTCGGTATGCTTGCAGGCAAATGATCGAATCATGGCTTGCAGGTTACACTTGTTTACGTTTTACGTCAAGCGTAAATATTTAGACCGAAGTTCCTACCGATGATTTGATCTAAGTGATTTTAATAATTTATATAATGGTTAATTTGGGTTTCAATTTGTTGCCATGTAAGACAATAATAAATCTCTTGACAATGGAGAAGGTTCGTGACGCATTGGTAAAGAAGCATGGCACCAAGCGTTACAACAAGGTATTGGCAAAAATCGGCCGTCTGAAGGAGCACCTCCGGCGTGTTGCCCGTCGCTGCGAGATCAACATCCAGAAGGATGACGACACCGGTATTTGTGGCAAGAAAAAAATGGACCTGATAGCGCCAGTGGGGAAACAACACCCCCTGGCCGTCGTCTTTATTCTCCGTAAACTTCCTTGCCGCAACAAATCCGTGAGGCTTTTTCCAGGCGCTCATACAGTAGTCGAAGGAAGCGCCCTCGATGCCTCCGCCAGGACAAAAGGGTTCAAAGGAATCATTGGGAATGTACTCCTTTTCCCAATGCAGGATGTTCCCGTACTTCTTTTATCCTGCAACAGATATACGAAAGGGTGATTGCGGCGCCATTTCCAACCGGCGCCGCGGCGGGAAATAGGGGGGTGATTTCCGGAGGCAAAACTTTTTGACCGTCGTCGATTCCACCTATAATTTCAGGTATTTTACCTATGCCGGCGCGCCGGCATTGGTTCGCCGCGACGAGGGGCGATACTCCCCCGGTCCGCTCAAGGAAGATAAAAAATACTCCCGCGCCGCCCTCCGGAAACGCTTGGCAACCACTCCTCCCGGTCCGCACGGCGAACAGCGGCGGCTCCATTATGGCGAGCATTTACAGGTGGCGACTTGCGCCGGAATCGGGTGGCGCATTCCCCCGGAATTGGGTGGCGCATTCCCCCGGAATTGGGTGGCGGAATGAAACGGAATCAGGTGGCGGCTTGCGCCGGAATACACACAAGAACATTTACCATGTCCAGATATTCTTTATACCGCTCCTGACTTGTATCAATTTCAACAGAAGAAATTGATGAAGTTATTGCGGCGGATCTGCCAGATTTTACCGCAGAAACAGCAGAAGCTGGTGAATCCAAAAATTCTATAAGCCTTCTGCCGTTCAAAAGTTCAATGCCCAAATGGTAATATTCAAGCCTTGCGGAAACATCAATGCCGCAATCCTTCTTCATATAACATAACGCAGCTTGCTTTATGTCATCGCGTATCCTATCAACCGAATAACGCCTTTCCATATGATGATTGTATTCCTCGGCTATCAGGTAAATCGAGGAAAGAAACGGCAAGGTTATTTTGTTGTTGATTTCTTTAAAATTATAGTTCTCATTATATGGACTGTATTTGATGCTTCCATGGAAGTCATGCTGTATCCACTCGTCCACTAAGTTTGTAGTGAATTCTTCGAGAGATACTTCTTTGAACGGCTCAATGTCCGATTGATCAAGAGCTGTTTTCAGGGATTCCAGGTTTTGCAGTGTGAAATTTTTCCCGGAATTGATGTAAAAATCATCCAGAATTCGGAAAAATCGTTTGGTGTGGGGGTCGTCCAGGTATTTGCGCCATTTTAAATTTTGTATCCATTGCGTAAGGCTGGCCACGGCTTCAACATGTTCAATTTTATGTTCAAGCTGAGTAAATCTCTGCAATACATTACCAGCAAGTTTTCTGATGGTTTCATAGATTTGCTGGTTTTCAATGCTGAGAGTATTGAGCTGGTTTTTAACGGTAATTATTGCGGCCGCCTGCAACATTTCCCGCTTGTTGATAATCTGAATGAATGCGTGAGAAGCTTTTTGTACTTCGATGATCTGGTCAATGGTTGCTTTTTGCAGTTCATTATTTTTCTGAAAAATATTCCACATCTTTACAAGGGCAGGATTGTTTTGAGCCAATGCAAGGGCGTCTGAATTCTGTGGAATAGAAAACACACGAGAAGCGGCAATAGCCGTAGTCTCAAGGTTGAATTGATTATCCTCGTTGGCATCAAGATAGTCGTTGATAACGCCATCGAACCTTCCATCCGTCGTATCGAAATTTTCCATATCATCTATCCTCATAATCAAATAAGGTCAATAATATCGTCTGCTGCTTTTTTAGCCATTGCCGTTTCAAACGATGTGCTCTTAAATTCCTCATCAAGCCTTCTTAATTCTTCGGCAAATCTGACAAATTCCTTTTCTGCCTCAAAAAGCTCATTCTTTATCTCTCTTCTGAGTTCTTCCGTGATCTTCAGAGCGCTCACATATTCTTTCACCATCGCTTCTTGCTTCTGGTTAATCTGTCCCAACACAGCCACGAGATACGCCATTTGCATGGCAGCAGCTTTCTTTTCTTCGTCGGTACGAATAATTTCAGTCAGACCCTGAGTTGTAATGTTTGCATTAGGATTATATTGAGAACCGGTGATTTGTTCAAAAAGATCCTTTTTGACATCTAAGGGTATTTGATCATTTAAGGAAAGAAAATTAGATGTTGCAGTATCAACGGCTTCTTTTGCCTTTTTGTTGGTTATTCTTGCCCACAAAGAGCTGATTTTGCCTTTGCAGAAATTGAAAAAGTCAGGGATATTTTCCCGGATAAATTTCAAAACTTCACTTTTTGACCAATCACGAAGGTATTGCGGAATCATATCCCAAATTCGTCTTGCCCCATCAACAATAATGCTTAGATCAATCATGGTATAAACTCCTTTTGAATAATAGAATAAAATCAGCCTACAACTTCTCCCACAACTTCCATTTCAGACATGTTGTTGCCGCCGTCGCCTTTCTGCCTTTCTGAGCGATACAGTCTGCATGCCCTGCGTCGGCATTAACATTGAACGGTTTATTGGCACGAAAAACGATTGTTCGCTTACCCGACCAGAAAGAACATGTCGCGCACTTCTTATCGGTCACTTTATAAACACCATAACCGGACATCAAACCACCCCCTTTTTTTAGGCACAAATATTCAATTCGCCACTGCTATCTCACCGGACACTAAATTTAATTCGCCCCTCAACAGGTATATTCTTTTTTCGACGGTGCTGTACTCGATGTGATATTCGATCTCCAGGTTTGATTTGATGTAGTCGCCCTTTTTGGGAATGGTTACGACGTATTTACCTTGGGACGGACTGGTTGATTTACATTTTAGCGCTTCAAGCTCGATGAACTTCTTGCCAAAATATTCATGTTCGCCCGCAAGCGTACTTTCCATGATGTCATCTGATATCTTGATCAACAATTGGGCGGCATAAGTATTTTCCTGATCGTCAACATCCTTGCCGATCAACGCCAGATACATGTATTTTTTAGGATCAATCGGAATGAAAAATAAATGGGTATAAATCGGCTGTCTCTTTAAGAACCCTTTGCGTTTTTTCACCACGCAATATCTAATGATCCCATTCATTTATGCCCTTCTCGCTAACCAAAAATGAGAGTGGTGGCACCGTTTCCCGTGTCTATTCTTTCATGAACTATCTTTCTGCAGTTTTTCAATGCTCGCTCTACATTTTTGCTTTCGGATGCAGGGAAGGTATAACCCATTTGGATTTCGATGTTTTGTGATAATGAATCCGGCAAATCAAAGTTGATGCCGATCTTGCGGACGTAATCCGCTATCTGACCGCGAATGATAATTTCGTGGCCACCGACTTCCGGTGATACAAGTCCAGCCTTTTCACGGTTGGCCACTTCCATCCGGACCTTTTTAAACTCTTCCGTGTCGCTGTTTTGGATCTGTCGCCAACTGCTTGATTTTGGGCTTTCCGCAGGCGATTTAATCTCGCCGATGATTGCCGTGTTTCCTTTGACTGCAATGTAATCAGGTTTATTGGCGTGCTGTCGTCCCTTGCCCTTAATATCCCTGTCGCCGTCAAAGTAACGATAACCATGCGCAGTAAGAGCGTATTCTGCTTTGGAATAAAATTCGCGTTTTCCGTCGGTCATAATGACCTCGAAAATTTTGAAGTGATAAACGGGGAAGCGCCGGATTTTTGCGGTGCTTTTATGATTACACTAAGCCTATTACAGATGTCAACTAAAATAAGGGCCATCGGGAAGTACCAGACCCGAAGTAACCGGAGACTCGCTCCATACTCATTTTGAAAGATTTATCCGCTCAAAGGGCAACTCCTGAATGATTCGCGTGGGGCTGTCATACGGATTGTATTGACTCTTTTTCTGCAAGATTCCTGTTTGGAGATCGAACACGTTGAGTAAAACTATTTTTATGGCCATCATGTTGCCTCCTTTGTTAGGCTGTAAATAACTTCACAACCCCCCATGCCGCCAATCCCAAAAGTGAAATCGCGATAATTCCGACAAAGATCACCATCCATTTCATCAGTCCCAATAGTCTCGCAAAAGCCATGCTGAAATTTTCAAGCCATTTTTGCAGCAGATTCAAGGTTGCAATCGCCGTGATTATTAAGTCGTCGATATAGCCTATCACCGGGAAATCAGGAACAATATCGACCGGTGACAGATCATAGAGTATGGCCAGCGCCAGTAAAACAATTGGGCCAACCAGTGAACGTTCCGAAGTTTGATCCATGACATCAATATCCGCCACTTCATTTACTTGTTCCATGCTCAATCCCTCCTTGATTAGTTGTTTTTTCATGATTTTTTTTATACCTGAACCACATCGCCACCAGCAAACCCGTCAGGGTCAGCGAAAGGCTGTTTCCAAAAATGAACACGATGTTTTTAACGTACAGTGCATAGGACAGGATGAGGGACATCCCGATCATCAAAATGGCCAGGTATGTCCCGCTCAGTCCTGTAATGCATTTGGTTCTGTAGGTCTTGATAAGCTGAGGAACGGAACTGGCGCACATGATGATTGACCCATTTGTCCCCAGTAATTGAAAAAAATTTACGGTGTCCATAATTCGTTTTCCTTTCCGCCAAAAATAAAAAACCTCCCTTGAAATGAAATATCCACTTCGTGGGAGGTTAACCCAAGTTCATGATCGTAAAAAATATTATTAGCATTATCGAGTGCTTACGAGCGGCGAAACGGTCGTTTGGGTACTACATATTTTTGTGAGGGGGCTCAGATGATCGTTTTTATTGTCTGGCCTGGCCGATGAGAAAGATGCAGGACATCATAAATGACCACATGCCGCCTCACTATAACAGAAAAGCACCCATGTCAAGCCGTTAATAAATATTTTGGTACTACAAATGGCTTTTTGGCCTCCGAGATAGCGTAACCTATTGATATAACTAACTTCACATTTTCAAAAACTGCCGATTTTCCCCTTTTTGGGGGTAAAAATCATGAACTTGGGCTAGGGAGTTTATCAAAATCCACGGTTTTTGGGTATATGAAAAGACCCAAAAGATACCCAAAAAAATTCGATATACCCAAAAAGGAGGAAACGCCCATGCTTCAAGGAGTTATCCCGCCGGCACCAGATGAAAGCGAGGGCTTGCATGATCGATGCGTATCGGTAGGCCCTTTTTATTGTCATCTCGACCGAAGGGAGAAATCTTTAACAATCTGCCATCATTAGGATTTCCCCGAGAGCTTCGAAACTCCGCCGCCCATGCCCGGACGGACTTGACCCGGCATCCGCAGGGCGCTTGAAAACACGGGATTCCCGCTTTCGCGGGAATGACAATATTGACAAGGACCATAGGGAGGACGCAACGGGGTTTTGCAAAGGTCTCGGAGAGTCAATTTCCGATGCTTTGGCAATGGCCTCGAAGGTCTCCGCATGGGTGGCGGGGCGGCGGCCTGTTATAGCGGGTTCGCGGTCCTCAAGAGGCGCACGGCGGTCCCGGAAGACTGCTCCAGTACCTTTTCCAGGCTCTTGTCATAATCGTAGATGTCGTCCCGGAAGTGGATGTGTCCCCGGGTGTCGAACCACGCTGTCAGGTAGATGACATACACGGGAAGGGGTTTGGATAGATTGACCTGCTGCCGCTTTCCTTTCCGGATCTCCCCCACGAGCCGTTCCTGCGACCAGGCCGGGTCGTCTTTGAGGACCCATGCGCCCAACTCGAAGGGTTTCTCCACCCGGATGCAGCCGTGGGAGTACATCCGCCGCGGCCGCTGGAACAGGCTTTTCTGCGTGGTGTCGTGGAGATATACATCGAATTGGTTGGGGAACATGAACTTGATCCGTCCCAGCGGATTGACCCCTGAATCCTGGATCATCCGGTAGGGAAACCTCTTGGGGTTAACCTTCCTCCAATCGATCGTCTTGGGATCGATCTCCTTGGCGGTGGGGCTCCAGTTGCTGTAGAGACGGATGCGTTTCTTTCCCAGAAACTCGGGATCCTTCTGGGCCTTGGGAATCATTTCCTCGGCGACGATGGAATTGGGAACGTTCCAGGTCGGGTTGAGTTCCAGATAGCTCATGTTGTCCATGAACACCGGGGTGGGCTGGGAGGCCTTTCCCACCACGGTCTTCATGGACATCACCGTGACCTGATTTTCCACCGCGAAGAGGCGGAAATCGGGGATGTTGACCATGATGTACCGCGGGCCCAGTTCGTCGGGAAGCCAACGCCATCTCTCCATGTTCCACTCGATCTGGCGGATTCGTTTTTCCACGGCGAAATTCAGCGCCTTGCGGGTGTCCTCATCGACAACGCCACTCTCCCGGAGGCCGTGACGGCGCTGAAACCTCTGGAGGGCCGCCTCCAACTCCCGGTCGAAACGGTTGCTCTTCCCCGAGGCCGCGGGGTCGAGATCGCCGTCCACCAACAGCCGCCGCCTGAGAAGGTTGACCGCCTCCCCGGCGCTCCCGCGGCGCAGCTTCAGCTTTTCCGGAATGGGCCTCCAGCCGCCCTGGGCGGCGATCAGCCGGTACTTGGCCAGTTCCGTCCGCAATTGCCCATAGGCTGGATAGCGAGGGGGGAGGCGCCGCAAGGCCCCCTCTACATCGCCGCTTTTGAGGGCCTCCGTGAGGACCTCGACCAGATCGGTGGTCCGCCGGTAGGGAACCCACTGATAGAACCACTTTGCCGGATCGAGTCGGCCCTCGGAGACGTGGCGCCCGTACCGCAGGAAGGCGTCGGTAAGCAGGATGTCCCATTCGGCCCAGGTCTCCGGCCGGACGGCCTCCCCGGCCCGGGTCGCCTCCTCCAACCGGTCGGTCAGCGTCTCGATCTGGGTGACCTGGTAGTCCTCGGGGTTGAGTCCTTCCTGCTCGGCCTCTTTCAGGAGTTGCGTCAATTTGCGGACCTGGGTGGAGATGATCCCCTCCCGTGCCCAGGCGGGGCGGCAATCGCCCTCGCGATAGAATCTCTCCCGAAGCGTGGGCCCAATGGGCTTGCCATCCCGGTTCCGATCGGTGGCGGCCAGACGATCCGCGATGGCCTTTTGCAGCTCCGTGTAATCCGCCCCGTGTTCCCAGGCGGGAGTCTTCGCGGCGGGCGGCGGCGGGATGGGCTCGAGCCTCGCCCTCCCCGGGGGGGGCTGGCGGCCGTCCTTGAGGGTGGGCCGCGCCAGGACGCCTCCGGCGTTTTTGCCGCCGCTTTGGACGGGGGCCTCCATCGCGCCCGCCGCCGATGAGCCGAGGGCCGCCGCCAGGAGGGCGGCGCTCAGGAGGGCGGGAAGCAAGAAGCGGACGGCCAAGCGCCCTGGCCGCCGTCCGTGAAGGCCCGCGTGGCGTCTCGCCGCGATTTGTCCCCGCTTGTGTTCGGTTTCCATATCCCTTCCATCTTCCGTCAATGATGGCAGATTGTTAAAGATTTCTCCCTTCGGTCGAGATGACAAGAAAGTTGAGAGAAAGGCCTCCCGGGGCCGTGAAAAGAAATCGTGGCGTCGTCGCCGCATCGCCCCGGGTCCAGGGCAAGGCGCCGGGACGAGCAAGCCCGGCTCGGCGCCGGCGGGGGTTCTCCTGCCCCAAGACAGGAAAAAAGTCAATGAAAGAGTTTTATTGGTGGGCCTCATCCCAGTTGCGGCCCTCGTGGAGGGCCACCTTCAGGGGCGCCCGCAGGGACATGACCTGTTCCATCTCCTCCCGGAGGAGGGCGGTCACCGCCGCCACTTCCCCCTCCGGCACCTCCAGGACCAACTCGTCGTGGACCTGAATGATCATGACGGCCTTCAGACCCTGGGCGGCCAGCCTGCGGTCGATGTGGATCATGGCCAGCTTGATGAGGTCCGCCGCCGTGCCCTGGATGGGGGTATTGATGGCCATCCGCTCGGCGAACTGGCGGACGTTGGCGTTGGCGGCATGGAGGTCGGGCAGGTAGCGGCGGCGGTTCATGAGGGTGCGGACGTAGCCGTCCCGGCGGGCCTGTTCCAGCACCCCGTCCAGGTAGTCCCTCACCCCGGCGTATCTCCGGAAGTATTCGTCGATATAGGCCTGGGCGAGCTTCGGGTTGATATCGAGTTCCTTGGCCAGGCCGAAGGCGCTCATCCCGTAGAGGATGCCGAAATTGATCACCTTGGCCTGACGGCGCATCTCCTCGTTGACGAACTCGGGGAAGACGCCGAAGATGGTGGAGGCGGTGCGGCTGTGAATGTCCTCGCCCTCCCGGAAGGCCGCCAAGAGGGTCGGATCGTTCGAGAGGTGGGCCAGGACCCGCAATTCGATCTGGGAGTAGTCGGCGGAGACGATCCGGCAGCCCGGCGGGGCGATGAATGCCTGACGGATCCGCTTTCCCTCCACGGTGCGGATGGGGATGTTCTGCAGGTTGGGATTGCTGCTGGAGAGCCTCCCCGTGGCCGTCGCCGCCTGATTGAAGGAGGCGTGGATCCTTCCGGTCCGGGGATGCGCCAGGGACGGCAGGGCGTCGATATAAGTGGATTTGAGTTTGGCGAAGCTTCGGTAGGCCAGGATCTCCGCGGGCAGCTCGTGGCGTCGGGCAAGGCCGGCCAGGACGTCCACGTCGGTGGAATAGCCCCCCTTGGTCTTCTTCCCCTTCGCCAGCCGGAGCTTCTCGAAGAGGATGCGCTGGAGCTGCTTGGGCGACTGGATGTTGAACCTCTCCCCGGCGAGGCGATAGATCTTTTCCGCCGATATCTCCATGAGTTCCTGCATTTCCCCGGACATGGCGCGGAGGAGTTCCCGATCCACCAGGACCCCTGTGCGCTCCATCCGGGCGAGGATGGGGATGAGGGGCGCCTCCAGCTCCCGGAACAGGGGGGTGAGGCCTTCCCGCTCCAACGCCGCGGCGAGGAATTCCCGCAGGGCCAAAACGGCATCGGCCCGGGCGCAGGCGTAAGCCGCCATCCTGTCCGCCGGAACAAGGTCCGGGGGGAGCTGCCGGACCCCGTGGCCCATGATCTCCCGAGCCGCCGGGATGTGACGGTGGAGATGGTCCGTTACGATTTCGGACAGCTCGAAGCTCCGCCGGGAGGGGTTGAGGACGTAGGCGCCGATCAGCGTGTCGTCCCCCAGGCCGGCGGGCGTCACCCCCGCCTCGGCCAGGGCGATCCGCATGGGTTTCAGATCGTGGCCGTGCTTGAGGATCGCCGGATCGCTCAGGAGGGTCGTCAGGATTTCCCAGATCCCTTCCCCGGCGGGCGGCGGCCGTCCGGAATCGCCGGAGGCTGCGGCCCTCTCCGGCGTCGCCTCCGGGTGCAACAGGGGGATATAGACGGCCCGCCCCGGACGGATGCCCAGGGCGACGCCGGCGATTTCCGCCCGCATGGCCCCCGGGGCGGTGAGGATCACCTCCAGGGAGCAGACACCGCCGGCCCGGATCTCGTCGCTTTGGCGCCGGAGTTCTTCCGCCGTGCGGACGATGGTGTAGCTGCCCCGCAGTTCCTCGTCCCTGAGCTTCAACTCCTGGAGGAGGGAGGAGAATTCGCATTCCTTGAATAGGGCCATCAGGGCCTCCCCGTCGGGCTCGCGGTAGCGGGCGTCGTCGAGGTTGAAGGCGATAGCCTCGTCCTTCCGGATAGTCACCAACTCGCGGCTCAGTCGGATCTGGTCGCCGTGGCGGCGGAGCGCCTCCTTGGCCCTGGCGTTCTTCACCCCGTCGATATTCCGGAGAAGGTTCTCGATGGTTCCGAATTCCTCGATGAGGCGAAGGGCGCCTTTGGGGCCGATCCCCGGGGCGCCGGGGACGTTGTCCGATGAATCTCCCGTAAGCCCCATGATCTCCACCACCTGGGAGGGAGGAACGCCGAACTTCTCCCGCACCGCCGCCGCATCGTAGATCTTGTCCTTCATGGTGTCGATGAGCAGCACATGGTCGCCCACAAGCTGCATCATGTCCTTGTCTCCCGAGACGATGCACACCTGGAGTTCCGGGCCGGCGTAACGGGCCGCCAGGGCGCCGATGATGTCGTCGGCCTCCACCCCCTGCTTCTCCAGGATGGGGATGGCGAACCCCCGCACCACCTCCCGGATGCGGGGAAGCTGGACAACCAGGTCCCCGGGGATTTCCCGGCGGGTGGCCTTGTAATGGTCGTAGAGTTCGTGACGGAAGGTCGGTCCCTGGACATCGAAGGCCACGGCAAGGTAATCGGGCTGCCATTCCTTCCGGAGGCGGAGGAGCATGGTGGTGAAGCCATAGATGGCGTTGGTGGGGAATCCCCGGGAATTCGTCAGACCGGAGATGGCGTAAAAGGCCCGAAAGACGTAGTTGCTGCCGTCGATGAGAAAAAATCTCGGCCGGGTTCGGTTCGAGGGAGATGTGTCTTCCGTCATGATGCCTTAACCTTTTTGCGTAATATCGAGTTCAAAGCGAAAATCCCCGCTCGTTTTCGGAGGGGAAGCCCCGATCGCCGCCCCTCTCCCCCTCTCGCCCCCCGCCGGCGGGTTCCGCCCCGTCGAGGGGAGGGCCGGCGATTGGCGTCACACGGCGAAGCGTGCGTCGATCTTGAAGGTCCGCGCCGCCGGCATGTCGAGGATGTCCACGATCCCCGTTTCCTCTCGCACCTTCCGGATGAATTCCTCCCGGGCCGCCGCGGAGGGGGCGATAACGGTGAACCAGATGTTGTATTCGTGGTCCCGCCGGTAGTTGTGGGTCACCAGGGGCGAGGCGTTGATGAGGTCGCGGAAGGCCGCCACCTTCCCTGCCGGGACCCGGGCGGCGCAGAGGGTGGTCACGAAACCCAGGGCCCGGGGATTGAAGGTGGCGCCGATGCGGCGGATCGCCCCGGCCGCCTTCATCCGCCCCACCCGGTCCAGGACCTCCGCCTCGTCCAGGCCGAGCCGTTCCGCCACCGCCCGAAAGGGCCGGGGGACCAGGGGGAAATCGTCCTGGAGGATCTGGAGGATCTGCCGGTCCGTCGTATCCATGCTCGTCTATGCCCTCCCTAAGCCGCTGTCGCAGGGTTTGCGGCGAAAAATGCGCTCCCAGGGGCGGGGGATCGCCCGCGCCCGTCCCGCCCGCCGTTCTCGCCTTCAGAAGTAGATGCCCATGAGGGGCCCTGCCTGGGGATGATAGCGGGGGCTGGAACGGAGTTCTTCCTCGCTCAAAACGCCGTCGGCGTTACGGTCCTGACGGTAGAACCGTTCCCGGGCCGCCCGCCGGAGTTCATCCAAGGTGAGCTTGCCGTCCTGGTCGGCGTCGAGATCCTCGAATTTCGTTTTCTTCCCCGGAATCAGGTCGTACTCCTGGCGATCCAGGACGCCGTCCCCATTCTTGTCGTGTTCATTGAAGATCCGCGTCGCCTCCCGGTCCAACTCCTCCCAGCTCAGTTTGCCGTCTTTATTGGTGTCCAGTTCCTGAAAGGACTTGGGCGAGGCCGCGCCCCCGCCGGCAACCCCGGCCGGACCCGCAGGAGTGTTGGAACCAGCGGCGATTGCCAGCCCGGCGGCGTTCGCCGGCCCGGCAAGATAAAGCAGTGTGAACGCGACGATAACCACGGTTAATCTTTTCATGCAACCCGCCTTCTGGAAACTATCTTGTAAATAATTGATATGATTCATGATGAATTCTAATTTCCACGGACCACGGCTTCACCTGCGGCGTCTTTCAAAGGTCTCCACGCTGGGAGGGTTCGTAGAGGCAATAGGGCTCCTCGGCCAGGTAATCGCCGGTCAGCTCATAGGCCCGGGCCCGGCAGCCCCCGCAGACGCGGATGAATTCGCAGCGTCCGCACTTCCCCCCGTAGAGGCTCAGGTCCCGCAATTCCCTGAAGATCCGGGAGTTTTCCCATATCTGACGGAAACCGCTCCGTGCGAGCTGTCCGCAGTCCAACTCCAGATAGCCGCAGGGCTGGATCTGACCGCGGTGGGAGATGAAGCAGAAGGACACCCCGCCCAGACACCCCCGGGTCATCGTGTTGAAGGGATGGCCCCCGGAATGTAAGTCTCCCGGCGCCCCCGAGGCCCCCGGCGCCCCCGAGGCCGGGACCTCGTCGCCCCCCGTGGAACCGGGATGCCCCGTCGCCGCTTGCCGCTCCCGGATCGGCGGTCCCTCCGGACCCCCCGTTTCCCGATCCCCCGCCGACTCTTGGCGGTCCCGCTGTTTCCGGCGATCCGCGGCCCGGCGCTGGTGGAAGACCCGGTAGTAGTGGGGGGCGCAGGTTGCCTTGAGCTGGATGGGGCAGGTGAGGCTCTGCTCATAGAACCACTCCAGCGTCTCCTCGTATTGTCCGGCGGTGATCTCCTGGTCCGCCAGGTCCCGGGCCCGCCCCGTGGGGACCAGGAGGAAGATGTGGTGGGCCGCGGCGCCGAGGTTCCGGGCCAATTCATGAATCTCCTGACGCCGGTCCAGGTTGTCCCGGGTGATCGTCGTGTTGATCTGGAACTCCACCCCCGCCTCCTTCAGGGCGGCGATCCCCGCCAGGGCCCCCGCAAAGGCCCCGGGCGACCGCCGGAAGCCGTCGTGGCTGGCCGCATCGGGTCCGTCGAGGCTGACGCTCACCCGGCGGATCCCCGCGGCCCGCATCTTGCCGGCGATTGCCTTCGTCACCAGGGTCCCGTTGGTCGCCATGACCATCCGCAGTCCCAGCCGGTCCCCGTGGGCGGCGATTGTCCAGATATCCCTCCGGAGGAGCGGTTCCCCTCCGGTGAGGATGATCACCGGTTTGCTGAAGGCGGCGATGTCGTCCAGGAGGCGCAGACAGGCGGCGGTTTCCAACTCGCCCTCATAGGGGCCGCAAGCCGCCGCGGCCCGGCAGTGCGCGCAGTTGAGGTTGCAGCTCCGGGTGACCTCCCAAGCCACCATCCGGAGCGTCGCCGGCAGCAGCCGTGTCCTTTCCCTATCCATCCGTCGGCATATCCCAGGGGTTGAAGACCTTTGCCTGACAGCGGACAATGTGGCGGACATTGCGGGTGGCGACGATCAAGGAGTGGGTATTTGCCGTCGCGGCGATCAGGGTATCGATTACAGGCAACGACTCACTCCGGGCCGTTATATCAGGCATGTTTTCACTCCGCCAGGGCCCGGGCCGCCTCCAGGGCGAAATAGGTGATGATGATGTCCGCCCCCGCCCGTTTGATGGAGGTCAGGACCTCCAGCATGGCCCGCCGGCCGTCGAGCCAACCCAACTGGGCCGCCGCCTTGATCATGGCGAACTCGCCGCTGACGTTGTAGGCGGCGATGGGCAGGTCGAACTCCTCCCGGGCCCGGCGGATCACGTCGAGGTAGGCCAGGGCCGGCTTCACCATGATGATATCCGCCCCCTCCTCCACGTCCAGGGTGATCTCCCGGATCGCCTCGTCGCCGTTGGCCGGATCCATCTGATAGGCCTTCCGGTCCCCGAACTGGGGGGCGCTCTCCGCGGCGTCCCGGAAGGGGCCGTAGAAGCACGAGGCGTACTTGGCCGAGTAGGCCATGATGGGTGTGCCCTCGAAACCCGCCTCGTCGAGTCCCGCACGGATCGCCCCCACCTGGCCGTCCATCATCGCCGACGGGGCCACCATGTCCGCTCCCGCCCGGGCGTGGGAGACCGCCGTCTCCGCCAGGACCTCGAGGGTAGAGTCGTTGTCCACTTCCCCTTTCTCGATCATCCCGCAGTGGCCATGACTGGTGTATTCGCAGAGACAGACGTCGGTGACGACCAGGATGTCCGGGACCTTGTGCTTGAGTTCCCGGACCGCCCGCTGGACGATGCCGTCCCTGGCGAAGGCCCCGGTGGCCAGTTCGTCCTTCCGGTCGGGGATGCCGAAGAGGAGAACGGCGGGGATGCCTGCCTCGCGGGCCGTCTTCGCCTCCCGGACGATGTGGTCCACCGACATCTGAAAATTGCCCGGCATGGAGGCGATGGGTTTCTTGACGCCCTTGCCGGGGACGACGAAAAGGGGATACATGAAATCATCCGCGGCCAGAGTCGTCTCCCGGATCAGGCGCCGGAAGTTCTCGTTTTTCCGCAATCTCCTGGGACGGTAGTCGGGAAAATACATATGGGCCTCCTCCTAATTCCCGTTAGTTCATCTCCGTTTCGAGACCTTTGAAAAACGCCGTATCCAAGTTCCCGTCACCATGCCGGCGAAAGCCGGATTATGCCGGGGCGGCGGCCTCATTCCGTACGGCGTATCTCCTCGTCGGTGAGGTAGCACGCCGGGTCGGGCGCCCAGATGTCCCCCGTGACGGCCTCCGCCCGGGCCCGGAAGTTGCCCCCGCAGACCCCGAGCCAGCGGCAGGCGGCGCAACGCCCTTTCACATGGGGGGTCTTGTCCTTCAGCCGGGCCAAAAGCCCGTTGGTCTCATCCGTCCAGATGGCGCTGAAGGGGCGTTGCCGGATGTTTCCCAGGGAGACGTTCCGCCAGAACTGGTCCGGGTGGACCTCCCCGTCCCAACTGATGCAGCCGATGCCGTGGCCGGAGCTGTTGCCCTCGTTCATCTCCAGGAGTTCCAGGACCTCCGCGGCCCGCCGCGGGTCCTCCCGGAGGAGGCGGAGATACACATAGGGGCCGTCGGCGTGATTGTCCACCGTGAGAATCTCCTTTTCCATCCCCCGACGGAATAGGTCCCGGGTCCGGTCCATGATCAGGTCGAGGAGGCGGCGAGTCGCGGCGTGGCCCGGATCCTCCGCCGCCAGTTGGGCACCCCGGCCCGCGTAAACGAGGTGATAGAAGCAGCACCGGGGGACGTCCTCTTCCTCCAGGAGATCGAAGATCGCCGGCACATCGTCGATGTTGCGACGGTTCACGGTGAAGCGGACGCCCACCTTGATCCCCACCTCCCGGCAGTTGCGGAGTCCTTCCATGGCCCGGTCGAAGGCCCCGGCTACTCCCCGGAAAAGGTCATGGGTCGCCCGGGTTCCGTCGAGGCTGATCCCCACGTAGGACAGGCCGATCTCCCGGAAACGGGCCGCCATTTTCTTTGTGATCAGGACGCCGTTGGTGGAGATGACGGCCCGCATCCCCTGTTCCACGGCGTATTGGGCAAGCTCCGGCAGGTCCCGCCGCATCAGGGGCTCCCCGCCGGAGAAGAGCAACACCGGCGCCCCGAAGGCCGCCAGATCCCGGATCATGGCCTTTGCCTCCTCGGTCGTCAGCTCGTCGGGATAATCGATGTTCTGCGAATTGGAATAGCAGTGGATGCACTTGAGGTTGCACCGCCGGGTCATGTTCCAGACGACCACCGGCCGCTTGTCGGCGGAGAACTGAAGCAAATGGGACGGCAGCTCCTTCGCCTTCCGCTGGTAGCGCAATACGTCCCCGGGTTCCACGGCCCCGCAGTATAACTTGGAAATTCCGATCATGGATCGCTCATTAACACCGCCGGCCGTTCCTGTCAAATGGTCCCGCCGGCTGGCGCCGATTGGGAAAATCCATCCCGCCACCATGCCCACAAACCTCGGGGCGCGGCGTTGGGCGCCGTGGTACGGAACTGCCTGCCGCTACTGGATTCCTGGCCAAGCCCGGAATGACGGCAAAGGGCGTTTCCCGGAGGTCTCGCTACGGGCTCGATTGAAAGTGCTTCCGTATCCCGGCGACGAGGCCGGGGATCGTGTAGGTTTCCTGAAGGATATCCACCCGCAGCCCCGCCTCCCTTACCGCGGCGGCGGTGACGGGGCCGATGACGGCGATCTTCACCGCCGGCGGCGGGACGAACCGGGGACCCATGATGGCCAGGAAATGGCGCACCGTCGAGGGGCTGGTGAAGGTGATGACGTCCACCTTGCCGGCGGCGAGCAATGGCGTCAGCTCCCCGGCGTCGCGCCCCGATGGGACGGTCCGGTAAGCCGTGACGACGTCCACCCGGGCCCCCATTCGCGTAAGCCCGTCGGGAATCGCCTCCCGGGCCTCCGCCGCCCGGGGCAGGAGGATCCGGACGCCCCGGATGTCATGTTGCGCGAAGGCCTTCACCACCCCCTCGGAGATGTATTCCTCCGGCAGGAGATCCACCCGGAGGCCCAGCCCCGCCAGCATTTCCGCCGTGGCCGGGCCGATGGCGGCCAGGCGCGCCCCCTTCAGGTCCCGGAGGTCCCCGCCGCGCTCCCGGAGGCGGGCCAGGAAGAAGCGGACGCCGTTGGCGCTGGTGAAGACGATCCAGGCATAGCCGTCCAGGCGCGCCAGGGCCGCGTCCAGCTCCGCCCAGGAGGCCGGCGGCTCGATGCGGATCGTGGGGAAATGGATCGCCCGGGCCCCCTCCGCCTGGAGCAGGGCGGCGAAGGATTCCGCCTGGGCCGCAGGCCGGGTGATGACGATGCCCTTTCCGAAGAGGGGTCGATTGTCGAACCACCGGAGGGACTCCCGGAGGCGGGCCACCGGACCGACGACGAGCAGCGCCGGCGGCGTGACGCCCCGGGCGGTCGCCGTCGCGGCGATGTCCCCCAGGGTCCCCGGGACGGTCTCCTGGTCCGCCGTGGTTCCCCGGCGGATCAGGGCCGCCGGGGTCGCGGGGTCCTTCCCGTGGGCGATGAGGGCGGCGACGATCCGGGAGAGGTTCCTCACCCCCATGAAGAAGACCAGGGTCCCGATCCCCGCCAGGGACGCCCAGTCGATGTCACTCTTCTCCTTCGTCGGATCCTCGTGGCCGGTGACGAAGGCCAGCGTCGAGGTCAGGCCCCGGTGAGTCAGGGGAATCCCCGCATAGGCGGGGACGGCCACGGCGGCGGTGACTCCGGGAACCACTTCGAAGGGAATCCCCGCGGCGGCCAGGGCCTCCGCCTCCTCGCCCCCGCGGCCGAAGATGAAGGGGTCGCCCCCTTTGAGGCGGGCCACGATGTGTCCCTGCCGTGCCTCCGCCACGAGGAGGCGGTTGATCTCCTCCTGGGGGAGGGTGTGATCGCCCCCCTTCTTCCCGGCGTAGATGAGCCGGGCGTCCTTCCTGGAGTAGCCCAGAAGCTCCTCGTTCACCAGGTGATCGTAAACGACGACCCCGGCCCGGCCGATGGCCCGGGCGCCCTTCACCGTGATCAACCCCGGATCGCCGGGGCCGGCGCCGATGATGTAAACCTTTCCCGCCTCGGTCATATTCGTCTCCGTCCAAAAAAACCCGCACGCCCCGGGGCGCCCCGCCCGTGCGAAATCACAATCTGATGCGGACGATCAGAAACCATCATGCCCCGGGCGCGCCCGCCATATTCCCGCCTCTACGTGCCTCCACGCCAAAATCCCGCACGCCCCGGGGCGCGCCCATGCCCTGGCCATGTCGAAAGAAGCGTCCCAGCCCGCCGACTGCCGGGCCTGTGTAAATGAAGCAAGTCGAGTCCGCGCCAGGAAACCGGCTAAAAACTGTCAAACACGTATCTAAAGAATCCAACTAGTTACGTGCGACTTATCTGGAAGCGTCTCCCAAAAACCCGCACGCCCCGGGGAGCGTCGGCGCCCGGCGGCGCCCCTGCCATGCTTATTACAAATTCATTATATCTTGCGGGGCGCCACAGGGCGCCCGCCGAAGCGTGAAATGGCGCTTCCAGCCCGCCGACTGCCTCTCAGCGGCCATCCCGGCAAACCATGTCCAGGATGGCCCGGCCGCCACGCTGGAGAAGGGCCTCTGCCAATCGGATGCCCAGGTCCTCCCCGGCCTCCGCCGGCCCCCGGAGTTCCTCCCGGATCATGACCCGCCCGTCGCTGGTTCCCAGCAGCCCCATGATTTTGATCGCGTCCCCCTCCATCTTGGCATAGGCCGCCAGCGGCAACTGGCAGCCCCCGCCGAGACGCCGGAGAAAGGCCCGTTCCGCCCCGGCCTCCCGCCAGGTCGGTTCGTGGTGGAGAAAGGCCAGGGTCTCCCGCGTGGCGTCGTCGTCCTCCCGGATCTCCAGGGCCAGGGTCCCCTGGCCCACGGCGGGAAGGAGGATCTCCACGGGGAGAAACTGCGTCACCCGGCCCATCCAGCCCAGTCGCCGCATCCCCGCGGCGGCCACCACCACCGCGTCCAGGTCTTCCGTTTCCACCTTCCTGAGCCGCGTGTCCAGATTGCCCCGAAGGGGGACGATCTCCACGTCGGGGAAGATGTTGCGGATCTGGAAGCCCCGGCGCAGGGAACCGGTGCCGATCCTGGCCCGTCGCGGCATGGCCTCGAACTTGACGCGGCGCTTCGAGACGAAGACGTCCCGGGGATCCTCCCGCTCCGGGGTGACGGCGATGACCAGTCCCGCGGGCAGCTCCGCCGGGACGTCCTTGAGGCTGTGAACCGCCAGATCGATCTCCCCCCGGAGGAGGGCGTCCTCGATCTCCTTGACGAAGACCCCCTTGCCGCCGATCTTCACCAGGGACACGTCCTGCATGATGTCCCCCTTGGTCTTGATGACGACCAGGCTCACGCCCATGCCGGGGCGTTGCCTTTCGATCCGCTCCTTAACCCAGGCGGCCTGGGCCAGGGCGAGGGCGCTCCCCCGCGTGCCGATTCTCAATGAACCCTTGATCATCTCTATCCTCTATATATAACGTTGTCGTTTCATGAAAGGCGATTCGCCGGCGGCGCCGGCATAACGCCCGGGGCCGCCCTCACCCTCCCTCTTCCGTACCGTCGAGGCGGAAGAGGCGCCGCAGGGCCGCCACATAAGCCGGGGCCGCCCCGTTCCGGCTTTCCTCCTTCAGACGGGTCATGGGGTCGTGGAGGAGCTTGTTCACGATGGCCTGGGCGAGGAGCGCCGCCGCCTCCCGGTCTTCGGGACGCAGGTTCCGGAGCCACCCCTCCGCCCGTTCCAACTCCCCGGATACGATGGCGTCCGCCTTCTCCCGGAGGGAGACGATGACGGGCACCACGGCCAGGGTGTCGAACCAGGCCACGTATTCCTCCGTCTCCGCCGCGACGATCTCCTCTCCCCGGGCCGCCTCCTCCTTCCGGATGGCCATGTTCGCGTCGGCGATTTCCTGAAGGTCGTCCATATTGTACAGATAGACGTTTTCCAAATCCCCCGCCCGGGGATCCACGTCCCGGGGCACGGCAATGTCGATGATGAACAGGAGGCGGTTCTTGCGCCGCCCCAGGGCGGCGGCGACCATCTCCCCGGTGATGACGTATCCCGGCGCCCCCGTGGAGGCGATGACGATATCCGCCTCCCGGAGCGCCTCTCCAAGCCGCGAAAACTCCACGGCGACGCCCTGGAACTCCGCCGCCATCCCCACGGCCCGCTCCCAGGTCCGGTTGGTCACGATGAGACGCGCCCCGCCGTGCTTCAGGAGATGCCGGGCCGCCAGTTCCGACATCTCCCCCGCCCCCACCAGGAGGACCTTCTTGCCCGGGAGGGTCCCGAAGATCTTCTTTGCCAGTTCCACGGCGGCATAGCTCACGGAAACGGCGTGGCTGCCCACGCCGGTCTCCGTCCGGATCCGCTTTGCCACCCGGAAGGCCCGGTGGAGGAGCCGGTTGAGGATGATCCCCGCCGCCTCCCGCTCCACCGCCTGGCGGTAGGCGTCCTTCACCTGACCCAGGATCTGGGGCTCCCCCATGACGAGGGAATCGAGCCCCGCGGCGACCCGAAAGAGGTGCCGGACCGCGTGCCTGTCGCGATAGACGTAGAGACACCGGGCCAGTTCCCCGGCGCTCAGATTGCCGTGGCGGAAGATCAGCTCCCGAAGCCGTTCCTCCGCCCCGTCGCCCTCCCGGCTCCGGACGAGGATCTCCACCCGGTTGCATGTGGACAGATACAGGGCCTCCTCGACCCCGGGGAATCCCAGGATCTCCGTTAGGGGATCGAAGCCCTCGTTGCAGGCAATATTCAGGCGTTCCCGGATTTCCACCGGCGCCGTCTTGTGATTCATGCCGATCAACAGGAGATTCATCGCTCAATAAAACCGGTGGAGGGTGGTAAAAAAGTGCTTTTCCGCCAGGAAGGCGGTAAGAAGCGCCATGAAGGCCGCCACGGACAGCAAGGCGATCCGGCGGCCCTTCCAGCCGATGGCGAGGCGCTGGTGGAGAAGGACGGCATAGACCAGCCAGGCCGCCAGGGTCCAGATCTGCTTGGGGTCCCATTGCCAGGGGCTGCCCCAGACCGTTCCCGCCCAGATCGCGCCCGCCGCGATCCCCAGGGTCAAAAGGGGGAAACCCCAGAGCAGGCAGGCATGGTTGATCCGGTCCAGGTCCCGGAGGGAAGGGAAGAACTTCATCGTCCGGCTGGCCTTGCGGCGCTTCAGGAGGCCGTCCTGGATCAGGTAGGCCAGTCCCGCGGCGGAGGCGAGGGCGAAGAGGGCCTCGCCGATCACCGCCAGCATGGCGTGGAGGCATACCAGACCTCCCCGAAGGATCGCCGGGGCCGTCAGGGTGCCGCCGACACCCGGAGAGGAGGCGATCATGAGGAGAAAGACCGCCGGCGAGACGAAGACCCCGAGGACCCTGGTCTTGGTGCGCACCTGGAAGGCCAGATAGGCGCCCGCCATCACCAGGGCGAAGAAGGAGAGGCTGTCGTGGAGCCGGAGGAAGGGGTTGTATCCCCGCGCCGTCCACTGCCCGAGGAAGAACAGGGCGTGAAGGACGCAGGCCCCGGCCAGGACCCACGTGGCGACCTTGGCGGGGGTCACCCGGCGGGTGAAGAGGGAAAACAGGTAGATCAGGGCGCTCAGGAGGTATGCCCCCAGGACCCACGGGTAGATCGGCAGATAAAAGTCCATCGTTTCAGATCCTGTCCTATCCGTCTCCCGGCTCCCTCTCGCTCCGGGAAAGCGGGGAGATACCGCGGGATGTAATCCTCCTCCCCGTTTCGCCCCCGTTCCGGTGGAGCAGGGAGCCGCGGGAGGGAATCCGTCTCCCGGCCACTCCCCCGTCCCGGCGGAGCAGGGGGCCGTGGAAGGGAATGCTCTTTATTATTAAGGAGATCCTTGTTTATACATGACGTCCCGTTAAACAGGCTATTTCTGAACCTCACGACGGCTAAAGCCGGGGATTCTAAAGGCGAACCCGTTGGGGTCTCCCGGCTCTCGCATCGCTGCTACAGCATCCGGGCTATGACCAACGGCAAGCCTTCTTCGGCGGACGATCCGCTCTGACGGACAAGCCGTGGGAAGTCCTTCCGAACTCCCGCTCGCATATTGCTCCTTCAACCATCCCGCCCGCCTCAGCACAGGTTCCTGAGCTGTCCACATCTCTACGATAGTGGATGGATGGTGTTGATTATCAATCACACAACGAGCAAGGAAAGCCGAATACACGTCCCGTTGCACTATGCCGCTCCCGTCGCCCAGGGTATGCCAGCGACAGGAAAGAGGTTTCTTCTCATACAAGTCGGTGAGGTGATCATACTGGGAAAGCTTCAATATCTGTGTGTCATTCAAGATCAACTACTTACATTGAGAACAAATTTGCCATTATGACTGCCCGGCGTTGACTTATGACGTTGTGTATAATCCTTGAGATCTTTGAATACTTGCTTCGAAGACCTCTCTTTTCTTCATTTCCGCGATTTCCACGCCGCTGTCATTCCCTCAATCCCCATGCCGCTGTCACTCCCGCGATAATCACGCCGCTGTTATCTCCGCAATATCCACACCGTTGTCATTCCCGCGATCTCCTGGCGGGAATCCCATGTTTTCAAGTATCCGACGGATGCCGGGTCAAGCCCGGCATGACAAGATTAGGTCGTTTTTCAAAGGTCTCGGAGTTGCCCCTGTTTCCGCTTTGCGGCGCCGTCGTTGCCTCCGCGCCGGGCGCCGGGAGCAGCGTGACTTTCCGGTCGGCCAGGAGGTCCGCCTCGATGTCCAGGCCGGTCAGGTTGCGGATCAGGGCGGCCGCCTCCTCCCGTCGGCCCGACCGTAGGTGCTCCAAGAGGGGCGAATCGACCAGGGCCGTGAAGACGTCCCGGTTTTCCCCCGCGGGGCGGCCCGCGGCGATGATCCGCTCCCGCAGACGGCCCAAAAGGTCCAGGTAATCCGCATATTCCGGCCCGAATCTTCCTTCCAGCTCCTCCCGTAGTCTTCTCGCCAAGGCGGGACTCTTGCCGTCCGTGGCCACGGCGATGGAGAGGCTCCCCCGGGTGAGGAGGGCGGGAAGGATAAAGTCGCAGCGTCCGGGATCGTCCACGATGTTCACGAGGATGCCCCGGTCGCGGCAGGCGGCGGCGATGCGGTCGTTGACCTCCTCCCGGTCCGTGGCGCCGATGACGAGGAAGGCCCCTTCCAGGCAGCCCGTGGTATAGTCCTCCGCCGTATGACGGATGCGACCCTCCGCCGCCAGCTCCGCCAACAGGGGGTGAACCCGGCGGGCCACCACCGTCACGGCGGCCCCGCTCTCCAGGAGGCGCTCCACCTTCCGGGCCGCCACCTCGCCGCCGCCGACGACCACGCAGGGCCTCCCTCTGATGTCGAGACAAACGGGATAGTATCTCAAGGGCTTCCTCCGTGGCAGCCGTGGCCGTGGTCGCTTTCCGTGCCGGTGACGCCGCCGTCTTCCTTGCCGGTCCGGCGACAGACATCGCCGCCGCTTATCCTGTGTGTCCCCCCCGGGGCGGGCGGCTTCTCCGGAGACGTCCCCCCGGTCCGTTGACGCCGCGACAGCCGCTGTTTTCCGCGCCGCCGTCGGTCCGTCCGTCGCCTTTGGCCGGTGAAGCTAACATGGCCGGGGTAATATTTCAAGTTGCTTGAAATATCGTCAAAAAAAGGATATGTTTCCTAATCATCGGGGACAGGAAGGACGATTCATGACGCAGCAGAAGGAAAGGTGGTTGCAGATCGAGATTAGCCTCCCGGCGGAGTTGAATGAGGCCGTGACCAACTTCCTCATGGAAAACGGCGCTCAAGGCGTGTTTCAGGAAGAGACGCCGGCGTCCCAGGGTGGCGATTTCGCGGAGGATCTCTCCCGGGAGGACCTCAAGGCCTATCTGCCCGCTGACGTCCGCGTCGAGAATCGTCTGACCTCCCTCCAGAATTACCTCGACGAACTGGGCCGCCTCTTTCCGGACCTGCCCCGCCCTTCCTGGCGCTCCGATTGGATCGCCGATTCCAACTGGGGAGAGGAATGGAAGAAGTACTTCAAGCCCCTGCGGGTGACGAGGAACATCATCATCAAGCCGACCTGGGAGCGCTTCAGCCCCGGCGGCCACGACATCCTCATCGAGATCGATCCCGGCATGGCCTTCGGCACCGGACAGCATCCCTCCACGCGGATGTGTCTCCAGGCCATGGAGGACCTCATCCTCCAGGACCGGGCGGCCCGGAGCCGTCGCGTCCTCGACGTGGGAACCGGGACGGGCATCCTGGGCATCGCCGCCGCCAAACTCGGGGCGGGCAAGGTCGTTTGCGTGGACATCGACAAGCAGGCCGTGGCGATCGCCGGGGAGAACGTCCGCATGAACGACGTGGAAGACCGGGTGGACGTCCTCCACCGCGATGTGGTCACCCTCTCCGAAAGCTTCGACCTCATTGTCGCCAACCTCACCGCCAAGATGCTCCTCAAGCTCCGCCCGCGTCTCGTCGATCTCCTCAGACGGGGCGGCTTTCTCGTTATCTCTGGAATTATCGAACAAGATACGGAAGGTATCGAATATCACTTCCTGGCGGAACCCTTTGCGCTCCACCGGACCATCGTCGAAAAGGAATGGCGCTGCTACGTCCTGCTCAACGAGGGCGGCCGGCAGTGACGATCCCCCGTCTCTATCTTCCCCAAACCCTTCAGGAAGGCGGCGTCTTTGTCCTGGATGCCGACCGTCGGCGCTACCTTGACAATGTCCTGCGCCTCCGGCCCGGGGATGCCGTCACCCTGTTCGACGGTTCGGGCTGGGACTTCCACGCCGTGATCGAGAGGATGGGCGACCGGGAGGCCGCCGTCCGGATCGTGGGACGGAGGGCGATCCCCGACGCCATCCCGCCCGTCCGGATAACCCTGGCCCAGGCCCTCCCCAAGGGGGCGAAGATGGACGGCATCGTGGAAAAGGCCACGGAGATGGGGGCGATCCGGATCGCGCCGTTTCATTCCGCCCGCTCCGTTCCCCGTCTGGACGCCGCGAAGGCCGCCGCCCGCCGTGCGCGATGGGAGAAGATCGCCGTGGAGGCCGCCAGGCGGTGCCGCCGTCCGGATGTCCCGGCAGTGGAGGCGATCGTTTCGTTCGACCGGATGCTGGCCCTGGCCGACCCGGGGCTCCGGATCATCTTCTGGGAGGAGGGCGGCCAGGATATAAAAGGTCTCCTTGGGGAGACCGAAGGCCCGACGCCCCGGGATTGTTTCCTCGTCGTCGGCCCGGAAGGCGGTTTTGCCCCGGAAGAGGTGGCGGCGGCCCGGGCGGCGGGCTTTGCCGTTGCCGGTCTGGGACGCCGGATCCTGCGCGTGGAGACTGCCTCCCTGGTGATCCTGACGATCATCCAGTACGAGCGGGGCGTATTCGCGGCGTCGGGCCGTCCGGAGGGCGCCGGTGTGGCGGGATGCTGTGAGGCTGATGCCGCGGATGGTCATATAAGGGGCGCCGAGGCAGGTTGCGGGAAGGGCGCCGGCGCGGCGAAATGGCTGGAAGCCGCCGGGGCGGGGGGATGTACGGGGGGCGCCAGAGAGACGGGCCGTCCGGAGGGCGCCGGCGCGGTGGGTTATCGGAAAGGCGCTGGAACAGAGGGGGCTTGGGAGGGCGCCGGTGTGGAAGAATGTCCGGAGGGCGCCGGCGCCGGCGGAGACGCCCCGAAAGGAGCGGCGTCGTGACCGAGGCTTACGGAGGTTTCTGGCGGCGGGCCCTCGCCTTTTTGATCGATCAGGCGATCTTGAACGTCATCTATCTCATCTTCCTGCTGGCCGGCGGTTTGTTCAATCTCCTGGGCCAGGCGGCGGGGGGAGGCCCCTCCTGGCCGGCCGCGGCGGCGGACGCCGGGGTCTCCCAGGCCACGGCGGGGTTTGCCCTCCTCTACTCCCTGGCCGTCGTCCTGGTCACGGTCCTGTATTATATCTGGTTTGTCGCCGCGGCCGGTCGGACTCCGGGGAAGATGATCCTCGACCTCCACATCCGGCCCGTGAAGGGTGGAGAGATTGCCTTTGGGGTCGCCTTTCTGCGCTTCGTCGCCTATCTAGTTTCCGGCGCGCCGCTCTATCTGGGCTTTTTGTGGATCGCCATCGATCCCCGCAAGCAGGGCTGGCACGACAAGATCGCCGGCACAGTGGTTGTCCGGGAGCGGAGGCCGCCCCTGGACAGCGCTGCAAGCCCCTGCCTTTAGGCATGGGTCAAGCCGTTTCCTCATAGGATGGTGCGGCATGGCGCAACGGGATGTATATTCGGCTTTCCTTGCCCGTTGTGTCCTCCCTATGGTCCTTCCCGGGAAGCCGGGAAATCCAGTGCCTTAAACTAGTTTCTGGATGCCGGGTCAAGCCCGACAGGGCATGCGCGGCGGTTTTTCAACGGTCTCACAAGCGCTTCCGCTATCAAGCCCGACCTTGGAGCGCTTCCCTTTTCGCCCCCCGCCGCGGGTGATCCAGCGCCGGCGGGACTCCGTTGTGCCCCATCCGCGGCGGGTTGCGGGTCGAATCCGGGGCGAATCCGTGACGACGGACGGGTCGAATCCGGGGCGATGGACGGGACGACGGACGGGTCGAACCCAGAGCGAATCCAAGGCGAATCCGCGTCGAATCCAAGGCGAATCCGGGGCGACGGACGGGGAGAATCCAGGGCGAATCCGGGGAGAATCTGGGGCGACGGGCGAGGCGGGTTGCGGGGCGACGGACGGGTCGAATCTGGGGTGATGGGTGGGGTGGGTTGCGGGGTGATGGACGGATCGAATCCGGGGCGACGGGCGAGGCGGATTGCGGGGCGAATCCAGGGCTAAGGACGGGGCGGGTTCCCGAGACTTCGAGGCCCCGCCGCCGGAGAAAAACACCTTGACAAATGAAGCGATATTTAATAGACGAATTTTCCGTTCCCGGGCCGGTAGCTCAGTCGGTAGAGCATCGGACTGAAAATCCGAGTGTCGGCAGTTCAACTCTGCCCTGGCCCACCATTGACAAACATCGGGGTTGCAGGCCATCCGCCTGGCAACCCCGTTTTTGTTTCCCCAAACCGCCGGCGCAACCGGAAAAAATGGAAATGCCCTCACCTTTTCGCCTCCTGCTGGATGTGAATTTCGGATTATCAGTATGCTAAGCTTCGGTAGTTTTTTCTTTACTTGTCATTTCTTCTGTGTTAGTACCCGCCCGTTGCGCGTTCAAAATTGAACGTTCAGGAAGCCCCTGAGGGAGCGGAAGCCCTAAAAAAGTCGCGGCAAAATGAATATCGCCTTTGAGGGAGGGACAAAGGGCGCCCAATGAAAAACACAATCGAGAATGCGCGGATTCTACGGGATCTGGCCCGGAATCCCTACATCTCCCAGCGGGAGATTGCCGAACGACACCGCATCAGCCTGGGCAAGGTCAACTATGCCATCCGCGCCCTGATCAAGAAGGGCTACGTCAAGCTCCACAACTTTTGCGAATCCGAAAACAAACGCCGATATGCCTACATCCTCACCCCGGAGGGGATGTACGAGAAGACGAAGCTCACCGCCGCCTTCCTGAATCTGAAGATGGAGGAATACAAGCGCATCGAGCAGGAGATCGCCGACCTGAAAGAGGAGTTGGAGAGTAAATAGGGGGGCGCTTCCCATATCAATTGCATTTGATTGAGCAATGAGGAGACGCTTCCCGTGTATTTATGTGAAAATATCCGCAATTATTTGGATTATTCCATATTTCGCCGCGCCTGCCCCTGGCATGGGCGTTTATATGAAGATGTTTGCAACTAGTCGGACATTTTCATCTTTCGTTGTGCCCGGCCCGGGCATGGCGGTTAATTGGAATTGATTGGGGACGCCTCCCGATCAAACATATTCAAGAGGGACTCACCCCCACTCGTTGCATCCGTTTTCGCCCTGGATGTAACCGAGAGGGCGGAGCTGTAAGAAACGAAACCTTTGACAGGCGATCCGTCTTGTCCCGCCGGGTCGAGACCTTTGAAAAACTGTCTCGCACGTCATGCCGGGCCCCGTATCGTGGTACGGGTCAGGCCCGACCCGGCATCCAGAAATAGCTTAAACACTGGATTCACGCTTTTGCGGGAATGACAATATTGAGGTGGGAACGGAGTTTTTCAAAGGTCTCGGGTCTGATTCGGTGTTCGGAAGATGCTTGAAAGGACTGGATTCCCGCCTTCGCGGGAATGACGGAAGGAGCGTTGAGAGGCAATTATTCAAAGGTCTCTCAAGGGTCACCATGTGTGAGCGCCGGGGAACGGCGTTCGCAAAGATCTTATCAACTGAAAGGAATCAATCCCTGTATGACCGAAAATCCCGTAAAAAATGAACCGCAAGTAAGCGTCTCGCCGTCCGGCGAGGTTTTCCTCCTGCCCACGGCCTCCGACTATCGGAAGGAACTCAAGCGCCTCCAGACCCTTGTCAAGAAGCACCGCAAAGAGGGAAGGGAGATCGTCGTCGTCATGGGCGTGGGCTTCGTCGGCGCCGTCATGGCCGGCGTCGTCGCCGACTCCGTCCAAAAGGAATCGGGGGCCGGGTCTTTGAGCTTAGCATCTGGGGGCGAAGGCAATGCCGCCGCCTCCGCACCTGTCGGCGCCGTCGGCAACTCCACAGCCCCTGTTGCCTCGGCCAACTCCAAGACCGCCGCGGCTGCCGTCTCCGGCAACTCCAACGCCTCTGTCGTTTCCTCGGCCGCCCCTGCCGCAACTAAAGCCACTATCGCGGCTGCCGCCTCCAGGAGCGCCGCCGCCACGACCACAACATCCGTCGCCGCCCCTGCCGCCGCCGTCGCCGCCCCT
Organism: Pseudomonadota bacterium; assembly: GCA_030057915.1. GTDB lineage: Bacteria > Desulfobacterota > Syntrophia > Syntrophales > UBA8958 > UBA8958. The sequence goes on from JASGUC010000023.1 coordinate 35,493, forward strand.
GCCGCCGCCCCTGTCGCCACAGCAGCCTCAGCCGCATCGGCCGCCACAACCGGCAATGCCGCCGCCTCTCCGCTTTCCGCCGACCCGGAGAAGAACGCTGATTTTATAGGCCCGCTCCCCAAGCCGACCCCCAAACTCAAGCCCGGGGTCCCCAACAAGTTCGTCATCGGGATGCAGCGCCCCTCCTCCCGTTCCTACTGGAAGATCCCCTATCTCAACCGCGGCGTCGCCCCCGTGGAATCGGAGGATCCGGAGGTCGCCCCCCTCATCGCCCGGTGCGTCAACGAGAAGAAGACCCTCACCGCCACCTACACCTACGACGCCCTCGCCCTGGCCGACGTCGTCGTGGTGGACGTCCAGTGCGATTACTTCAAGGAGACACTCGGCAATTGCCGCCAGGGCCACGCCGACATCGCCGCCCTGGAGGACAGCCTCCGCATCATCGGGGAGAAGATCAACCCCGACTGCCTCGTCCTAATCGAGACCACCGTCCCCCCGGGAACCACGGAGTACGTCGCCTATCCCATCATGAAGAAGGCCTTCGAGCGCCGGGGCATAGCCGCCGAGCCCCTGCTCTCCCACTCCTACGAGCGGGTCATGCCGGGGCGGGAATACGTCTCCTCCATCCGGGACTTCTGGCGGGTCTGCAGCGGCATCAACGCCACCGCCCGCGACCGGGTCGCCCGCTTCCTCTCCGAAGTCCTGAACGTGGAGAAATATCCCCTCACCGTCCTGGACCGCCCCATCGAAAGCGAGACCTGCAAGATCGTCGAGAATTCCTACCGGGCCACGATCCTCGCCTTCCTCGACGAGTGGAGCACCTTCTCGGAGCGCAACGGCGTGGACATCATGAAGGTCATCAAGGCGATCAAGGTGCGCCCCACCCATTCCAACATGATCTTCCCCGGTCCGGGGATCGGGGGCTACTGCCTCCCCAAGGACGGCGGTCTGGGCGTCTGGTCCTACAACACCCTCATGGGCTTCGATGACGACATCTTCAAGATCACCCCGCTGGCCATCGACATCAACGACACCCGGTCCCTCCACGCCGCCGAGTTGGTCCGCGACGCCCTGCGCAACATGGGGAAGATCGTCGCCGCCTCCCGCATCGTCGTCCTGGGCGCTTCCTACCGGGAGGACGTGGGCGACACCCGTTACAGCGGCTCCGAGGCCCTGGTCCGCAAGCTCACCGAGATGGGCGGGGAGATCGGCGTCCACGACCCCTACGTGAAACACTGGTGGGAATTGGAGAAACAGGACGTATATCCGGCCCCCGGCCACTCCTGGGCCCGATTCTTCCGCAATCAGGGGAGCCTGTCGGAACTACGCATCGAGTCGGACCTCGCCGCCGCCCTCCGGGGCGCCGACGCCGTGGTCCTGGCGGTGCGCCACCAGGCGTATCTCCATCTCGACCCCGACGCCGTGGTTGCCTGGACCGGTCGCCCCGTGGCCGTCATCGACTGCTTCGGCATCCTCGACGACGACGCCATCCGCCGCTACTTCGAGTTGGGCTGCGAGGTCAAGGGCCTGGGCCGCGGCCACGTGAAGCGGATCAAGGATCAGGTCAGACGAGGAAAAAACGGAACGGAATAGGAGGAACGCGCTCGTTTTTTCTTGGTCGCGCGGGGTCGCGTCCAAAGGTTGCCATGTTTTTCCCCTCGAGGCCTGTGAAAAGCGCCATTTCAGACGCCTGTTCGTCATGCCGGAGGAGGCTTGGAGGAACTTTGTTTGGCCCCATTCGCGCCGCCATCGCTGGAAGGCCGCCAGTGAATGGGGATTTCCCTTGGGAGACCTTTGAAAAATGTCATTTCGAGGAGCCCGAGCGATGTCATTTCGAAGGAGCGAAGCGACTGAGAAATCTTAAGATCCCTCATTGCCTTCGGGACATGGATTTCTTCCTTCGGTCGAAATGACAAAAATGGCGGTTATTCAAAGCTCTCCTTTTTACAATGATGTTTTCGTCAATCGGATTTTTGAATAATGAGTTTACAATGCTTGACAAAACGCTCCACATGCCCGCTGTTCCATTAATAATGGAAGGTGGATTCTCGTGAGCCGCATACTCCAGGTCAATATCGAAGACCTGCTGCGCTGTCAGGGCGTGGAGAGCGCCCGAGTGGAGTTCAAGGCAAGCTGGGACGAAAACACCACCGGGTATCAGGTTTTGAAGACACTATGCGCCTTCGCCAACGACTTTCAGAATCTTAACGGGGGATATGTCGTCATTGGCGTAGCGGAACAGGATGGTTGTGCACTTTTGCCGCCCAAAGGACTCGTGAAGCATGAAATTGACGCCATGCAAAAATGGATACGCGGCAATTGCAACCGCATTGATCCTGTGTATCAACCGGTAATATCGCCCGAGACAGTGGACGGGAAAAACATTTTAGTCCTCTGGGCGCCTGGGAGCGATGTGCGTCCTCATCGCGCTCCTTCGGGAAGGAAAGGAGATTACAAATACTTCATAAGGATAGGTTCGGAAAGCGTCGATGCCGAAAAAAGGGGCCTTTTGAATCAGTTGTTGCAGATGACTGCCCGAGTCCCCTTCGACGATCGGCGCGCTCTCTCGGCGACCGTGGAAGATATCAGAGAGAGGAAGGTGCGAGAGTTTCTCAGGGACGTAAGAAGCGGCCTACTGGATGAGGCAAATACAAGTGAACTTTTCCGAAGGATGCGTATCGTAGAACAGGTCAATGGGTATGATGCTCCCAAGAACATAGGCCTTTTGCTGTTCTCCGAGAACGCTGACAAATGGTTTCGAGGCGCTCGAATCGAGGTGGTGCAATTCGCCGCGGGCGCAACCGGGGATGTGATCGAAGAGCGTGTCTTTTTTGGCGGTATTCACGAGCAACTGCGCATGGCCCTGGACCATTTGGAGGGGATATCCGGCACGTACACAGAAAAGCAGACGGGCTCTTTTCGTGCGAAGGGATGGGCGAGTTGGCCGATACCGGCTTTACGCGAGGCGCTGGTGAACGCAGTTTACCATCGAGGGTACGACGGTGTTCCAGAGCCCGTGAAGGTGTACCTGTACCCTGACAGGATGGAGATCATCAGCTATCCTGGTCCCGTTCCGGGCATCGAACATGAGCACCTGACGCAACAAAGCTCTATGCCGCCCGCGCCGGCGCGCAACCGAAGAATCGGCGAATTTTTGAAAGAGTTGCGTCTCGCCGAGGGTCGAAGCACAGGAATACCAAAGATATACAAGGCCATGCGTGAGAATGGCTCGGGCGATCCACTATTCGAATTCGATGCGGAACGTACTTGGTTTAGAACAATCCTGCCCGCGCATCCCGAATATGTTGCGATCTCTGCCTTGAGAGATGCCGCGCATCTGAGAGCGACCGGTAACGACGCTGAAGCCTTTCGCCGGGTGGAGGATACATGGAGGCGGATGCCCGGCTCTCCAGCCTTGACCTCCGAATATCTTCGGCTACTTGCGGAAAAGGCGAAGGTTGCGGAGGCCGAAGAAGCCTTCGCACGGTTCAGGGCCGCCGCAGCGGAAGCATATGTTCCGACGGTCATGAATGTTCTTATCGAAATCCTGGTGAATGCGGAAGAAAAAGATGCCAATCAAAGAGCTAAGGACTATTTCGACATGCTTCCCCGCTATCTGGAAAGCCAAGACTCCCTGGACTCCGCAATATTGGCGCGGCGCATCGGCAATCAGCAGTTGGCGCACGAGTATTTTGAGCGTGCGAGGGATGTCCTCTTTCATGACGACCGGGCGTTGCTTGAGTTCGCTCAGACGAAGATCAAACTGGCCCAACAAAACAAATCAAACCGTACGCTAAACAGACGCCTGCTCTTGGACGCTAAAGAACTTCTCGAGCGAGTCGTTAGGATGGAAGCGAGCCCCACCAGGCACGCTTGGGCGTGGCGTGAGATAGCGAGAACAATGAAATGGCTGGGGCATCCTACGACCGAGGTGGAAGCGGCATACAATCGGGCGATAGAATTGTTGCCCGGAGAAGAACGTTTTAAAAGAGAACTTGCAAATTGGAAACGGCGGCGCGAGACATAAGGCTTCACAAAACGCGGCACGCTCTTCCCCTCAAAAACGTGAGGGGAATTTTCGTTTTTTCTTGGTCGTGCGGGGTCGCGTCCAGAGGTTGCCATGAGACCGGATGAAGAGATGCTCGACCCCCAAAAACCCTGCTTTGAGAAAGACAAATCATGAGTGAAAAACATATCGCCGTCATCGGCGCCGGCTATTGGGGCAAGAACCTGGTGCGCAATTTCGATCAGCTTGGCGTCCTCAAGACGATCTGCGACGACTCCCGGTCCGTCCGCGAGGAACTGGCGAAGGCCTACCCCTCATACTCCCTCGGCCGCCCCGGGAGCGGGGCTGTCGCCACCCCAAGCAATGCCGGGGACAGAAATGGCCCCGTGGACGAGAACGCTGTTGCCGCCGCCCCAGGCCGCGCCGCTGCCGCCGCTTCGGACCTTGCCACGGAGGGGGCAGCGGCCGCCAGCCGCGCTGCTGTTGCCGCCGCTCCAAACCTTGCGGCCCCAGGCCTCGACGTGAGCGAGGAAGCCGCCGCCAGCTCCTCTGCCTCCGAACCAAGCCTCGCCGGCACAAGCCTCGCCACGGAGGGGGCGGCCGCCGTCTCTGCCGCCCCAGGCCGCCCCGGGGAAGGACTAATCACCTCCAACCTCGCCGACATCCTTGAGGACGACGAGATCACCGGCGTCGTCATCGCCGCCCCGGCGGCCCGCCACTTCGACCTTGCCCGACAGGCCCTCCAGGCCGGCAAGCACGTCTATGTGGAGAAGCCCCTGGCTATGACCTACGCCGAGGGCGAGGCCATCGTGAGGCTCGCCGCCGCCAAGGGGAAGACCCTCTTCGTCGGCCATATCCTCCATTACCACGCCGCCGTCATCCGCCTGAAAGAAATGATCCGCGCCGGAAAGATCGGCCGCCTCCAGTACATCTACTCCCGCCGCCTCTCCCTGGGGAAGATTCGCCGGGAGGAGAACATCCTCTGGTCCTTCGCCCCCCACGACATCTCCCTCATCCTGGGCCTCACCGGCGAGGAGCCGTGCTTCGTCGATTCCGTGGGCAACAACTTCCTCCACGCCCGCATTCCCGACGTCACCATGACGAATCTCAAGTTCCCCTCGGGGATCGGCGCCCACATCTTCGTGAGCTGGCTCAACCCCTACAAGGAGCAGAAGCTGGTCGTCGTGGGCAGCAGCGGGATGCTCGTCTTCGACGATACGGCGCCCGTGGAGCAGAAGCTGGTCCTCTATCCCCATACGATCCACTGGCAAAACGGCCTGCCCGTGCCCAACAAGGCGGATAGCGTCGCCATCGATCTGCGGGACATCTGGGAGGAGCCCCTGAAGGCGGAATGCCGGGCCTTCCTGGCCGCCATGACCGACGGCATCCCGCCGCTCACCTCCGGCGAGGAGGGGCTGCGGGTCCTGAAGGTATTGGAGGCAAGCCAGCAGTCCCTGGAGCGCAAGGAGTGGATCAATGCGGGGATGCCGTCCGCCGCCGCCGCAAGCGGGGACTTTTCGGGGCTGTCACGGGCCGCAAGCGGGGATTACTCGGGGTTGCAGATGCCGCCGCCGCTACCGTTGACGCCGCCGCCACGGACGCCGGCCGCTCACAGGGACTTCTCGGGGTTGCAGATGCCGTCACGGACGCCGCCGGTGCCTTCGCCGGTCACAGGCGCGGATTTTTCGGGGATACAGATGCCGCCACGCCTGGCGCCGGCGCCGACAACGCCCGCCGCCGCCGCCGCAAGCGGGGACTTTTCGGGGATGGGGATAAATGGGGCGCCCGCCCATGTCTTTCCCGCTCCGGTTTCCCTCGGCAAGGCCTCGGGGCCATTCGAAGACGTCTTTCTCCACCCCACCGCCATCGTTGACGACAACGTGGCCATCGGCAAAGGAACCAAGATCTGGCACTTCACCCACATCCTTTCCGGCGTGGTCATCGGCGCGAACTGCAATATCGGTCAGAACGTCGTCATCGGCCCCGAAGTCGTCATCGGCGATCGTTGCAAGATCCAGAACAACGTCTCCGTCTATAAGGGCGTCACCCTCGAGGAGGGTGTCTTCTGCGGCCCCTCCATGGTCTTCACGAACATCTACAATCCCCGGGCCGAGATCGGCAAGATGGATCAGGTCCGCCCGACCCTCGTCAAGCGCGGCGCCACCCTGGGGGCGAACTGCACCATCGTCTGCGGCCACGCCATCGGCCGCTACGCCTTCATCGGGGCCGGCGCCGTGGTGACCAAAGACGTCCCCGACCACGCCCTCATCGTGGGCAACCCCGCCCGGCGGATCGGCTGGGTGTGCGAATGCGGAGAACGCCTGCCGGAAAGCCTGAAATGCCCGGCCTGCGGAAAGTCCCTAAATAACGTCCCTGACTCGGGCGGCAACAGCGAAAGATGAAAATATCCAAGTAGTTGCAAACATTTTCATATAAAGCGTCCCAACCCGCCGACTGGCGGGCCTGTATAAAAGAAGCAGGTCGCGTCTGTGCCATGAAACCGGCCCGAAACTGACAAAAACGTATCTAAAGAATCCAATTAGTTACGTGCGACTTACATAGAATAGTCGATAAGGAGCGACAATGGATTTCATCGATCTCAAAACGCAGCAAAAACGCATTAAAGAGCGGTTGGATACCAACATTCAGAAAGTCCTGGCCCACGGTAACTACATCATGGGGCCGGAGATAAAGGAACTCGAAGCGGAACTCGCCGCCTACGTCGGCGTGAAACATGCCGTGGCCTGCGCCTCGGGCACCGACGCCCTGCTGATGGCCCTGATGGCGCTCGACGTCGGTCCCGGCGACGCCGTATTCACGACGCCCTTCACCTTTATCGCCACGGCGGAAGTCATCAGCCTCCTGGGCGCCACGCCGGTCTTTGTGGATATCGATCCCGTGACCTACAATATCGATCCGGCGAGGCTCGAACAGGCCGTCCTGGCCGTGAAGGCAAACGATCCGTCCATCAGTCCATTGCCCCTGACGCCGCCGCCCGGCGCGTTTTTCTCCTCTGTCGCGGCCTCGATGATGTCCATGCCCGGCGCGGGCGCCCGCTCAACGGTCGCCGCCGCCGCCGCGACCCAATCGGCATCCGATGCGGCCCGCTCTACTCCCGAGGTCGCCGCGGCGTCGCATCTCAGCCCCACCGCGGCGTCGCATCTCAGTCCCGCCGCCGCCTCAATGTCGGCATCCGATGCGCCCCAAGCGGCCGCCGCTGCCGCCGTTGCCGCGTCCCAATCGGCGGACGCCGTCGCCGCCGCGCCCCACCGCACGCCTGCTCCTGGGCCAGTTTTCGTTGCTCGATCTGATCCGGGCGCCGCGCCCCAACGTGTGCCTGATCTTCCATCCGCCCCGTTGCGGCCCCGCGCCGTCATTCCCGTCGATCTCTTCGGCCTGCCGGCCGATTACGACGCGATCGACGACATCGCCGCCCGGCACGGCCTGTCCGTCATCGAGGATGCCGCCCAGTCTTTCGGCGCTCGGTACAACGGCCGTCGCGCCTGCGCCTTCGGGCATGTCGCCTGCACGTCCTTTTTCCCCGCCAAGCCCCTGGGCTGCTACGGCGACGGCGGGATGTGCTTCACCGACGACGACGCCCTGGCCGCCGCCCTCGATTCGATCCGCGTCCACGGCAAGGGCTCGCACAAGTACGACAATGCCCGCATCGGCATCAACGGCCGCCTCGATACCCTCCAGGCGGCGATCCTGCTGGCGAAATTCTCGATCTTCCCGGAAGAGGTGGAGCTGCGCAACACCGTCGCCGCCCGCTATACGGACTTCATTCGCAAAGACGTCGTTGGGTCGGGCGCGTCCGCCTTGGCGACCCCGCACGTCCCCCGGGGTTGCGAAAGCGCCTGGGCGCAGTATTCCCTCCTCGCACGGGACGGGGCGCACCGCGCCGCGCTAATGGAAAAACTCCAGGCAGCGGGAATCCCGACGGCGATCTACTACCCCAAGCCCCTGCACCTCCAGACGGCCTTCGCGCCCCTGGGCTACAAGCCCGGCGCATTTCCCGTCAGCGAAGACTGCGCCAGCCGCATCTTCAGCCTCCCCATGCACCCGTACCTCGCTGTTCAGGATCAGGCAAGGATCGTGGAAACACTTGGCGGGTAATGGGGACAGAGCCTCTGTTTTATGCTTTTCCCTTCAAAAACGCGAGGATAATTCTCGTTTTTTCTTGTACATGCATTGATGCAAGTTCTTGAGTTAATTGGAATAATCCGCGATGTATGTGGTCATAGGCTTCTTCGATTTTTGAGGGTTGCGCTGCATGTTATTCACAATGCAATATAATGTGGCATAGAGTGCAATGGAAACGAAATAAGTAACCGTCTCGCATGGAAAAGCAACAAATCAAAGAGCTTATCGTCGAGCACAAGGCGCGGTTCCTGGGACGCCATGATCTCGTTCGACGGAGTGTGCAAGCTGAAGTCGCTCGTTACCTTCTCCAACGGGAGATCGTCGTCATCACGGGCATCAGACGAAGTGGGAAATCGTCCCTTCTTCGGTTGATCTGCGAGGACCTCATAACGCGAGACGCCGCAGTCCCGGCCACCCCGTTCGCGCCGGTTCCCCCGGCAAACATCCTTTATCTGAACTTTGATGACGAGCGGTTTATCTCTTTTACCGTCCAGGACTTTGCCTCCCTCTACGAAACCTTTATAGAACTCGAAAATCCCCAAGGGCGGCATTTCCTATTTCTCGACGAGATTCAACGCATCCCTGGGTGGGAGCGCTGGCTCAGCCGCCTTTACGAGTTCGAGGACATTCGGATTTTTGTCACCGGTTCCAACACGGCCATTCTCTCTCCGGAAGTCGCCACGACCCTCACGGGCCGTCACCGGCAGATTACCGTCCGGCCCTTTTCCTTTCGCGAGTTTCTCAGTCTCAGGGGCGTGTCCATTGCAGGCCCGGAGCGCGCCCGCGAACTCTACCTTCCCGAAACGAGGGCGGAGATCCGGCGACATCTTGTGGATTATGTAGAAATCGGCGGATTTCCGGAAGTCGTACGAACGGGCGATGCGACCCTTTTGGAACAGTATTGGCGCGACATCTTATACCGTGATGTCATCGCCCGTCATGGGATCAAGAATATCAGGGAGATCAAAGAACTCTCCCTCTTTTTGGCCGCCCATCCGGGCGCCGTCCAGAGCTACCGGAACCTGGGAAACCTCATCGGCGTCCGGAGTGTCAATACGGTAAAAAACTATCTGAACGCGCTGGCCGACGTTTATCTCTTTCAGTTCATCGACCTGTTCGATTATTCCCTCAAGCGGCAGATCTACAACCCCTCCAAGGTGTACTGTGCGGACACAGCCCTGGGCGGCGCCGTCAGCTTCCGGTTCTCTCGCAATCTTGGTCATATTTACGAAAACATGGTCTTTCTGGAACTCCAAAGGCGCGGCAATGAGGTTTTCTACTGGAGATCGACCCGCGGCCGGGAGGTGGATTTTGTCGTTAAGACCGGGCTTCGCATCACCGAGGCTATCCAGGTTTGTTCATCCCTCGCCGACCCAAGGACCCGGGAGCGTGAATTTCGGGCACTACGCAAGGCCGCCGAGCTGCTCAAGGCGGAGCGCCTGACGATCATCACCGACGATGAAGAGGGCTATGAAAGGAGCAATTTCGGCGATATCGACATAGTCCCGCTCTGGAAATGGCTTCTTTGAGATGCGGTAAACCCTGCCATCGCGCCTCTGTCCCCTTGCCCCGCCCAGTTTTCGGAACTTCAGTTTGGTAAGTGTTACGTGTTACGTGTTAGGTTAATGACGTTGATTATCCCCTATCCAGAAAGGTCCACATGAAAGAGTTCGATTTGGAAGAATTGTCTGCATTCAACGGTCAGAATGGACAACCCTGCTATATAGCCTATAAGGACAGGGTTATCGATGTCAGTGAGAGCAGGCTGTGGCGCGCAGGTAGCCACATGAAACGCCATCTGGCGGGAAGGGACCTAACCTTGGATATTAAAGCCGCACCCCACGGGGTGGAGGTTCTGGATAAATATCCACAGGTGGGAATTTTGAAGAGCAAACCGAAAGAGCAAACTTTACCAGGGGCATTGGAAGTATTGATGGAACGCTTCCCCTTTTTGCGCCGGCATCCACACCCGATGGTCGTCCATTTTCCCATGGTTTTTTCAATCTCACCGGCTTTTTTCTACCTTCTGTATCTGATTACCGATGTGAAATCTTTTGAGGCCACAGCTCTGCATTGCCTGGGGGCAAACATCCTTTTTATCGTACCTGCCACGGCCACGGGATTTTTAACCTGGTGGATTAATTATCAGGCAAAACCCATGAAGGCGGTGCGAATCAAAATTTATGCTTCCTTTATACTTATGACCATTGTCGTCATTTCGTTTCTTTGGAGAATTCTGTTTCTCGAAAATCTTGTCGTTAGTTCAATGGAAGGAATTCTTTACTTTCTACTACTTCTTTCTCTTATTCCCATCGTGTCCGTAATTGGCTGGTATGGAGGGAGTTTGACGTTTCCTGTCGAAGAAAAATGATGGCCTAATGACTATCGTTTAACGGTTTACAAAGAGAGACGGGAAAAAGAAAAATACTTAAATCCTTGAGTCAACGACATGGAGATTCTCATCAGATTTTATCACTGGCAAAAAATGTTTTAGCGAGAGACAATGCCTTTGGCTTTATCAACAGCAAAGACTTATGGACCATAAACAGCTTGATAAAAAGGCGATCACCGCCGCTTTGGCCGGCATAATCTGGGACTATAATGTAGATCCGGATGAACTGTATGAAGTGCTAACCGGGCAAAGATCGAAAGCCGGCCCTTTCACTTTAGAACGCCTGCTGGTCCGGATGCTGGAAAGATTATCCTGGTACGAACTTCTCGATACGCTCGGCCTGGAATATCTCAGGCAAAACCTTACAGGGGAAATAATCGCGAAAATCCGGTTCAAAACACTCAGGGGGCGCTATGAAAGAGTCAGCCGGTTTTTATCGGGACATCCTGTATCCCTTTCAGGATGGGATCCTGAGTATCGTGAAGAGGTTAAACACACCCTTTTATCTAACAGGTGGCACGGCGCTCAGCAGGCATTATTTTAACCATCGCTTCTCGGACGATTTGGATTTTTTTGTCAACAGGGAGCTTTGAATAACCGCCATTTTTGTCATTTCGACCTCTTTTCTGTCATCCCCGAGCGCCTCTATCGGGCATCCATAACCGCGAGTCATGCCCGAACGTTGCCTCTTCTTTGTCATTTCGACCGAAGGGAGAAATCTTTCAAAGGTAAAAATCCATTCCCCGAATGCAATCTGGGATCTTTGGATTTCTCGTTCCTCGCGCTCCTCGAAATGACACTTTTCAAAGGTCTCGAAGAATCAATCACACGCATAGAGAACATTGCACAACTACATAACTTGAAACGGGAAGTCAATCCCGCGAAAGCAGGAATCCAGTAATATCAATAATTTTCAGAATCCCCTTGCCCCGCCCAGTTTTCGGAACTTCAGTTTGCAAATTTAAAGACCCGACCCCCAACCAAATTTCCAGGAGGTTTGAGAAATGAATACCCTGAAGCAGGAAGCTCTGACGGCAATTTCTAATCTTCCGGAAACAGCCGACATAGACACCATTATGTACCAGCTCTACGTCATTGAGAAGGTCAGGAAGGGAAGAGGAGCTGTTCAAAATGGCGATACGATATCCGTGGAGGCTCTGAAGCGGGAAACCGAGTCATGGTAGTTTCCTGGACCGGTCCGGCAAAATCCGACTTGCGTGCAATTCACGACTTCATCGCCGCCGACTCCAAATATTATGCGAAAAAAGTGGTTCGGGATATCATCGCTAAAACAAGCATTCTGGAAGCATACCCGTTGATAGGCAGGAAGACGCCCGAAATCGACGATGAAAAAATAAGAGAAATCTTCGTATATTCATATCGGATTCTCTATGAGATTCAATCTGATCAGGTTTTTGTCATCGGGGTCATTCACGGCAGACGTGATTTTGCATTAACCCATGTTGACAGAGTGAAGGAAACCACATAGGCCTTCATCGCCCCTCACAAAAACGCTAAGCTTTTCCCTGGTCTCTCCATATGAAAAGGAATCAACTCATTAAGCATCTCAAGGATCACGAGGCATTTCTTGCGCGAGAGGGTAGGCGCCATAGCATATTCCAGAGAGGAATGCTAAAGACTGAAGTCCCGAGGCATAGAGAGACCCTCGATGAGTTAGCTCGAAAGATTTGAAGGATTTGGATATTCCTTTTGTGAGGTAATTATGAAATTTAGAGCTATAATTAAGAAATCAGGGGACTGGTGGATCGGCTGGCTGGTCGATCTGCCGGGAGTAAATGCGCAGGAGAGGACTCAAAAGGAGCTGATTGACTCCTTAAGAATTGGGGCTGAAGACATGCTGGCGATGGAGGTGCCTTTTGAACCTGACGCGCAAATGACAACCATAATGGTTAAAGCCCCGGCTTGGGCAGAAAGCCAATCCGTCTGAATCGAGCACACAAAAACGCATATCCAAAAAAGCACCCATAAGCTTTTCCCTATTTTTCATGGTTCTTTGGTTCATTGAGTTTCGGACATTTCCCGGCGGAACATCCCATATGGGACTGCCCTTGAAAAATCAATCATATGCTAAACCTTACCATCGCGCCTCTGCCCCCTTGCCCTACCCAGTTTTCGGAACTTCAGTTTGGTAATTTTCCTCAGAATATTTGGGCGGTTACTGAAGAAGGGCAGCCCTTGGAAGGGCAGCTTGAAAATCCTCAAAAGGGTGTTTATCATGGGTACCCTTTGCCAAAAAGCGATCCCTTCTCACGGGTAGTCCTGGCCCGCTGGGCAAAAGAAGATAAATGAGCAGGAATTTTGACATTTCATTTGATTGGCTGCCTCGTGAATCGGAGGATCTGATCGAGCGTTATACCCTGGCGGATATTCACATTTCGCTGGGGGGCTTTTGCATAACGGAACTGTCCGATGAGTATGCCAAGACCGTTCGTAAAGGACCGCGGGTATCCGCGTACGCAATGGCCATTTGGTTTGCGTCCAACTGGTGGCGCTTGCGATGGGAGCCGGAGAGAAGCCGTGACATCTCCTGGCTTATGAGCCACAAGCTCGGGGCGGCGGGGGGCGGTTATTGCTGGCCGGATTTGTCTTTCTCCAGCGATGGCGAAGCGATGACTATTCAAAATGAGACCACGCCTGCGGAAGGAAACGGACCCGTTCGCTATCTCCAAAGAGTAAATCTGGACATGCCGGTTGGGGAGTTTGAATCGGCGGTCGATGCCTTTATTGACGCCGTGATAAATCGTGTGGCAAGCAAATCGCCATCGGAAGCAGAGTTGAAGGGGTTGTGGGATGAAGTGCTTAGGGAGCGCCATGACCCATCATTGGCCGTTTGGCGAAAGCTGGAAGCGCTGATAGGGCGTGATCCGGACGAAGCGCCTGAAGAGTTGATCGCCTCTCTTCTCAAGATGAAGCGCGATTACGGTAACGGCGCAATTGAAGAAATGGCGGCGGCCTGCCGGGAGCAAGCCGGCAAGGAGGTGGCGTGGCTTTGGAATGAAGCGAGAAAACTTGCCTTTCCTATCAGGGTGGCCGATGCGGCAGAGTTGCGAAACCGAATCCACGCTGCTGTGCCACCGAGCCCGGTTTCCTGGCGTCGTGCGGGAGAGGCGGCACGTCAGGCCAGGATGTTTTGGTCCATGAAAAAAGGCCCCGTGGCGGACAAGATGCTTGCCGAGATACTGTCCCTGCCGGCAGGGAAGCTTGAATATGTCAAGACGAAATCAGCGCCCGTGAATGCCGGTTTCCGCACTCGGGACAGCGTGGAGGAAATTGGTGTATTCATAAGCAAAATGTCGATGACAGGGCGGCGTTTTTCCCTGGCGAGAATAATTGGGGATAACCTCATGGCCGCGCCTGGTGAACGGCTCCTTCCCGTCTGCGAGACAAAAACACAGCGGCAGAAGTTCCAACGCGCCTTTGCCCAGGAGTTTCTTTGCCCCTTTAAAGACTTGATGGAATACTTGGGCGATGACGCGCCAAGCGATACCGCGATCGAAAAAGCCGCGGAACATTTTAAGGTTTCACCCCTTCTGGTCATGACTACCCTGGTGAACAACAGCCTCCTGGACCGAGACTGCCTTGGCAGCCTCCCGACCCTGCCGTAGCGCCCGAACGTGGTGATGAATCCGAGCGGCGCGGGGGGCGCGGGGGGCGCGGGGGGCGCGGGCGGCACGGGCGACACGGGCGGCACGATTGATTATCCTGCTGGAGAAGGGCCTGGCGCCCCAACGCGGTGGCGGATCCGCCCTGGCGGCCCCTCTATCTGACTATCCGCGGACCCTTGAATATCTTCGCCGACGCGGCGCCTGGTTCGGCTCGGTTCGGGAGATCGGGGAGACAAGGAAGGCATTCGGACAACCATGCCGAACGGATGTTCCGCTTCGGGGTCCTGTGGCAAAAGTGCTCTCAAGGGAACCAGCTCGGAAAAAGGCAACCGCTGGGTGGAACGAATCCTCACCCTACGGCAAGAGACCTTTGAAAAACGCCAGCACCCACCCTCAGTCGTCATTTCGGTGGAAGACAAATGACGTGTTTCCAAGATGTTCGGGAAGCCGGTTTTGGTCGGGGCCTCGGGAAAGGGTAGCTTTTCAAAGCTCTCGGCAAACCTGCCGCCTCCGTTCCCTGAAAACCTTTCCCATCCTCGTCGATGCGATCCAAAGGCATCTTAAAGGACAACATCAAGATTTGTCCTGGCTCGCTCATCCAAGAACGTGGAAACCCTGTGATCGGTTACAAACTTTATGGTGCTTTCAATAGCCTGTAATGCGTTGTCGATTTATATGAAAATGCTTGCAACTAGCCGGATATTTTCACCTATCGTTGTGTCCGGCCCGGGCATGGTGGTTAGAAAGTTAATAAGTTAACAGCGTCCCTATGTTTGTTGCAGATAATTTTCATTGACATTGTCATATTTCAAGCGCATTATCTGTCTCCATAGGACATATTATGTGCCCATATCATAACAGCCATCTTAAAACATTAGGGCCCCAATCTGTGCGCCTGGTCTCCACTCTCTATGAAGAAAACAAACCCGTTTTCCGTCTGGAGGATGTCAGGAGGATTCTGAACCTTCAAGAACTCCCCGCCAGCAGCTTCGTGAGACAGCTTGTGAACAGAGGCG
>JASGUC010000024.1 GCA_030057915.1 Pseudomonadota bacterium
TCGCCTGTATCAATCCCTTTCTCATCGCTCATTCACCTCCCTTTTCCTGTCCCGGCTCGTCGGGCAGCTTCGGCCCATGAAGAATGTAGTGGAGGAACGATCCGCCTATGACGCCGCCCGCCGCCAGTAAACTCATGGGCTTCAAAAGGTCCTTCCAGATCGTCACCGTAAGCGGCACGCTGGGATTCCGGGGCAGGTCCTGATAGACCTTCGGCTTTTCCTGGAGCACATAGATCACATGGGTCCCGCCGACGAACTTGTCGCCATAGACATTGGCGTCGCCTCCCAATTCCTTCACCCGGGCATAGGCCTTCTTGATCATCTTGTCCTTGTCGCCGAAGGTGATGGCCCCGGTGGGACAGGCCTTGGCGCAGGCGGGAATCAGATCCGCCTCGAGACGGCTCAGGCAGAGGTCGCATTTATATATCTTGTCCGTAACCCGGTCATAGCGGGGGATGTTGAAGGGGCATGCCGACACGCATTCCTTGCAGCCGATACAGATGCCGTGATTGATGGCCACGGCGCCGCTATCGGTATAGTGGAGGGCCCCGCTGGGGCAGACCTTGACGCAGGCCGCGTCGGTGCAGTGCATGCAGCCGTCCTTCCGGAACAGCCACTTCAGTTTATCCTTCTCGACCACCTCCTGGAACCGGATCAGGGTCCAGGTGTTCCACTGAAGATCGGGAGGATTCTGGTAAGTGCCGTAATTCTCCGTCTGTCTTGCCGGTTGCTGGTTCCACTGTTTGCAGGCCAACTGGCAACCCCGGCAGCCCGTACATTTAGAAACGTCGATCAGTTTTACTTTCTCAACCATAATCGCTCACCCCCTCACTTCTTGATCACGTTGACCATGAAGGCCTTGCTCTCGGGAATCATGGTATTGGCATCGCCAATGGTCGGCGTCAGCAGGTTCGCCGCATCGCCGAAGGTAAAGACCTCGGCCTTCTTGTCGCCCGGCTTGTACTTCCGGTCCTTCGTCGTGATCCACCCGAAATGCCAGGGGATGCCGACCTCGTGAATCGTGTTGCCGTCGATATTGAAAGGCTTGAAGCGGGGCGTGACGATGGCCGTGCACTCCACCTGACCGCGCGGCGACTTCACGATCACCTTGTCGCCGTTTACAATGCCCTTCTCCCGGGCCAACTCCACGCTCATCTCACAGAACATCCCCGGCTGCATCTCCGCCAGCCAGGGACACCAGCGGGTCAGGACGCCGGTCTGCCAGTGTTCGCTCACCCGGTAGGTGGAGCAGATAAAGGGATAGCGGGGGTCGCAACTGCCGATTCCGGAATAGACGTCCAGGTCGGCCCCGACTCCGGGCTTGTCGAAACGCTTGACCGCCGGGTTGTGTTTCTGGGGTGACAGGAGATTCTTCTCCACGGGGCACTCCAGGGGTTCATAGTGCTCGGGGAAGGGTCCGTCGGCGAGACCGGGGCCAAATAGACTGGCCACGCCGTCGGGCTTCATGATGAAGGGGGGACGACCGGCACCGGGATCGCCGGCGCCGTCCGGCACGTCGCCTACCCATTTCGCGCCGTCCCAGGCGATCACGGCCCGCTTGGGATCCCAGGGCCTGCCGCTGGGATCGACGGAGGCGCCGTTGTAAATGATCCGGCGGTTAACCGGCCAGGACCAGGCCCACTCGGGATAAATGCCGATCCCCGTGGGATCGTTAAGCCCCCGGCGCATGGGCATGATGCCCTTGTCGGAGACCGAACCGCAGTAAACCCAGCAACCCGACGACGTGGAACCGTCATCCTGGAGCCAGGCAAACGCCGGCACCAGATCGCCCTTCTTGAATTCCTTGAATTCCCCTTTCTTGGTGGGGATTTCCACCTTCTTGTCCTCAAGGAAAAAGCCGTTGATCTCGGCGGCCACCTTGCGGGGATCATAGTGGAAACGGCCATCGACGGTCCTCCTCCCGTAAGGCCAGGTCAGCTTCATGATGGGCTCCTTGAAGGCGCCGGGCTGCTTGGCGTAGAGTTCCTTCACCCGGAAGAAGATCTCGCTCATGATGTCGCCGTCGGGCATGGCCACCCCGGGCGGATTGACGGCCTTGTAGCGCCACTGCTGCAGGCGGCCGCTGTTGGCCAGACTTCCTTCCTTCTCGATGGAGGCGGCGCAGGGCAGCATGAAGACCTCCGTCTTGATCTTGGCGGGATCCATGCCGGGGCCTCGCCAAAAGGAGCCCGTCTCGTTATCGAAAAGATTCACGTTAACCAGCCAGTCCAGTTTCCCCAGGGCCGCCCGGACCTTGTTGGAATGGGCGCCGCTGCACGCCGGGTTCATCCCCCAGGCGAAAAAGCCGGTGAATTTCCCCTTGTACATCTGGTCGAAGATCATCAGCCAGGAATAATTGGCGCCATCGTCCACCTTGGGCAGCATGGCATAGGCCTCTTCCAGGGAGGCGTTGGTTCCGTACATGGACCGGAGGAAACTTGCCGAGTACTTGGGAAAGTTCTTCCACCAGTTGAGACTGTTTTTCTCTTTCGTCGTGGGGGTCCGCTTCTCGTTGTAATCCTTCAGCGTCTTCATAGATCCCGTGGGGATCCCCAGATAGCCCGGCCAGATGTGGAAGAGGAGACCGTGGTCCGTGGAGCCCTGGACGTTGGATTCGCCCCGCATGGCCGCCACGCCCCCGCCGGCGATGCCGATGTTGCCCAGGAGCAGTTGGATAATGCACATCGTCCGGATGTTCTGGGTGCCTACGGTATGCTGGGTCCAGCCCATGGCGTACAGCTCCACCCCCGCCCGGTCGGGACGGCCCGTGGAGGCGTATTCCTTGTAAATCTCGAGGAGCTTCTCCGTGGGCGTGCCGGTGATCCTCGTGACCAGTTCCGGGGTGTAGCGGGAATAGTGCTTCTTCAGAAGCTGGAAAACGCAGTTCGGGTCCTGAAGGGTGGGGTCCTTGAGGATCGCGCCGTCCTTGCCCGTCTGATACGCCCAGGTGTCCTTGTTGTACTTGGCCCCTTCCAGTCCGGAGAAAACGCCGTTGTTGTCGCCGGGGAGCTTGAAGGCGGGGTTCACCAGGAAGGAGGCGTTGGTGTAGTTCTTTACATACTCGTCGAAATAGAGGTTGTTATCGATGATGTACTTGATCATGCCGCCGAGGAAGGCAATATCCGTCCCCGAGCGGATCGGGGCGTAAACATGGGCCTTGGCCGCCGACTGGGTGAACCGGGGATCGACGCAGAGTATCCGCGCCCCTCTTTTGTCGATGGCTTCCTGTATCCACTTGAAGGAAACCGGGTGATTGGAAGCGGGGTTGCTTCCCATGATCAGGAACACATCCGCATTGCGGAAGTCGATCCAGTGATTCGTCATTGCGCCGCGTCCGAACGACTCTGCCAGAGCCGGTACAGTTGGGCTGTGTCAGATCCGGGCCTGGTGTTCGATATAGACCAGGCCCAAGCTCCGCAAGAATTTTTGGTAGGTAAAGCATTCCTCAAGATCCATGGCGGCACTGCCTACGGAGGCAATCCCCTCCGTCCGATTGACGAGTTCGCCCTTCTCGTTGGCGACCTTGAAGCTGGCATCCCTGCTGTTTTTGATATTCTCCGCAATCTTCTCGAAGGCCCATTCCCAGTCAACTTCCTTCCACTGCGAGCCATAGGGTTCTCGATAAAGAGGCTTGCCCAGACGGTTCTCGTTGACCGCCATCTGATAGATGGAGCCACCCTTGCTGCAAAGCGATCCCTTGTTGATGGGACTGTCCGGATCGCCTTCCGTGTTGACAACCTTGCCTTGTCGTACGGAAACGATGATGCTGCAACCGACGGAACAGTATGGGCAGATCGTCGTGGTCTCTTTGGCATACTTGATCTTCAGGGGTTGAGCATAGGCGGCCACGGGCTTCAGACTAACGCCCAGACCGCTTGCAGCCAGCACCGCGCCGGAGATCTTCAAGAAACCTCTTCTGCTGACATCCATAAAATCGCACTCCTTTCTCTTATGTTTACTGACAAGATCCCGTCCATCGACTCGCCCCTTCCGATTACGGGAAGCGCCGTCACCTTCGACGGCGCCTGGCGCCCGTTTTTCCTCAAGGAAGGTAGCCTTGGGAAAAACGACTTGGCGAGAGGATGCGCTTAGTCTTTCCAGAAGGCCTGAAATAACCGGTTTTGTATATATGCCGCGCCGTTTCGTGTCAAGGTTTTTCTGACGATAAAATCAATGATTTCAATGCCTTATGTCATTTATGACATATGCGGTTCGCGGGAGGGATAACAGTTTAAAACCGGAGGGTTCCACCCCCGACGGCCCCCGGGAAGCCAGAAGAAGGACCGGCGGTGGCGGTATATAGGGGTCGCACAGCGGGCGGCCCCCGATGAAACCGGTCGTAACCCCCCGAAGCGCCTTGGGGGCCCATCGGCCCGGAGGGGGCGGGCCCACGGCCCAGGAAACCGACGCGGATGCCCAAATCGGCGGAAGATCCCCGCATATGTTAAATTTCGCATAATTTACAAGCCTCCCGATCTCTGATATGTCTCACGGATCCGTTCAACGGAGTTGAATCCCGTTCAAATCAAAATTGCCCGGCCCGGGCAAAATAATTCGCAACTGGCGCACCGCCAGGGAAAAGGATACGATCATGGCTGGAGATATCAAATGGTTCAAGACTCACTGCGCCCGCTGGGATCATGGCGGCTGCACCCTGCTGGTCGGCGTGGAGGATGGCAGGATAACTAGAATCAAGGGGGATCCCGACGGATACCTCAACCGGGGCTACACCTGCCCCAAAGGGCGCCTCTCCGCGGCGCGGCTCACTCACCCCGACCGTCTCAAGTACCCCGTAAAGAGGGTAGGGGAGCGGGGGTCGGGGAAATGGCAGCGCCTCTCCTGGGCGGACGCCCTGGCGGAGACGGCGGCGGGGCTCAATCGGGTCAAGGAGCGATACGGGGCTCGGGGCGTCGCCTTTGGCGTCGGCATGCCCAAGGGTCTCGAGCATTTCGTCCTGATCCGCCTCGCCAATATCTTCGGCTCCCCCAACGTCATCGCCTCCCAGGATGTCTGCCACGCCCCCCGGGAGATCACCGGGGTCCATACCTGCGGCTTCTATCCCGTGGCGGATCTCCATAACCCCACGAAGCTGGTCATGCTCTTCGCCAGCAATCCCGCGGCGACCAACGAGGAAGGGCAGATCTGCAGCAACCTCGACGCCCAACTGAAAAACGGCGCGGAACTGATCGTCGTCGATCCCCGGCGGATCGATTACGTCAAGAAGGCCGCTCTCTGGCTCCCCCTACGCCCCGGAACGGCCCACGCCCTGGTGTTGGGCATGCTCAACGTGGTTATCGAGGAACGCCTGTACGATCAGGAATTCGTGTCGAAGTGGACCCATGGCTTTGAGGATCTCGTCCAACAGGTCAAGGACTATACCCCGGAAAAGGCGGCCGAAATCACCTGGGTCCCCGCGGCGGACATCCGCGCCGCGGCCCGGAAATACGCCGCCGCCAAGCCCGCGGCCATCCAGTGGGGCAATCCCATCGAGCACGACGTGAACGCCTTCCACGTAATCCGCGGCCTGCTGTGCCTCATGGCGATCTGCGGCAACCTCGAGGTGTCCGGGGGCAACGTCAACGCCCACGAACCGAAGATCATGGGCCTGGGGCCGTTTGTCCGATCGGACCTCATCCCCGAGAAGCCCAGGGAGATGATCAGTCGTCATTACGGGGTCATCCCCCGTCTGATGACCATCGCCCCCGCCTTCTTCCGGCGGGCGATCCTCGAGGACGTCCCCTACCCCGTCCGGGGCTACTACGCCATGTGCACCAATCCCCTGGTGGCCTGGGCGGACAGCGGAAAGACCTATGAGGCCTTCCAGAAACTCGAATTCATGGCCGTGGCCGACCTGTTCATGACGCCCACCGCCGCCATGGCGGACATCGTCTTCCCCGTGGCCCACCAGTTCGAGATGAATGACATTGGCCATTACGGCATCGGTCACGGCATGATCACGGCCCGGCCCAAGATCGTCGAACCGCCGCCGGAGTGCTGGCCGGACATGAAGATCATGAACGAGCTGGGCAAGCTCGTCAGCCCCCCGGAGCTGTGGAAAGCCGATCATGAGGAGTTCCTGGCGGACGTCCTCCAGCCCAGCGGTCTCACGTATGAGCAATTCTGTGAAAAGGGATACCTGAAGGGTCCCGACCGTTTCAGGCTTTACGAGGAAAAGGGCTTCCGGACCCCTACGGGGAAGGTGGAGCTGCGCCTAAGCACGGCGGAGAAGTTCAAGCTCCCCCCCCTGCCCGCCTATGACGGCCTTCCCGAGGAGGAGGACCCCGATTACCCCCTCATCCTGATCAGTGCCAAGAGCCCCAACTATCTCATCTCCTCCTATCGCTGGGTCAAGGAGGTGCGGGATCGGGAACCGGAGCCGCTGGTGGAGATCCACCCCGAGACCGCCGCCCGGCACGGCATCGCGGCGGGCGACGAGGTGCGCATCGAGACCAAATACGGCGCCATCGTCCAGAAGGCCCTGATTACCGATATCGTGGCACCCCGGGTGGTCAGCGCCGCCATCGGCTGGTGGTTCCCCGAAGGCGACCCGGAGCGCCAGTACGACTGGGACAAGGCCAACTTCAACGTCCTTACCTCCATCGACAAGCTGGGAAGGGAATACGGGACGCCCAACCTCAAGAATATCGGCTGCCGGATCGCCAAGGCATAACCGCCGGCATGGCATGAACACGACCGGGGGCGGAGAGGCCCGGACAATGGGCCGCCGCCCCCGATCTTAAATCGGCTGTGCCGCGGCCCTTCCGCTCCGCCGCCCCGTCACCCCGCCACCTCCGTCACCCCGCCACCTCCCTTATCCCGCCGCGCTCGCTATCCCGTTATCCGGTGCCCACGCCGCTCCTCCACTCCGTAACGCTCCCACCACCGATATCTCTCAACCTATCCGCCCTTCCGCCCCTCCGCCCCTCTGTCTCGCCGCCCCACCACCCCACGCCGTCCCACCGCGCCGCCGCCGGTCAGGAGACCGTCTCGGGAGCGCAAGGCCTGACCGGCGGCCCCCCGCTCCGCGACCCTTGAAAACCGGCCTTTTGCCACCCGCAATACGATTGGCATGAAAAGGGTCGTCGCGCTGTCCCCCCAAAAAAAATTTTTCCACGTTCGCGGGCGTTTGGCCAACAGGACGATTCATCGGGAAAAGGACGTTGCGCAATCATGAAGGAAGTGATAGGTTCTTCGAAAGCTGATCCTTGCCACCGGTTGACTCTATGACGACAAAAGACGATAAGATGCAGTTTATCCGCGGGATGGTCCCCATTGGCGTCACCGCCCTGGAAGACGGTCGCTTCCTCTCGGTCTGCGACGCCTTCCTCGCCTTCACCGGCGGAAAGCGCGAGGAATTCATGGGCCGCACCTGGGTGGAGACGGGTTTCTTCACGGAAGAGCAGCAGCGGATCTTCCTGGCGGAGCTTGCTGGAAAGGGCCGGGTGGAAAACCTCGAAATGCCGGTGCGGGACAAAAGCGGCGCGCTGGTCCTGGGTCTGTTCAACGCCGCCGTCCTGACCCTGGCGGACCAAAGGCGCCTGTGGACGGTCATGACGGAGACGATGGAGCGCCGGGAGGCCTATGGGGCCCTCTTGAAAAGCGAACGGAAATACCGCCTGCTGGTCGAAAACATCAACGAGGGGATCTGGCAGATCGACAAGGACGCCTTCACCGTCTTCGTCAATCAATGCATGGCGGAGATGCTGGGCTATACCGTGGCGGAGATGCTGGGTCGCCATCTCTTCACCTTCATGGACGAGGAGAACATCGCCGCCGCCCAGGACAATCTCGCCCGACGGCAGGCGGGGATCAAGGAACATCACGATTTCGTCTTTCTCCGCAAGGACGGCACCCGCCTGCATGCCTCTTTGATGACCACGCCGATCATCGATGAAGAGGGAAACTACTCCGGGGCCGTCGCCGGGGTGCAGGACATCACCGAGCGCATCAGCGTGGAGGAAGAACTCGACAAACATCGCCGCTATCTCGAAGACATGATCCGGGAGCGAACGGCGGAGCTGGAAGGGAAGAACGTTACGCTACAGGAACTCAACACGACCCTCAAGGTGCTTTTGGCCCAACGGGAGGAGGACAAAAAGGAACTGGAGGAACGGTTCATCCTGAACGTCCGGAATCTCGTCTTGCCCTATGTGGAGCAGATGAAAAAGGGGAAACTGGAGGCGGGTCAGAAGACCTATATCGATATCATCGAAACCCACCTGAAAGAAATCGCCACGCCCCTCCTGAAGAATATCCGGCAGTTCAACCTTACCCCCCGGGAGATGCGGGTGGCCTCCCTGATCAAATCCGGCCGGACGACGAAAGAAATTGCGAAGGTCCTGGGCGCCGCCCCGGGCTCCATTGACGTGCACCGGAAGAATATCAGAAAAAAGCTTGGGTTGAACAACAAAAAGGCTAATCTCCTCTCCTATCTCGAAAGCCTCGAGCAATAGGTATTTTATCACCCCATTCTTTATCGTAAAATCGATGATTGACAATATGACAATTATCGGGTCATGTGGCAAAACCGCTAAACAAAAACTCCCAAGGGTTGGAGGCGCCTCGCGGCTCAAGATGAAGGAATATCGTTGCCCCCACTGTGGACATCCGGTAAAGATCTTGAAATACGGCTATGGGTGGGTGGGCCTGTGTTGCGACCGGATCGTTTACAACTCCTCCAAACCCTATGGAAAGGACGATTCCCAGCCCGCCGGCACGTGCGGGCCGGCAGCCGACGAGGCGCCGGCCCCCTTTCCCAGCGCCAATAACGCCGCCTAAGCATATCGAGCTTTTCTCATCTTTCAGGATCGCCCCGATGCCCCATGAAGCAAAGACCAAGGCGCGGCTTCTTTCCGAAATCGAGGAGATGCGTCGCCGTCTCGCGGCGGCCCTGAGCCGTGAAGCGGCCTGCCACGATCTTTTTGAAAATATCCCCACCGGCCTGTATCAAGTCACGCCACAGGGCCGCATCCTCAAGGTAAACCGTCACGCCGCCGCAATTCTGGGCTATGATTCCCCCGGAGAGCTGATCGACGCCATAGCCGACATCGGCGCCCAGATCTACCAGACGCCCCGCGACAGGGAAGAGGTAGAACGTCTGCTTAAGGAAAACGACCAAATCGAGGATTTCGAGGTCCAGTTCCGGCGCCGGGACGGACAGCCGGTATGGGTCGCGCTGAGCGCGAGGGCGGTCCGGAGTGGCAACGGGCGCGTCCTCTATCACGAGGGCATGATCAGGGAAATCGCTCGGCGCAAGGCCCTGGAGGAACAGAGCCGGCAGTTGGCGGGGGAAACCCGGTGCCTCTCGAATTTCCTCCACAGCCTCATCGACACCATCCCCAGCCCGATCTTCTGCAAGGACCTTCAGGGCCGGTATCAGCTCTGCAACCGGGAGTTCGAACGCTATGCGGGGCGGAACAGGGAAGACATAATAGGCCGGACCGCCGGCGAGGTATTCGACGCCGAGATGGCGGACATCTACCAGAAGAGGGACGCCGAGCTGCTCCGCCGTCCCGGAAGGCAGTGCTACGAGCACAGGATCGTCCATGCCGACGGGAAGAAGCGCGACGTCGTGGTGAACAAGGGGACCTACGCAAACGCCGCTGGCGACGTCGTCGGCATCGTGGGGGTGATCGTGGATATCTCGGACCGCAAGGAAGCGGAGACGCGGATGAGAGAAAACCTCCGGGAAAAAGAGACCCTCCTCCATGAAATCCACCACCGGGTGAAGAACAATCTCCAGGTCGTGGCAAGTCTCCTGGATCTCCAGGCCGTAAGCGGCTGCGCCCCCGAGGCGGTGGAGGCGCTCCGAAGCAGTTGCCGACGGGTGAAGGCCATGTCCCTGATCCACGAAATGCTCTATAGATCCAGGGGTATCGGACGGATCGACCTGACCGCCTACGTTAGCGACCTGGCCCGGGACATCTTTCTGGCCCATCTCGTCGTCCCGGGCACAATCGCCCTGTCCATCCGGAAAAGGGAAGAGGTCCTGCTGAATATCGACCAGGCGCTGCCTTGCGGCCTGATCCTCAACGAGTTGATCACAAACGCCGTGAAGCACGCCTTTCCCGGCGGCCAGAGAGGGGAGATAACGGTGGAGATCGGCCGGACGCCAACCGACGACATCGAAATCCTCATAGGGGACAACGGCGCGGGGCTCCCGGCGGATGTGGATCCCCATCGGTCCCGCACCGTGGGCTTGCACCTGCTCCGGGGCCTGGTGAAACATCAGCTCCACGGCCGTTTGGAGGCCCGGAACACGCCGGGGGCCACCTATAGAATCTGTTTCCGCTCCCGAAGCGACCGGGAGCAGGGGTAGATCGATGCGGGCAAAAAGGATCCTGGTGGTGGAGGACGAGTGGATCGTAGGCGATCAGATATGCCGCAACCTGAGGTCTTTCGGCTACGATTCCCAAAATGTCGCCACCTCGCCGCGGGAGGCCTTCGCCATGATCGAGGAGACGAAACCGGATCTGGTCCTCATGGACATCGTCCTCCCCGGAGAGCTGGACGGCATCGAGGCGGCGGAGCGGATCCGTTCCCGCTATGACCTGCCGGTGATCTTCCTCACCGCCCACAGCGATGGGGACTTCATCCTCCGGGCCAAGCAGACCTACCCTTTCGGCTATCTTATCAAGCCTTTCAACGAGATAGAACTCCATACGAACATCGAGATGGCCCTCCACCGCCACCGGTTGGAAAAGGAGCTGCAATACTGCAAGAAAAAGCTTGACCTGACCCTCCGGGGAGTGATCGACGCCCTCACCGAAATCACCGAGATGCGCGGCCCTCACCGCCCTGGCCATCATCGCCGGGTGAAGCGGCTAGCCATGGCCATGGCGGCGGAGCTGGGCATGAACGGCTTTCAGGCCGAGGGGGTCGGCCTGGCGGCCTCCGTCTATGACATCGGCCTGATCAACGTCCCCATGGAGGTAATCCAGGACGCCGGCGCCCTGACGGGGCTCAAGCTGTCCCTCTATCGCACCTACCCCACCATCGGCTACGGGATCCTCAAGAAAATCGACTTCTCCTGGCCCATCGCCGACATCGTCCTGCAGCACCGGGAGCACTACGACGGGACCGGCTTCCCCCGGGGAATGAAGGGCGAGGATATCCTCCGGGAGGCGCGGATACTGGCCGTCGCCGACTTCATGGAAGAATTGACGTCACACCGGATCCATCGGCGCGGGCGCCCCCAGGAAGAGGCGCTGGCAGAGATCAGGGAGCAAAGCGGCGCCCGTTGCGACCCCGAGGTGGCGGCGGCCTGTCTTCGGCTGTTCGAAGAAAAGGGCTTCCGGCTGGAATAGCCCGCTCCGCCCCCCACGCCCCTCGCCCCGACTCTCGCCCCAGCCCCGGCCCCAGACCCGGCCCCAGACCCGGCCCCAGACCCTGCTCCGACTCCCGCCCTGGTCCCGTTTAGGAAACGTTTGACATAACCAGGGCGCGAACCTATAGTGGCGGGCGCAAGCATCACCCTCTACGCCGTCCATAACAAGCTTGTCAGTTGAGTCTCCGCCGGTCTCGCGGCGGCAAGGAGAAAGAAATACTTGGAAAGGACATCCCGGATCAAGACCCTCGAGGACAAGATCCTCGCCCTGGAAAAGGAGTCGGCGGACCGCCGGCAGGTCGAGGCCTCCCTCAGACAGAGCGAAGGCCTCTTCCGAACCCTGGCGGAGCAGTCCTTCGCCGGGATCTACGTCGTCCAGGACGGCAAATTCAGATACGCCAACAGCAACGCCGCCTCCTATGCGGGACTGACCATGGAGGAACTCACGGGCCGGAAGTCCGACAGCATCGTTCACCCCGAGGACCGGGAGGATGTAAAGAAGAATGCCCGGGCCATGCTGCGGGGCGAAAGGACCTCTCCCCACGAATTCCGGATCGTCACCAAGGAGGGCGAGACCCGCTGGATCATGGAAACGGTCACCTCCATTTATTATGACGGCCGACCGGCGATCCTTGGCAATTCCATGGACGTCACGGAGCAGCGCCGTATGCGGGAGGCCCTGCGGGAATCGGAACAGCGGCTGGCGGATATCATCGAATTTCTCCCCGACGCCACCTTTGCCATCGACCGGGAGGGAACGGTCATCGCCTGGAACCGGGCCATGGAGGAGATGACCGGCGTCAAGGCCCCGGACATCATCGGCAAGGGCGACCATGAATACGCCCTCACCTTTTACGGCGTACGGCGGCCCATCCTCATCGATCTGATCCTCAAACCGGACGACGAGATCGAACGCAGCTATTACGTCCTCAAGAAGGAGAGGGATCTGCTGATCATCGAAACGGACGTCCCGCAGGTCAAGGGGCGCAAGGCCTTCCTCTGGGCCAAAGCCAGCCCCCTTTACGACAGCCGGGGCAATATCGTGGGGGCCATCGAATCCATCCGGGACATCACCGACAGGAAGAGCGCGGAAGAGGCGGTCCGAAAGCGGGGCAAGGAGTTGGAAATCAAGACTCATGAACTGGAGGAACTCAACGCGGCCCTGCGGGTCCTCCTCAAGCGCCGGGAGGAAGACCGCGACGAGTTGGAGGAGAGGATGCTGCTCAATATCAAGAAACTCGTCCTCCCCTATCTGGAAAAGCTCAAAACGAGTTGCCAGGATGCCCGGGAGCAGGCCCATCTCAACATCCTCGAATCCAACCTCAAGGACCTGGTCTCGCCCTTTGCCCGCCGACTCTCCACCAGATACATAAGCCTTACCTCCCGGGAGATCCAGATCGCCAACTTCATCAAGGAAGGGCTAACCAGCAAGGAAATCGCCGATATCCTTCACGTATCCACCGGCGCCGTAAACATCCATCGCTATCGGATCCGGAAAAAAATGGGCATGACCAACAACAAGCACAATCTCCAGGCCTTTCTCTCCTCACTGACTTAAAATTACATTTTATGTAATTTATAGTTCAACTCTTTTAATATTGCGCATTTTTCAAAATACCTTAATATCGCCGCAAACCAGAACACCCAGGTGGGTGAACGTCCACTGAAGAGGTGGAGTGTGTCGCCAACCTCCTCCCAAGCAGGGACCGGAGCCTAAAACTCCGGTCCCTCTCTCTTGGAAGTCTCATGCCTACAGAGACAGCACGGCATCAGGCAGGTGTTGTCTTCCAGGGGACCGGGCCTTACGCCCCCGGTCCCCCCTCCTTTCCTTCCCCGCCGCCGGGTTCCTCGGGGCCGATGCCGTCCCGGCCCGCTCGGGCGAGGCGTCGGGGATCCGTCCTGAAAAACGGCGAGCCTCGGGGGCCGGGGTCCGGTCATTGCCGGCGTCGCTTCCCGCGCCGTGCGCCGGGGCCGCTTCCCGCGCCGTGCGCCGGGGCCGTTGCGAAGGCGCTTCCCCGCCAGGGTAAATTTGTTCTCAATGTAAGTAGTTGATCTTGAATGAGCTACTAAAACTGAGGCACGTCCTGTTTTCAGCCACTTAGAGATAGAACAAATTTACCGTGGCTTCCCCGCTTGCCTTAGAGACGATTTTATGCCTATTCATGACGCCGGCGACAAAGGATCGACAAGAGGGAAAGATGCCCGCTGGCAATTCATACCGGTTTTTTTCCAAGCCCCCTTCCCTTCGGAAGCCCATCGCCCTCCTGAAGCTCCGCCTGATGGGGGTTTGGGATATAACCAGCGACGCCGCAACCAATTTCGACAAAAACGGTGACACCAACCAGGCCGCGGCCATCTCCCTCTACGCGATCCTGTCCTTCATCCCCCTGTTCATCCTTACCATCCTCATGGCCAATGAAATCCTCGGCGCCTATCCCCGCATTCAGCAGCAGTTGGTGGAAGGGGTCAAGAACCTGAGCCCCTATTTCTCCGAGCCCCTCCTGAGGCAGTTGGGGGGCATTGAGGAGAAGAAGAGGGTCTTGGGCTGGATCGGCATCGTCACCCTGATCTGGTTCTCCTCCATGATCTTCGGGGCCATCGAAACGGCCTTCCACTTGATCTTTCGCTCTCGTCGTCAGCGGAGCTATCTCCTGTCGAAACTGCTGGCCATCGCCATGATTCCCATGGGGTGGGCCGTGGCCATCGCGAGCCTCTTCATCACCTCCCTGGTCGCCCTGATCGCCAAGCAGCCGCTGCTGGCGGAAAGCATCCTCCCCCATTTCCCGATCCTGCGGGGGTTCTTCTTCCAATACGGGATCCCATACCTGGTTACGGTCCTTTTTTTCACCATCGTCTATAAGGCCATCCCCACGGTCAATGTTCCCCTCGGCGTCGCGGTTGCGGGCGGGGCGCTCTTTTCCGCCCTCATGGAACTGGCGAAGCACTTCTTCACCTGGTATGTGGCCAACTACACCCGCTACAACATCATCTTCGGCTCTCTGGAGGCGGTGGTCATCCTGGTGATCTGGATCTTTTACGTCGCCCTGATCCTCCTGTTCTGCGCCGAGATCATGGCCTCCTTCATGAGACGGGATATGCTGCTTTTGCAGAAGGCCCTATTTCCGGCGAAACGGAAAGGGGGCCCCTCCGACCATAAATGGCTGACCATCGACGAGCGGCTCTTTCGCAAATTCGGCCGCATCTATCCCCAGGGCGCCTACATCTTCCAGGAAGGAGACCCGAGCCTGGATATCTATTACATCCTTTCGGGGCGGGTTCAGCTCGAAAAGACGGTGGGATCGGTGAAGAAGGTCCTGGCGGACATGGGGCCGGGGGCCTATTTCGGGGAAATCGCGGCCCTCATCGCGTCTCCGCGTACCGCTTCGGCAAAGGTCCGTGAAGCGACGGAAGTGGCGGTGATCGACAGCGAAACCTTCCACGGGCTCCTGAGGGAGAGCGATCGGGCGGCGCTGCTCATGCTCAAGGAATTCTCCCTGCGGATAAAGCGCGCCAACGATAGCCTGGAAGGCCTCGTCCACTCCTGGCTGTGCCTGGTCATGATCGTGTATTTTCTCAAAAACGATCCTTTCCCCCCGAATGGGAACTTCCGGGAGGAGTTGGCGGCCCTCACGGGAAAAGACGCCAACGAAATCGAGGCGACCGTCCAGGAACTCGTCCAGGCCGGGATTCTGAAGCTCCAGGGAGGACGGATCGCCGGTTTCGACCGGGAGCGGGCCTGGGAGTTTGCCTTCAGGAACGCCGAGAGATAAGCCCGCCGCCCAACGCCGTGAAGGGGGCATGGTTGGAGGTGAAGACCGGTGGCGTCCGCCGGAGGATCGCGGCGATGGCGGGGTGTCTCCGCGCCTCGCCGGCGAGAAACCGGCGGACCTCCCCGCGGGACCATCCTCGGGGGTGGTCGAAGTCCACGTAGAGGGACAGGTCGCCGGGGGAAAAGGGCCGGGTTGTCAGGCCCGAGGCGGCGGCGGCGAAGGCCGGCATATTGAAGAGGGCGATATTGAGGAATTCGATCGCGGCGCCGTGGGCCGCCACGAACTCCACGGTGCGCCGGGCCGCCTCCCGGTCCTCGGCAGGGGTTCCGAAGAGGAGATAGACATAGGCGGCGATTCCCGCCTCCTTCATGCTCCAGAGCGCCCGGGAGGCCGTCGTCAGGTCGATCCCCTTGTCGAGGGCATCGAGCACCCGCTGATCTCCCGACTCCAGCCCAAGCTTCAGCATGACGCAGCCGCCGTCCCGGAGGCGGCGGCAAAACTCCGGCGTCGCGAGTTGTTCCGTTATCCGTGCGAACCCGTACCAGGGGACGCCGACGGGATGCTGGGCCAGGGCGGCCAACAGGGCGGGGCTCATGGCATTGTCGAGGAAATGGATGAGGACGGGGTTCATTTCCCTCGTGAGGCGCTCGAGGTCCGCAAAGACCCTTTCCGTCGGAAGGGGACGGTAGGGATTGCGCTCCGCCGTCTCCGGGCAGAACCGGCAGCGGCGCCACCAACACCCCGCGGCGGCGCTGTAGGGGAGGATCCGGCCAGGAGCGAGGTAGAGCGCTCCCGGGAAGGCGCGGTAATCGGGACAGGAAGGGACGACCTCGGGGGGTTCCTCGACCCCGGACCGCCCTGGCCATGACCCAGCCTGGGATGGGCGGACCCGCCCCGGCGCCGGACCGTTTTTGGGCCGACGTTCCCGGGACGCGGGCGCCTCCCTTGACGCGAAAACGCCCTGCCTCGCCGCCACGGCGAGCGTCGCCCTCGCCTCATGGACCGCCGGCGCATCGGGCGCGGCTATTTGTAGCGACGGCGCCAGCGGCTTGCCCCTCTCGTCCGGGGAAGTCTCCAGAGCGAGCATCTCCCCGCCGTCGCGGCGATCGTCGTCGCTCTTCACGCTCCCACGATTTTTCGCCAGTTCCAGGAGGAAGTCCTCTCCCGGTCCGGCCACCAGGAAATCCGCCACGCCGTAAAGAGCGCCCAGCGCCTCGGGCCGGCGGCGCCAGGAGGTCACTAAGCCCCCGCCCAGAACTATCCGGGCCTGGGGATAGCGGCCGCGCAAGAACCCGATCAAGGCAAAGGCGCAGAGGGCCTGACTGAGATAATTCAGGGAGAGGCCGATTACCGGGGGCGGGGCGCCCGCCACCAACCTCGGCGCTAATCCCTCGACAAAATAAGGATAAAAGGGATTCCTCCCCGGACAGGCGGCGGCGGCCAGGAGGTCCTCGGATCGGACGGGGGAGAGTTCTCCGTCCTGGTAGTCGGCGAGGCCCAGGACGACCCGACGCCGGTGGGGCAGGCGCGCCAGGATGCGGCCGAGATCGGCAACGGCCCGGCGGTAACGGTCCGGGTGCGAGTAAATCAGGGGGGACCGGAGCGCCCGGAGGTGTCTCTCCAGATTCCGCAGCGCCCGCCATGTCCAGGCGTCGCGGTTGGTCGCATCCCACCCTTCCCCGGCCTCTCCCGGCGGCCTTGCCCGCCCCGGCCCCCCAGCCGCGACCGGTGCTGAGCCGCCGCGGCCCGGCGGATATTCCCTTCTGTCCGCGCCGCCCGGGCCGATTCTAGACCCGGCGCCTCTCAGGCCGACACCCGCATCGACTTCCCCCCGGATCGCCCTTTGCAACAGGAATGCGAGCCCCTCCACATTGGCGTCGATGAGATCGCAGACCACGCCCCGCGCTCCCAGATACCCCGCCAGCCGCGCTATCCCCGCCGGCGGCTCGCAGGGTTTAGACACGGGGGGATGGATGAGGGTCAGTCGCGCCTCGGAAGTGGTTGCCGTCCCCATATCCCCCCCTTCCCTTCCGCCGCGGCGTCTTCCCGTGTCGGAAAACCCTTCTCCTTCTTTCCTCATAATGCCAAGAACCGGGGTCGTACGGAAAGGGTAGCCGCTTTCGAAGCAGCCGCGGTCAGGGATCAATCTCCCGGCTGTCGCCGGGAAAAGAACACCCGGGCATCCACCAGGGAAACCCCCTTGCCGGCCGGATGGACGATCACGGGATTCAGGTCCAGTTCGGTGATCTCCGGTTCGGCGGCCAGGAGTGCGGAGACCCGGCAGACCGTCTCCTCCAGGGCGGGGATATCGGCGGTCTCCCGCCCCCGGAAGCCTCTAAGGAGCGGATAGGCCTTCAACTCGGCCACCATGTCCGCCGCCTCGGCCCCGGTGACCGGTGCCAGACGGATGGCCGTGTCCTTGAAGACCTCGACGAAAACCCCTCCCAGCCCCACCATGACCACGGGACCGAACACCGGATCCCGACGCCCGCCGACAAAGCATTCCACCCCCGCCGGCGCCATTTCCTGGATCAAGAATCCGTCGGCGCTCCCGGCGAATCGCTCCGCCATCTCCTCCAACGCCTTCCGAAGGGACCTCCGCGTCCGGATGGAGAGCCGCACCCCTCCCACATCGGTCTTGTGGGAGAACTCCCGGGAGAGGAGCTTCACCGCCACGGGAAAGCGGACGGCAAGACCCTCCGCTTCCTCGGGGCGGCGGACTCGCCAGGACGGCACCGGCGTCAGTCCCGCCGCCCGGCAGACCTCCAGGGCCTCGTCCGTCCAGGGAATCCGCCCTTCCCGACGGCAGCGCTCCCGGACGGCGGCAATGCCCGCCTCATCCAGGGAGATCGGCGGCGGCGCGCCCCGGTTGTCCCGTCGCACCTTTCGTTCGTAATAGGTCGCCGACATGTCGAGGGCCGCGGCGGCCTGCCGGGGCGAGGTGAAGATGGGATAGGGCTGACTCCGGGCGACGTCGAGAAGCTCGGCGGAATCGGAGAGCATGGCCACGGCCACGGGTTTCCCGTATCGCTCGACGAGCCGCGCCACCCCGGCGAGGAAGGTTCGGGACATCCGCGCCTCGTAGGTGGAGGCATAGAGGTGATTGAAGAGGACGCCGTCGATGTCGTCCAGCTTCAGGGTTTCCTCGAGGATACCCGTAAAGATCGTGTAGTCGAAGATCTCGCCCAGATCCAGGGGGTTCTGGTGGGCGACGACCCGGGTGTGGTACAGGGTCTTGAGCTTGGCCAGGAAGGAATCCGGAAAGGGAGTCATGTCGAAGCCGAATTTTGCGCAGGCGTCGGCGGACAGAACGGCATGGCCGCCGGACCGGGACAGGACGGCGACGCGCCGGCCCTTCATCGGGGGCAGGCGGACGATCTTGATGGCGTCGAGGAATTCTCCCTCGTCCTCGACGCGGATAATGGCGGCCTGGCGGAACATGCCGTTCACCACGTCATCGCCCGCGGCAAGGGCCGTGGTATGAGACTGGGCGATCTTGGCACTTGCCTCGCTCCGGTTCGATTTCTGGACAATGATGGGCTTGGGGGAACCCATGGCCAGATCATGGAACATCCGGCCCCTGCTGAAGCCCTCGAGGTACATCGTCACCACGTCCGTCTCCTCGTCCTGGAGCAGATAAGCGAGGAAATCCACCTCGTCGAGCTGGAGCTTGTTGCCGATGCTGGCGAACTTTCCGGGCGCCACGGCATTCTCGGGCAGGGCGTGGAGATAGGCCCCCCCGACCCCGCCGCTCTGGGCGATTATGGCCACCCGGCCTCCGGAGGGAGGATCCTTGAAGAAGGCGAAGGGCATCATCATCTTGATGTCGAAATTCACCGTTCCCACGCAGTTCGGGCCGATGAATCTGATTCCGTGTCGGGCGGCGACGTCCAGGACCTCCCGCTCCAGGGAATGGTCGCCGTGGGCGAATTCGCTGAAGCCTCCGGATTCGATCACCACCCGCCGGATGCCCTTCCGGCCGCAATCCTCCAGGAGGGCGGGAACGGTCCTGGCCGGCGTAACCATGATTGCCACCTCGGGGATTTCGGGCAGCTCGTCGATCCGGGTGTAAACGGGGATCCCGGCCACCTCTCCCGCCTGGGAACCCACGCCGTAAAGCCTGCCCTGATACCCGCACTGCTTGTTGTTCAGAAGGATGATCTGGCCCAGGTTCATCTTCGTCGTCGAGACCCCGACGACCGCCATGCTTTGGGGATAAAAGAACGATTTCATAACCCTACCTTCATACAAGTCGATTACATCCGGCCTTCCCCGCCACAAGAGGGGGCGTCCCCGGGACCTTCACGGCTCGGAGGTCCTATATAGAAATACCCTCTCCCTGTCAATCCACGGTCGTCATCGCCCACGGCAAATTTGTTCTATCTCTAAGTGGCTGAAAACAGGACGTGCCTCATTTTTAGTAGATCATTCGAGATCAACTGCTTACATCGAGAACAAATTAACCCTGCGTCATCGCCCAGGATAAGACCTTTGAAAACCCATGTCTGAGGGTCGCCCCGAGAGGGGCCGGCGCTGAGAACATGTTGAAAACAAGGCATTCCGATTTCCGCCGGCCTGAGGAGGGAGCGTCGGAAACGGCGGTTTCAAAGCTCTCGCGTCATGGATTCGCCGCCGCGGTATCTCTCCCCGCCGGATCCGCCAGCCAGGCCCGCAGGCGGCGCAGGCCCTCCTCCATGGAGATGCGGGGTTCGTAGCCGAGTTCCCGCCGGGCGGCGCCGATGTCGAACCAGTGGGTCGTCGCCAGTTCCTCGGCGAGGAAGCTGGTCATTCGCGGCTCCCCGGGCAGTTTCAGGGCGAGATGGAGCCTCTCGATGACCACCCCCATGAGGACCGCGGCGCCCTTGGGGATCCCCCGGCGGATCGGCGGGAGGCCCGCCAGGGCGAGGATGCGGTTGACGAAATCCCAGAGATTGACGGGCTCGCCATTGGAGATGAAATAGGCCCGTCCCGCGGCCCGGGGGTTGTCCGCCAGGGCCTGGGCGGCAAGGAGATGGGCCGCGGCGGCGTTGTCGATATAGGTGGCGTCGATGATGTTCTTTCCGTCGCCAACGCGGAGGAGCTTGCCGGCCCGGGCCCGGGCGAGGAGACGGGGGATGATCTGAGTGTCCCCCGGCCCCCAGATGAGGTGGGGACGAAGCGACAGGGTCTTCAGAGTGGGGCTGTTGGCCCCCAGGACCATCCTTTCCGCCTCCGCCTTGGTGGCCGTATAGGGGGAGCGGGGCCGGTCCGGATAGGGAACCGATTCATCGACCCCGGCCAGATCGGCGGCGCCGAAGACGACGCTGGCGGAGCTGGTATAGACCAGCCGGCCCACGCCGGCGCGAACGCAGGCTTCCAGGACATTCTTCGCGCCGATCACATTGGGCCGGTAAAAGGAGTCGAAGTCGCCCCAAATCCCGGCCTTGGCGGCATTATGGAAGACGATGGCACAGCCCTCGCAGGCCCGCCGCACCGCTTCGTAATCCGCCAGGTCCCCCCGGATCGTCTCCACTCCCCGGCGCCGCAGCTCCGGATAGTCGCCCCGGGCGAAACTCCGGACGGCACAACCCGCCGCCAGAAGATGGGAGATGATGGCGCCGCCCAAAAACCCGCCGCCGCCGGTCACAAGAACGGAGATGCGGGTCGGGGCCGCGGGGGTCAAAGGGGTCATCGCTGCCGGTCGTAAAGCCTCAGGACCCGCTCCGTCACATCGACGGCCTCGTCGCTCCCGAAGACACCGCCCTTTTCAAGGATCAGGGTATATTTCTCGTTTTTGATCAGGGATTGAACGATCCCGCGAATCTCGCCGATGATCTTCTGGGTCAGCTCGACCTCCTTTTTCTTCAGCTCCTCGCCGAAGTCCGCGTCCAGACGACGGAATTCCTTTATCTCCCGGGCCAGTTTCTCCGTTTTTTCCTTGCGGGCCGCCTCGCTGAGCTTGAGCTGGGGATTCTTCAATTCGCCGTCCATGGCCTTGAGTTCCTTATCCTTGGCCATAAGCTGGGCCCGGCGGCTTTCCAGCTCCTTCGCCAGGACGCCCCGGGCGTCTTTCGCCGCCTGGGCATCCCGCATGATCCGCGGCAGATCGATGATGCCGATCTTGACCGGACCGGCGGCCCGGGCCGGTCCCCAGGCCGGCAGCAGCAACAGTAAAGCCGCGAGGACGATGACAAGCTTGACGGTTTCTCTCATGAACGTTTCTCCTTCAATGCTATTTTCATGTCAGCCCATAAAAAAGTCCTCCCCCGGCGCGGGGGAGGAGCACCCATTCATCCCAAAGCCCTTGGATATGATCCAAGTCCTACCCCGGCGCGGGGGAGGAGCTAGGCAACGCCTTGAAAGCGCTTGACGCTATTGCGGGAAATCACCAGGCGATAATTTCATGCCCCCAGCGGTGAGTCCTTTCCCATGCCGATCCGCCAGGGGCGGAATGGGGTTCTTGCAAGCGCGACGATTCACGACCCATCCCGTTCCGTCATACCTACTCAAAGCTGCTTATACAGACTCAAAGCTGACTTCCTGCTTCACTGAAGGCCGGTTTCACGGCGGGCTTGCTGCGCCCACCGCCAGAGCCTTGCCTCTCCACAGGCGGACACCGGGGAACTCACGGCCATATTTTTCCGGTTTATCGCTCCTTCCACTATGCTTACCATTCTCTCCGTATTGAATAGAACAGCATAGAATTAGTCAGATTACAAGCAAACCGTTAAAACCCCTCATTCCGCCACAGGCGGCGGCGTCACGATGCCCGCCGCCGATCCGGAGAAGGTCCCCGGCGAGCCGGTGGGCCCGGGCGCGGAGACGATTTTACCCGCGGCGCCGCCGGTGAAGCCAATATTCTGGCTGTTCACATTGCCGCTACCATTTACCGCCGCAGCCCACTTTGCGCTTTCCGTATTCCAATGGTTGAGCTGGAAGGCGGCATTGAGATTGGTCACGTTGCTCCCCGCTCCCTGCTGGGTAAGATTCACAACCGAGCCCGGACCGGCCACGGGCGCCCCCGTATAGGATCCGGTGACGCCGCCCGTATTCGGCGCCGAGGCCCAGATGCTAGCCGGACCGCCGGTCGAGGCGGCGAAGAAGGTGATGTTGGACATGGTGACCGCCATGGTTCCCCCTTCAATCGTCCCACTGCCGGCGAGGGTCGCCTGCCCCACCTGGAAGGAGGGGATATTGGTCGCCTTCTGGAAGTCCAGGCGCTGCGCGTCATCACTCCCCATGGCATTGACCTTGTCGAGGAACGCCCCGGTCTCCATCCTGGTCGCGAGGGTCACCGCCTTCCAAGTCGAGGCCACCGGATCGAAGACCCCCTTGATCCGGCCGCCGAAGACCGATGTCCCCGCATCCTGCCAATGGACGATCGCGCTGGCCATGTGGCCGGTGAAGACGTCGTTTGCCCTGTCGGTCAGTTTGACGTTGATAAAAGTGGTATCGGCCACGGGCACCATCTCCTCCTGCGGGGGGTTCATGACCCAGGTCCAGGCCGTCGGGCTCCCGGCATAGCGGCCGCCGGAGACGATCTGCTGGATGCCCCAGGAGACGGGGCCGGAGAAGGAGACCCCCCGGCTCATGTCAGCCCCCAGGCTGATCGCGCTGCCTACGTCGCCTTCGACGAATTCAGCATCGATCTCCGGCGTGTAGGTTGCCGAATATTCCGGCCCCGTGACCCGGGAGGCAAAGTTCTCCACCGTGATCCCGGACGCCACCTGCGCAGGCCCGTACATCTGGTAGGCATACAGGTCGTCTTCGGCCTGCCAGAGACTCAGGGCGGGATAGAACTCTCCTCTGGCCGCGGGCGGGTCCTCGGCCGCGCTGCAGGCCGCGACCGGGGCCTCGCCCTCGCCAGTGTAAAGAAGCCCCACGTTGCCAGCCTTATCCATGTAGAGCGCCTGGGCCATGCCCTCGATGCCCTTGTCCTTGTTGATTATCCCGCCGATGAACCCCGCAAAGGCGCCGTAATTCCCATCGACGACCGGGGATTTGGAACTACTGTAAGGATTCATGTTCACCGCCGGATCGAAGCTCACGACCCGGGCGGCCAGGACATTGTAGGAAGCGTCATTCAGCCCTGGCGGGACCAGGCCCATATCTCCCATCATGACCAGCCGGGTTGGATTGGCGGTACCGAGCTTGGCCCAGAGATTGTCGGTGCTGGCCATGATGCCGCCAAGGGGGAGATCGCCCAAAGACAAAGAGGTAGAGGAATCGAATTCCATCGGTCGAAATGACAAGTAGGACAAAGAGGTGTAGCCTTCCGTTTCCTGCTCCACCAGGCGATACCTCTGGCCCTCCACAACGCTGCTGAAGGCAACGGGCACTCCTTTCCAAGCCCCGAGGCCATGTCCCTGCCAGGTATTGCCGGCGGTTTCGTAAACGCCGAAAAGATCGCCGGCCAGATAGCCTTCCGTCCCATAGCCGCCGATCCGCGTATAGGTCAGGAACCGGCCGTTGGCCAGTTGGGCGGAAAAGCTGCCACCGCTCCAGGTCGAATTCGCGGGAATCTCCGCCAGCCAGTAGCCGGCATCGCCGGCATCGCCGTCGGGACGAGGCGCGTAGCCAAATTTTCCGGCGCCGCCGATCTTGCCGGTCCAGGTGGCGCCATTTGCGGCGTCAGGGGAGAACCGGCCGGCCAGTTTTTGACTATAGATGCCCCAGGGCTGTCCGTGCTGGTCCTTGAGAATGGACAGGGTGCTCAAGGACAGGCTGTCCGTCCAAATGTATCCGCCCACGCCCAGCGTCGCCGCCAGCTTCATGCCGTTGTAATCGTTGGTCTGGACAGTCGAATCATAGAGGGCGGCAGGGGCGATCCCGATACCCGCCACCATCGGCGCCTCGGGATACATCCCACCGTCCAGGGCAAACATACCAATCTCCGGATAATAGCTCCCCGACAGATCGCCCCGGAGAACCCCCGCATTGTTCCCATGGATGTACAGGCCCAAAAACCGCGCCGCCCCCGAGTTCCCCAACAGAGAACCCGCCAGATAACCCTTGTAGGCACCGCCATCATAGGTCGTGTAGTTGCTATCATGATAATTGTAACTGTAGATGTCCGCGTTCCAAAGCTGGGCAGGCTGCAACCCCGGCGTATATCTGCCCAGAAGCGTCGCCGCCGCCGGAGAGAACTTCGTGCCGTCCCAAAGCGACCCCGCACCACCCAAATAGGCCGCACTGATACCACCATCACCAGAAACATCCGCACTGACGGAACTGACATACTTGAGAGGAGCGCCATTCCAAACGCCCACGTTGACGGTCTGCCAGCGTCCGTCGTCGGGGTTGTAAGTCCCCAGGAGGTCGCCCCGGAGGCCCGTCCCGGCCAGGGATCCGGTTGTGGCCGTCGCGTCGCCGATTCGGGTCTGAGAGAGGAAGCGTCCCGTGGCCGTCGCCGTGAGCCTGCCCTGGTCCGCTGTGCCGTTGGCCATATCCATCAGCCATAAGGCGGAATCGTCCACGGCATAGGGAGTGCCCCAATAATCGAGGCCCGCTTCATAAGCCCCGAAATAACCTGAACCGCCCGCCTTCGCCGTCCAGGCCGCAGTAACTGGAGGAGTGAAATTGCCCGAGGAAACCAGGCTGTAGATCCCCCAGGGGGAGGTTTCGCCCGTTTCGTAATTCACCAGGGATTTGGTGGTCATGTTCTGCAAGACTGATGGGTGGGGACCGTAATAACCATAATTGACGACATGGGGGTTGCCGCCGGCAATCCCGCCGCCGTCGACGAAGGCGCCCGCCAGCCTTTCGCCGGCGCTGAAGACCTGAGTATAGGCGAAAGTAGACAGTGAGTCGGAGGACAATCCCGATACGGACGCCATTTCCTTGGGATAGAGGCCGCCTGTCATCTCGGCCATGCCGAGGCCCGCATCGGTTCCTCCGGTCAGGGCGCCGCTGAGATAGCCGGCCTTACCATCCTGATCGATGTAGAGCATCCGTGCGATCCCGGCGAGGTCGGCGCCCGCTTTG
Organism: Pseudomonadota bacterium; assembly: GCA_030057915.1. Classification (GTDB taxonomy): domain Bacteria; phylum Desulfobacterota; class Syntrophia; order Syntrophales; family UBA8958; genus UBA8958. The sequence goes on from JASGUC010000024.1 coordinate 25,060, forward strand.
ATCCCCGCCAGGAAGCCCGCATAGGCGCCGCCGTCGTAGGTCGTGTAGGCGCCCGTCTTATAGATGTAACTTTGAATCTCGCCGGACCAGAAGGCGCGGCTGCTGTCGGGTTCCGTAAAGACGCCCCGCAACACCGCCTGGGCGGGCGCATCCTTCGTCGCCGTCCAGAGGGAATCACTCCCGCCAAGGAAGGCGTTGAGATAACTGCCGTCGCCGGTGACGACATCGGGGTTTCCCTCTCCATAAGGATACGGTATCACCCACTTCCAGAAGGCGCTCACCGGGCTCACGAAGGACAGGGGCTTCTCCCAGTTGGCGGGATCGGCCGTTCCCCCGTAAACCCCCGCCGCCCCGGCCTGCCAGTCGTAGAGGCGGGATTCCTCGTTCCACGCATAGGCGCCGAAAAGCCCGGCGCTAAACTCGCCCATCGCGGTCGTCGTCAGGTAGCGGTAGGCGATGCGGCCCTGGACCTTACCTTCCACCCAGGCGCCGCCTTCCAGATCGGCAAGCCAGTAGCCGCCCGCCCCCTCCGGAGCGATATAGCCACCAGCCCGAGCCTCCCAGCCCGCCCCGGGGAGCGCGGTCAGGCCGTCGGCCATGGTAGTGCTCCAGATCCCCCAGTTCTGACCCGCCAGGGCGATCTTCTCCGTGGAGAAGTTGTCCACGGCCAAACCGCCTACGACCTTGCCCACCAGGGTGCGGGAGTCTATCTTATTGCCTCCCCAGGTCAGGTCCGCCGGGGCAACCCCCGTGATGGACTGCTCATGGAAGGCGTACCGTGCGCCGTCGAGGGACCACATCCCGGCGCCGGCGGCCGTCCCCAGGCCGGGGTAGAAGTCACTGGTAAGATTGTAGGCGAGGTAACCCGCCTTGTAGCCCTGCTGGGGATCACCTTCTCCGGACGGACGGACGAAGAGGCTGGCATAAACGCCCTCGCCCTTGTTGTTGCCGTGATTGACGCCCAGCATATGGCCCAACAGGACGCCGCCATCGGTGGTGGTCGTCGCCGTGTCGGCGGGGGTCCAGAGACGCCAGAGCCGCCGGTTGTTGGGATTTTCGTAAGTCCCCATGGCCAGGAAGTCATGGGACGCCCCCCAGGGCAGGGAGGTACTGCCCAATAGACCCCGCATGGCGCTGGCCTCGTCCCAGCCGTGGGTCGGATTTCCCTCTTCATAACGGGTCTGCATGAAGGCCTGGGAGCCCACGGACAACGATCCGGACAGCTTCAGCGATTCACCCTGATAGGTCCCGATGCTCTGGCCGACCCAGGTCCCGGATTTGGTCCCGTCTTCCCCGTTGGCCGTCTCTTCGTAAAGCCCGAAGACAGGTCCCTGGATCTCGCCCAGATGGGTATTGGTCAGGTATTTGCCCCCGACGATATTCGCCGCGATCTCCCCCCGGTCGTTCCATTCGCCGCTGATCCCCGCCAGCCAGTATCCGTTCTCGACGACGTTGTAAGACTCGGGGTCACGGAGACTCAATGCCCCCCCGGCCCGGGCATCCCAGGCAGCCGTTCCGGCGGGTTTTCCGGAGAAGCTTCCCCCCGTCGCCTCGGTCCCCAGCAGGAGATTATACACACCCCAGTTCAAGGGCGCGCCGTTACTCACCAGATAGAGGAACTCGCCGTCGCGGGATTCGTTGCTCACGGCACCACCGGTCCCAAAAGTGGATCGGAAGGACATGGCGAGGGGACTGCGACTCGTTACGACCTGGTCTGGATCCAGTCCCTGGGCCAGGGGCGTGAGGGCGCTGATAGTGTTACTCCCCGTGGTTTCCCAGAAGCCTCTTCTGTAATACTCGTCATCGTCGTACCCGTAGCTATAGACGGCGCCGGACAGGGCGTTACCCTGGAGGTAGCCGGCGGCACTCTTTCCCGATCCGTCCGGCGGGGTGAGATAGATGGCTCTCAGGGCGCCGCTGTAACCACTCGGACGCCATAAGGCGGCGGTATAACCTTGGTATCTTCCTCCCGCCGCGGGCGTCTCGATCAATTCATTGGGAACCGAACCGTCCAGGGCGGCGTTCCAGAGATAGGTCCCCGGCGCCTCGTCGGCAAAATACATACCCATGCCCGTCAGCGAGGTGGCGCCGGTCCAGGGGGCGGCCGTCCCACCCCAGATCCCATCAACGTACCCAATCTCGGCGATCTGCCCGCCACTGTTCCCATAAAGGGTGCTGAACCGAGCTTCTTCGTCGAAACCAAGCCAATCATCCCCGAAATGGGCACTGTGGGCCAGCTTCTCGGTGACGCTGTATTTCCCGACGCTCTGGCCGACCCAGCCGCCGTATTCCCCTGTTTCGCCCGTCCCTCCAACGGTGAAGAGACCGTAGTAAGGTCCGGACAGGACGCCTATGTACAGAGGGGTCATGTATCGGCCCGTCAACTCCCCGGAAATCGTGCCGTCGGCGCCCCAGGTCCCGGCGACATCGGCCAGATAGTAGAAGGGCGCGTTCATCTGGGTGGGACCGTAACCGCCCGTCTTGGCCGACCAGGAAACCCCGCCCGCGGGCTTCCCCGCAAAGGAGTTCCCGTATGCGTTTAGGAGGTTGTAGATCCCCCAGCGCAGGGGAATGATCTTCTCCAGATCATTCTCTTCGTCATAAAGGGGCTTGGCATAGAACATCGTCCGCATCATGCTGTATCCATTGGTGATTGATCCCTTTTCCCCGGAGAATACGCCGCCTAGCATCCCAAAGGCAAAATTGTGGAACACCTCGAGTTCCGACGTCGGCAGCCCCGCTACCCGCTGCTGGGGCATCAGATCCCCTTCCGCCTTCCACATCCCCAGCTCCGGATAGTATCCTCCACTAAGGGCACCCGTAAGCCAGCCGGCCTGCCCCGCCGCCGTCTTGTAGATCCCGTAGGCGGCGCCGGTCATAACTCCGTCTTTCCAGATCCCCGCCGTAACTCCGGAGAATTCCGCGACGGGGACATATGAGCCGTTTTCGAACCCCGCCAGGGACTCGCCGGCGAGGCGGGAATTCCACAGGAACGGCCCAGCGTAAGGGGATTCAGGTTCGGATTCGGATAAGGTTTCCCACCCGCCACTCCGGATATCGCCGATGGCCACCAGATGGGTAGCCACCCCATTGGTCCAGAAGGGGCTCAGACCACCGGCAAGGCCGACTTCATGGGCAACCAGGTTCATCACGCTGTAGCCGGATTCGGGGTCATACTTCCCCTGGTAGAGCGAACCGCCGGCGCCGTCCCCTGTATCCCCGCCCCAGTAGCCCCGCCAGGCCAAGGGAGCGAGCTTGTAAACCCCCGTGCCGGCCACGCCGTAGCCGGAGGAGTCGCAGGAAGGCCCCTTGCAGTAGCCCCGGTACTCGAAGCTAACCGTCCCGAGGTATTTCTCGTCCAGATAGTAGATCGAATCGGCGGCGCTTATCTTGGTGTGGCCGCCGGCAGAATCGTCCTCGCCGGCAAAATTGCCCAGGAGGGCGTAGGAGACGTATCCCTCGTTCTCGGTGTCGGAGTAATCGCCTAAACGGCCCATGATCCCCTGCCAGGGAGCACCAAAGCCCTCATAGGTCCCACCGCCGGCGGGGGGTATCGCCCACGCCCAGTAGCCGAGGATCCCCCCCGTGGTCGTCTTGTACCCTTTCAAGAGGCCGGCAACCATCGACTCTTCCATCGCGGGGCCATAGTTTTGGAAAACCGGCACGGGAATTTCGCTGAATGCCCGCGGCGACGTTTCATTCGTGGCGGCGACGGGCGTTCTTCTAATCGTGCCGGTGCCCTTTAGCTCCCCCCCTTCGGCGTAGTTGGGATCGTAGAGGTCCGCGCTCGTCAATAGGCCGATGGCGGTTCCCTTCTTGTAAATGCCGGTCAGAAGTCCATTCCAGGAGCCGGGAACCGAGGCCAGGTAGGCGTCATAAGTGGCGCCGTCACTCATGGACACGCGGTCGAGTGTCGTGAGCGAAGGGGCGCTGGTCGTGATAAGGCTCCCCGAGACGGTCGTCGTGCCCACGTTGGTCTTGTCGCTGATGGAGGTCGTCACCGTGCCGCTGGCAAACGGACTTCCCGGCCCTACGGGAATGGTCGCCGTCGCCGTCGTGTAGGTGATCGTCGGCTCTTGCTGCTGTTGTTGCTGCTGCTGCTGTTCCTTGGCCTGCTGGGCCGCCTGGGTGGTCTCCTGCTGGATCTGCTGCTGCTGCTGGATCTGCTGCTGCGCCTGGGCCTGTTGTTGTTGCTGTTGTTGCTGCTGCTGCTGCTGCTGCTGCCGGGCGAGATCCGCATCGGTCTTGCCTGTCGGCGGGGTTGTGTCGCCGGAGGTCCCGGGTCCGCCGGTCGTTCCTCCCCCCGTCGTCCCGGCGGTTGCCCCCCCTTCGGTCGCGCCGCCCGAACCTCCCGAACCGGCGGCCCCCCCGGCGCCGGATTCATCCTTCTTGCCTTCGTCCCTTTTCCCCTCGTCCCCCTTACCGGCGTCGGAGGGTTCCTTCTTCTGCTCTTCTTCCTTGCCCTTGGAGGCGTCATCCTTCTTGCCTTCGTCCTTGGCGGTTTCGCCTTGCGGTTTCTCCTTCTCCTCCTTCTTCTCCTCGCCCTTTTCCTTATCCTTCGTCGGCGTCGTGTCGTTGAGGTGCTGTTCGATTTCCGCCGCCGTCGCCGGTTTGACGATCGGCCTCTGGTCGGGAGCGGTGACGATCATGGCCTGCCCCGGGGCGATGGTCCTCACGTCCGAGGGCATGTTTTTGTTGTAGCCGTAACCGGGGCCGTCCTTCAGTATGGCGCCGCTCACCCCGTTGATGAAGAAGCTGATCAGGATGGTCCCGCGGACCCCGGCGATGGCGGTGGCCGTATGGACTTCATAGGCGCCGCCCTTCTGGAGGTTCTTGACCACGCTCTGGGTCTTCCCCCGGAAGAGATCCATGTAACTCTTCTGGTTCTCGCGATTGTCGTACTTGGTGATCCGCACCCGGGTGCCCTCGGCGAGCCGCAGGATATTCCCGTCCGTAAAGGTGACCTCGGCCTTGGACTTGCTCTTGGCCCGAAGGATGTCCCCCTGATTGACCGGATCGCCCAGCAGGGCCTTTATGGCCGCCTGCCCGGACCGGGTTATATCGACGTTGCCTTCGATCTGGGTGATCTTGCCTACCGGAGCGGCCAGGACCGCCAACGGCGCAAGCATCAAAATCGCCGTCATTACAACGGCAGCGACGACGGTGATTGATCTTTTCATGACGACACCTCCTGAAACATAAAGCGGGGGTTAGAATCTGAGTTCCAAGCCTACGGAATAGACATCCCGATCATAGTCGTAGAGAAATATATTAGAAAAGACCCGGGTCTTCATATACTGCGGAGCGATGATCGTGAGGTGACGGTTTACATCCCAGTAAATGCCCGCCGTGAGCGTGTATGTCTGGTCGCTGCGCTTGACGTTGTCGAAAGTGGCGTTGGGAGTCTCGTACTCCTGGAGGAACATCTCTCCGCCTACCTGGGCCCGGGCCAGCCAGTATTTCGGGGACATGAAATTAACGGTAAACCGGTGTCCCCGGTTGTCGAAATAGGCGCCGTGGGCGCTCTCCGTGCTGAAACCGTATTTGAGGTTCAAAAGCCCCCCCTGGGTCCCGAACATCCAGTACCAGGCCAGATGGCTATCCAGACCCCGGGACGATTGATCCCAGAGTTGGGGTTGGGCGACGGCCTCGAAGTAGTTTTTGCCCGCATAGCCCGCCGACAGCTCCAGGATATGGTTCGGCGCCGGCATGTACCTGAGGAGCGGTCCAACGGTATAATTCTCCGAATAACGTTGGTAGCCGGGATTTCTCTTCATCACGTGGGTGTAGTTGGCCGCCAGAACCGCCATGAAGCGTCCGAAGGTCAGGCCGGGATTGACGGAAAGGGTGTTGGCGACAAGATCGTAACTGGTGGGATACTTCTCCTGGAAACTGGCCGCGGCGGCATAGCTCGCATTGAAGGAGAAAGGACCAGTGAGGATGGGGACATAGTCCAGACGGGCCGTAGTCATATACTTGAAACTCTTCTCGTCCCGTTCCCAGAAATCCGTCCCCGTCCGTCGGAGCCAGGCTTCGTTCCAGGTCGGCTCGGAGAGGACATTGGTGTCGTACTGGGCCATGAGGCCCACGGTCAGGCGCAGGGGCCGCTCCAGGAAACTACGCTCTTCCACGAGGTCATGATAGCGCCGGGCGAAGGAACCGAGATCGGAAAGAGGGTCCTGGGTGATGGCGGTCTGGAACCGCTGCTTGGCCATGTCGTATTTCCGCAGGTTCAGGTAGCAGACCCCGATCTGGAGATCCGCGGACTGGGTATAGGCGGCATCGAATTTCTTGGCCTGATCGAAGGCCTCGATGGCCTGCTGGAACCGTCCCTCCGAGGCAGCGATCATCCCTTTGAGGAAGGCGATTTTGGCGGGGAAGAGCTTGTTGGTTTCCGCGACGCCGATCCACTGTTTCGCCTCGTCGAATTTCCCCTGCTGGTAGAGGACGTCGATGAGTTCCACCGGGGCCTGTCGGACCGGAGGGGTTAGGGTGGCGGCCTCGCGAAGCTGGCCTTCGGCGGAGGGGATGTCGTTGGTCTGTTTATAGGCCATCCCGAGGAAGAAGGCCGCCATGGACGACGACGGGTTCTTCTTCCTGTATTCGCTCAGGATATCGATTGTTTCCTCGTAGTTCTCCGCCTGATACTGCCGGATGCCCGCCTGTAGATCCGGATCCTCCTGACCGAAGGCGCCAGTCGTCATGACAACCAGGCATGCCAAAAACAAAACCACCGGGAAGAGCATGGACGCCGTGATTTTCTTCATCCGCCTACCTCCTAATGATCAATTTCTTCAAACTGCCGCAAAACCGCCGTGCACGCCCGACCATGGATCAAGAGGGAGCTATTCTTTTTTTGAATCTACAAGGACCTTCTTGTATTTGTCAACCCATATCGTGACTATCGTGTGAAATGATTCACAGGCCCGAGGGCGCTTTTCACAGTCCGTTTCGCTCCGGCCGCAAGACGCCTCCGCCGCCTTCGCCCCTCCGGCCGCGGGCAAGCCGCGCCGCGGGAAACGGGAAGAAGCCGCTCACCCGCAACCGAGCCTCCCCTCCGCCCAGACGGCAAGCTTCTCCCTGAAGATCTTGGCGTTGTGACGGATATCCACCGGGAATCCGGGATGGTAGAGGATCGTATCGATATGGCGGGTCAGGGCGTTTTCCTTGGCGATCTCCAGGAGTTCCGCCGTGAGTCGTTCCCTGTCCAAAACGGCGTCTCCGGCCTTGAGTTCGATGACGATCACCGGCCGCCGGCGCCCCGGGGCCCCCACCCCCACCAGGGCTGAACGCCGCACCCGGGGATGGCGGTTGAACAGGGCCTCGCAGGGGATGGTGAACAGGGTCCCTCCGGCGGTTTCCACCCGGTGCGCCTTCCGTCCGCAGAACCACAGCCGTCCCCGCTCATCCAGGTAACCGACATCGCCCATGCGATGCCAGATCCCCCCTTCGTCATCCCCCATCTTCGCCAGACGGGTCGCCTCGGGATTCCGGAAATATTCCTTGGTCGTCACCGGCCCCTTGACGGCAATCTCCCCAATCTGTCCCGCCGGGAGGATTGCCGCATCCTCGATCCGGGCCAGGGGCGCCTCGGTAATCCCGATGATCCGGACCTCCATTCCCGCCATGGGCCGGCCGACACAGGTTCCACCCCCGCTTTCCGAGATCCGCCGGGTCTCCGTCAGGACCTCCCGGCTGTCGATATCGCTCACCGGCAGGGCCTCCGTGGCCCCGTAGGGGGTATGGATCCGGGCAGCGGCGGGCAGCAGGCGATGCACCGCCTCCATCAGGTCGGGGCGTACCGGGGCGCCGGCGGTGATGATGCGTTTCACGGCGGGGAGTCGCTTGCCCGTCTCGGCCCCGTAACGGGCGAGGTTTTCCAGGAGGGCGGGCGATCCGTACATGCTGTTGCAGTTGTTGGCCTCCAGGGCCTGAACGATCTTCCGGGGGTCCGCCCGGCCCGGCCGGGTGGGATCCATATCGGGGAAGACGGAGGTCATGCCCAAAACGGCATCGAAGAGGGAAAAGAGGGGAAAGGTCGCCAAATCCACCTCATCCCGGCCGTAGCCGAAATGGGCGCTCAGGTAGCGCACCTGGGCATCGAACATCCCGTGTTCATAAACCACCCCCTTGGGAGGACCGGTGCTTCCCGTGGTGAAGAATATCGCCGCCCGTTCGTCGGGGCGCATGGGCGCGGGCGGGAAGGGATGCCGGGGCCCCTTGCGGAGATCGGCCAGCGTGTAGCCTCCCCAGAAAAGGCGGCGGCCGACGGTGATTTTCACCTTTACCGTGGAGAATCTACCCGGCGACAGGACCCGGAGGATGTGGGCCAGGGGGATGCCGATGAAGGCCTCGGCGCCGATGGAGGACAGGTTCTCCACCAGCTTCTGCCGGCCCATCCCCGGATCGATCATCACCGGAATCGCCCCCACCCGGAAGAGGGCGAAGGCAATGGCGAACATATCGAGGGACGGCCGGACCATGAGGATGGTTTTCACCCCCCGGACTATGCCGACCCGATGGAAACCATGGGCCAGGAGGTCCGTCTCTTCGTCGAGTTGACGGAAGGTCCAGTGGACGAAGGTGCCTCCGGAGGCGTCCGGGCATACCACGGCCTTCTTCTCGGGGAGGTGGCGGGCAACACGACTCAGGTGCTCGCTGAGATTCGCCGTTATGTCCGGGCGGACACTCTCGAGGCGATTATTCATTTCCTCCTCCCTGAAGATTTCTCCCTTCGGTCGAAATGACAAATTGGACTTCGGACTTTGGTCTTTGGACTTTGGACTCCCTTCGGTCGAAATGACAAAAATGATCATTTCTCCCTCCGGCTCGCTCGGGGTCCCGGGACGGCATCCGAGGGGATCATTAACACGGGCCGGCGGAGGGCGTCAAGGATGCCGCCCGCCGCCACAGGGTAAATCTGTTCTCAATGTAATTCCTTTTTGCAAACAAGGCGATATGTTATCCCTACGTCAATAACTGCATATGGTAGCAGCGTGAAAAACCATTTGCATCAAATTGAATGCGAATAAGAATAAGTAGTTGATCTTGAACGATCCACTAAAACTGAGGCACGTCCTGTTTTCAACCACTTAAAGATAGAACAAATTTGCCGTGCCCGCCGCCATCATCGGGTTTGAGACGTGCGGATCAGGAACTCCCGGATCAGTTCGATGACCCGCTCCCCTTCATCCTCCAGGAGGTAGTGCCCCCCCCGGGGGAAGGTGTGGACCTCCGCCTCGGGAAACCGTCGCCGCCATTCCGCCAGGATCGGGGCGTCGAAGACAAAGTCCCGCTCTCCCCAGCAGATGAGCATGGGGAGGTGGCGCAGAAGACGCAGGTGTTCGTCGGTCCACTTGGCCAGGGCGTGGCTCCTGTCCCTGGGGGACACGGGGATGTCCTGGACAAAGCGCAACGTGGCCAGACGGTTGCGCCAGGAATTGTAGGGCGCTCTGTAGGCGCGCCGGACATCCGGGAGCATCCTCTTCGTTACGGCGAGGAACGTCGCGAGATAGGAGAAGGCGTTCAACCCCCGGACCAGCAGGTCGGGGAGGATCGGCAGGCCATGGATGAAGGACAACTGCCACGGTAGTTTCTTGCCGGCGGGGATGAGAAAGGCCCCGGTATTGAGGAGGATGATCCGGCTGATCCGCTCCGGTCGCCGGCAGGCGCAGGCCAGGCCGATCATCCCGCCCCAGTCGTGGACCAGCAGGGTCACTCCGGAGAGGAGGCCGAGATGATCCAGTAGGGCCTCCAGGTTATCCGCATGACTCGCCAGGGTATAGGCAAAGACGTCCTCCGGCGGCCGGGAGGACAGCCCGCAGCCCACGTGATCCGGCGCGATCAGGCGGTAATCGGAGCGCAGCCTCCCTATCGCCTCCCGATAATGGAAAGACCAGGTGGGGTTCCCGTGGACCGCCACGATGGGTTCCCCCCGGCCTTCGTCGAGATAGTGATAAAGAAACCCCGGCCCGGAAACCCAATGGCTGGCATAGGGGTACAGACGACGGTGCGGGGAGATGTCGAAGGGGGGCGCGATGTCGGCGGCGTTGGCAACAGGGGTGAATCTCATGGGGGGTCTCTCTCGGAAACATCTTTGTCATTTCGACCGAAGGGAGAAATCTTCTCAATAGCCGTCCGTGCGGTAGGTGGGTTTGCCGGAAAAACCCGGGGCTCGGATTCCATCAGCCGGCGTCAGGAGGGATTGCGATAGAGGGCGAAGCCCACGGTGATCCCGGAGCCCACCGTGAGGAAGAGGCAATTCCTCGCCCTGGCGAACCGGCCCTCTTCCCGGGCCTGCATCAAGGCGAAGCCGAGACCCGCCGTATGCATCCGGGAAAATTCCGCCGGCAGCGCCATCATCCGCTCGCTCATCCCCGGTTCCCCGGCCAGTGCCTCCCGCCATCCCGGCGGGCCGGGGGTGGGGATGACGATATCGATCTCTTCCATCGACAGGGATATTTCCTTCAGGAAATCCGCCAGTTTCTCCTGGACGCACCGGGCGCAATGCCGGGCGTATTCCTCCTTTTGCTTCACCACGAGGATGTTTTTGTTTTTTCTTCCCCTTGCGGTCCACTCGATGCGGCTGGAAAAATCGGCGGCGTATTCCGTGAACGTATCGGTCCGGAAGTGGAGAAAACCCTCCCCGGACCGCCCCTGGGAGAGGACGAGCGCCGCCCCGGCCGGGACGAAGGGATAGGTTGGGCACCGACCAGGATGGGGCTCGGCGTCGCTGGCCACCACCAGGCCGTATTTCACGGCGCCGGAGGCAAGGAATCCGTCCAGCGCCATAATGGCGGTTATCATGCCGCCGGCGCCGTTGTTCAGATCGAAGGAGAAGGTGCCCTCGCTGCCGGTGAACAGTTCGTTGGCCTTGATCCGCCGCTGGATGAAGGAGGCGATCGACGGTTCGCCGATGTCCCGATCCCGGTAGATCCCCACATTGATGAGGAGACCCAGTTCATTGGGGTCGAGTCGGGCCTCGAGGAGGCAGTCCGTCGCCGCCTTGACGGCCAGATCCACGGATCCACGGCGGAATAGGCCGGGGCGGCTCACCGCCACGGATTCAATCAGCGCTCCCATACCGATCCAACAATTCATCCATGGTAAAAATCACCACCCCGATCACCAGCCCCGAGGCAAAGGCCATGATCAGGATCTTGTCCCCCTTCTTGAAGACCTTTTCCTGGAGGCAACGGTGCATGGCCAGAAAGTGGGTAGTCGAGGCCGTGTTGCCGTATTCCTGGAAATTGGTGACGATATTCTTGACATTGCTGCCGAGGTAACGCGCCAGGTGTTTGCCGCCGGAACGGATGGCCCGAATGGAGGTCTGGTGGGGAATGAAATGATCGATGTCGCCGTATTCGAGACCGGCGGCCCGCAATGCCCGTTCCAGGATCGGGGGCGAATCGGAGATCGCCACCTGGTGTATCTTCCGGGCGGCGGTCACCATCTGGGCGCCCGGGGCATCGACGCAGGGCTCGCCGATGCAGAGGTCGCTGTACCTCGCCAGGGTCATGAAGTTGGATACCTGCAGGCCGGCTTCGCCTTCCGGCGCCCTTTCCAGGATTACCGCCGCCCCGCAGTCTCCCACGGTGAGGGAGGCCAACTGGCCGCTCAACACCGTCTTTACGTGGGGTGCGGCATTGCGCGCCGCCGAGGACAGATATTCTCCGGAGATCACCATGCCCCGCTCGATCGCCCCCCGACGGATGAAATCGTCCATGATGTAAACCCCCGTGAGCATCCCGGCGCAGGCGTTGGTAATGTCGAAATTCAACGCCCGGTGCGCCCCGATGGCGTCTTTCACGGTCAGGGAGAGGGGCGGCTCGTAAACGAAATTGAGGCCGTCCTGATAGCGGGTGATCGAACAGCAGATGATCATCTCCAGATCTTCCGGCTTATAACGGGAACGGCTCAGGCAGTCCCGGGCGGCGCTGATCGAGAGGTCATAGGAATCCTCCCCGCCGACGCATACCCGACGCGCCACGATGCCGGTGAGGGCTTCCAGGTCGATCCGCCCCCACATCTTCACGTCGGCCATCAATTCCCTGGTGGTCAGACGTGTTGCGGGCGTCTTGACGCCGATGCTCTCGAATCTGCTTCGAAAGTTAAACGCCGAATCCGCCCGGACGGACAACGATTCCGGATTGTGAACCTCAAGCCTCGCTTTCACCGATTTACGATCACCTGGCCAATCTCGATAATCAAGGGGTTAAAATTCATAATGTAAATCCCCGGGCAAGTCAAACGAAATCCCGTTCCGTCGTCATTGCCGGGGAGTCGCTTACGAGAAGACGATCTCAATAGCCGTCCGTTTTGTCATTTCGACATAAGGGAGAAATCCAAGTCCCGAATGCCATGAGGGATCTTAGGATTTCTCAGTCGCTTCGCTCCTTCGAAATGACATCTGGGTAGGCTCGCGCTCCTCGATCTGGGTAGGCTCACGCTCCTCTTTTGTCATTTCGATCGACGGGACAAATCTTCTCAATAGCCGTCCGTGCGGTAGGTGTCATTGCCGAAGACGTCCTTCGGGGTGGGGATCTCGTCCGTCAAATCGAGCTGGGCGGTTGGGCTGGCATATTTCGGGGCGTTGTTGTCGGGGTACACCTTGTTTTGCGGGTACCAGGCCCATTCGTTGACCGCGGCCCTCCGCAGGACGATATTGTTCGTGGTCACGTTGAGGACCATGAAATCCGCCGCAAAGGTGAGATCGCCGACGGGGTAGTGATTCCTTACGCTTGTCGTGGCGGAGGCGATTGTATCGTCCGTGGCCTGAAAGTGGGTGGCCACCGCGAGGCGGGGCGAGGGGGTCATCTGACTCAAGAGGTAGCCGAAGGCCCCCTGAGACGTATGCGAGCTGTTCTGAACCGCCGTGGCGTAATTCAGCGCCGCGGTCCAGCGGGGGTCCGATTTGGCCGAATTCACATCCGCGTATCCGAGGTTCTTTGCCGCCCAGACCTCCGCCGGGACCACCATCTCGTGGATAAATACATCGATGCCGCTTCCACCGTTGTTTGCCTGGTTGATCATTTCATAGCATGGCTTCGTGTCGCCCGAGAATATCACGGTAATTCTTTTCCCGCCCCCTCCCGGTATGGTCCACTCCAGCTTATACCCAATGGATCCTTTCCGGCAATGGATCACGGGAAAGTGGGTAATCTTCACCCCCGTTGCGGGATTGTTATAGGCGACGCCACCTATCGTTGACCAGTTCAACTCGATGGGAACGACGGCATAGCCTTCCGTGGTTCCGTCAGGGGGGCCAATGGTGGGTGTGACCGGTGCGGTTCCCGCGGGAAGGCCCCAATCCGTTATTGTCTTGGCGAGGGTGGGACAGCTTGCATAGCTGGTGGCGCCGAAACTGAAGCTCTCCGAGTGCCAGCGCATCATGTCCCGGAAGGTTTTGCAGAATACGTTCAATCCGTCATCGTTGTAAACGTAGCCCGAGGACGGGTCGGTCAGGCCGGAGGCGCTGGGCCCCCATACAAAGAGGGGCGATTTGCGGTCCCCCGAGGGTCCGAAGCAGTAGATGTGGGTAAGATCGCTCGTGTGGTCTCCGTGAAGATGGGTGATGAAGACCTTGTTCATCTTTCGGAAGGGGATGCCCATGGCGTTGTACTTGGCGACCACGCCGGATCCGACATCAAAGATGAACTGATCCAGGGGGCCGTCGGTTCCCTTGCCCACCTCGATAAAAACGCTCTCACATTCCTGGGCGAGCCTTGGGATAGGCGAGGTCCCCAGAAAGCTGATTCGCATCTCGTTCGACTGCAAGGCCTCCGTACCGGGATAATAGAGGGGCAGGCTGCTCATCAACGAATTTGTCTTCGTCGGGTCTGCAGCCTGCGGCGCTCCCGCCGTGGTTTTCTCGTCATCCCTGCAGCCCGCGATCATGCCTCCCAGGGTCAGCCCTCCCAGGGCGAGCGCGGGGATCCTAAACAACATATCTCTTCTTGTCACCTTCATGTTCTCTTCGTCCTTCCAGTTCGTAGAGTAAATACCGGAGTAAATCTACTCTATTGCCACGGAAAAACGCAATCGAAATCTCTTTTCGAGACCTTTGAAAAGCTACGCCTTCCGTGGCGCCACTTCCCCGCCAGGCAATGCTACGGTAAATTTGTTCTATCTATAAGTGGCTGAAAACAGGACGTGCCTCAGTTTTAGTAGATCATTCAAGATCAACTACTTACATCGAGAACAAATTTACCCTGCGTGCAATGCCGATCGTCTTGACAGCCGTAAGGAATGGAAAGGCCGGCGTCCGAGGCCTATTGCCAGCGGGGCGAATCCGCCGTGGCGAGCCTCTTTCGTTCTTGTATTTCCCGGAAGGAACCATTACCGTGCCGTTAGGAATTGCTCCACTTGCGAGGAGACAGCTTTATGCCGCGGGCAACGAGACCTTTGAAAAACGACCTTTTTTGCCATGCGGGGCTCAACTCGACATCCGGAGGATCCTTGAAAACACGGGGTCCCCGATTTCGCGGAAAGGACGCCCTCTTTTCCGTCATCCCCGAAGGTTTCCGTCGGGGGGCGATGACATCTCCTGGATCCCCGCCGGGAGGTCGCGGGAATGGCGAAAGGGGATCGCCGGATTCCAGCTTGCGCGGGAATGACGAAAGGGGGTTCTCGAAGCCATTGTTCAGAGGTCTCGAATCGACAGTCCTTATCTTTTGGGGCGAAAGGACGATCATCTCCCCCGGCGACCATGTTGTCTTCTGACGCCCTCTCCCTTTGCCTGGCGCTGCTCTTGATCCTTCCCGGCCCGACGGGGGCGGCGCCGGCACGGGCGACGGGAGAGGCCGCCTACGAACAAGTCGCCACGGGGCATTTTCTCATCGCTTACGAGGAAAGGGACGCCGGGCTTGCCCGACGCCTCGCCGCGGCGGCGGAAGAGATCCGGGAGAAGGTAATCGCCGTCATCGGTTATGAGCCGCGGGGAAAAACCCGGGTAGTGCTGGCCCCTACCCTGGAGGAGTTCCAGGACGTCCAGCCCGGCCGGGAGAAGTTGCCCCTCTGGGCCGCGGCGGCGGCCTACCCGGAGCTGAATCTCATCATCCTCCGGTCGCCCCGGGCCGTCAAAAACGGTCGCCTCGATTATCGCCGCGTCCTGGCGCATGAATTCTCCCATATCGTCCTTGGACGGGCCCTCGCGCCAAGGTCGGTCCCAACCTTCCTTTCCGAAGGCATCGCCATGTACATCGCGGCGGAATGGCATTTTTCCCGCATGGCCGTTCTAACCAGGGCGGCCCTCACCAACCGGATGATCCCCCTTGCAAACCTGATGGAAGGTTTCCCCTCCCCGCCCGAGGAGGCGGAGTTGGCCTATGCGGAGAGCTTCATGTTCATTTCTTTCCTGATCAATACCTATGGCGAGGAAGCGGTGCGGACATTCATCAAGGACTACAGCCGCGTCGGCAACCTGTCCGGGGCGCTGCAACGCATGGCGGGGAAGCATCTCGTGGTCCTGGAGGACGAATGGAGGGACTACATCTATCTGCGCGTCTCGTGGCTCCCCATGATCACCAGCGCCATCAGCCTCTGGTTCGTCATCGCCATGATCTTTCTCTACGGATACTTCCGGAAAAGACGCCGGGCGGCGGCAACCCTAAGGCAATGGGAGGAGGAGGAACGGGAAAATCCGCCCCCGTCTCCCGAGCCGTAACCCAGGACCGCCGAGCCTAGTCCAGAGCGGTTGAGATATTGAAACAACAAAAATATCGCCGTGACAACGGAGCCGGCGCGTCCGAATCCCCCCTAAATCCGCCGACATGCCCGCGGGAGACAAGCTTGCCCCATGTTCACGTATTTATTTAACAATTTCCATCATGCCCGCCTGCCGCCGTCGAATCCGGAAGCGCATGGGATAACGTCCCGGAGGCCATGATCCAATCGGAACGTAAAAAAAGGGGGGGACACTGCATTCCCGCCTTCCCGGGAAGGACCATGGGGAGGTCGTGGCGGGGTTTTACAGAGGCCTCACTTCTTGAACCAGTGGCGGCGATTGTGCGCCTTGAGGGCGGCCTCGACGGCGTCGAGCCTTTTCGGAGTGACGATGCCCTGACCGACGAAGTATTCGCCGATCCGGGGCTGCAGGCTTTTCTGACGACCCAACAGGACGAGGACCTGGTAAAAGCTCAGCATCCCCGACCGGAGGGCGTATTCGCCGAACAACTCTCCCCGTTTGCGGTAACGGAGGATATGGTGGATATCCCGCGGGCTGAGCCAGCGCAGTCTGCCCGCAATCTCTCCCAAGCGGGGTCGTCGGATCTTCTGCCAGACAACGGCGTCCCACATCTGCCCCATGGAGATAACCCCTGAATAATAGAGATACTGTCCTAAAAGCATTCTGCGGGGGGGGATTGTGCCCCGGTAGTAGTGTTGACTGGGGCGCGCCCCCCCGGCGGGGGAGGAATTCTGGGGGCGATAGAAGATCCGGGGCGTCGTCAGGACATAACGATCCGGGTCCTGAATATAGGCATAAACCTCTTCGTAGGCCCGGTTGACCTCCTTGAAACGGCTCTCCAGGACCGCTTCCTCCACCCCGAGTTGATATGCCCGATCAGGATGGGTCTCCATGACCAGTTTACGATAGGCGGTTTTTACTCCCGAAGGTTGGAGGTACCCAAGGAATTGCCGAGTAATGTCAACCTCCGGGCCAAAAAGGATGCGACAGGATTGGAGGAGTTGTCTTTCCGGGATGAAGATCTTTCCGTTGTTGCCAAAAGAGTTCATATCGCCTCGGGGAGATGCAATTACCTTCTTCCGGACCAGCGCTTCAGGAATATCATGGCTTGCAAATATCAGGATTCGGAGGAATTGTCCAGACCAGGATAGGGCGGCGATGCGCCTCTCGGCGAAAAATCGCCGGGCCGAAAGCGGCGGCGGCAACCCCGGTAAGTGGCGGAGCGACTGGCGCCAGGGGAAAAAACGGCTCCGGCGCCGCAGGGGAAATAGGGGGGTGATTTCCGGAGGCAAAACTTTTTGACCGTAGCCGATTCCACCTATGATTTCAGGTACTTTACCTATGCCGGCGCGCCGGCATAGGTACGCCGCAGGGAGGGGTACCCCCCCCGTCCGCCAACGACGACAACTTCCTTTCGTCAGGAGTGATTATCAAAATACGCCGGAACAAAACCGTGACCCCATACATGACTCGCCCGACAATTAGGGCATTGCTTCGGCCTGGGCCAAGCATAACCCTTACCCTTTTTAAAATCTCCTTGACCGAACAGCGAACATTGATTACCATCACCACACCTCATATGAGTCTCTTCGCTGGTCTCTGTGAGAAAGGGCGGCGCCTCTTAGAAAAGCTCGCCGCCCTACTAAAACAAAAAACCTCCCAAAGAGAGGTCCATAAATTCCAACATTCCAATCCTCCTTGTCAAACCATTCTGAAAATATCACCCCTATCCTTGATCATATATTGTGGGAACCTAGAATGGTTACGAACCTATACCTCATGCATCCCCTCGGAGGAAGTCGTCAGGTCAGTTATCCAGGAAGAGTTCCTGCATAATTTTCACTCTTTCAGGAATAGCGCGATTTATCGAATAATTATGTCAAAGAGCAGGAAAAACCAACAGCATCAATTGCCAATGGTGGCATGAATTACATAAAATTATGGACTCTCAAGTTAATAACTTCCATCATGCCCGCCTGCCCCCGTCAAATCCGGAATCACATGGGATAACGTCCCGGAGGCCATGATCCAATCGGAACGTAAAAAAAGGGGGGGGGTTGTACCGATGAGTGAACTGGTTCACACCCCGGGGCAACTTCCCCTTGACAAGGCTGGATGGCAAGAATATAAATTTCGGAAAATACCGGCAGCAAATTCAGGGCAACTATCCTCGCCGCTATCCTCGCCACCTGGCGCTTCTAACGCCGGGCGGACAAAACCGCTGCGTTTAGATCAACTTGGAGGTCGCTTATGAGAATGCGTCATATCCCTTTTTCCTCTGTCTTTGCTTCGTTGCCTTCCTGGCCGCCAGTTCCGCCGCCAAAGCCTCGATCACGGATGCCTGGACCATCACCCCCAAGGGTTTGATCGGGGGTTGGCGCAACGACATCGCGGTTTCCGGATCCCTCGTCGCCTCGGCCAAGGGCAAGGGGGCGAGCCTCTATGAAGTCAGCGGCAACAGTCTGATCAAGAAATCGACCCTGTCCCTCAACGATAATCATCCATGACGGCAGAAAGGAAACCATTATGAGGAATTCATACGGCATAAAAGTTCTTGGTTGTGTCGCGGCCGCTCTTTTCTTCACCCTGTCACTCGCCGGGTCGGGCTGGTCGGCCAACTTTCCTGGCGAAATAATATATCAAGGACGCAACGTGGTTGACTTCAACTTCGGGAGAGCATGTACCAACGAGAAGTGCGTCCTAATAAGGAACGGACAGACTATCAAGGAATGGACGAAAGAAGATAAACATATCTATTATAGCGACACCACTGCCAATGCCTATGCGCCCAACTTCTATGCCTTCAAAAGGTACTATTGGGACTATGAAAATGGAAAATGGGAGAGTCAGCCCCGGGACGTATTTAATACAATGGTGGATACGACCACAGTGCGCGGCAGCCTCCATAATAGCTGGGAATGGTGCAATAAGCTGGGGCGCAGCCCTGTGAGCTGGTCGGCAGGAAATAACCCTTATAGTGTAGAAAGTCTCGTCGTGGAGGACGGAGCCCTTTACATCAATAGTGGCGTCAATGTGACTTTCTCGGGGGAAGGCGGAGAAATTTCTGTTAGAAGGGATGCCGGCATAGAAGCCGAGGGCGCGTCTTTTACAAAGCAAAAAGACGCAGCCGGTTCGGTCACTCTGTCAGGACAGTCACAGGAGGGTTCCCGCTTCCAGAGATGCACGATCACCGATGTGATCATCTACGCTGAAGGTTCCTCTGCTGGAATCCGTTTTGTCAATAACATCATCACTATGACACCAGATTTTAAACGGGCCAATATAATTACACTTCACAATTCATCGAATAACATCTTTCAAAACAACAAAGGCAACGCCAGTGTTGACCTATCCGGGGCAAATAATACGATCAAGAATAATGTCCTCGCTTCTCTGGGCATGACAGGAACCGGACTGATCGAGGGCAATACGTGCGACCAAGTTATCATTGCGCCTTCAAATAATGGCATAGCCACGGTAAGAGGTAACGCATTGAAGAGTCTGAGGGCGCTAGGCGGTGCCCCTGTCATCGAGAACAACTCTGTAAAGAGTGTCGTTGGGTCCAACGATTATCGTGGTATTGAATGCAATTCTTGCAATGGGGCCAAGATCAAAAACAACTCCGTTGAAAACTTCAGTCGATATGGCATTGAGATCATAGGCGGCAACGCTAACACCATAGAGGGGAACCTCATCCAGAAGAAGCAGCAAGTATCCGCAAGCGACAGTGCCGGCATTTACCTTTGGGGCACTGAAAATAACCTGGTAAAGAAAAACAACATCCTGGGTATGTACGGGCGGGGCATACACCTCTATATGGCCAAGCACAATAACATCGAGTACAACGCCGTCAACAACAGCACCCTGGAGGGAATCCTGTTTGAAAACTGCTATAATTGGTGCGAGTTGAACGAGCCAGACGGCAGCAGCGATAACGTTATTGCCTTTAATCATCTCTGGAAAAACAACTTTGGCATCCGTGCTCATGAGAACAAGGGATGCCACAAGAGAAACGGCATTCACGAAAATATCATCGCTGAAAACGACATCGGCGTGTCAATAGGAAAGACTAATACGGACAACGTCATCTTCAACAATGTGTTCAAAAACAACACCATCAACGCTTACGACGGCGGCGAAAGGAATATATGGTGCAAAGACCCACCGATCCATATAAATCGAAACATAGTGGGAGGGGCCTTACTGGGCGGCAATTTCTGGAGTGATTACGCGGGAACCGATGCGGATAATAACGGCCTGGGAGACACCCCCTACGACATCCCCGGCGGGGAAGGCGGGGCTGTCAAGCAGGACCTCTGGCCCCTGATCGACAAAGGATACAAACCGCCGGTAATTCAAGCCGAACCAACACCCTTTGTCTTTTCCCTGCCCTTCGGCGAATCGGTGGCCACAAAAACCCTTTCGGTCTCCAACCGGGGCGGAGAAAACCTGGTTATGGGAAAGGCATCGATCTCCGGAGGTGACGCCGCCTTTTTCACCCTGACCAATGATGCCTGCAACGAGCAGACCCTTGCCCCCCAAGGCAAATGCCTGATAGATGTAACCTTCACCACCGCCCAGGATGACAGCATCGAAAGGAAGGCCGCTATCCTCCTTCCGTCGAACGATCCGGTAACGCCAGTTCTATGGGTGGGAATCAACGGTACAATCATCCAGCCCCTACCGGGAGATGTCAATGGCGATGGTATCGTCAATCTCTCCGACGCCGTGTTGGCCCTGCAAGTACTGGCAGGCCGCACGCCTCCTGACGGCCAGACTATCGTCAAGGCCGCCGATGTAAACTCCGATGGTCAAATCGGCCTGGCGGAAGTCTTTTACGTTTTACAAAAGGTGGTAGCGTTACGGTGACGGGAAAGACATCGGCAAGGCACGACGCACGACTACGGAAGGCGCGCTTTCGCCTTCCTTGCCTATTGTTCGGGAGGGGTATTTCTCCCGAACAATAGGCAAGGCGATACCGATATTTATTTTTGCATTGTCCACTATAGATGAAGAGAGCCAGGACGCTTTCATTCATCCTTGAATTGCCCTCGATCGTTGCCCCCGGCGACGATCGGATTCTTCTTGCCCGCTTCGAGGCGGCACGACGCATCTACAATGCCGTCCTTGGCGAAGCTCTGAGACGGCAGAAGATTATGCGGGAAGCGAAACGATGGCAGACGGCGCAAGGGCTGAAGGATAGGAAGGATCGCAGCTATGCCTTCAGGGAGATGTGCATGGATTTTGGCTTCACGAGCGCGAGTCTGTCGGCATTCGGAAAGCCCCCTCCATGTTCATGAACATGCTCAAGCGCAAGGCTGAAAGCGCCGGCGGCGAGTTCAGGGAATTGGACACGCAGATATTGAAGCTTTCCCAATACGATCATCCTACCGGGGCGTACAGCAAGAAGACTTTATCCTGTCGCTGGCACACCCTGGGCGACGGGAGCGGCATAGTGCAACGGGGCGTGTATTCGGCTTTCCTTGCTCGTTGTGTGGTTGATAATCGACACCATCCATCCACTATCGTAGAGATGTGGACAGCTCAGGAACCTTTGCTGAGGCGGGCGGGATGGTTGAAGGAGCAATCTGCGAGTGGAAGTTCGGGAGGTCTTCCCACGGCTTGTCCGTCAGAGCGGATCGCCCGCCGAAGAAGGCTTGCCGTTGGTCATAGCCCGGATGCTATAGCAGCGATGAGAGAGCCGGGAGACCCCAACGGATTCGCCTTTAGAACCCCCCGGCTTTAGCCGTGGGGAGGTTCAGCTTTGCCAAGATGAACGATTGGCGGCATAAGATCCGACAAAAGAAGGCCCTGGGCATCGCCTTGGCATGCTGTCTGGCGGCTGCCGCGGTCCTCGGTTATTATTGCTGCTGGAAGAGCAAAGGGAAAGTTGCCGGGACCGGCAAGGAAAAGAGCGCCCTGGACTACCGGCCGGATTACCAGATGCGGATCGAGCGCCTGCGGTTCTACGGCATGAAGGAGGGACGACGGGTCTTCGCCTTGGTTGGAGACAGTTTTGTCATCGAAAAGAAGAGAATCGGCTTCTTGACGATCAGCGTCGCCCATGTCGCCCGTCTGGACAACGCCCACCTCGACCTGTACGACGCCACTTCACCGGGAGGCGCCGCGGCGACGGCCCCGGGGGCGACGGGGCGGGTGGCGGCGACGGCGACGCCCGCGGCGGCGGCAACCCCGGTAAGTGGCGGAGCGACTGGCGTCAGGAAAGAAAACGGGGCCGGTGCCAAGGAAAATCCCTCTGGGCAGCCGCCTGTCCAGTTCCCCGGGGAGTCTCACCGGGTAGGCGTCCCCCCCGGAACTCCCGGAGCTGACGCCAGGAAGGCAGGACATTCGGCGCCGACCAAGAGGGCGGGGCGGGCGGTCCCCTTCTCACCCCTGTCGCCGCTTGCCCCGCTGCCCTCCTATGGCGCCGTTTTCTCCGAAGAGGCTTTCCACGGCTTCCCCGTGCCCATTAGCGGCATCAGCGCCATCGAGGTCGCGCCGATCACCGTCCGGCTGTTCAACGGCGATCTTCAGACCTCCCAACTGACCGCCACCCGGGCGGAGTTGCGATTCAAGCACCGGGACATCCTCTGCGAGGGCCAGGTCCGGATCGTCTCCGGCCGGCGGGAGTTGCGGACGGAGAGCCTGGTCTTCCAGCCGGAAAAGGGGCGCCTCCAGATCAGGCAACCCTACACCCTCATCATGGATGGAAAGGTCAGGACCGGCGAGAGACTCACCACCGACGTATATCTGCGCCCCCAAGGAGGGGCGCCTTGATTGACAAAACTCCCGGGAAACGGAAAAACGCCCTGCCGTTCCTTGCCTTATCCAACCCGCCGCCTGGCAGGTCTTGGCAGTCCCTTCGAGACCTTTGAAAAAGCGCCGCCCATGCACGCGCCAGGGTTTCGACCGCCGTGGATGACATTGACGCCATGATCAAGAATCTCAAAATTGCTTCATGGATAAAGGTTCAATCCGACCAGAGGCGCCTTTCCCTGACATAAATTCAGACACAAGAAAAAAACTCTCAAATCGTAGAAAACCAAATCTGCTCAATTAGTTATATGGCAAATGACTTTGCTTTCCACTGGAAGATCCGTTGGAATCTTCTCCGTTTTCATCCTGCAACAAATATACGAAAGGGTGATTGCGGCGCCTTTTCCAACCGGCGCCGCAGGGGGAAATAGGGGGGGTGATTTCCGGAGGCAAAACTTTTTGACCGTCGTCGATTCCACCTATCCCAAGTTCATGATTTTTCCCCTCAAAAAGTGGTAATTTGGCAGTTTTTGAAAATATGAAGTTAGTTATATCAATAGGTTACGATATCTCAGAGGCCAAAAAGCCGTTTGTAGTACCAAAATATTTA
>JASGUC010000025.1 GCA_030057915.1 Pseudomonadota bacterium
TAACATCTGTGTAAGATGACCAAGATCGACACCTTTTAAAGAATGTGCAGATGGATAACGCAATAGAAGTTTAAGGATAGCTTTCGTAAATATCCCTGTCATATGTTCCAACTCAGGAAACGTGATAAAAGGATCATCACGAGTCCCAGGACAGAGACATGCCGCCATAAATCTTTCTGGCGGTAAAAGTACCCTGCGCCCCGCTGCCGGATAATCCAGGTCCTCACGGTAATCGCCAGGATCATGGGCAGAACGATGATCAGGAACAGATACCGGGCGATGAGGAAGACGGGAACGGCCACGACCTTGCCGATGAGCAGCCAACTCCAGAAGGGGACAGAGCCCAGGCTCAACAGCAGGCTGAGCGCCGAGATCGCCACGGAAAGATTGACGTTGCCGCCCAGCATGCCCGTATAGGCCGGTCCCATCCCGCCGGCGGGGATCATCCCGAAGATGAGGAGCCCTACCGTCAGTCCTGCCGGTATCGTTCCCGCCGCCCAGCTCAGCAGCCCGGACATGAGCACCGGCGCGGCTAAGAGGTTGAACAGCAGCGCCAGGAGAAGGGGCAGCGGTCGGGCCGCCACCTGGCCGATCCGCTCCCAGTCCATGTCCACAAAGGCGGGGAAAAGCATCAACAGCAGGGCCAAGGGGATCAGTAACCGCAGCACGGGCAGGGGGTGGTGGCAGCCGACGAGCAACCCCGCGCTGAAAACGGCCAAGGAAGACATCGCCAGGTTCCCGCGGATGATTTGGGCGGTCCTCACGAAAACCACTATTCCCCCTGTCTTGCCTTTGCGGCGGCGCATGCCGATGTCGGGCAAGATGGCACGGCCTCCTGCGGCTCAACACCATTTAGCTTCAGATACCTATCCAGAAGATCCGCCAGGATGATCGTCGCCCGCATCGTAAGGGCCTTGCACTTTGCGGACTTCTCCTGTTCCCCCAGGGTCTTCAGGATCACACCACAGTTGGTCGAACCGAAGGCCCCTAGGAACGCCTTCCGAAAATCTTTTACCACCTGCCGGACCGCGCTTATATCCCGACCCGGCTCCATCCGGCCCAAGAGGTAGCCCACGGCAATCACGCCGCCCGTCAGGGCGCCGCAGACATCCTCCTGTGAACCGCCGAGGCCGCGGCAAAAACCCGAGGCAATCCGGACGGGATAACCGCCCGGAGGGGCGGCAAAGTGTTCGATGATGGTCTTGGAGATCGCCTCGGAACAGCAAAAGCCGCTATCATAGTAGGCAAAGGCCTGCTTCCCCAAATCCTCGTTGTCCATCTTGATGGCCTCCTGATCTTTTTGCCTGGACAATAATTCCTGTTTATTGTATAAATCAAATGAATTGTATTAATAATAACCATTAAAAATAATTATGGATACGCATCTCAATCTCCTCAAGGTCTTTCACGTCACCGCCCGGGAGGGCAGCTTCACCCGGGCGGCGGCGGCTTTGTTCATCACCCAGCCGGGGATAAGCAAACACATCAGGGATCTGGAGGAGCATTACGGAACGAGGCTCTTCGACCGTCTGGGGAAAAGGGTGGTCCTGACCCAGGCGGGGAAGATCGTCTTCGCCAAAACGGAAGCCATCTTCACCATGATCGAGCAGATGAAGGCGGAAATCGACGATCTGGAGATCCTCCGGGGGGGAGCGTTGAAGATCGGCGCCAGCATGACCATCGGCGTCTATGTCCTGCCGACGGTGTTGCGAAAATTTCGGGACACCTATCCCCTGGTGGAGATCGACCTCGATGTCTCCCTCAACAGGCACGTGGAGGAAAACCTCCTTCGTAATTCGGTGGACCTCGGTTTCCTCGGCGCCCCTACAGCAGACCCCAGACTGATGAGCGGGCCTTTTATGACGGACGAGCTCGTCGTCATCGTCCCGGCCGGACATGCTTGGGCCTGCCGGGATGCCGTCTCCCCCCACGACCTGCTGAACGAGACCTACGTGGTCTCCCGAGAGGGTTCCGGGACTCGACGGATCGCGGCCGCGCGGCTGGCGGAAAAAGGGATAGTCCTTACGCGGACCATGGAGTTCGGCCATACGGAGGCGGTAAAGAAGGCCGTGGAGGCGGGCCTGGGCATCGGGATTCTGTCCCGCCTCGCCGTTGCCCGGGAGGAGCGCCTGGGACTGATCAAATCCCTGCCCCTGGAGCAGGTCGAGCTCACCAGGGAGTTTTTCTTCGCCTACCGGAAGGACAAATACCTGAACCGGGCCGCCAAAGCTTTCCTGGAGTATGCCCTCTACGGCCAGGCATCCCCAAACGTGTAGCGAACAGCCTTCCCCTTCGTCTATCCGTCCGGCTTGCCCCTTTTTCACCACAAAAAGCTTTTGCTTCCCCGTATCAGGTCAAAAACCGCCAGCAAATGTCCCGGCGATGCCATGGAACAGCTTTTGCAGTTATTAGATGTCATATAGAGTACGGATAGAGCGCCCGTCATCAAGATAGAGAACCGAAACCCTTGCTAATATCCTCTAACGAGCGGTTTTTAAGCTTGCGGGGGCCTCGTGACCCGGCACTACCGGCGTCAAAAAAATGACCCGGTGCGGAAATATTTAGGCGTAGGCAGGGAAACGCAGAAGAAACGGACGTAATTTTGACGGGAGGAACAAGTCCTATGAAAAAGATGACCTTAAAAATGAAATTGTTGATCGGGGGGGTGTTGGTGGTCCTCATCCCCCTGCTCGTGGTGGGTACCTTCTCGGCGGTAAAATCCTCCCGGGCACTGGAACAGCAGGCCCGGGAACAGTCGGAACAAATTGCCGCCTCGCTGGCCGGCATGGTGCAGTTGGTCCTGCTGGAGGAGCTAAAGCTGGTAAAGCAATTATCCGTGAACCCCCTTGTCGTGGCGGCGGCCGCCAGACAGGCCGGCGGGACGGCGGAAGGAGACGTCGAAACGGTGAACAACGCCCTGGCGGAGATCATGAAGAAGATCGGTCATGACTACGACCAGTACTATCTCGTCAATGCCAGCGGACATATTTTCGCCGATAACGTAGGGGGGAAACTCAAAGGGCTGGATGTCTCCGAGCGGGATTATTTCAAGGCGGGCAAGGAAGGCAAGGCCGTGGTGGGCAATGTGGCGAAGTCCAAGGCGACGGGAAACACCGTTTCCTCCGTCAGCGCCCCCATTTACAGTCGTAGCGGCGATTTTGTCGGCGTCGCCGCCGCGGCGATGAAGATCGATTTTCTGGCGGAAAAGGTCACCGCCGTCCGGGTGGGCAAGACCGGTTATCCTTTCCTGATCAACAAGGCCGGGATCGTCATCGCCCACCCGAAAAAGGAATACATCCTCGAGTTGGATCTGACGAAAGAGGCGGGCATGAAGGAGATTATCGGGAAGATGACCACCGGGCAAAAAGGCTCGGAATCCTACATCTTCAAGGGCGACCGGAAGATCTGCGGCTTCGCCCCCGTGGAAATGACGGGCTGGAGCGTCGGTTTCACCCAGAATGAGAGCGAATTTCTGGCGGATGCCAACGGGATTCGTAATTTCATCCTCATCATCAGCCTTGTCTTCCTCGGCGTAACCATTGCCATAGTGCTCGTTTTTGCCGGTAGGATCAGCGTGCCCATCACCAGGGCAGCCAACGAACTCAACGACGCCGCGCAACAACTGGCTTCGGCGTCCTCCCAGGTTTCCGGGGCCAGCCAGTCTCTGGCCGAGGGCGCTTCGGAGCAGGCCGCCGCCGTGGAAGAAACCTCATCCTCCCTGGAGGAGATGTCTTCCATGACGAAACAGAACGCCGAAAATTCCGAACAGGCGAATTCCATGATGAAAGAAACGGCCAATATCGTCAACCGGGCCAAAGAATCCATGAACAAGTTGACGAAATCCATGGCCGAGATCTCCAAGGCCAGTGAAGACACCTCCAAGATCATCAAAACCATCGACGAGATCGCCTTTCAGACAAACCTGCTGGCGTTGAACGCCGCCGTGGAGGCGGCCCGGGCCGGCGAAGCGGGGGCGGGGTTCGCCGTGGTGGCGGAAGAGGTGCGGAACCTGGCCATCCGGGCAGCGGAAGCGGCCAGGAATACCGCGGTGCTGATCGAAGATACGGTGAAGAAGATCGGTGACGGTTCCGGCCTGGTCAAAACCACCAACGAGGATTTCCAAGAGGTGGCCCAAAGCGCCGTCAAGGTAGGGGAGTTGGTGGCGGAGATCTCCGCCGCCTCCGGCGAGCAATCCACGGGGATCGACCAGATCAACCGGGCCGTCTCGGAAATGGACAAGGTGGTGCAACAAAGCGCCGCCAATGCCGAAGAAACCGCCAGTGCCTCGGAGGAGATGAACGCCCAGGCCGAACAGGTCCGGCAGGTGGCGAAGACCCTTCTCGAGATTGTAGGCGGCAGCGCCGGCGAGGCCATGTCCTTCCGTGGCGCCGCCGCTGCCGCCCGGCGGCGGCCGCTCGGGAAAATTGTCCCGAAACTCGGCAAGAAAATCGATCCGGAGCGTCTCATTCCCCTTAAAGAGGAGAAAAAACCCCACTCCGGTGATGATTTCCATGATTTCTAATCATCCACCGCACCCGTGATCAGCGGCGGGAGGGGCGGTCCCATACGACACCGCCCCTCCCGTTGCCGGTCCGACCGCGGGAGATGCACTGCCACATCAGCGACCCATGCCCCCTACGGGGACGCTTTATCAAGTTGTAAGCAGGGTGAGAAAGATTTTCCCTTTAACCTCGAATCTTCTTTAGTTCCTCTAAGAGTTTGGGCGTGACCTCGTAGAGATCCCCCACGATCCCCAGATCCGCCGCGGCAAAGATGGGGGCGTTGGGGTCCCGGTTTACGGCGCAGAGCAACCGGGCGCCCCGCAGTCCCGTCAGATGCTGGATCTGCCCGGAGACGCCCAGGCCGATGTACAGCTCCGGTTTCACCTGGACGCCGGACAGGCCGATACAGAGGTTGTCGGGCAGCCAGTGGAGCTCCTCGGAGATGGGACGGGTGCAGCCGACCTCGCCCCCCAGGGCGGCGGCCAACCGCCGGGCGAGGTCCAGGTCTTCCCGCTTTTCCACACCCCGACCCACACAGACCACGGTCTTGGCGGCGGTGATGTCCTGGGCGCTCCGCTCCTTCTCTTTCCGGGCGACGATCCGGACGGGGTCCGGCGGGGGCGGCGGGAGCTTGCGCACCTCCCCTTCCCGCCCGGTACCCGTCGCGGCCGGCGGAAAGGTCCGCGGGGGGATCGTCGCCATAACCGGCCGTCCCGCAACGGTTACCCGCTGGAGGGCCGCCCCGCCGTAGGCAAGGCGTTCCATGACAAGGCTTCCGTCGGGACCGGGGATCAGGGACAGGCAGTTGCTGCACAGACCGGTTTCCAGGCGGGCCGCCAGGCGGGCCGCCAGCTCTTTCCCCCGGGAGGTGGCGGCCAGGAGCACTACCTCGGGATCCGCCGCCCCGATCTCCGCCGCCAGAACGGGCAGCCAGCTCGCGAAGGCCATGTCTTCGGGCAGAGAGCCCAACAGCGCCACCGCCCCGGCGCCGGCGGCGATATAATCCGCCGGGTCGCCCTCGGTTTCCGGGATGACCACGGTAATCCTTTTCCCCCCCGGGGCGGCCAACTGCCCGGCGGGGGTGAGAAGTTCCATCAGCAATTCCCTTTTTTCCGCGATGATCCAGATGCCGGCCATGTTCACCTCTTTATCCGATTACGCCCTTCTGTTGCAGCGCCGCCACGAACCGGGCGATGTCCTCGGGCGTCGTCCCGAAGAGTTCGCAGTTTCTCTCCATCCGCGCCGCCGTCATGTCCAGGGTCTTGAGTTTCACCTCTCCTAGGGGGGGCAGTTCGTCCTTTTTCACCGTGA
>JASGUC010000026.1 GCA_030057915.1 Pseudomonadota bacterium
GGCTGATGATCACCATGCCTCCCACGATCAGGCAGCCAAGCTGGAAGTAGGGGAAGTTTGCCGCGCCCGCCGCCGCATACTCGGCCAGGGCGAAGGTTCCGGTGCAGAGCACCACCGCGATTGCCGCTACCATCGTTCCTAATGTCTTTTTCATTGTCTGTGTCCTCCTTTTATTTTTATTATTTTTTATTGGCTTCCGTTTGACTTTAGATATTGCGAGGAGCGTGCCAACCGCGGGCGACCGCATGGCGGCATGGCATATGTGCTTGAATTGAATAGTCTAATTACGGAATCGCCCGATTGGGGCGCCGGCTTTTGCCGCCGGGAGGGCCGCCTCTGATGGAACGAATCATTAAAAACCTTGAACGAAATGTACCAGGGAGGCAGGCGGTCCCCTGAGGCGAAGAGCGACGGTTTCCATAGCCAGCCCTCCGGCGGGGCGGTGGACCGACAAGTCCGCCGCGGCCGCGCCCGGAAAAGGTCACAACGGGCAGGCAATCTCGTCTCGCTCGTGAAACCGTTGCCAAAATCGGGATGGTTCAGAAGAAGATCCTCGAAAGGGCGGGAAGTGGCTGTTGAAGACGAACGCCACATTGCCGGCGGAACAGGTTGACCGCAGGTATTGGGAGGGAGAAAAACCTCTTGACCCAAGAAGATAGCTTCCCTATACTCCTTCCCTATTAAGGTCGGGCCAGGCTTGATGTATCCAACGGACCCATTCATGGAACCAGGAGGTGCCAACATGAACAAAATCTTCATCGTCGTCAAGGGCGGCAAGACAAACTGAAACATTCCCGCCATGATGTGCGCCGCCGGCGCTCGGTTCGTCGTCATTCCGCCGTGGACGTCGAGTGCCTGACGCCGGAAATAGCGGCGCGCAATCCACTCAGATTAGATTAACTACCTGAATACAAAGGATAATTATTGTATTCACCTGCTTCTGGACGCTTAGTCGGCCCTTTAAAGGCGCCAGAAAAGGACGTAAACAATGGATCGGGGCGACTTGAAAAAACGCTATGAGGCGCTGACGCCACTCCCGGAAACGGCAATCGGTGATTACACCTGGGTTGACCGGCTGCGAACTTGGGAGGATTTTCTTGAAAAGGGGAACACGGTCGCTGTCGGATTACGTCAATTGCAGATCAGCGCAGCCAATTATGCAGGTTTTCGTAACTTGGCCCCCGAACTGCACGATCTCCTCATGGAGGCATTCCCGGTTACGCCGGAAATTCAGGCGGAACTGGACGAATGGAAAGCGGAACTCGGCTTTATCGAGTGACACAGGTGGGTAGAATGGGCCAATGAGCAAGACTGGCGCGACACAAGTTCATCTATTCTCTGGTTGGAGGGGCCACGAACGTGAACCCGTGATCGGTGATGTTTACAATCGAGGCAACGTCTCCATCCACTTCAATCATGCGGAAAAATTGTACCCCGACTGGCCGACGCCCACGTGCATTATTTCTGATGGACCGTATGGCGTCAGTGGCTTTCCTGGGGATAACCATAAGGCCGAATCCTTAGCCGAGTGGTATGAGCCACACATAAAAGCCTGGAGCCAATATGCCACGCCGGAGACTACACTGTGGTTCTGGGGTACCGAGGTTGGATGGGCAACGGTTCATCCCCTCCTGATTTCTAACGCGTGGGAGTATCGCTGCTGTAACATTTGGGACAAAGGGCTCGGCCATGTCGCGGGCAATGCGAATACTCAGACACTGCGCAAGTTTCCCGTGGTAACGGAGGTCTGTGTGCACTACGTCAAGGCTGCGGTATTCAAGGTCGGCAACCAATCCTTGACCATGCAAGATTGGCTTCGCCACGAGTGGCAGCGAACTGGCTTGCCATTCCGCCTGGCAAATGAGGCGTGTGGGGTGCTCAATGCAGCGACCAGAAAATACCTTACGGCGGACCACCTTTGGTACTACCCGCCGGTTGACGCCTTCGTAAGGCTGGCCAAGTACGCGAACGAACATGGGGACCCGGCGGGCAAACCTTATTTCAGCATTAACGGGAAGTCCTCCATATCCGGCTGCCAGTGGGCGAAACTGCGAGCCAAATTCACCTGCGATGTAGGTATCACCAACGTATGGCGTGAGCCCCAGGTCAGCGGATCGGAACGAATCCAAGGAATAAGGAGCGGCATGAAGTACAAGTTCAGCAGCCTTCATGGGAGCCAGAAGCCGCTGAAGTTCATCGATTTGACGATCCGGGCCTCTACGGGAAAAGGTGATGTCGTCTGGGAACCGTTCGGAGGCCTCTGTCCTGGTGCCGTAGTCTCGCATTACTTAAACCGAACATATCGCGCTGCGGAGATTATCCCGGAATTCTATTCCGCGGCGGTAGAAAGGCTTGCCATGTCATGACCAAGAGACCCACGGAAGTCGCGCCAAGCAGAGTCTTGCCCCAACCTGGGGATGATCATTGTCAACTCTACAAGAACATACGCGAAGCCATCTCCTCCCTGCCGATCTACTTCCGGACGGAGACTCACATTTCAAGCATCATGGCGACGGACCTTCACACGCTCAATACCGTTCTCGGAGCGACGATTGAAGAGCAGGTGGTTCGTACCTTGAATCTGATCCGCAACACGTGGGATTCGGAGGAGAAGTACGCCCTCTACAGCTTTGTCAGGCAAGCACAAACGTTCCCTGACGTGCTCCTGCGCAAGAGTTCCACGGATGAGATTCTATTGGGAATCGAACTCAAGGGGTGGTACCTGCTGGCAAAGGAAGCCGAGCCCAGCCTGCGTTTTCAAGCCACCGCCGCCGCCTGTGCAAAGCGGGACTTGATCGTGGTCGTACCCTGGGTCCTTGGGAACGTGATAAGCGGCTCTCCCATTCTCTTCGAACCATTCGTCGAATCAGCGAAATATGCGGCGGACTACCGCAACTACCACTGGCAATGTATCCGGAGGACCAAGCAAGATACTCGGATCGAGATTCCCAGCGGCATTGGGCCGTATCCATCGAAGGCGGATCAAATTCTAGATAGGCCGAGTTCGGATGGAGGCGGAAACTTCGGTCGTTTGGCGCGCACCGGCATGATGGACGCCTACATGCGGAAGCTAAACGACGTGCGACTGTGTGGAATCAAAACCATCTACTGGCGGCAGTTTCTAAAGGCGTTTCAGGAAAGCACGACAGACGTCGAGGCGCGTTTGGCTCTGGAGCGATTGCGGCATCGAGTACAGCAGGCGACCGATATCCCCTCACCGAAAGCTCAGGCAACACTGGCGATCATCGCGGAACTTGAACGTTTACTTGACCTAGGCGAATAACGAGAATGCCGCACTTACGATCATCGCGTTACGTTGCCTTGCCGCCAGCTCCGGCAAAATGGCTCCGATGGCTGCGAGGGACCATGCCTTCATCTCTCGGGACGCTTGCCGCGGCGTACCTATGCCGGCGCGCCGGCATAGGTAAAGTGCCTGTAATTATAGGTGGAATCGACGACGGTCAAAAAGTTTTCATGTGAAAATTTCCGCCCGCATCGGGGCATCTTCAGCCTTCGTTCCGTCCGGCCACGGGCAGGGGTGTCATAGTCGCGGATACAGCTTGGCTTCCCGTTTTATCGCCCTATGATTTCGGCCATTTTTGTCGCCGTCGCTCCTGGGCGCGGGGCGCGGGGGCGTCGATCACCCTCTTTTGCCCCCGTATCGAGACCTTCGCAAAACCCCGCTGTGTCCTCCATATGGTCCTTCCCGGGAAAGTGGGCATCCGGTGTTTTCAAGTATCTTCTCGATGCCGGGTCAAGCCCGACAGGCCACGGGCGGAGGTTTTTCAAGGGTCTCGGAAGGATTATCGGCGGGCCACGGTTGCCGGCGAGCCTTCCGCCCGGCCCCTTCAAGGTCGAGGCGCGGCCGTCTTTCCCTCGATGGCGTCGGCCAGGGCTGTGGCGATCCGCATACCAAGCTTCTTCACCTCGCGATCCGGCGCCGTTTTGGTTATGACGAATTTGGTCCCCGCCACGTAGGGGTTCTTCGTCAGGACCGCTCCTGGCATTCTGTTCTTCTTGCCGCCCACTGTGGAGTCGAACAGGCGCCTCAACCCGCTGTCGGTCACTTCGCTCACCTTCATCAGGACCTCCATGTCCGCCGCGCCACTGCCGAAGCCAATGATGGTCCTTTTCAGTCTGTCTCCCTCGTCGTACTCGACGAATTCGCCCTCCAGGAGCCAACTGTGGAGGGGCGGCCTGGTCCCTGCCGAGCATCGTACCGCCTGGAAGTTCCTTTCGTTCAGCCCCTGGACGATCGATTGGGCCAGCATATCGACAACCTGGCGGGCTTTGTCCTGACGGCTCTCCCGGGTCTGAGGAAGGAGTCTGTCATGCGCCCTCTTTCTCACCTGGAGGGGGCCGGGGCTTTCATTGGCGCCGTCTTCCACATGGAGCGTGAAATCGGCCACGTAAACCACCAACGGGCGCTCCGGCGATTGCCTGCCCGCCTGTTTTCCTTCCTCTATTCCGGCGGTCGATGCGAGGGGAGGCAAAGCGAGAATAACGACGCAGATGGCGAACAGTCGGGCGATGAACGATGATCTCTTGTCCATGTGCTCTATCCCGGGCCTTCTCTTTCGTCCCAGCGAGGGTGACGAATCGATCTCCAAAGGCAAAAGGGGGCAACCAAGCTCTCCGGTTAACCCCCTTGTTTTCACTGGAGCCGATGGGCAGGTTCGAACTGCCGACCTGCTGATTACGAATCAGCTGCTCTGCCGGCTGAGCTACATCGGCCAACGCCCGGAATTCTTATCCCAACATCGTCGCCTTGTCAAGATATAAGGCATCTTCCCGGTGCGGCCACGGTCAATTTATCCTCTTGGTCCGGCGCGGCCAGGGTAAATTCGTTCTATCTCTAAGTGGCTGAAAACAGGACGTGCCTCAGTTTTAGGAGCCCATTCAAGATCAACTACTTACATTGAGGACAAATTTACCCTGCCGGTGCGGCCATTTACCTTGACAAGACCGGGTGGTTTATTTAGAATCGCCACTCCTTGTTGAACGTTTGGATGGCCATGAAATTCTCGCTAAAAAACATCTGGACCCTATCGGCGCTGAAGATAACCATCGTCCTGGTGCTTCTTGCCCTGGTCGTGTTTTTTCTGGATCCGAAATTTCTGCGTTTTATGGAATTGAAGACATTGGACCTGCGGATGGTCTCCCGGGGACAAACACCGACCAGCGGCCAGGTGATCATCGCGACGGTGGATGAAAAGAGCCTCAGCGAGATCGGCCGTTGGCCCTGGTCGCGGACGAAGATCGCGAGACTGGTGGATACCCTCAAGGGATACGGCGCCAAGGCGGTGGGCTTCGATGTCGTGTTTGCCGAGCCGGAGCGGGGTTCCGGCCCGTCCGCCGACGCCGTTCTGGCCAAGGCCGTGCGAGAGGCGGGGAACGTCAGCCTGGGCTATTTTTTTCATACCTCCGAGAAAGATGTGGAATTTCTCCGCGAGGAAGACATTGCCGCCTCCCGGTCCCTCATCGGCGGCTCCATGTATTCCATGGTGCGGGAAAAGGGTCATGACGGCATATACAATATCATCCGGGCCCACGCCCCGGTCACCAGTATCAAGGAGATCGCGGAGTCAGGAGAGAACTGCGGTTATTTCAACGCCTTTCCTGATCCCGACGGGGTCATCCGCTGGTCGCCCCTGGTCATGAAATTTCAGGACGATTATTATTTTTCCCTCCCCATCGCCCTGCTTATGCAATATCTCGAATATCCCATGATCGTCCTGAATCTGGCCGAGTTCGGCGTTGACGGCATCACGCTGGGAGACATGCGGATCCCCACCGATGAAAGCGGCCGAATGCTGATCAATTATCTGGGACCAGCCAAGACCTTTCCCCATTATTCCATCTCCGACATCATGGCGGGACGCCTCTCCCCCGAGCAGATCGAAGGGAAGATCGTCGTCGTCGGGGCCACCGCCACAGGCATCTACGATCTCCGGGTCACCCCCTTCAGCCCCGTCTATCCGGGGGTGGAACTCCATGCCACGGTGGTGGAGGACATCCTACAGGGCAATTTTCTGGAGCAATCCGCCTGGACGACCTTCATGGATATCTGCAATATCATTCTCTTCGGCATGGTCATCGGCATCGCGATCCCCAGGTTTACGGCCCTCTCCGGAATTATTCTCGCCGTTGTTCTCCTGGGCGGCTTTGCAGTCGGCAACACCCTCGTCTTCGCCAGATACAATATCTGGCTCAACATGGTTTATCCCGTCATGACCATGATGACGATCTATCTGGTCGTCACCGTCTATCGATATTTTACGGAAGAACGGGAAAAGAAGAAGATCCGCGGGGCCTTTCAATACTATCTGACGGCCTCGGTCATCAATGAACTGCTCAAGGATCCGTCCAAGCTGAAACTGGGGGGAGAGAAGAAGGAACTCACCGTCATGTTTTCCGATGTTCGTGGCTTCACCACCATCTCGGAAAGGTTGACCCCGGAACAACTCGTCCATCTCCTCAATGAGTATCTGACGGCCATGACCGATATCGTCTTCAAGTACGACGGCCTTCTCGACAAATACATCGGCGACGCCATCATGGCGGTTTACGGCGCCCCCATGGAGCAGCCCGACCATGCCCTGCGGTGTTGCCGGACCGCCCTGGAGATGATGAGGACCCTGAAGGGGTTGCAACAAAAATGGGCGGCGGAAGGATGGCCTTATGTGGACATCGGCATCGGCATCAACAGCGGCGAAATGGTCGTGGGCAACATGGGTTCCAACATGCGTTTCGATTATACCGTCATGGGCGACAACGTGAATCTCGGCGCCCGTCTCGAGGGGATCAACAAGGAGTACGGGACCCATATCGTCATCAGCGAATATACCTATGAGGCGGTAAAGGCGGAGTTGTTCTGCCGGGAGCTGGATGCGGTGCGCGTCAAGGGGAAGAAGCTGCCCGTGAGGATCTATGAGTTGATTGGCGAGCGGCGTGATGCGGCGGATCATGAGGAATACGTCCGGCGTTTCCATGAGGGGCTGGGGCATTACAAGGCCGCCCGCTGGGATGAAGGCGTCGCGGCCTTCCAGGGCGTTCTGGAAATTCGTCCCGACGATCCGCCGGCGAAACTTTACATCGAGCGCTGCCGGGAACTGAAGGACCATCCTCCGGAAGGGGAATGGGACGGCGTGTTCACCATGACCAGAAAATGACCATGTCCTACCGGGAATTCCACAAGTATCGAAGCTGGGTGGAGGTCGATCTCGACCATTTCGCCCGGAACTGGAAGGAGATGAAGCGCCTGATCCGGCCGGGCGTCAAGATCCTCCAGGTGGTGAAGGCGGATGCCTACGGTCACGGGGCCATCGAAATCGCCGAGGCGGCCCTGAAAAACGGGGCCGTCTATCTGGGGGTCGCCAACGCCGACGAAGGGGTGCAGCTCCGGGTGGGCGGACTCATGGCGCCAATCGTCATCCTCAGCCCCTCGCCGGAAGGAGAAATCGGCGAGATCGTCAAGTACAATCTCACCCCTTCCGTCTCCGATCTCCATTTCGCCCGGACCCTGCAGGAGAGCTGCGCCCAGGCCCACGTTCGGCTTCCCGTCCACATCGAGGTGGATACGGGGATGGGGCGGGGCGGAACGCTTTATTACGAGGCCCGGCGGACGATAAAGGATATCCTCGCCCTTCCGGACCTCATTGTCGAAGGGGTTTTCACCCATTTGGCGGCCAGCGAAACCCCTGATGACTACAATGAATCCCAGGCGGAGCTGTTCCACCGCCTGCTGGCGCAACTGGCCGAGGAGGGTATCCGCATCCCCATCCGGCACATGTCCAACAGCGGCGCCATCCTGAACTATCCCCGGTTCAACCTGGACATGGTGCGGCCGGGGCTCATGTCCTATGGGATCTATCCCTCCCCGGAAACGAAGGACAAGGCGGATCTCCTGCCGGTGATGTCCTTCAAGACGCGCATCGTGCTTCTGAAGGATTTCCCCGAGGGTTACAGCATCGGCTACAACCGCACCTACGTCACGACGAGACCGACCCGGATCGCCACGATTCCCGTTGGCTACGGCGACGGTTACGGCGTCATCCTCTCCAACCGGGGGGAGGTGCTGATCCGGGGAAAACGGGCGCCCGTGGTCGGGCGGGTTTCCATGGACATGTGCACCGTGGATGTGAGCGATATCCCCGAGTGCCAGGTTGATGACGAGGTGGTTCTCATGGGGCGCCAGGGGCATGAGGCGATCTCCGCCAATGAGATCGCCAGGAGGGTGGGAAGCATCAGCTACGAAATCCTTTGTGCGGTTGGCAAACGGGCCCCCCGGCTCTTTCTCCACAAGGGAAGGGCGGACAGCGTCCTACCCCGGCTCCGGCGGATCTATGTCCCCGGAGAGGAGCGTTCCATCGGCCGGATCGACAGCATCATACGTCAGTGTTTTCAGACCCGGGCCCGGAGCGAGGAGCTGGGAAACGCCATTTACTATGAGATGTTCGAGAACCTCTTTGGCAAGGAGGACCGCCAGTTGGAGTTGCGGGAAGACTTCCGGTATGATATCACCGTGTCCGAATCGGCAAAGAAGGATGACTTAAACGCCGGCCGCCGCGACGACTCCCTGGATGTCACCACCCGGGTGGCCTACCGGAAGACGCTCAGAGACGACACCTTCCTGATCGGCTGCGCCTTCGACGAAGAGCAGTTGGCGGCGTTTTTCGAGGATCCCCGTTGCGAATACCGCTGGCTGATGAGCAAGGGAGAGAATCCGGTCATGGAGCGTGATTTCCGGGTTGCCGGGGTTGCCGTGGATGGCGAGGAGGCGCCCATCATCCGCACGGAGATGACCTCCCGGGGCTACGAGGTCTGGTGCGGCAGCGACGGCCTGCGGGACAAGCTCAACGCCGAGGTGGAGATCGCCATCGAGATCTTCACGAAAAAATCGCGGACGAACAACATCTTCTCCGTCTATATCGTTTATCCGACCCGGGGTCTCGATATTTCCTTCAATTACGAGCGAACGGGGCTTCGTCACGTTCGGGAGGTGAGTTTCTTCGCCGGCAAGCAGCCGTATCCGGAGGTGATCAGGGAAAAGGACCGATATATACGACTGCGGGTTCCCAGTCACGCCTGGGTCTTCCCAATCAGCGGCGTCACCTTCATCTGGGATTCATAATCGAGGAGGTTCCGGCAGCGGATGGAAAAACTGAGAGTGGGAATTATCCTGGGCGGCATGTCCTCGGAGCGGGAGGTGTCCCTCAACAGCGGCCGGAATGTCCATGACAATCTCGATCCGGAGTTCTTTCAGGGGGTCCCCCTGTTCATGGACGCCTCCGGCGGCATCTGGGAGATCCCCTGGCAGCTCGTCTCCCAGAACACGACGGTGGATATCGCCGAGCGGCTGACCGCCGAGGCCCGACGGATTCCCTACGAGGATCTCAAGGGACGGATCGATTTTGCCTTCATATCCCTCCATGGCAAGTACGGCGATGACGGCTGCATCCAGGGCCTGCTCGAACTCCTCGGGATTCCCTACACGGGGCCCGGGGTTCTGGCCTCCGCCCTGGGAATGGACAAGCATATCCAGCAGAAGATCCTCGCGGCGGCGGGGATAGGGGTGCCGGCAAGCATGGCGGTGCATGACGGGGAATGGCGACGGGCGCCGGAAGCGGTGACGGAAAGGCTCCTCCAGAACTTCGCGCTGCCCTTCTTCATCAAACCGGCCCGGGAGGGATCGAGCGTCGGCGTGGGCAAGGTCGCGGCGGCGGACGAGATAGCCGGGGCCCTCGAGGAGGCCTTCCGCTGGGACCGGGTCGCCCTGGCGGAGGAATTCCTGACCGGCATCGAGTTTTCCGCCATCATCCTGGAACGGGACGGGGAAATCGCGCCCCTGGACCTGACGGAGATCCATCCCCAGAGTGAATTCTATACCTATGACGACAAGTACATGCCCGGCCGCTGCCGGAAGTTCACCCCGCCAAAAAACATCCCCCCGGAGGCCGCCGACCGGATCAAGCAGGAGGCCCGTCGGGCCTTCGAAGCGCTGGGGTTTCGTTCCTACGGCCGCATCGACGGCTTTTATCTCCCCGACGGACGGATTCTCATCACCGATCCGAATTCGTCTTCCGGGATGGCCCCCTCCTCGTTTTTCTTCGAGCAGGCCGCCGCCGCCGGGATGTTGCCGGCCATGATAATCGCCGTGTTGATCGAGAACGCCCGGGCTATCCACCGGGAGAAGAAAGGGCCGTTGTGAGACGGGCCGTTGTGAGACGGGCGGTGGAGAGACCTTTGAAAAACGCCGTCTCCGACTCTCTGTCGCCCTGCCCGCGGAGGCTGGAATACGGTGTTTTCAAGGTGTCCCGGAACGCTTTTCTTTGCCGGGGCGACAGGAGGGGGTGGATTTCCAAGGGTCTCGGGGAGGAGAGGTTTCCATGAGGACGGAGTCGATTATGACGGAGCAGACGGGAGCGGAAAAACTCAGGGTCGCGGTTATCATGGGGGGGGTCTCCTCGGAAAAGGAGGTATCCCTGGAGAGCGGACGGAATATCTTCAGTAAGATGGACCGGAAACGTTTCGCGCCCCTGGCCGTGTTCATGGACTCCCAGGCGCGGCTCTGGGCTATCCCCCTGAAACTCCTCATGAGGAACAGCACCCGGGACATCGAGGACGACCTGGAAGCCGAGGCGCAACGCCTCCCCTATGAAGCCCTGAAGGAAAAGGCCGATTTGGTCTGCCTGGGGCTCCATGGCAAATACGGCGAGGATGGCTGCATGCAGGGTCTCCTGGAGCTGCTGGGAATTCCCTATACGGGATCGGGGGTCCTCGGTTCCGCTCTCGGCATGGACAAATACGTCTGCCGCCGGGTCCTGGCCATGAACGGCATCGATGTTCCGGCAACCATCCCCGTTTATCGCCGGGTCTGGGACGGTGACGACCGGGAGGAAATCCTGGCCCGGGTGGAGCGGGAGATCGGCTTCCCCTGCGTGGTCAAACCCACCCGGGAGGGATGCAGCACCGCCGTCAAGAAGGTCGTGTCCGGAGCGGGGGTGGAGGCGGCGATCCTGTCCGCCCTGGAGTGGGACAACGTGGCCCTGGTGGAGGAGTTTCTCTCGGGAACGGAGGTCACCTGCGGCGTCCTGGACGACGATCCCCCCCTGGCCCTTACCCCCTCGGAGACGATCCCGACGGCCGAAATCCTCTCCCTGGAGGACAAGTTCCTCTACGGCCAGGGAGAGAACAAGACCCCGGCCCGCTTGCCCGAGGCGCTCCTGAAGAGGATTCAGGATACGGCCCTGGCGGTCTTTGCCGCCCTGGACCTCAAAGGCTACGCCCGCATCGATATGTTTGTGAGGACCGATGGCCGCGTGGCGGTTCTCGAGCCCAACACCCTCCCGGGGATGACCCCGTCCACGGTATTGTTTCATCAGGCGGCGGTGGCGGGCATTACCCAGACCGAACTGATCAGCCGGATCATCGACGCCGCCCTGCGGGCCCACCGTGCCAAAAGGGGCCCGCTGTAGCAGGGCGGGGGAGGCGGTTTTGCAAAGGCCTCGCAGGGCGCGGAAGCCGATAAATGCCATTTATTCTTGAGTCCATCTTGCCTGGGAGCGGCCTATTTGAAAGGGTGTCGCAATTGACGCGAACGGGAGAAATAATGCTTGACAAGGTGGGAAAAATGCATAAATTGCCGCCACAAGCGTGAAGTATTGCCCAGGAAACGAACAAGGGCGCGGGCGGGGCGCCCGTCGCCGGCAATCGCCGGCCACCGCAGCGAGGGTTTTAACAGTTTGCTTGTAATCTGAAAAATATGGCCGTGAGTTCCCCGGTGTCAGCCTGTGGAGAGGCAAGGCTCTGGCGGTGGGCGCAGCAAGTCCGCCGTGAAACCGGCCTTAAGTGAAGCAGGAAGTCAGCTTTGAGTCTGTATAAGCAGCTTTGAGTAGGTATGACGGAACGGACCATGAGACGGTACTTCAATGCCGCACAGATAACCTTGGCGAATTCGGCGTTTCACCACGCGGAGAGGCTCATCGGCGATTATTTTCGGATGAGCCTGGAGAAGATCCGAAACCACCGCTATGACGTGCGGACGCTGGCCTATCTCGATACCCATGAGGTGAAAGAGGGGGCCTTCGCCCATCTGTGCAAGTATCGTTACGGCAAGGACGAAGAGACGGAGAGGGACAGGTTGCACTTCTACCGGATCTGCCTCCAGGACAACCGGATCCTCGACGCCGTGGAGAGGGCCCACTCTTTCATCAAGCTCGGCCCCCTGCTGCTCTACATCGCCGCCCACGAACTGGTGCACGTGGTGCGGTTTGACAATGGCGAGAGTTCCTTCGAGATGTCGCTGGCGGAGAAACGGGAGGAGGAGGAAAAGGTCCACGGGATAACCCGCGAGGCGTTGAAGGCGGCGATGAGGCCGGATCTGAGTCTGGTTTTGGATTGCTTCAGCAATCGCTATCAA
This sequence comes from Pseudomonadota bacterium, assembly GCA_030057915.1. Taxonomy (GTDB): domain Bacteria; phylum Desulfobacterota; class Syntrophia; order Syntrophales; family UBA8958; genus UBA8958. Next base: position 12,422 of record JASGUC010000026.1, read on the forward strand.
CTGGGAGATATATACGGATAAAATCGAGATTGGGAGGGTGTTTTATGCCAATTTATGAGTACAAATGCAAGAAATGCGGCAAGGACTTTGAAATGTTTCAGCGGATCACCGATCCGGCGATCACATCCTGCCGGTTCTGCAAGGGACCGGTGACGAAGCTGATGTCCCTTTCCTCGTTTCACCTGAAGGGAAGCGGCTGGTATGTGACCGATTACGGAGGAGCGAAGGCGCCCCACAGCGAAGCGAAACGCGAGGCTTCCGCGACGGCCGGGACGGAAAAGGTGGAATCCGCCGCCTCCGACGACGCCAAGGCTTCCGAATAACCGGCAGCGCGACAAACAGTCATATCGATACCTTTGAAAATCCACGATTTTCCGCCGCCCCGATATAATCCGGGGTCGGGAATACCCTGAAAGCACCGTATTCCGGCGGCCACCGGGAAGGCGAGGAGGACATAGTCATTTCGACCGAAGGGAGAAATCTTCAACAAGCTGCCATGATGAGGATTTCTCGTCACTCGTGCTCCTCGAAACGACATTTTTCAAAGGTCTCATATCATGAAAAGATAACCGGGGATGAGCCCATGAGGCCGTCTCCGGTTTTTCGTTTGACCCATGGAGAAATTCCAGAACAAAGCCATGTATTCCTATCTCATGGTGCTCGTTATCTGCGCCAGCGCCGGGTTGCAGGGGTGGATGGCCTTGTTCACCAATTTCGCCAAGGAGGTCGTGGGCGTAAATGGTTTTCAGATCGGGGCGGCCCAGGCGGTCCGGGAGATTCCCGGCTTCCTAACCTTTCTGGTGATGTACGCGCTGACGATCATCCCGGAACACCGCCTGTCGGCCTGGTCCGTGGTGTTGCTGGGGATCGGCATCGGGGCCACCGGCTTTTTCACCACCTTTCCGGGCCTGCTGATGACCACCATGGTGATGTCCATCGGTTTCCATTATTTCGAGACCACGAACAAATCCCTCACGGTTCAGTATTTCGATCGCCATGACGCGCCCATCGTCTTCGCCCGCCTGCGGGGATACGGCGCCCTGGCCAATATCACCGTCGGGGCGGCGGTCTGGATCCTTTCCTTCTTCGTTCCCTACCGCGGCAACTTCCTCCTGCTGGGGATCTTTGTGGGCCTGACGGGCGTCTATATGCTCACGAAGAATCCGGTGGAGGGGGAGGGACAGCGCCGTCAGAACAAGATCGTCCTGCGCCGGAAATACTGGCTGTACTATGCCCTGAACTTCCTGAGCGGCGCCCGCCGGCAGATCTTCATCGTCTTTGCCATCTTCCTCCTGGTGGAGAAGTACCGCCTCGCCGTCAGCGCCATCGCCGGCATCTATGTCCTCAACTATGTCCTGACCTTCATCACCAACAGGCATATCTCCCGGGCGATCAACGTCTATGGGGAACGGGTCGTCCTGTCCCTGGAAAGCGCCAGCCTCTTCGTCCTGTTTCTGGGTTACGCATTCATCGAGAATGCCTGGGTGGCCGTGATCCTCTATCTCCTGGACAGCGTTTTCTTCAACTTTTCCATTGGCCTGAACACTTATCTCCAGAAGACGGCCGACCCCGGGGATCTCTCCCAGAGCACCGCCGTGGGATTCACGATCAACCACATCTCCGCCATCGTGATCCCCCTGATCGGCGGCAGCCTGTGGCTGTTGAACTGGCGACTGCCCTTTCTTATCGGCGCGGGTCTGACGGTGGTTTCGCTCTATTTCACCCAAAAGATCAGGGTTACGCCGCCGGTTGCCGCCGCAACGGGGTAGCCCGCGGGAAAAACCCGCGGCGGCCTTTGGAAAACCCGCTTTTCCGGGGTTCGCACGCAACGCAATCGATGGCTTGCGGGAAGCGGCGGCATGGAGGCGCTGGTTTTTCAAAGGTCTCTCCCAAAGGTTGCGGGAGGGGCCTCATGCCTCGGGGAGCGCCGCAAGGATGGATGATCGGGATTAGCCGCGGAGGGATGACCCCCGGGGCCGCCGGATGATCATAAGTCGAGGTTGCCGGGCGCCTTGGGGGTCCCTTTACGGGCCTTCTTCGTCTTTGCCGGGCGTTTCTGGCGGAGGCGCTGGACGAGAAACTGTTCCACCGCTTCCTGGGTCCAATCCCCCGACAGGACCTCTCTGAGCGTTTCCAGGGGGATTTCCACCCGGGCCGCGCTCTTGTGCCCGCCGGCGCCGCCGTATTTCCCGAAGGCCGCTGATGCGATGTAGCCGCAGTCCTGGCGGTAGCCGTCTCCCCTAAAGACGATGATCAGCCTGTCTTTAACGATCCCGGCAATTACCACGTAATAGACGTCCACAATGCGCAGATAGAAATCGGCTACCTGAACGCATACGTCGAGGCTGTCCACCCGGCCCAGGAAACTGGTGATCCGGTCGCGGTAACGGCGGCGGTGGAAATAGGCATGTTCGAAAAACTTCAGGTAGCGCTCGGGAATCTGATTCAGCTCGATGCGGCGCACAAGCTCCCGATTGGCCCGGACCGAGGTCAGGTAATAGGCCCCGATATCCTCGAGGATCGAATCCCGTTCGAAGTTGTTGGTGTCGCTCTTGATGCCGTACAGCAGGGCGGTATAGAGCAGTTTGGGGATTCGGACCCGGGCGGCGAGGAGATATTCCATCATGATGGTGGAGAGGGCGCCGTACTGGGGGCGGACATCGGCCAGCTCGGCATGCCAGGGGGCCGTAACGGGATGGTGGTCGATGACGATCTGGGGCCGGATAAGATCGTCGGTCTTCCCGAAGAAGGTGGGCTGGGCGTCCACGAGGGCGACGAGTCGATAAGCCTGGAGGTCTGTCTTGCTCAGAAGCTGAATATCCACCTTCATGGCCCGGATGAATTCCCGGTTCTGCTGGCGGAGCACCCCTTCCGTGGCGACGAAGGCGAATTGTTTCAGCCCCGCCGTCTGTCGCATGATCTCCCGCAGGGCCATCGCCGAGGCGACGGCATCCGGATCGGGGCTGCCGAACATGAGCACCGCCATGGTATCCTCCGGTCGGGCCATGGAGCGCAGCTTGAAGACGTTGAAGAGGGTTTCCTCCTTTTTGACCAGAAGCGATTCGATGCGTTTCATGGCCGGACGATAATCCTTCCCTTTCCGCCCTCGGTGACCCGACCGATACACGCGGCGGCGTCGAGCCCCGCACGGCGGAGTTTGTCCAGTAGCCGTTCCGCTTCCTGGGGGGCCACGGCGACGAAGAGCCCCCCGGCGGTTTGCGGGTCGAAGAGGACATCCGCCCGCCACTCCGGACATCCCGGGTCTATCTCGACCCGATCTTCCCGGAATTGACGGTTGCGGTGGAGACCGGCGGGCAGCACCCCCAGCTCGGCGATTTCCCGCAGGCCACTGAAGAAAGGCACGGCGGCGGCATTGATCTCCATGCCTACCCGGTCTCCCTCGATCATCTCGCAGGCGTGCCCCAGGAGACCGAACCCGGTGATATCTGTGCAGGCATGGACCTCCGGCGTCTCCATAAGGACTTGCGCTCCCGACTTGTTCAGGGTCGTCATGGCGCGGACCGCTTCCTCGATCTGCCTCTCCGCGGCCATGCCTACCTTTGCGGCGGTGCTGACTATCCCCGTGCCGAGGGCCTTGGTGAGGATGAGACGGTCTCCCGGCCGGGCGCCTCGGTTGAAGAGGATCCGCTCGGGATGGGCTATTCCCGTTACGGCGAGGCCGTATTTCGTCTCGTCGTCTTCGACGCTGTGCCCGCCCACCAGGAGGACGTCCGCCTCCCGCATCTTGTCCAGGCCGCCCCGGAGAATATCCCGGAGGATGGCAATATCGAGTTTATTGATGGGGAAGCAGACGATGTTCATCGCCGTGAGGGGCTTGCCCCGCATCGCATAAACGTCGCTCAAGGCGTTGGTCACGGCGATTTGTCCGAAGGTGTAGGGATCATCGACGATGGGGGTGAAGAAATCCACCGTCTGGATGATCGCCAGATCGTCGTGGAGTTTATAGACGCCCGCGTCTTCCGAGTGTCCCATCCCCGCCAGGAGGCGGGGATGGGTCATGAGAGGCAGATCTTTCAGCGCTTCGTGAAGGTCCCCCGGACCTATCTTGCAGGCTCAGCCGGCGCCGCGGACGGTCTGGGTCAGGCGCGGGCGGTTTTCTTTCGTCATTTTCGAATCCCCTGGCGGCAGTTAGGGAGGTTAATGAATCCTCGGCGGCGATTATCCGTTGAAAACCCCTTTCTGTCAATCGTGAAGATGACGACGCCGTGGATTCCGGCCCGCTCTGGTCATCGTCCTCGGGGGAGGGGGGGGTGGTTGGCCGAGAAGGCGCTTGACAGGGGGGGAGAGGGAAGGTAAACCTTTCCCGGAGATTTGAAACGCTCCGGTTTTTACGACGCCGCCGGAGACCGGAATTGAGCGCTTCGCGAGACCAGCGGGCGGCGATCCCGGTCCGGCGGAGCGTTCGTTCCAGAGCGAAATAACCAAACCATTTGGCCCTCCCTCCCGGGGAGGCGGCCTCCCGGTTGTCGGACCAGACGCCCGTGGGGACAGGAGCCGGAAATGTCGATGCCGATTCGTTATTACAGCACCAATAGAGATACAGACCTGGGTGGGGGCGGAAAAGCGTTCCGGGAAACGGTCAGCTTCCGGGAGGCGCTCCTGATGGGCCAGGCCCCGGACGAGGGGCTGTTCATGCCGGAGAGGATTCCCATCCTCTCCCCCGCGGCTATCGCCGCCCTGAAGGGCCGTCCGTATGTGGAGGCCGCGTGGCTCGTGCTCAGCGGCTTTCTCGCCGGCGAGGTGGATCCGGATAGCCTGCGCCGGGCAGTGGAGGATGCCTACAACTTCGCCGTGCCCCTGGAGCGGGTGGCGGGAACGCGCTTTGTCCTGCGCCTCGATCAGGGGCCCACGGCCTCTTTCAAGGACTTCGCCGCCCGGATGATGGCCCGTCTCATGGGTCTGCTCCGGCCGGCGGATAAATGCCTGAATGTTCTCGTGGCGACGTCGGGGGATACGGGAAGCGCGGTGGGGGAGGCCTTCAAGGGGGTTCCGGGCATAGAGGTGACGATTCTCTATCCCCGGGACGAAGTCAGCGCCCGCCAGCGGAAACAGCTCGACACCATCGGGCAAAACGTTCAGGCGGTTTCCATCGCCGGCAAATTCGACGACTGCCAGAACATGGTGAAGCAGGCCTTCGCCGATCCCTCCCTGGCGGAACTCAATCTGACGTCGGCCAATTCCATAAATTTCGGGCGCATCCTGCCCCAGACGATCTACTACTTCCATGCCTACGCCCAGTTGGCCCGCGGGGAGGCGGGAGAAGAAATCGTCTTTTCCGTGCCCTCCGGCAATTTCGGCAACGCCCTGGGCTGTGAATACGCCCGCCGCATGGGGCTGCCGGTGCGGATGCTCGTGATGCCCACCAATGAAAACGACGAGTTTCCCCGTTTTCTCGCCACCGGGAGCTACGAGAAGGTTTCGCCATCCCGGGCCTGTCTTTCCAATGCCATGAACGTGGGTCATCCCAGCAATCTGGCCCGATTCTTCGATCTCTACGGCGGGACCGTGGACCGCAACGGCTCGGTCCACCGGTATCCCGACCGGGAGGAAATGCGCCGACGCATCCACTCCGTGAGCATTACGGATGAGGAAACGAAGCGGACCATAAAGAGGATCTACGAGACCCACGGGGTCCTGCTGGAGCCCCACGGCGCCGTGGGCTGGCGGGGGTTGGAGGACTATCTGGAGAAAAGCGGCTACGGGGGGCTGTGCGTATCGCTGGAGACGGCCCATCCGGCCAAGTTCCCGGCGGAGATCAGGGAACTGCTGGGAATCGATCCCGAACTGCCGCCAAGCATGCAGGGCCTGGATGCCCGGACGGGGGAACCGGTCCTCCTCCCGGCGGACAACGATGTCTTCCGGACCTATCTGTGGGAGCGCCTGAAGAGATCCTGAAAAAGGCCTGCCGCGCCTCCGTCGCGGTCATATTTACCCGCCGCGGCCCTTCAGCGCCGCCGGCGGGAGAAAACGGGCGGCCACCAAAGCGGCGCGGGGACAAAGCCTGTGAGAAACAGGCTCGCCGAAAACCTAAGGTGGAGAAAATGGGCGGCCGTCAAAGCGGCGCGGGGACGGGGGTGGGTTGTGCCCGTGGAAGGCGGTCACTACGGTGGGACCGCCCCTCGGCCCCCTTCATTTCGTCAGCACGAATTTCTGCACCACCATGTCCAGCCTTTTGCCCATGAGAAATTCCACCTTGGCCCCCTTCATTTCGTCAGCACGAATTTCTGCTCTTCCTTGGGAACGTGCCACTTGATGAAGTTGTGGGTGATCCCCTGGGGGGCCGGATCGACGCCCCGGAACCGGGCGCTGATGATGGGCAGGGCGTCAGGGACATACAGGAAGAGGTAGGGCTGCTCCTCGGCCAGGATCTCCTGGATCCGATCATAGCACTTCTTACGTTCCTTCTCGTCGAAAACCTCCCGGCCCCGCTCGATGAGTCGGTCCACCTCGGCGTTTTTATAGGAGATGAAGTTCAGCTCATCGGGCCCGGTCTTGCTGGAATGCCAGACGTCGTGGAGGTCTGGATCCTGGGGGATCGACCAGCCGAGAATCGTCGCCTCGAAGCGCCGCTTGTTGATGAAATCGTTCACGAAGGCCGCCCATTCCAGGATCCGGATCTTGACCCTGATCCCCACATCGGCCAGTTGCTTCTGGATGATCTCGGCGCATTTCGCCCGTATTTCGTTGCCCTGGTTGGTGATGATTTCGAAGGCGAAGGGTCTGCCGTCCTTGTCCAGGATGCCGTCGCCGTCGCTGTCTCTCCAGCCCGCCTCCGCCAGGAGGGATTTGGCCCGTCCGGGATCGTAGGGATAGGTACGCACCTGATCGTTGTAGGCCCAGGTCCCGGGCTTGTACGGCCCCGTCGCCGGCTGCCCCAGACCCAGCAGCACCCCCCGGATCATCTCCTCCTTGTTGACGGCGTAGGCGATGGCCTGCCGGACGCGCTTATCGGCGAAGAGGGGATTCTTCAGATTGTAGCCCATATAGACGTAGGAAAAGGAAAGATAGCGGTATTTGCGGTAATTCTTGCGGAAGAGGTTGTTTTCCGTCTGCCGGGTGTACTGGAGAGGCGTCAGTCCCATCTGATCGATGCCGCCGGCCCGCAATTCGAGAAACATCGTGGCCGTGTCGGGGATGATTCGCATGATGTAGCCATCGAGGTAGGGTCGGCCCTCGAAGTAATCGGGATTGGCGGCCAGGACGATCTTTTGCCCCGCCACCCATTCCCGGAACCGGTAGGGTCCCGTGCCGATGGGCCGCCGGGAAAGGGGCGAGGCGGCGATGTCCCGGCCGGACAGAAGATGGCGGGGCAGGATGGCGGCGCCCCAGCTCATGAGGGCCGGGGCGAAGGGCTTGTCGTAGGAGATGCGGAGGGTGTGATCGTCCAGGATCGAGACCTTCCTGACCTTCAGGAAATCCCCGGAGTAGGCGGTGGGCGTCTTGGGATCGATGGTGACCTGATAGGTATATAGGACGTCCCGGGCGGTGAAGGGTTCGCCGTCGTGCCACTTTACCCCTTTGCGGAGGCGGAAGAGGATGTGGAGCCCGTCGGGCGACACCTCCCATGATTCGGCCAGATCGCCGACAATCTTCAGGTTCCGGTCGTATTTCACCAGGCCGTTGTAAACCAGGCCGCCAATCTGGTGGGAGGTGGCGTCGCTGGAGAGGAGGGGGATGAGGTTGCTGGCATCGCCGATGGAACCCTCGACGATGATGTCTCCGTATGCCGGCGCCGCCCCGGTGACGGCGTGCGGGGGGGGCTCCGGCGCCTCTTTCCCGCAGGCAAACAGAAACGGCAATGCGCTGATCATGACGGCTGCCGCCATGAGGCGGCGAAGGAATGACCGGGTAGTACCCCTTTCCCCTGTCCTGGTCCCGGGCGTCTCCGCGGGTGAAAGCGTATAACTGCGGGCTGACATAACGCCGCCGATCCTAATGGAAGAAGCCGACATTTGCAATGGCTAAGATCGCCACAGGGTAAATTTGTTCTCAATGTAAGTAGTTGATCTTGAATGATCTACTAAAACTGAGGCACATCCTGTTTTAAGCCACTTAGAGATAGAACAAATTTACCGTGAATATCGCCACATTTATGTTGACAAAAGATCCGTAACGGATTAAGGGGAGCGACCGGATAAGGAATGTACCATGAACGGCAGGAAACTGAACACGATCGTCGGCATCATTATTATCATCGGCATAATTAGGCCGGAAAATACCGGGGCCTGATCGTGGTTTAGTGTCTGGACAAGAAATAGGAAAACTCACAAAATCCGCTATCAGGTTCCCTGGTAGCGGATTTTTTTTCGGGAGGAAGACAGTTATGAAGACGCGGGAGATAATGGTGTACGACACCACCCTCCGGGATGGTTCGCAGGGAGAACAGATCAATTTCACCGCCGAGGAAAAGCTGCGCATTGCCAGACGGTTGGATGAAATGGGCTTTCCCTATATCGAGGGGGGATGGCCGGGTTCCAACCCCAAGGACGCACGTTTTTTCGAATTGGCCAAAGGCGTGAAGTTTCAGAATGCCCGTTTGACGGCCTTCGGCAGCACCCGCCGGGCCGATCGGCGGGTGGGGGAATGTCCCAACATCCGGGCCCTGCTTGCGGCGGCAACCCCGGCGGTGACCGTTTTCGGGAAGACCTGGGATCTCCATGTCACGGAGATCCTGCAGATTTCCCTGGAACAGAACCTGGCCATGATCGAGGAAACCGTCGCCTATCTAAAAGAGCAGGGAAAAGAGGTGATTTACGACGCCGAGCATTTCTTCGACGGCTACCGGCGGAATCCCGATTACGCCGGGCGGACCGTGGCCGCGGCCCTGGCGGCGGGCGCGGACTGGATCGTGCTGTGCGACACCAACGGCGGAACGCTGCCCCATGAAATCGAGGCCATGACGGCGGAGATCGGCCGTCTCGCGCCGGCGGGGAGGCTGGGGATCCATGCCCATAACGACGGGGCTCTGGGGGTGGCCAACTCCCTGGCGGCGGTCCGGGCGGGCGCCACGATGGTCCAGGGGACCATCAACGGTTACGGGGAGCGCTGCGGCAATGCCGATCTGATTCCCCTCATCGCCAATCTCCAGTTGAAGATGGGGAAGAGCTGTCTTCCCGAAGCGACCATGAGTCACTTGACGAACCTGTCCAACTATGTGGCCGAGCTGGCCAACATCCCCCACCTGAATTCCCGGCCCTTTGTCGGGCGCAGCGCCTTTGCCCATAAGGGAGGGGTCCATGTGAGCGCCATCCTCAAGAATCCCCTGGCATACGAGCACATGGCGCCCGAACTGGTGGGGAACAAACGGCGGGTTCTCGTTTCCGACCTGGCGGGAAAGAGCAACATCGAATACAAGGCCCGGGAGTTGGGCATCGATCTGGGACAGAACAACGGCCTGAGCCGGCGGATCGTGGACGAGATCAAGCGCATGGAGGACGTGGGGTATCAATTCGATGCCGCGGAAGGGTCGCTGTCGTTGTTGATCAAGAAAATCACCGGGGAGTTCGTGGAACCGTTCGCCTTGGAATGCTTCAACGTCATTTCCACGAAGACGGCCCATCACCCGTCTCAGGCCCAGGCGACGATCAAGATCACCGTGGGCGACGAGGTGGAGCTGACGGCGGCGGAGGGCAACGGCCCCATCAACGCCCTGGACAACGCCCTGCGGAAGGCCCTGACTAAGTTCTATCCCCAGTTGAGCCGGATGCACCTCACCGACTTCAAGGTCCGGATCGTCGAGGGGAGCGAGGGAACGGCGGCCAAGGTGAGCACCACCATCGAATCCCAGGACGAAGACGATGCCTGGACCACCGTCGGAGTGTCGGAAAACGTCATCGAGGCGGGTTGGCTGGCCCTGGTGGACAGCCTCCAGTACAAACTCAGCAAGGACCGGGACAGAGGGAACGGCCGCTGACGACCGCTGACGACCGCCGACTCGGTTCGCCGCGGGGCTATGTCCCCGCGGTCGCCCGCGAACATTCCCCTCTTCCCCGGGGGGAGGACAGGCAAGTCGGTTTCCTGCTTCGACTCCTTTTTTGTCAGCCCCGAATGTTACCGTCGGGTATCGATGACATCTCCCGGATGCCCGCCAGGGGACTGGGCGAATGACGAAAGGGGCTGCCGCATCCCTGCCTTCGCGGCAATGACGAGAGTTGGTCCTCCCCTTGAAGGGGAGGAAAAATGATTAGTGAAGGAAGACAAGTACATAGGAACGCATTTTCAGGCGAAAGGAGAGAATGCCCGCCGGACGCGGCGATGATATTTCGTTGCTAATCTGCACCGTTTCTGCTACAGGACGCCCGGTTATGGAAAAACTGCCCGAGAAAAGAAGATGCTGGTCGCGATCAACAACCAGAATCCCCAGCCGCGCCTGATCAGGAAGGCCGTGGAGATCCTCCGGGACGGGGGGATCATTATCTACCCCACCGATACGGTCTATGGTTTGGGTTGCGACCTCTTCAATAAAAGAGGCATAGAAAAGATTTACGAAATCAAGAAACGAAACAAGAAACAGCCCTTCAGCTTTGTCTGCGCCGACCTCAAGGACATCAGCAAATACGCCTTCGTGACGGATTACGCCTACCGCACCATGAGACGCCTGTTGCCGGGACCTTATACCTTCGTCCTGCGGGCCTCACGACTCGTTCCCAAGATCATCCTACCCAAGCGCCAGACGACGGGCATCCGCGTCCCGGATCATCCCATCTGCCTGGCCCTGGTCAAGGAACTGGGGCAGCCGATCATCAGCACCAGCGTCAAGGGCGAGGACGGGGAGACCCTGAACAACCCGGTCTTGATCCGGGAACGCTTCGGGCATTGCGTGGATCTGATCATCGACGGCGGCGTCTGTCCGGGGGGACAGTCCACGGTGATCAGTCTGGAAGAGGATGTCGTGGAAATCATCCGGCTGGGACGGGGCGACGTTTCGGCCTTCGAATAGAACATTTCAGGTATAATACATGGGAAAACAAATGCTTATCAACGCGGTCCATCCGGAGCAAAAACGGATGGCCATCGTGGATGACGGCAAACTCTTGGATTACAATATCCAGATGGCCGTGAAAGAGCCCATAACGGGCAACATCTACAAAGGCATCGTCATGAAGGTCGAACGTGGTCTCCAGGCGGCCTTCGTCAACTATGGGGGAAAGAAGGACGGCTTTCTTCCCCTCCGGGACGTGAGCCAGGACTATTTTACCGAGCGGCGGGAGGGAGAGACCACGCCGGAAGGCGGTCATGGCCATGGCCGGTCGTTCTTGAAGGTCGGTCAGGAAGTCGTCGTCCAGGTCATGCGAGAGGTGAGCGAGCGCAAGGGGGCGTTGCTTACCTCCTATATCTCCCTGCCGGGGCGTTATCTCGTCCTGATGCCGAACAAGCAGGGCGGCGGCATCTCCCGGAAGATCGAGGACGAGGAAGACCGGAAACGCCTCAAGGAAATCATGGACCAGATCAAGCTGGAAGAGGGGATGGGATTCATCGTCCGCACGGCGGGAATGAGCCGGACCAAGCAGGAGCTGTCCAGGGACTACCAGCATCTCTCCCGGCTCTGGAAAGAGATTCAGAAGGCCGCGGCGGCCACTCCCGCGCCGACGGTCATCTATCAGGAGAGCGACTTCGGCGTCTGTTCCCTCCGGGATTATTTCACCTCGGAGATCGAGGAGATTCTGGTGGACGATACGGAGACCTTCCGGAAGATGCGGGCCTATTGTAAAACCGTATCGCCCCGCATGGTGAAAATCATCAAGCTCTACAAGGATATGGTTCCCCTCTTCGACCGGTACAGCCTCGAGGATCAGATCCGGGTCATCTATCAGGAACGGGTCGATCTCAAATCGGGAGGCTACCTGGTCATCAATCCCACGGAGGCGATGATCACCATCGACGTCAACTCCGGCCGGGGGTCGAATAAGCGGAATGTAGAGGAAACCGCCTTCCGCACCAACCTCGAGGCGGCGGAGGAAATCGCCCGCCAGTTGCGTCTCAGGGACCTTGGAGGGCTTATCGTCATCGACTTCATCGACATGATGGATCGCCAGCATCAGCTCGAGATCGAGCGCACCTTCAAGAAGGCCCTGAGCGTGGACCGCTCCCGAATTCAAATGTCTAAGATCTCGAAATTCGGCATGCTCGAGCTGTCCCGGCAGAAGAAACAATCGACCATACAGGAGATAAGCTACACCGCCTGCCCATACTGCAAGGGCACCGGTTTCCGGCCGTCTCTGGAATACATCGCCCTGAGCGCCTTCCGGAAAATCGAGTCCCAGGCGGTGAAGAGGATCTACTCGGGGCTCAAGGTAAGCCTGCCCCATGCGGTGTCCGATTATCTCCTGAACCAGAAGCGCCTGGAGATAAGCAGGCTCGAATCCATGTGCGAGATGTCCATTCATATCTCCGGGCATGCGGACATGCCCTGGGACGATGTCCGGATGGAATCCGTGCCCCGGGAAGGGACGCCGGAGGGCGTCGCGGAGAAGGATCGACATGCCGAGATGGCCCGGGAGCGTCATCCCGGCGGCCCGGGGAAACCCCGGGAGCGGGAACCCCAGCGGGGGAATAAAGGCGCCTCCCCCGGGAAGGGGACCGACGGGACGGGTCCGGTGCCGGCGGGGGGAGCAACGGCAGGTCCGAAGGCAGGCCCGGCGGCGGGACCAGCGGCGGGATCAGTGACAGGTCCGAAGGCGGGAACGGCGGCGGATCAGGCGGCGGTGCCATCCACGGGAACGGCGGCGGGCCCGGCAGTGGAAACGGCGGCGGGATCGACGCCTCCGCCCGCCGAGACAGCCAAGAAGAAACCGCGACGGCGCTCGCGGCACCGACGGAAGAAAACCGCCCCCGAGGCGTCGTCCTCCGCCGCGGATAAGGGGACGGCGCCTGGGGAAGCGGCCGCTTCGACGCCGGCGTCGCTCGTGGAGACGGACGCCGACGCCTTCGGCGCCTCCGCCGACCGCGGCTCCTCCGCCTTGGGCGCCCCCGCCGACCGCGACACCCCCATCGACCGTGACGCCTCCGCCGACCGCGGCTCCTTCGCCAACCGCGACGCCTCCGCCGACCACGCCGACGCCGCCGGACCGGCGGTGGAAAACGCTTCTCCCGTCGTCCCGGAGAGGACGCCGGCGCCGAAGACGGAGCGGCAAGCGGCGCCCGGGGGATCGGACGCCGGAGCGGCGGCGAGGGGCGCGGCCCAAGCCCCGGAGCTGGCGGAGGAGGAACGGAAGAACGTAAAACCGCCGTCAAAAAGGACGCGGTCGCGGAGAACGGCGAAGGCCCCCGTTGCGGCAACGACGCCGGCCTCCGAGGGTTCCCCGCCCGCGGAGGCGGCGGGGGGCCAGCCGAAGAAGGAAACGCCCGCCGTCAAGGCGTCCCGGGGGAAAGGACGGAGCACAAGCCGACCCTCTCCGCGCCGGCAGCCGACGGTCGAATCTTCCGAAGTCCCGGCAGCCGACGGCGATAAAACGCCCGTCGCGGCGATCCCCGCGGGGTTTCCCCACGGCGAGGATGAAACGCCGCCGTCATTGCCCTCCCCCCGGCAGGTGGGGCCGGAGGGAGACGGAAGCGATGCTTGACGAACGGGGCGGCGCTTCAGCCCCCCAGGGCCTGGGAACGTAGGGTGGCCGCTTCCACCGCGGCCATGAGGGCGCCCCGGAGCTTGCGGTCCTCCAGGGCCCTGATCCCGGCGATCGTCGTTCCTCCCGGCGAGGTTACCATGTCTTTCAACTGGCCGGGATGCCTCTCTCCGGAGAGGAAGAGCCGGGCCGCGCCCTGCAGGGTCTGCGCGGCCAGGATGAGGGCCGTATCGCGGCTGAGGCCCATGTGGACCCCGCCATCGGCAAGGGCCTCGATCATGATGAAGGCATAGGCGGGGCCGCTGCCGCTCAAACCGGTCACCGCGTCAAGTTGCTCCTCCTTGACGACCACGGTTTTCCCCACGGCGTTGAAGATATGGAGGGCCGTCTCCATGTCCTCGCCCGTCGCTCCCGGCCCGGCCGCCAGGGCGGTCATCCCTTCCCCGATTAGGGCCGGGGTGTTGGGCATGGTGCGGATAATCCGCACCCCCGGCGCGAGTCGTTCGGCGATGAACCGGATGGGGATGCCGGCGGCGATGGAGATGACGAGCTTGGATTCGTCCACCGCCCCGGAGAGGCCTCCCAGGACCTCGGCCATGTTCTGCGGCTTCACGGCCAGGATGATGATCCGAGCCGCTTCGGCGGCCTGACGGTTATCGCCCGTGGTCGCAACCCCGTGCGTCTTGCCCAGCTCCTCAAGCTGTCTTTTGTCCACGTCGGCCACGATCACCGCCTCCGCGGGAACGAGCCGATGGGCGAGGATGCCGCCGATGAGCGCCCCTCCCATCTTGCCGCCTCCGATTACCCCGATCCTTTTTCCTTTCAACATGACGTCTCCCCCCTTGATGAAATGATGAATGGGGCAACCTGTAATCCTTTTTTTGGCCTGGTGTCAATAGGCAGGGGAAAATACCCGGTTGCGGAACCCGAGGAAGATGTGTTACGAAATGTCCGCCGAGCGTGGATCGAGACCTTTGAAAAACGACCTGTCTTGCCCTCGAGACGACGGCGGGGGTTGGCGGCGGCGTTTTTCAAGGACCTCGGGTTTCAAGGGTTTCGCGGCCGGTTTTTCTTTCCCGGCGGCGGCAATGCCGTCACGGGGCATCCGGCAACGGTCAAGCGCCGGGGAGGTGGAAATGCTAAGGAAAAGGGAGATCGACGGCATCCGGATCGCCGGATGGACCAGCGGCGAGCGGTGGCGGGACGGCCTTCGCCATCTCGTCTTCATCCATGGCTCCGGGGGGGATCACACCCACTGGGCCTATCAGTTAGACGACCTGAAGAAGGATTTCAACGTGCTGGCCGTGGATCTGCCCGGGCACGGGCAATCGGCGGGGAAGGGGGAGCGGAGCGTAGAGGCTTACGTGGAATGGATACGCGGGATCCTGGCGGCCTTCGAGGTCGAGAAACCCATTCTCGTCGGGCACTCCCTGGGGGCCGCCATCAGCCTCTCCTTCGCCATCCGCTACGGGGACCTGTCGTCGGGCATTGTCCCCGTGGGCGGCGGCGCGGTCATGTGGGTCAATCCGACGATCCTCGCCGGTCTCCTGGAGGATCCGCGGCCCATAATAGAAATGGCCGCCCGGCTCTCCCTGGCCAGGGGGAACCGAGAGAGGTTCGAGAAGGTCCTCGCGTCGGGTTTCGCCAGGGCGAATCCCGTGGTGATGCAGGGCGATTTCTCCGCCTGCAACGACTTGAACCTGACCGCGGAGGTGAAGAAGATAGCAATCCCCACGCTGGTTGTCTGCGGAACGGAGGACCGGATGATGCCGCCGGAGCATTCCCGGTTCCTGAAGGATAATATCCCCGGCGCCCGGATGGCGTTGATCGACAATGCCGGGCATCTGGTCATGATGGAAGACCCGGAGACATTCAACCGACATATCCGGGAATTTGCCGGATCCCTGTAGAATCGCTGCCGGAGGATGCCGCCATGTTCGTAATAGGTAATCTCATCGTCGCGCTCGCCAAGATCATCGATCTGGCCCTTGGCGTCTATGTCTGGATAATCATCCTCCGGGCCGTCGTCTCGTGGGTCAATGCCGACCCCTACAATCCTATCGTCAATTTCCTGTACCGGGCCACGGAGCCGGCGCTGGCGCCCATTCGCCGCTGGTTGCCCTTCGGCGGCGCGGGGATTGACGTCTCGCCCATCATCGTCATCCTCATCGTTTACTTCCTCCAGTTTTTCCTCGTGAAGACGATGATCCAGGCGGCCATGTATTTCCACTGATGATTCGGGAAACGCCGGAAGGCTTTCTGCTGGACATAAAGGTCCTGCCCCGTTCCTCCCGGTGCGGCATCTGCGGCATTCAGGGCGACGCCCTGAAGATCAAGGTGACGGCGCCTCCGGTGGACGGCCGGGCTAATGAAGAGATCGTGGCCTTCCTGGCGGACGTTCTGGGGATAAGGAAGGGCCAGGTGACCATAACGGCGGGGCGTAACGCCACGAGGAAGGTTGTTGCCGTAACCGGCTGCGGCCGCCGGGATCTGGAACGTCTGATAGGGGGAGAGGGACGGGCCGATCGGACGCCGCTCCTGCCGCCGGAACCGTCCGGACGCTGAGCCTCCCCCCGCCGGGGCGTTTTTCGCCCCCGGGCCTCCCCGGCCAGGGAGGGCGAATCCCGGATGTCCCCTCTGGTGGGAGAGAGAAGCATCGGCCCATGTCGCAGCCGTTGAAACGAAGCAGGGAAAACGAAAATGTCGCCAAGGCGGCGGGGGTGGTCGGACTGGCGACGATGCTGAGCCGGGTCTTCGGCTTCATCCGCGACATGGTCGTGGCGGGCCTCTTCGGCGCCGGCGTGGTTACCGATGCCTTCTTCGTCGCCTTTCGGATCCCCAACCTCCTGCGCCGCCTCCTGGCGGAAGGATCCCTGACGGTTTCCTTCGTTCCCGTATTCACGGAATACTTGAAAAGACGCTCCCGCGAGGAAGCCCTGGAACTCGCCGATGTAACCTTCACCTTCCTCTCGGCGCTCCTGGTCGCGGTTTCCATCGCCGGCGTCCTGCTCGCGCCGTATATCGTCGCCGTCATGGCCCCGGGATTCGTCAAGCATGACGCCCAATACGAACTGACGGTCCTGCTCACCCGGTTCATGTTCCCCTATATCTTCTTCATATCCCTGGTGGCCCTCTGCATGGGGATCCTCAATTCCCTGCGCCACTTCGCGGCCCCAGCCCTGTCGCCGGTGGTTCTGAACATCTCCATGATCCTAGCTGCCCTACTGCTCCGGGACTTCTTCTCCGAACCGATCTTCGCCCTGGCCGTGGGGGTCATGGTCGGCGGCGTCCTCCAGTTGGCCATGCAGTGGCCGTTTCTTCTCAAGATGGGGATTCGCCTCCGCCCGAATTTCCGCCTCCGTCACCCGGGGCTGAAGCGGATCGGTCTCCTGATGATGCCCGCGGCCTTTGGGGCGGCCATCTATCAGATCAATGTCTTCATCGGGACCGTCTTGGCCTCCCTCCTCCCCAAGGGGAGCGTTTCCTACCTTTACTACGCCGATCGCATCGTCGAGCTGCCCCTGGGGGTCTTTGCCATCGCCGTGGGGACGGCGGCGCTCCCCAGCTTTTCCGACCAGGTGGCCCGGGGGGAGTTCGAGGATTTCAAGAGGACCCTCTCCTTTTCCCTGCGGCTGATCCTCTTTATCACCGTTCCCGCCACCGTGGCCCTGCTGGCCCTCCGGGAGCCGATCCTCTCGGTGCTCTTTCAGCGGGGGGCCTTCGATGCCGCCGCCACCGTCGCGACCGCCGAAGCGCTGCTCTATTACACCCTGGGGTTGTGGGCCTTTTCGGTGATCCGGGTCATCGTTTCGGCCTTCTACTCCCTCCAGGATGCCAAGATGCCCATGAAGGCGGCGATCGTAGCGCTGATCGTCAATGTCGCCGCCAGCATCGCCCTCATGGGGCCGATGCGTCACGGAGGCCTGGCCCTCGCGACCTCTCTCGCCTCGGTGGTGAACGTCCTCATCCTCGGGTTCGTCTTGAGAAGGAGGATCGGTTCTTATCTGAACCGGGATTTTTACCGCTCCTTGGGGAAGATGGCCGCCGCTTCCCTGGTGATGTGGCTCTCCATCATGCTGGTGGAGGCGATCTTTCCCTGGCGGATCGCCGATGCCTTCGATCGCCGGCTCCTGTTTCTGACCGCGAGCGTGACCTTCGGTCTGACGACATATTTTGCCGCCTCCTGGGCTTTGAAGAGTCCGGAGATGACGATGGCGATCCGGACGGCCAAGGCAAAGCTGGGCGGCAAAGGATAAAGATATTGACTTGAATCGGCGAAAGTGATAGGCATTTTAAGCTGTTATCGAAAAAAAACCAAAGGACGCAAACCATGCTGGACATCAAATTCATTCGCCAAAACACGGAACTGGTAAGAAGAAAGATGCTGGAGCGGGGACAGGAGATGGACATGACCCCGTTTCTCGACCTGGATGCGCGCCGCCGGGACATCCTTCAGGAGGTGGAAAGGCTTCGTAACGACCGCAATACCGTCTCCAAGGAGATCGGCGAGAAAAAGAAAAAGCGGGAAGACGCCGCGGAACTGATTGCCCGCATGGGGGAGGTTTCCGCCCGGATCAAGGCCCTGGACGAGGAGTTGAAGAAGGTGGAAGAGGATCTCCATCGCCTGGTCATGGTCATCCCCAACATCCCCCACGAGACAGTGGAGTATGGCGCCTCTTCGGAAGACAACCCGGTGATCCGGACCTGGGGGGAGATGCCGGTCTTTTCCTTTCCACCCAAGCCGCACTGGGATATCGGCGAAGCCCTGGGCATTCTGGATTTCGAGCGGGGGGCCAAGATCGCCGGCGCCCGCTTTACCGTTTACAAGGGGCTGGGGGCCATGCTGGAGCGGGCCATCCTGAACTTCATGCTGGATCTGCACATCTTTCAACACGGCTATACGGAGGTGCTCACACCGTTCCTGGTCAACCGGGCCAGCATGACCGGCACGGGACAGCTTCCCAAATTCGAGGAAGACCTGTTCCGGGTGGACGCGGTGGATTATTTTCTCATCCCCACGGCGGAGGTCCCGGTGACCAATATCCACCGGGACGAGATCCTGAGTGAGAAGGCCCTGCCCATCTATTATGTGTCCTACTCGCCCTGCTTCCGGGCCGAGGCGGGTTCCTACGGCAAGGACACCCGGGGATTGATCCGTCAGCACCAGTTCAACAAGGTGGAGATGGTGAAGTTCTCCAAGCCCGAGACATCCTATGACGAGCTGGAAAAGCTCACGGACAACGCCGAAGAGGTCTTGCGTCTCCTGAATATCCCCTACCGGACGGTGAGCCTCTGCACGGCCGATCTGGGGTTCTCCGCCGCCAAGACCTACGATGTGGAGGCCTGGCTGCCGGGCCAGGACGCCTATCGGGAGATATCGTCGTGCAGCAACTTCGAGGACTTCCAGGCCCGGCGCGCCGCGATCCGCTTCCGCCGGGAGGAATCGGGAAAGATCGAATTCGTCCACACCCTAAACGGCTCGGGGCTGGCGGTGGGGCGAACGGTGGTGGCCGTCCTGGAGAATTGTCAGCAGGCCGACGGCAGCGTCGTCATCCCGGAGGCGCTGCGCCCCTACATGAAAGGGATTGACAAGATTACGGCAATAGGGTAAGCCCCGCCTACAAGTCAAGACGGCAACGGAGGGATGGCCGAGCGGTCTATGGCGGCGGTCTTGAAAACCGTTGGGCGAAAGCCTCGCGGGTTCGAATCCTGCTCCCTCCGCCAGATAAGGAACGGCTGCGGAGAGATGGCTGAGTGGTCGAAAGCGATCGCCTGCTAAGCGATTGTACGCCCTAAAAGGTGTACCGCGGGTTCAAATCCCGCTCTCTCCGCCATTATTTGCCCATACGCGCCCGTAGTTCAGCTGGATAGAGCGTCAGACTACGAATCTGAAAGTCGCACGTTCGAATCGTGCCGGGCGCGCCAATAAAAATAAAAACAAGGGCTTAGGCAAACGCGGCTTAAGCCCTTTCCGTTCGTGCGGCCCTTCGGTCCGCCCGGCCGCCAAAGCCGCAGACGTTGGGACACGACATGGCCCCCGTCTTTTTCATGGCTCATGCCTCCCCTCTATAGCTTGGCAATTAATGCTACAGGCCTCGACAACCCGTCATAACGCGGCGGCCGGCGCCGTTTCTCGCTATGGTTTTCCCCAGGATGTCTCGCTCGGGCCTGAACTCGATTCTCTGGATGCCCCCGCTCATCATGGTCTTTTGCCTCCTTTCTCTTTCTTTCGGCCTTAAGATAATCCCGAGGACTCTTTTCGACAATCGGCGTAAGGATGATTGTGGGATGGGAGAAAGGCGGCCCCGCCGGTCAGGTTAGGAGGGAGGGCCAGGTCGGGTTTTGTCCCATGGAGCGGCGGTTCTTTTCACCTGGAAATGCGCCTCTGGATTTTTGTAATAATTGCCTCCGGAAAAATCCAAGGGAGATCATGCACTTACATGCCGCTCTCTGTCGGGGGCCGGGGATTTGAGCGTGGAGCGGCGGTTCATTTCATCAGCAGGAGGCTCAGGGCCATGACCAGCATTCCCGCGACCAGCCCCAACAGGCTGTCGTGACCCTTTCCATAGGCCCGGCTGGCGGGCAGCAGTTCGTCCAGACTGATGTAAACCATGATCCCGGCTATCCCGCCGAACATGAAGCCCATGAGGGAGGGAGGAATCGCCCCGCCCTGGCCGCCCAGGAAGGTCAGGATCGCCAGATAGCCCACGGCGGCCCCCACCGGTTCGGCCAGACCGCTGATCAGAGAGTAAAAAAATGCCTTCCGGCGGCTGCCCGTGGCATAGAAGATCGGCACGGAAACACTTATCCCCTCGGGTATGTTGTGCAAGGCGACAGCCAGGGCGGTGACGATCCCCAGCGACGGGTCCTCCAGGGCCGCGAGGAAGGTGACCATGCCCTCGGGAAAGTTATGGATGCCGATGGCCAAGGCGGTGAACAGGCCAGCGCGCATCAGGCCATGATCGGGACGACGGTGGTCGTGGAAGCCGTCGGCGGCCCGTTTCGGACCGGAAAAGACGGCGGCCCATTCCGGCGGCGAGGCCGTCGGGTCATGGAGCGGTCTGGCCTCCGCTTCGGCGTGGGACTCATGGGGGTTCACCGCAGCCGGGACCAGCGTGTCGATCAGGCCGATGATCAGCATCCCGCCAAAGAACGCGGCGACGTTGTACCAGGGGCCCCGCTGACTGCCGTAGTGCATGGTGAGGGCGGCCAGGCCGTCGGGAAAGATCTCCACGAAGGATACATAGAGCATGATCCCGGCGGAGAAGCCCGTGGCCACGGAGAGGAAGCGGTAATTGGTCCGTCTGGCCATGAAGGCGATGAGGCTCCCCAGCCCCGTGGCCATGCCGGCCAAAAAGGTCAGACCCATCGCCATCCAGAATCCGTTCATGCCCTGTCGCTATCCCCCTTGCTCATTGGTTTTCCCATGTTCGGGCCTCTTTGGCCTGGCCAGGTACAGACCGACGAAGATCAGCGTCCCGCCCAGCACATGATAGAGGTAGATCTCCTCTCCCAGAAAACCGAAGGAGAGAAAGGCGGCAAATATAGGCAGTAGATACGAGAACATGGCCGCCGTGCTCGGGCCGACCTCGGCGACGCCGACATTCCAGAGCAGGTAGGCCAGTATGGAGGGGAAGAGCCCCAAAAACAGGAACACCGGCAGCGCCTTTACACTGAAACTCGAGGCGCCGGTAAGGATGATCTCCCCGAGATAGAAAGGGGCGATGAACAGCAGCCCCAGGGATATGGTCATGGTCAGGAGGCTCAGGGGGTGCAGGACGATCCGGAATTTCCGCAGAAAGACGGAATATAGGGACCAACTCGCCACGGATCCCACCACCAGCAGATCCCCACGGTTGAAGACCAGGTTCATTACGTTCTCCGGGGAACCCTGGAAGACGATCCAGAGCATCCCCGTTGTGGAGATGACCACACCCAGGAGTTGGAAGATCAGCGGCCGTTCGTGGATGATGAGCCAGGCGGCGACAATGGTCATGGCCGGCATGGCGGAAGTGACGATGGACATGTTGTTGGCCGTGGTGAAATGGGCGGCGACGTACAACAGGGAGTTGTAAACGGCGACGCTGAAGAAGGAGAGCACGACGAGAGACAGCTTGTTGTCGGCGATTACGGTCAGTTCCCTCCTTACATGGGGCAATCCAAAGGGGAGTATCATGACCAGGGCGAAGACCCAGCGCCAGAAGGAAAGGGCCAGGGGGTTCACCTCCCGGATGACGCCCCGGGCCAGGACGGTGTTGGCGGCCCAGCACAGGACGGCGAAGGCCAGACCGGCATAGGCGATGAGTCGCCTTCTCTCCTGCCGGTCCGGTGCGGTCGGGAGGGGCCTGCCGGTGTCGATTCCATCCTGTTTAATCATCCATGCCCGCCTTTGTCTCTATCTTATCCGGTTGCCAATACCCTCTGGTCAGCGCCGCACGACCCGGGAAACGCCGCGTTTGCCGGAGAAAATTGCCCGCCGCCGCGATTATTCTCCATCCCTCCGGGGGCGGTGCAGGCGCCGTCGTCCCGGTCAGCGTATGGGGGCGACGACGAAGATACAGGCGCTCCAGAGGGAATGGGAAACGATCACCATGCCCAGATCGCGCCGCCAGAGATACAGCCCGCCCCAGAAGACCCCGGCCGTCAGGGCGGCCAGAACCAGCATGAGATTGAGGGAGAAGGCATGGACCCCGCCGTAGATCAGGGTGGTCAGGGCGAAGCCCCGGCCTGGGCCCCACCGGTCCACGAGCCTCCCCTGCAGAAAACCACGCCAGAAGATCTCCTCGCCCGGGCCGGTGACCAGGCACAGGAGCAGAAAAACGAGCGCCCGCGGCGTGCCGGCGCCCAGGGCGTGGATTTCCCCCACCTGTCCCTGGGCGCCGGGGACGATATAGGGCGCCAGGGCGTTGCCAACGCCGAATATCCCGTAGAGGACCGCCGCCGCCAAAACGCCCGCCGCCACCGATCCCGGCGTGAGGTTCAGGGTCGGCCTTTCCCATCTCAGGGAGTAGAGGCAGACCACGATGACGGAGGCGCTGATCTTGAGCCAGAAATTTCCCCAGGGGAGGGCGAAGGTGAAGGCCCAGCACAGGCCCGCAAGGAAAACCGCCGTGGAAATCAACAGATCACCAGGTTTTCCAGAAACAGGGCGAGGAGCAGAAGGACCCCGAAGGCCATATTGAACTGGGCCGCCAGGGCGTCTGCCATGTCGGGTATCTTCTCCCGGAAGGTCTTGATCAACTTGATCGCCTGGGGGAGGGACAGGAGGATCAGGAGCCCCCAGAGGCTGATGACCCCGGCGGCGATCATGGCGATGACGTAAAAGAATGCCCCCGCGATCATGAGGGTGAAGAGGTGATGGCTCTTGGTTTGGCCCAAAAGGATGCCGAGCGTCCGGACCTCATGGCGTGAATCGTAGGCGATGTCGCGGAAGTTGTTGGCGAAGAGGACCAGGGCGACCAGCAGGCCGAAGGGGACGGACACATAAAGGGCCTTCATGGACAGGGCCTGACGTTGCACCGCATAGGCCCCTTCCACCATCAGGGGACCCCACATCGTGAATACGGCCAGCTCTCCCAGGGCGCGATACTTGAATTTGACGGGTCCCGCCGTGTAAAAGACGCAGGTCAGCATCCCCACGAGGCCGATCCAGAGGATGTGAAAGGAGCGTAGAGCCGAGGCCGCCAGACCGATGGCGACGGCCAGGGCCAGGAGGACGATCCCCTCCCCGAGGAGCTGCCGGGGGGTGAGCATCCCCGACAGGATGGGGTGGGTGCGGTATTTGGCCGTGGGGGAGTCGGTTTCATCGACCTGATAGCGGGTGTCGAAGTAGTCGTTGAACACATTGGCCCCGGCGTGAACACAAACGATGCCCAGGATCGTCAAGGCGAACCAGGGATAGGAGACGGCGCCGTCGGCGGCGGCCAGCAAGACGCCCACCGTCACGGAGATAAGGGACATGGTGAAGGACCAGGGGCGGGTGGCGATGAAGTACCTTTTAAGTAGGTCGGTCATGGTTGGGGTCTTCCTCCGGGGGTCGTGGGAAATCGTCGGGTTCCTTTCGTTGCGCCATACCCCAGGAAGGCGTTTTTTGTCAATGGTCGGGGCGGGGGATAAATCAGCCCTTCCCGCAGGCTACCGTTTGCCTGGAACGGGTCATCGATCATCGTGGTCGAAGACGTAACCGACGGATCGCAGGCTTTGGAAATATTGTGGCCTCTGCGGGTTGGCCTCGAAATACTTGCGAAAGCGGACGATGAAGTTGTCCACCGTTTGTCTGGAACGGGTCATCGATCATCGTGGTCGAAGACGTAACCGACGGATCGCAGGCTTTGGAAGTATTGTGGCCTCTGCGGGTTGACCTCGAAATACTTGCGAAAGCGGACGATGAAGTTGTCCACCGTCCTTGTGGGGGTGGCGCCGACGTATCCCCAGCCCATCTCCAGCAGCTCGCTCCGGCTCAGGGGCTTGCCCCGATTGGCGATGAAGACCTTCAGAAGGCGCATCTCCTGCTCCGTGAGCTTGACCTCGCCGCGGAATCCGTGGGCGGTGAAGGTATCGAAATGGATCGTGTTCCCGCCGAAGCGGTAGCTGTCCCCCAGCTTGGCGATACCTGCGCCCTCCCGGCCCTCCCGATCCTCCCGCTTCGCCTCGTGATTCCACGCCGACCGGGTCAGGAGCCGCTCCACCCTCAGGAGGAACTCGTCGAGATGAAACGGTTTGGAGAGGTAATCGTCAACGCCGTAGGAGAGGCCCTTCACGCGGTACTCCGGTTCGCTCTTCGCGGAGAGGATGAGGATCGGCAGTCTTTCGTCCTCGATGCGGATATGGCGAAGGACCGCCAGCCCGTCGATGCCGGGGAGCATGATGTCCAGGACGATAAGCTGCGGCCGCCAGTTTCGCCACTCCCGGAGCGCCGCCATGCCGTCGGCGACGATCGACGCCTCGTGGCCCTTGATGGTCAGATTCAGCCGCAGACCCTCCGCGATGTGGGGATCGTCCTCCACGATGAGGATCCTTTTCCGGGGCTGGGCCTTCATGCCGCCTCCACGCCGCGGACCGCCGGTGGCATTCTCAGGATGAAGGTCGAGCCCCTGCCCGGCCCCGGGCTCTCCGCGGCGACCCGGGCCTGATGGATCTGGGCAACCTGCGCGACGAGATAAAGCCCCAGACCCGTGCCCTTCGCCGTCATGTCCTCGGGGCGTCCCGCCTGGTAGAACTTGCGGAAGATCTTTTTCGTTTCCCCCTTTTCGATCCCCATGCCGTTGTCGGCGATGCGGATGTCGAGGCCGTTCTTACGCTCCACGAAGGCGATCTCGATCCGGGGGTGGTCGGATTGATTGTATTTGATCGCATTGGTGAACAGGTTCATGAGGAGCATTTCGAACAGCGGCCTGTTGATCCAGTAACAGGGACGAGAACGGGAGGGATTGTGGATGGCGATATCGCACCCCCGGAACAAATCGGCGTTATGCTCGCAGAATTCCTCGACCATCCCGACGATTTCCACGCATTCCCGCTCCTTTTGGCAATTTCCCGACTCGATCCGGGCCAGATCGAGGATCCGGTCGATATTCGCCAGCAGGCGGTCCACGTCGTGGCTCATGAATTCCAGGTAGCGGAGTTGGTCTTCCCGGGGCAGGTGATAGCGGCAGAAGGTGTCGAGATAGAGCCGCAGGGACGCCACGGGGGTCTTCAGCTCGTGGGTGAAGCTGTTGATGAAGTTCCGTTGCATCCGGTAGAGGCGCTGGGTCTTCTCGTTATAGACGAAGATCGTGAACACCCCGGTCAGGATGAGGCCGACAAGGATGGAGAGCACCACGATGACCACCCAGGTCTTGATCTCGAAAAACTGGGCCGGATCGAGGCCGTATTTCATGATTATCCTTTGTAAACCGGTACTTACCTCCAGATACCAATAGATGTACAAAAAGAGGGACGCCCCCAGCGCCGCGATGGACAGGATGAAGATCAACACCGGATGGACAAACCATTTTACCCGTTTCATAAGCGTGAGGATTAGCTACACCAGCGCCGTCGAACTGTCAATGCCGGATGCTCGCCGCCTTTGGCCCCCTTTGTAAAAGTAATGTAAAATCAATGATCAGGGCTTTCCTTTCCTCTCCCGATCCCGTATGGAGACCTTTGAAAAAATGTCATTTCGAGGAGCGCGAGCCTACCCGGATGTCAGATCCCTCATGGCCTTCGGGACATGGATTTCCCCCTTCGGTCGAAATGACAAAAATGGCGGTGATTCCAAGCTCTCGTATGAGGATCACCATCGCACCAAAAATCAAGAACCGAGGAGATTCATCATGGTCGGTCACAAAGTCCCCATCCACCCCCTGCGCGCCAATGCCAACGTCCTTCTCGCCAGTGTTTTCGGCCCCTACGCCCAAGACGACCAGTATGGGAGCCGCAAGAACAACCCGATGGAACTGTATCACAACCAGGTCACCCGGGTTCAGGGAGGGTTTTCCCTCCGGATGTTTCACCGGTCTTTTGGGCTCCTCATGATCCAGGCCAATATCGACGCCCCCTGCACGGTCCTGGATTTTCCCCGCCGGGAAGAATTCATCCGGGAGCTGCAAAGCAACGAGTACGACATCATCGGGATCGGTTCGATCCTCGTCAATATCGGCAAGGTGCGGGAGATGTGCTCCCTGATCCGTCGCTATCAGCCCGGGGCGACCATCGTCGTGGGAGGTCACATCGCCGCCCTGGAGGATCTGCATCGTCGGATAGACGCCGATTACGTCGTCCGCGGAGACGGGATCCGCTGGTTCCGCCGGTTTCTCGGGCAGGACGAGGAGGCGCCCATCAACCATCCCCTGGTTCTTTCCGCTTTCGACGCCCGTATGATGGGCATCGATCTTCCCAATGGGAGGGGACACACCGCCGCCATCCTGATCCCCTCGGTCGGCTGTCCAGTGGGATGCAATTTCTGCTCGACCTCGGCCTTCTTCGGGGGCAAGGGGAATTTCGTAAACTTCTACGAGACCGGCGACGAACTCTTTTCCATCATGTGTCGTATGGAGGAGAAGCTTTCCGTCCACTCCTTCTTTGTCCTGGACGAAAACTTCCTCCTCCACCGCCGTCGGGCCCTCCGCCTGCTGGAACTCATGGAGGAACACGGCAAGTCCTGGTCCCTCGACGTCTTCAGCTCCGCCCGGGTCATCCAGTCCTATCCCATCGCGCAACTGGTGCGCCTGGGCGTCAGTTGGGTCTGGATGGGCCTGGAGGGGAAGGAAAGCGCCTATGCCAAGCTCGACGGCGTGGATACCCGCCGTCTGGTAAAGACACTCCAGGCTCATGGCATCCGGGTGCTGGGTTCTTCCATAATCGGCCTGGAGGGGCACCGTCCCGAGGACCTGGAGGAGATCATCTCCTACGCCGTTTCCCACGACACGGATTTTCATCAGTTCATGCTCTACACCCCCAATCCCGGCACGCCTCTCTACCACCGGCATCTGGAGGAGGGCGATATCCTAACCGAAGCGGAGCTGCCCCTGGCCGACCGACATGGGCAGTACCGGTTCAACTATCGTCACCGTCATATCCCCGGGGGCCAGGAAGAGGAGATGCTGCTTCGGGCGTTCCGCCGGGATTTCGAGGAAAACGGCCCCAGTCTCTACCGACTCATCCGCACCATGCTCCAGGGCTGGCGGCGTTACGGGGACCACCCCGATCCGGCGGTGCGGGACCGTTGCGCCCGGGAGAACGCTCCGTTGCGCGTCGCTTATGCGGGAGCGGTCTGGGCCATGAGGAAGTGGTACGAGGAGGACCCCCTCATGAGGGCCAAGCTGGACGAACTCCTGCGGGATCTATGCCGGGCCTTTGGCCTGAGGACCCGCCTGTTGGCCCCCGTCGTGGGCAGGTTCGCCCTGATGCGGCTCCGCCGGGAGGAGCGGCGCCTGAAGCAGGGCCGGGCTTACGAACCTCGTTCGTTCGTCAACAAGAACGAGGCGGCCCTGGCCCGGAAGCAATCCCGCCGTTTCCGCGTGGAGATCGCCGCGCCGGCGCCGGCGCCCCACGGCATCCGGTAAGATCCGCGGGTCGCCACGGGGTTCCCTCGTCGCCAACGCCTCCGCATGGTCCGGACGGGACCTTTGAATAACGACCTGTCCTGTCATGCCAGGCCTGAATAGGCATTCGGAAGATGCTCGAAAACACCGGAGTCCCGCTTTCGCGGGAATGGCAAAAGGAGGTTTTCTGGGCAATTATTCAAAGGTTTCCGGACGGCAATGAGCGACCCTATCCAGGCAGAATCCCAGGACGTTGTCGGGCCTCAACGGCGCCGACTATTCCCCCTTCGGCACCGCCTCCACGGGGGTCATGATCCCCTGGGACGAATCCCGCGGCCCACCCCGTGCGGGCTGCCCACCTCACGCACAGGCTGCCCCTGCGCATGCCGCCCCCCCCGCACGGCCCGCGCCCTCACGTACAGGCTGCCCCCGCCACGGCATGCCGAGCCCCCTCACACAGACAGTGCCCCCGCGCATGCCGCGCCCGGTATCGCGACGATGTTGACCCTCTCAATATGTGGGCCGCCCCGCCCCCCGCCGCAAGCAGCTCCCCACACATGACGCCCACCTCACGTACAGGCTTCCCCCGCACGGGCCGCGCCCCCACATATGCCCCCCCCCGGCATGCCACCTCCACGCGGACCGTCAGGCCTGCCCGGCCCTCGAGCTTGCCGGGGCTACGATTTCCCACGTCTTCGGGAAGCGGCTGGCATCCTTTTTCCCTCACTCCTGACGGTGAACCTCCCCTAAGCGACCGCTCCGTTCCCCCCGTGATCGTCGGAAGAGCGGCGGGGGCCATGGGAGAGAGGGGCGAAAAAGATGCGCAATCTATTTGCCTTGACGTTTATTTTTTGTTAAACACCAAAGGGCATGGAGAAACTTACGGAAAAAATCGACGCGATCCTCGACATCAAATACGAGGCCCTGTATCTTCATGAACGCCTCCTGGGCGGCGAGCCGGCGGTCTATGGGGAGCTGGAGAGACAGTTCGAGGAATTGGCGGATCGCCTCTACAGGGAAAACGACGACGCGATCACCCCGCGGCAGTATCGTACGGCTCGGGATAATTACGAATTTTTTATGGTTCTCGTTGAACTGGTCCTCAATAAATACCGGGAGCAGGCAGTAAAAATCACAGATGCAGCAGGGGAGGAACAATGACGGATTACTGGGTGAAGATTACCGAAAAAGAAGAAGAGGAGATCCGCCGCCACCACTATCTGGTGACGGCGGAGAATATCAAGGATGCCCGAAAGGTGGCGCAGGAGTTCATCAAACACTTCTGCGACGAGGACGACGAACCGGAGGCCATAGAAGAGGGGTTCGCCTTCTGCAACCGGGCGATAACGGTTCATATCGCCGATATCCGGGAGACCACCAAGGAGGAGTTCAAGGATTTTCTTCTGAAAACCCATACCATAGATTGGCAGTAGCTTACCGCCGGTCGCTTTCCGCTTCCCGATCGAAGGCGCCGGCGGCGACCGGCTTTTCCTTCTGAAAATAAACCCCGTAATGGGTCTTGAACATCTCGATTATCGTGTCGTAGGGCACGTCGGCGAACGGCCCATGATCCGTTACATATTCCATGTGCCGCCGCCCCTCCATATCGTAGGGGTGTAAGATGGCATCGCTCTCGCCATCGAAATCCAGTGGTTTAACCCGGAAGCGGGCGCACAAGGAGCTGTTGAAGGTGGGCGTTGCCTTGATCCACCGCCCCCCCAGGAGGAACTCCGTATAGCCGTGATAAATGAACAGGTCCGTCTTCATAAGCCTTCTGAGCCGTTCCGTCGTCAGGTGATTCCGCACGTCGGCAAAGCGCAGGCGGCTCGGAATGCCCGCATGGCGGCCGACCGCGGCCAGGACGATGGCCTTGGCCACGCAGTAGCCGTAGCCTTTGCCGATGATGGTGGAGGCCCGGAAGTCAAGGCGGGTGAAATCGATGCGGTAGGGGTCATACTGGATGCCATCCCGCACGGCGGTGTACAGACGGATGGCCTTTTCCCTGTCCGTTCCGGCGTCGGCTATCGCCTGGCGGGCATAGGCGGCGACCACCGGGGAATCGCTGTCGATGAACTCGGTTGGCTGTAGATATATGGAAAGGTCTTCCTCTTCGGGGGTCTTCGGCCTGTCCTTCGCTTGCGTGGCGTCGTTTTTCACCTCTCCATCCCTCCGCTGATTCCCGCCGGCATCCCACCGCGCCCATCTTCATCACTGATGTTCATGGCGTGCCCCGCGTTTCGGGTTTAAATAGTTGTGGATACAGCCGCCTCTTGCAATCCGGGCAGAGGCTGTGGCTGAACTCGGCTTCGGAGCGATCACGGATATAAACCTCGATCTGCTCCCAGTAACCTTCGTCATTACGGATCTTTTTACAGGAAGCACAAATGGGCAACATGCCGCTGAGTGTTTTGATCTTGGCCAGGGCCTCCCGGAGTTCATGGATGAGCCTTTCCCTTTCCGCCTCCGCCTCTCTCCGTGCGCTTATGTCGTGAATGATCGAAAAAAGCAGCCTTTTGCCTTTCAAGTCCACTGCGCCGCTGTAAACCTCCACCGGACGAACGCTGCCGTCGGCCAGACGGTGCTGAAAAAGGAAAAACCCGCGTTGACCCGACTCCGCACGCCTCATTTCCTCGCTGGTCTCGGCAGTTGAAATGGTGTTGATGTCGAAGATATGCATTTCCCTCAGCTCCTCGACGGCATATCCGTAATAGCGGGCGGCGGCGGGATTGGCATCGACGATCCTGCCGTCCGCCGGGTCGATGAGGAGCATTGTGGCATTACTATCTTGGATGATTTTGCGGTACCTCTCCTCGCTCTCCTGAAGCTTCCTTTCCATTTCGGCGCGTTCCCGAGCCTTGTCTTCCAGACATGCCGCCATGCCGTCGAAGGATTTGGCCATTTGTCCCATTTCGTCGGCCGTGTGGGGCAGGCCGGTGCGGACGGACAGATCCCCGCCGCCAAATTTGCCGACGGCCGTAAGGAGCGTCCTGATCGGTTTCGTGAAGAAGAGGTGGCCGGCAAGCCAAGCCAGGGACATCAATAGCAAGGTGACGCCGCTCAAGGCGGCCAAACTGACGGCCAGACGCCTGTTGGCCGCGTCGAGAAGCTGTTGTTTGGGGATGCCGACGAAGACATAGAGATACGGATCCTTATGTCCCGCGAGGCGCAGCTTCTTGTAGGCATAGATGCGATAGACCCCATCGTCCGCCGTCCGCTCGTAGAATCCCTCTTCGCGAGGACCGAAGATGTTTTTCTTCACTTCCTCGGCGACGCCAAGGCCGGGTTTGGCGTTTGGGTGTTCCGGCGTCCGGTATATCCGAACGCCCCGACGGTCCGTGATCACGACGGTAGAGCCCGGGGAAAGATCGGCCTTCGCGATGAAATCGGCGTATTTGTCCAGTCTGAGTCCGGCAACCACAACCGCGATAAGTTCATTGTCCTTGCCCAGGACCGGATAGCCGTAGTTGATGACCGGCATATGAGTAAAGCGACCCGTGACATATTCCCCGGCGGAAAACTCCCTGGACCGGATCACGGCGCGGAAATATTCGCGATCGGCTATCTGGAGGTTTCCGGAAGGGGAGGGCAGGGAGGAGGCGAAGAGCCTGCCGTCCGGTGTGGCGGCGGCGATAATGGAATAGTTGTCGTTTTTTCTTGCCACCTCGGTAAAGAGGCGCCGGCAGGCGGCGGCATCCCTGCTTTGCACCTCCGGCAACTGGGCGAGGGTGCTGAGCATTTGCCTCGTTCCGACGGCGATCTGCTCCTGCTGCGCCGCGATGCTCTCGGTCATGAAAAGAGCATTGTGTCTCTCGAATTGAATGCTGTGTTCCCGCTCCCTGAGACTGGCAACGCCAATGGCCACCGCCGCCGGCAGTAAGGCTATTATCACCAGCAGGATCAGTTTTTTCCGAATGGATAGGGTATTTAGCGTCTCTTTTATGCCCACGTCGCTTCCGCTTCCGCAAGGCTTAAGCCCGCATATATGTATCCGCCGGGCCGCCTCCCGTTTCGTCGTCGTTCCGATTCTTCAGCCAAGCCCTGTAGTTCGCCGACACCATACAACAATTTTCTTTATCCGGCAACAGCGACATGGTTATATCCAGGGTAAATTTGTTCTATCTCTAAGTGGCTGCAAACAGGACGTGCCTCAGTTTTTGTGGATCATTCAAGATCAACTGCTTACATCGAGAACAAATTTACCCTGGGTTATATCCCGTTTGGAGGCCAGGACGGCGGCGATCTGAGCGACATAATGCGCAATGACCTGAATCATTTGATTTCGCCCATTGCCGCGGCAAAAAATCCACCGGCAAATGCCGCGGCAAAAAAATCCCACCGGCAAAACTTTTTGACCGTCGGTTATTCAGCATATAAAATCAATATGTTATCCTATGCCGGCGCGCCGGCATAGGTGCCGGGCACTTGCCTTTGGATCGTGGCCTTCTCTCCCTCTCGCCATGCGCCTCGTAGGCATCCTGACGGATAAGAACCGACGCCGTCCTGACTCGCCCATCACCGAGCGCGGAGGCCCGACAGGCCGTGGCCCTTGATGCCCATGCCTGGGGCAGGCCGGGCGAAAGATGAAAATATTCACCTCCGCCCTGCCTCAAGACTTCCAAGTAATACGTAAGTAACTAATTGGATTCATTAGGTACGTGTGACAGTCTTGGGCCGGTTTCATGGCGCGGACTCGACTTGCTTCATTTATACAGGCCCGCCAGTCGGCGGGAAGGGACGCTGATAGGTTGTTTTTCCATCCAGGATGTTCAAGACGACAACAGAATGGCCAGACTGTTAGCATCGGTGAGATTGTCCCCCTTTTTCATCGGTTGTAGATGCCCCCCGTGGTTGGAGGAAGTTGCTGATGAGGCGCACTTATCCATTGATGGGTTATGGGTCAGCACCGGCCAGGAACAGGGCCAGTTTCACCGGAATAAAAGGGGGCCATTTCCAGCCTGCGCCGCAGGGAAATAGGGGGGTGATTTCCGGAGGCAAAACTTTTTGACCGTCGTCGATTCCACCTATGAT
>JASGUC010000027.1 GCA_030057915.1 Pseudomonadota bacterium
CGGAAAAGGCGTCCATGCCCAGGGCCACGGCAATCAACAGCACGGACCAGAAACCCGTCACGAAGGTCCCCCATCGTATTTTGCCGGCGGCGATTTCGATGCCCCTCCGAAAAGGATCGCGCCTCCGGTCCGCCGCGGCGCGTCGGGAGGCGCCCCTGTCGTTCGCCGCCGCCGGCGCTTCGCTTCGTTTGTTAACCCCTCCCCTGAGGCCGGGAGGGTTCGCCCTTGAAGCCCTACGGCTCCGCATTATCCAGGGAGGCCGCGAAAAATCCCTCGATTCTTGAGGCCAGCTTTACCCCGATCCCTGGAACCGTCCGCAGTTCCGCCGCCGTTGCCTTCCTTATCCGCTCCAGATCCCCCAATCCCCCGAGGAGGGCCTTCTTCTTATCCGGGCCAAGACCGGCAATCCTGTCCAGGGGCGAGGCAAAATTCTCCCTCTCCCGAACCCGTCGATGATAGGTGACGGCGAAGCGGTGGGCTTCGTCCCGGAGCCGCTGGAGAAGGCGCAGGGCGTTGGGACGCCGGGAGAGAAACAACGGCTCCTTCCGTCCGGGAAGAAAAACCCGATCTCCGATCCGGTCCCGGCCGGGCCGGCCACTCTCGGCCTCCGCCCCGGCCTCTTTCGACCCGAGCGCCTCCCTGCCCCCTTCCTCACGACCCGGGACCCCTTCGGGAAGCCTCGTCGCGGATGGGAAAAGGCGTCGGCCATTCCTCTCCATGCCGCCCGATGACGCCTCTCCCACGGCGCCGACGGCGCCGCTTCGCCGCCCCCCCCCGAGGGGGCCATGACGCCGGTCCTCGAGGGGGAAATCCCGTTTTTTGGCTAGGGCAACGACATCCGTCGTCTGGATCCGCAGTTCCTCGAGGACCGACACGGCCGCCGCAAGCTGCCCCTTCCCTCCGTCCACCACGAGGAGATCGGGAAGGTCCTTCCCCGTGGCCAAGCGCCGGACGAGGACCTCGCGCATCATGGCGCAATCGTCGGCCCCGGTGATGGCGCGGATGCGGAAACGACGATAGCCGCTCCGGCGGGGGACGCCCCCGACAAAGGTCGCCATGGACCCCACGGCGCTTCGGCCGCCGATATTGGAGATATCGAAACACTCGATTCGCTCCGGCAGCCGCCGGAGGTCCAGGGCCGCCGCCAGGGCCCGCAAGTCTTCCTCGGGTCCCTGCCGCCCCCGGACCGTCTGCATGATCTCCTTGGCGTTTCTCTCCGCCATCTCCACCAGGGCACGTCCCCGTCCCCGTTGCGGGACATGAAGACGCACGCGTCGCCCCTTCTTCTCCCCCAACCATTCGGACAGGACCCGGCGGTCCTCCCCCGCCTCGGGCAGGAGGATCTCCCCGGGAACTTCATGGCCGGCGTCATAGAATTGCATCACTGCCGCCGTCATGATCTCCCCCAAGGGCTGACCGACCCGGAGCAGGGGAAAGGTCCGCATCCCCACCATCTTCCCGGCCCGGATCCGCAGCAGGCAGAGCTGCGTCCAGTCCCCTTCCCGGGCCGCGCCGAAGACATCCTGGTCGTTGGCCCCCATCGAGGCAGTCCGCTGCCGTTCCAGGGTTGCCCGGATAGCGCCGATGCGATCACGGAGGGCCGCCGCCTCTTCAAACCGCAGCTCCGCCGCCGCGTTGTTCATCCGTTCTTCCAGGTCCCTCATCGCCGCGGCGGCGTTTCCCTCCAGAAACGCCAATCCCTGACGGACGGATCGCCCATAGGCTTCCTCGTCCACCAACTGGACGCAGGGGGCCGGGCAGCGGCCGATCTGATACTCCAGACAGGGACGCCGGCGGTTCCGGAGTTCCGCGTCCCGGCAGGTCCGGAGGGGAAATGCGGTCTGCAGGAAACGCAGGGTCTCCTTGGCGGCGCCGCTGGATGGATAGGGGCCGAAATACCTCGCCCCGTCCTTTTTGGGGCGGCGGACCAGTTGCCACCGGGGGAAGGGGGCCGTCACATCCATGCGAATATGGAAATAGTCCTTGTCGTCGCGAAAAACGACGTTGTACCGGGGGAGGTGCTCCTTGATAAGATTGTTCTCGAGGATGAGGGCCTCCTTTTCCGTCGCGGTAAGGATCCATTCCACCCGCCGGACCCGGGAGAGAAGGAAGGGTATCATCCCCCTGCCATCCGTCCCGCCGACATAGTTGCGGAGGCGGGCCCGCAGGTCTTTGGCCTTGCCGACATAGACGATCTCCCCCACGGCGTCCCTCATCAGATAGACGCCCGGAGCCCGGGGGGCCGACCGGACCATGGTCGCTATACTGGTCTCCGTGGCGCCCATCGTCTTCATCCCCCAACGGCCCCCCTCCTCCGGGGAGGGGTAAAGCGGCAGGCATTCGTCCTTTGGGGATTCGCCGCGGGCCTCGGAGGGGCAAGAGGCCAAGCCGGCTTGGAGACGGAAGGGATGGCGCCGGCGTTATCCATGCTCATGCCGTTTCTCCCCCGAACTCCACCAGCAGCCTGGTCAGTTCCCTGATCTCGTCCCGGAGTGCCGCCGCCTTTT
Organism: Pseudomonadota bacterium; assembly: GCA_030057915.1. GTDB lineage: Bacteria > Desulfobacterota > Syntrophia > Syntrophales > UBA8958 > UBA8958. The sequence continues at coordinate 2,508 of JASGUC010000027.1, forward strand.
CGAATTCCAGGGCGGCGGCGGCCGCCTTCATCTCCCCTTTCAGGCGGGCCACCAGCTCCGCCAGATCCGCCTCGCCGCCATAAGGGGCTTCGGTCTCCCGCACCAGGGGCACGGTTACATAATCCGCATCATAAACCGAGGTCAGGACATGGGAGATGGATTTTCGGATCGACTCGGGGGCAATGCCGTGGCGCCTGTTATATTCCGCCTGGAGACGGCGGCGCCGCTGCGTCTCGTCGAGACAGGCCCGGATGGAACCGGTAATCTCATCGGCATACATGATCGCCTGCCCGGCGATATGCCGGGCCGCCCGTCCCACCGTCTGCATGAGCGAGCGTTCCGAACGGAGAAAGCCCTCCTTGTCCGCATCGAGGATGGCGACAAGGGACACCTCCGGGATGTCCAGACCCTCCCGAAGCAGGTTCACGCCGATGAGGACGTCGAATTCCCCCCGACGGAGATCGCGGATGATCTCCACGCGCTCCAGCGTATGGACGTCGGCGTGGAGGTAACGCGCCCTCACCCCCACCTCGTCATAATAGGCCGCGAGGTTCTCGGCCATGCGCTTCGTCAACGCGGCAACCAGGACCCGCTCCCCTCGCGCCGCCCGTCGGCGGATCTCTCCGAGCAGATCGTCCACCTGGCTCTTGACGGGCTTGACGACGATCTCCGGATCCATGAGCCCCGTGGGCCGGATGATCTGCTCCACGACGGCCCCCGAGGCCTTCGCCAGCTCGTAGGCCGCCGGCGTGGCGGAGACATAGAGGCGCTGCTGGGGAAAGGCTTCGTATTCCTCAAAGCGGAGAGGCCGGTTGTCCAGGGCCGAGGGAAGGCGGAATCCATATTCCACCAGGGTCTCCTTCCGGGCGCGATCCCCGCGGTACATGCCGATTAGTTGGGGGATCGTCGCATGGCTCTCGTCGATGACGATCAGCGCGTTCTTCGGCAGGTATTCCATCAGGGTGGGCGGCGGCTGGCCGGGGTTTCTACCGGTGAGATGGCGGGAATAGTTCTCTATGCCCCGACAGTAGCCCATCTCTTCCATCATCTCCAGATCGAAAAGCGTTCGCTGCTGGAGACGCTGGGCCTCCAGCAGCTTCTCTTCACGGCGCAGCTCGTCGAGACGCTCCCGCAGTTCGGTCCGGATCGCGGCCATGGCCCGCTGCAGGTTGTCCCGGGGCGTCACATAGTGACTTCCGGGATAAACGGCCAGCTTCGAGAGTTTCTCCAACTTCCTGCCCCGGAGGGGATCGACGATGAGGATCTCCTCGATGGCATCGTCGAGGAAGGCCACCCGGACCGCCCGCTCATCCTCATAGGCCGGGAAGATCTCCACCACATCGCCTCGCACCCGGAAGGTCCCCCGGTGAAAGTCGTAATCGTTGCGTTCATACTGCATCTCCACGAGGCGGCGAAGCACGGCGTCCCGACCCAACTCCCTTCCCTCCTCCAGGTAGAGGAGCATCCCCTGATACGCCTCGGGCGAACCCAGACCATAGATGCAGGAGACGCTCGCCACGACAATGACGTCCTCCCTATCGAAGAGGGCGTGGGTGGCCGCGTGACGGAGCTTATCGATCTCCTCGTTGATGGCCGAGTCCTTCTCGATGTAGGTGTCGGTGCTCGGGATGTAGGCCTCGGGCTGGTAGTAATCGTAATAACTGACGAAATACTCTACGGCATTGGCGGGGAAAAGACCCTTGAACTCCCCGTACAACTGGGCCGCCAGGGTCTTGTTGTGGGCGATGATGAGGGCGGGACGCTGGACGGACTGGATGACATGGGCAATGGCAAACGTCTTCCCCGACCCGGTGACGCCAAGCAGCGCCTGGTGCGGGAGACCCGCCTTCAGTCCTTGGGCCAATCGGGAAATGGCCCGCGGCTGGTCTCCCCGGGGCGAATATTCCGATACGAGTTCAAAGGCCTGCATCGATGCCTTCTACCACATCGCGCCGGGAAAGCGAAGCCTCTTGTTTTCGAAGCCCGGAGGCGAGGAATTTGACCTTGATATTTTTCCCACATCTGTTAGTCTCTGCCATCTCCACATGGGCGCGCTGGACCGGAAAGTCGGGAGGCCCTGTGGTGCCTCGCGTCGTGAAACCTTCGAACATCCCGCTTTTCGAGGGTCGTGCGTGGACCTTCGGCAAAACAAGGAGGAAAAGACATGGAAGCCACTAAAGAATCCGCCCATGCGAGCGTTGACAGTTTCATTCATGCCCGAAAGGCCAAATTCACCATGAATCTCTCGCCGGTCACCCAATTGCTGGCCTTTCTCGACTGGTTCATCAATCTCGCCGACTCTCCGGGAAAACAGTACCGGATCATTGAGGATTTCTGGGAGAAAACGGCCAATTACTGGGACTATGCGCTCCGTTCCTGCCTGCTGCCCATCGGGGAGTCGGAAAAACCCATCGCCCGCGATCCCCGTTTTCGTGATGAGGCCTGGCAGAGCTACCCCTACAATTTGCTGCACCAGGCCTTTCTCATGAGTGAACAGTGGTGGCGGAACACCACCACCGGCATCCCCGGCGTTTCCCGTCATCACCAGAATGTCGTTTCCTTCATGGCCCGGCAGTTTATGGACCTCCTTTCCCCGGCCAACTTTCTCTGGACCAACCCGGTCCTGACCAGGGTGACGGGGGAGCAAGGGGGACAGAACCTCGTCCGGGGGTGGGAAAATATGCTGGAGGACTGGCGGCGGCAGCGCAACAACGAGCTGCCTGTGGGGACGGAGAACTTCCGCCCCGGCGAAAAGGTCGCGGTGACTCCGGGCAAGGTGGTCTTCCGAAATCACCTCATCGAATTGCTGCAATACGCGCCGACGACCAAGAAGGTTTACGAGGAGCCGGTCCTCATCGTCCCGGCCTGGATCATGAAGTATTACATCCTCGACTTGTCCCCCCACAATTCTCTCGTCAAATTCCTGGTGGACAAGGGGCACACGGTATTCATCATCTCCTGGCTGAATCCCACGGAAAAGGACCGGAACCTCTCCATGGCGGATTATCACTTCGACGGCATAATGGCGTCTATCAACGCCATTTCCAAAATCGTGCCGGACAGGAAGATCAACACGGCGGGATATTGCCTCGGCGGCACCATGCTCACCATCGTCGCCGCCACGATGTCCCGGGACGGCGACGAGCGCCTGAAGAGCATGACCCTCCTGGCGGCGCAGACGGACTTTACGGAGGCCGGAGAGCTGAGTCTCTTCATTGACGAAAACCAGGTCAACTTCCTCGCGGACATCATGTTCGACCGGGGCTATCTGGACACGAAGGAAATGGCCGGGGCCTTCCAGCTTCTCCGGGCGAACGATCTATTCTACTCCCGGATCATTCAGGACTACCTGATGGGCGCCCGCCGCCCCCTGAACGACCTCATGGCCTGGAACGCCGACGCCACCCGCATGCCCTACCGGATGCACAGCAAATATCTCCGTCGTCTATTTCTGGACAACGACCTATTCGAGGGCCGTTACCTCGTCAACGGCCGCAATATCGTCATCAGCGACATCCACATCCCCGTTTTCCTCGTGGGCACCGTGCAGGATCATGTCGCCCCCTGGCGTTCCGTTTACAAGTTCCACCTTACATCCGACGCCCCAACGGTGACCTTCGTACTCACCAGCGGCGGCCACAATGCGGGAATCGTCAGCGAACCGGAAAACACCCGCCGGACGTACCAGATGCGCACCCACCACGAAGGGGAAAAATACATCGACCCGGACCGCTGGCTGGAGGAAGCTCCCAAGTTCAAGGGCTCCTGGTGGCTTCCCTGGCAGGAATGGCTGGCCGCCAACTCCTCCGGCACGACGGCCCCCCCCGGCATGGGCGCCCCTGATAAAGGCTTGAAAATATTGGGAGACGCTCCGGGCACTTATGTATATCAGATCTGATCGTCCCGGGCGTTTTAGCTTGACAAGCACCGCCGAATATGGTTATTGGTGCATCTTTGCATGAACAATAACTGAACCGAGGCCTGAAAGACGATGAAAAAGAAACTGAAACCCGTGAGCAACACGCGCCGGAAAAGGACCCACGGATTCTTGGTCCGCATGGCTACAAAAGGAGGGAGGCTCGTCCTCAATCGCCGCCGGGCAAAAGGGCGGAAAAGACTGGCCGTTTAGTCCTGGCAAAGTCAGGTCGGGCATCTCCGGTCATGCCCGGCCTGCGCATCCCATGGAACGCTCTACCTTCGGCAAAGAGGAAAGGATAAGGAAACGACGCGATTATCTGACGGTCTATAAGCAGGGGATTCGCGAACATTCTCGGCATTTTACCTGTCTTACACGCCGGAATCCCCTGGAAAAGGGAAGGCTCGGCATCGCCGTGGGCAAAAAGGTGGGCAAGGCCGTCAAGAGGAACCGGATCAAACGCCTAATTCGGGAGTTTTATCGCTTGCACAAGCAGAGGCTTCCCGTCTCTCTCGATATCGTGATAACCGCCAGGCCCCGGGTTGCGCTGCTGACGAATCACGAGATCCGGAGGGACCTGGAGTTGCTTTTTGATAGAATAAAGGATGAATAACAAGATATTATCGCAAACCGTGGCCAAGCTGCTGGTCCTGGTTATTCGTTTATATCAGTTGTCTATCTCTCCGGTTTTGCCCCCCTCCTGTCGTTTTTATCCCACCTGTTCCGAATATGCCATCCAGTCCATACGGCGTTACGGCCCCCTCCGGGGCGCTATCGCCGGCCTAAAGCGTTTGGGCCGCTGTCACCCCTGGCATCCCGGGGGCTGCGACCCGGTCGGATAACTGCAACAAGGGAGGTAATGCATGGACAAGCGGACCATCCTCGCCATCGTCCTGTCGGCGGCGGTCATCCTCATTTACCAGATGTTCTTCATGAAACCCCCGGTGAAGGAACCGGCGCCTCCGCGGCAAACGGTCACAAGCGAAAAGAAGGACCTCATGGCCCCGGCGCCGCCTCCGGCCCCTCTTCCCGCCGCGGCGTCGATCGCCCCAGGGAAAGGCGGCGCGCCGGCGGTGGCGGAACGGATCATTGCCGTTGAAACCCCTCTTTATTCCGCTCAGTTCAACACGAAGGGAGGGGCGCTCCATTCCTTCAAACTCAAGGGATACCGGCAAAAACTGGACGCCTCCTCGGCACCCATTGAAATGGTCTGTGTCTCGCCCGGAATGCCCCTTCCCTTGACGGTGTCCTTTCCAGGCTCCTCTCTCGACCCCCCCGCGGAGGGCATGTACGAGTCGGAAACGAAAAACCTCACGCTGACGGACAGCAAGGAACCACAACGGCTCACGTTCCGACAGACCGTCGGCAATGCCATGAAGATAGAAAAGATTTTTACCTTCTACCGGGATCGCTACGCCATCGACCTGGAGGTGCGCGTCTTTAACCTCGCCGCCGTTCCGTTGAGTCAGAACGCCAGCCTCAACTGGAACCAATACGTCGATCCGAAAGAAGAGAAGGATAGTTGGGCACACAAAGGCCCGGTGGCCATGGTCGCCAAGGACATCGAGCGGATCGACACGAAGAAGATCGAGAGTGGCAAACTCCTGGGTCCCAACGTCACTTGGGGCGGTTTTGAAAGCAAGTACTTCATCGCCGCCGTATTCCCCCATAATCCCACCCTAACGAGCATGGCCGTGAGCAAGGACGGTCGGGACATGACAACGGTCGGTCTGCAGGGTCCGAAAATCCTCGTTCCCGGCGGCCAGGCCGACTCGTTCATCTATACCCTTTTTATCGGCCCCAAGGATTATTCCATCCTCAAGGCCCAGAACGTCCATCTGGAGAACGCCATCGATTTCGGCTCCTGGTTGAAATGGCTGGCGATGCCCCTGCTGATAATCCTCAAATGGCTCTACCAGTACGTGCACAATTACGGCATCGCCATAATCATCATGACGATCCTCATCAAACTCATCTTCTGGCCCCTGGGCAACAAGAGCTACGAATCGATGAAAAAGATGCAGAAGCTGCAGCCGAAGATGAAGGAACTGCAGGAGAAGTACAAGGGGGACCGGCAGAAACTGAGCCAGGAGACCATGGCCCTGTACCGGACGCACAAAATCAACCCCATGAGCGGCTGCCTGCCCATGCTCATTCAGATCCCGGTGTTCTTCGGTCTCTACAAGACGCTTCTCTACGCCATCGAACTCCGCCATTCGCCATTTTTCTGGTGGATTCAGGATCTTTCCGAAAAGGACCCCTATTACATTACGCCGATCATCATGGGAGGCAGCATGTGGCTGCAGCAGAAGATGACCCCCGTAGGGGGCGACCCCATGCAGCAGAAGGTCATGCTTTGGATGCCGGTGATCTTCACCTTCCTCTTTCTCAGCTTCCCGTCAGGACTGGTTATCTACTGGCTCTTCAATAATATCATCAGTATTGGACAGCAATATTACATCAACAAGCGTCATTCTTGAATGAGGTAATCGATGAAAATGATCGAATTCGAAGGAAAAACGATAGACGAAGCAATCGAAAAGGCCTGCCGGGAGCTTGGTGCGCCCCGGGAAAAGCTGAGCGTCGAAATCATGGCGGAGGGAACCTCGGGATTCTTCGGCCTAGGATCCAAACCGGCAAGGATCAAGGCCCGCCTCATGACCATAGACATCGCCGAGGAACGCCTCGGCGAGCCCGTCGTCGCGACAGGGGAAAAGACGGCCCCGAAGCCTGCGGAGCGCCCGAAGACCACGGCGGCGCCGGCGCCGCCCCCGAGCCGGGTCGTCGCGGAAGCCGCCGGCGCCGTCCCGGCGGCAAAGGAAGAACAGCCCCCGCGGAAACCGGCCTCCCCGGAAACGCCATCGCCGACGGATCAGGAGGTGGCCGCCAGGGCCCAGGACATTCTCTCCGGCATTCTGGAGCGCATGAATATCGCCGCACCGGTTGTGGTGGATATCCGGGAGGACGCCATATTCCTGAACATCGAGGGCGACGGCGGCGGACTGCTCATCGGCAAGCGGGGCCAGAACCTGGACGCCCTCCAGTACCTGGTGAACAAGGCCGCCAACCGATCCGGAGAGGAACGGAAAACGATCATCATCGATACGGAGGCCTACCGCCGACGCCGTGAGGACGCCCTGACCTCCCTGGCGGAGCGGCTGGGGCAGAAAGTCAAAAAGACGCGAAAAGCCGTCACCGTGAGCCATATGAATGCCCACGACCGTCGAATAATCCATCTGACCCTCCAAGGGGATGCCTCCCTCGTCACCAAGAGTCGCGGCGAGGGGGAGTATCGGAGGATCGTCATCATGCCCGCAAGAAAGGAAAGGGAGCGGGACCGGAACGGGACCGCCACGACCACGGCGGCCAGGTAGGTCAACCATGTCCGAGGGTGACACCATCACGGCCGTGGCCACGCCACCGGGAGTGGGAGGCATTGCCGTTATTCGTCTCAGCGGACCCGCCGCGGAAAGGATCGGCAGGACGATCTTCCGCTCCGCCCAAGGCCATCCCCCGCCATTCGCCACCCACCGCCTGTACCACGGCCATATCGTGTCGACCGTGGACGGCGCCGTCATCGACGAGGTCCTGGTCGTTCTCATGCGGGCCCCCCACTCCTACACCGGCGAGGATGTGCTGGAGATTCACGGCCACGGCGGCTATCTCCTGCCACGGCGGATCCTGGCGGAAACCATTCGCGCCGGCGCCCGTCCGGCGGCGCCGGGAGAATTCACGAAACGGGCCTTCCTGAATGATCGCCTGGACCTCTCCCAGGCCGAGGCGGTGGCCGACATGATCGACGCCCGAACCGAACGGGGGCTCGATCTGGCCCAATCTCAATACCGGCGTCAACTGGCAGGAGAGATAACGGCCCTGCGCGACGGGATCGTCGATGCCATCGCCCGCCTCGAGGCCGACATCGAATTCGCCGCGGACGACCCCGACGCCCCCGACGCCATGTCGATTCCCAACCGGCTACAGGAGATAGGCCGCGAGGTCAACTCCCTCATTGCTTCCTACCGGGAAGGCAGACTCTACCGTCAGGGGGTCAGCCTGGTCATCGCCGGCCGAACCAATGTGGGCAAATCGAGCCTTCTCAACCGTCTTTTGGGAGAAAAGAGGGCCATCGTCGCCGCCACCCCGGGCACGACCAGGGATTTCATCGAGGAGACGGTGAATATCCACGACATCCCCGTGCGCCTCACAGACACCGCGGGCATCCGCGGCGCCACCGACGCCGTAGAGCAGGAGGGGATCGCCATGGTCTGGCAGCGTATCGACGCCGCCGACGCCGTCCTATTAGTCCTCGACGGCTCGGAGAGCCTGACGGCGGCGGACCGGCAAATCGTCGCGGAACTGTCCGGCAAGACCCTGATCCCCTTGGTCAACAAGGCTGATCTTCCCAGGATACTGACGCCGGAGGCCCTGTCCGATCTCCTCCCGAACCATCGGGCGTTATGGATTTCAGCGAAAAACGGAACGGGGATCGACGAGTTGCTCCAGGCCGTTCGCCGCCTTTTCCTCTCCGCCGAGGGGGACGCCTCCACCGGCATGAGGATAACCTCCCTGCGCCACAAACTGGCCCTGGAAAAGGCGTCCTTTTTCCTCTGTCAGGCCACGGCGCGGGCGGCCGGGGGAGGATCGCCCGAATTGGCCGCCGCGGACCTCCAGGAAGCCCTGGAAGCCCTGGAAGAGATCACCGGTGAGACCGCCGACGAGATGATCCTGGAGAGGATATTCGCCAACTTCTGCGTCGGCAAATAAGGCTTAGATCCCAGGGTAAATTTCTTCTCAATGTAAGTAGTTGATCTTGAATGATCTACTAAAACTGAGGCACGTCCTGTTTTCAGCCACTTAGAGATAGAAACAAATTTACCGTGGCTTATATCCCCTTTACAAAACTTGCCCGCTTCAGTATATTCGACCCGAAAAATTCCCTCCGGAGGTCCGTTATCATGCCAAGATCAGCGGCGGTTATCTGCTCTATCTGCGTTGCCTTCCTCTTCCTGTCCGCCCCTTGCGCCGGGGCTCAGCTCCGATGCATCGACGCCGAGGGAGAGGCGGCGATCTTGAACAACGACCTTCCCTCCGCAAGGATGGAGGCCGTGGCGCGGGCAAAGTGGCATGCCATCGAGCAGACGCTCGGCGTCGATGTGAAGGCCGGAAGCTATGTGTCTAATTTTGCCCTTGTGGAAGACGTCATGAAGACCCAGGTGGGCGGATCGGTCAAAAGATTCAAGATTCTGAGCCAGACTGAAAAGGACGGCGTTCTCGCCATGCGGATCAATGCCTGCGTGGAACCGAAAAAGGCTCAGGAGGCCATCGCCTCCGAACTGGCCCTAAACAGCGGCATTGCCGTGTTCATCCCCGCCCGGAAGCCCCAAGGGTCCGCGGGAGGGGATGCCTATGAAGAGACCAATATCCTCTCCGAAACGCTCATCGGCAAGCTTACGGAACAGCGCTACCGGGTCATCGACGCGGCCCCCACCCATGCCCCGACGGCGGCGGCGCTGGAAAGGGCCATGCGGAGCGGCTCTACCTTGGCGGTCCGGAGCATGCTCTACAAATATCTGTCCAACATTGCCGTTATCGGCAGCACCGACTATGCCGTATCGACGAAAAAGGGAGAGGACATCGGCTACGGCCTTTCCATGCCCTTCAACAATGTCACGGTCCGACTCACGTATCGGGTGGTTGCCCGGAACAACAAAACCGGCAACATGGAAATCCTCAGCGCCGGCACGGAGCAGGGAAAGGGCATCCGCAACAGCGTCGAGGACGCCGCGGCGGCGGCCCTCAAGGATGTGGCGGACAAGGTCATCCCGAAAATCCTCGACAAGACCGCCCAATACCTCCAGGGGAACGAGAAGCGCATCCGGGTGACGATCGCCGGCGTCAAGGATATGGAGACCAACATCGACATCAAGGGCATCCTCCAGAACATCGTCTGGGTGTCCGAGGTGGAGGAGCTGGAGCTGGGCGAGTTCATCGTCGTCTATCCGGAAAACCCCGTTTATCTGGCAAACAGCATAAAACAGAAGGGCAACTTCACCGTTGACAACTTCACCGCCTATTCGCTGAGACTCAGCTATAAACCCTGATGGGCCATCCATAGGCGGACCTTCCGCCCTTCCACCGGGCGGCCCCCGGGAAGGACGAAAGCGGCAGCGGCTCCTTCGACCTCCCCCGCGTCGTCATCGCCTCCTCCCTGAAGACCCGGGAGGCGGGGCGTCGCGACGGCCCCCAAGGGGCCTCCGCATTGTCGCCACGGTCGCCACGGAAGAAAAGAGACCCCGGGGAGGCGCTCGCCACATCCGGAGACCTTCGATAACCCCGCCTTCCCGGCATCCGAACGGGACGAAAAACATGGTCCGAGACCTTTGAAAATCCGCGCCTTCCTGTCGTCCCGTCAATGGCCGGTCGCGAGAACACCTTGAAAACAAGTTATTCCAGACTTGGCCGGCATGACGACAGGTGGCCCGAGGCGGCGTTTCTCAAAGGTCTCGGTCTGGGAATAGTTCCGGCCCGTCAGCGCTGGTTTTGCAAAGGTCTCGCCCGGACGGCGCCGGGTGAGGCTCTAAGCCCCAGCGCCTTCCATCCCTTGGATCAGGGCCAGGACGTTCTGCCCCAGGACCCGGTGATTGTAGCCCCCTTCCAGGATGGCGAAGCATCCCCCCTTGTTTCTGGCCGCCGCTTCCCGGACCATTTCTCCCATCTCCCGGTAATCGCCGGTCTGCAGTAGTCCGCCCCAGTCATCCACATGATTGTCGAAACCCGCAGAGATGCCGATAATATCGGCGCGGTCCCCCTCGAGAAAGGATCGGACGCCCTGGAGATAATCCCGGCGGCTCGACGACGAGGGGTTGTATATCTTCACGTAGCCTTTTGGTCCGAGGATATTAACCGTGCCGTCGCCGAAGTGGAGATCGAAGTCGAGGACCATGGCCTCGCCGATCAGGCCGTCGCGCTTGAGCTTCTCCAGGGCGATGGCCATGTTGTTGAAATAGCAAAAACCCCAGGAACTGCCCGCCGAGGCGTGGTGTCCCGGCGGTCGGATCAGGGCGAAGCACGGTTCCTTCAAGCCGATTTGCGCCGCCTGCACGGCCCCGCCGGCAGCCAGGGCCGCAATGTCGTAAATCCCCTCCCGACGGACCATATCCAGATGATTCTGGGTATGAACGGCGGCGATGTCGTCCTCCGCGGCCGGCACGGCATTCACAATCTTCACCCTGTCCTTGATTACGGAATAAACCGCCTCGATGCGACCAAAGGCGGCAGCCGGATCGGAACAGTAAGAAATGTCGAACTCCTTGGAATAAACAACTTTCATGGCATCACCTTAAATATGTTTTGGGGACGGGACCACGCCGTCCTCATTTCCCAGCACGCCTTTAGCCCGAATATCCACCCCCGGCGAGCGCCCCGTTTTACGCCATTCCCGGGTGGGGAGTGGCGCGGAGATGTCCGCAACTATTTGGACATTTTCATCCTTCGTTCCGACTGCCACGGGCATGGCCGTCAGTCGGCATCGATCCGCACGGCCCCCCTCAAACCATTCCCATCCTTCGTGGGGGGGCTGGACAGAGGGATCGCTTCATGAACCAAGGAAGCCCCGATGGCGAAGGATCTTCAGGGTGTTGGCCGATACGGGCAGGTCCGGCAGTTCCGCCGGGGAAACCCAGCGGACCGCCAGGGCGTCGTCGGCCGCCCGGATCTCCCCCTCCAGATATTCAGCCTCCACATCGACGACGACAAAATGGTACTGGAGGCGTTTTCGGTCATCGTATTGAATGAAGTCGAAGGCATAGACCGGATTTCCTGCTTTGATGCGGATGCCGGTTTCCTCCAGGATCTCCCGTTCCGCCCCTTCTTGCATGGTCTCGCCGACCTCGAGGGAGCCGCCGGGGATGGCCCACAATCCCTGACTGGGAGGCGCCGCCCGCTGGATCAACAATACCTTGCCGTCCTTCAGGACGATGGCCCCGACCCCCACAATCGGCCGCTGGGGATATTCCCGACGCGTCATATCTCCTCTATTTTGTCATTTCGACCGACCATTTTGTCATTTCGACCGACCATTTTGTCATTTCGACCGAAGGGAGAAATTCATGTCCCGAATGCCAGGAGGGATCTTAGGATTTCTCAGTCGCTTCGCTCCTTCGAAATGACATCTGGGTACGCTCGCGCTCCTCGAAAGGACATTTTTCAAAGGTCTCCTCCTTCAGTTTTCCAGGACGAAGACCGTGGACATCCAGAACCCGTCCCCGCCGGCATATTGTCGCTCCTCGAAACGAATCCGGTTCCGGCGGTCCTTGAGGATCACGGTGGAAGACCTCGTCCCGTAAATCGGGCTGGCGATGAAGATCGAGGCGAGGATCCGTTCCCATTCCCGGCCCACCCCCGTATCGGGAAGTTCCTCGTCGGCCGGCCGCGACCGGTCCGCAAGGAGGGCAAACAGATCTTCGGGATGCAGTCGCCCCGCCCGGGACGTTACCCGGCGCAACCCCTCCCTGGCCTTGATCACCTTCGGCCAGGGGGAATCGAGGAGATGGTTGCTGAGACCATAGATGCCCGGGGGCAGGACAACCGGCGCTCCTCCCCGGTTGGAATAATAATGCAATTCCTCGGCGTCGCCCAGGATCAGGCTGAAACCATTGTAACGGTCCGCTTCTTCCTTTAGGTTCCCCAGATACTCCGCCGCCCCTTCCCGGCCGGCGAGAAAATCACGGACCAGCCAGCCCCGAGAAGGGGCGTCCTCCTTGTTGCGCAGCGGGTCACGATAATTGGTGAGGGCGGCGAAACGTCCCTTTCGCGTTATTCCCAGCCAGGTCCCTTTCTCCTTCAAATCCCGGCCGCCCAGGATCCCCGGCTGGTCCTCCCAAAAATCGGCGGCCAAGGTAGGCCGCTCGTAGAATTCATCCCGGTTGGCAGCCACGACGAGGGGATAATCGGGATGCCGCCGCCAGGCCAAAAGGATCAGGCACATAGACCGCCCATCCTTCTCAAGCTCGCCACGATTCCCGTCATCACCTCGCCGGCGCCGCCGCGGATGACCAGATCGGCGCTGGTGTCATAAGCGGTTTCCGTTTTGTTGACGATAAGCAATTTGGCCCCGGCGCCTTTGGCGTACATCGGGATATAGGCCGCCGGATAGACCACCAGGGAAGAGCCGATGACGATCAGAAGATCACAGTTGCCGGCGGCGTCGTTGGCCTCCTTGAGGGTTTGCGGCGGCAGGGACTCGCCGAAGAAGACGACATCCGGTTTCAGAAGACCTCCGCAACGCCCGCATTCGGGGACATCGCCGCTTTCCCGGAACCTCGTCAGCATCTCCGGCAGGGGATAACGTTCAAAGCACTCCAGGCACTTCATCCACTTCATGTTGCCGTGCAATTCATAAACCCTGTCCGGCGAGTTGCCCGCCTGCTGGTGCAGGTTGTCGATATTCTGCGTGATGACACAAACCAATTTTCCCTGTTCCTCGAGCCAGGCGATGGCTCTATGGGCGCTGTTGGGGCGGGCCTGGGCAAAAATTCCTCCCTCGAAGAGAAATGTCCACTGTTTTTTTCTCGTTTCCGGACTGGAGAGAAATCTCTCGAGGGTAAAGTCTTCGGGATCGAAGCGGGACCAAAGACCTCCGGGGCTCCGAAAATCGGGGATGCCGGATTCCGTGCTGACCCCGGCGCCAGTAAACACGACAACCCTCTCCGCGGCGGCGATCATGGCCGCCGCACGATCGATCATGGCTTTTGAATCCGCGTCGCTCATCGGGGCTCTCCTCAAAAAAGGCATTGGCAACCACTTTTGGTTTACGATACACCATCTTCCGGGAAAATCAAAGGACGATGTTGAAGTCCCCGCGGGCGCTATATTAGAATACCTGCCGGCTCTCGATCCCATGAGACGGCAAAACATGGACAACCCGCTTTGTCATTTCGACCGAAGGGAGAAATCCTTGAAGGTCGCTCGGAAGGGCCTTGACAGGGAAGGGACAACCTAATAGTCTGCGGAAGTTCGGCAAGGCCACCGCACGAAATCCGCGCCTTGCCGAAACTCTGGAAATGGAGCGTCAACCTCGATGCAGCCCTTTCTCTCCTTCGCCAATAACCTCCGCATCCAGGATGTCCTTGACGTAATCATCATCTCCCTGATGATCTACTTCCTGCTGGTGTGGTTCAAAAACCGGGCATCCCGCTTCGTCCTCATGGGCCTTAGCGTCGTCGGCGCGGTTTACGTTGTCGCACGGTTCTTTCAGCTCTATTTGACCACCGTCGTCCTCCAGGGTTTTTTCGCCATACTCATCTTCGTCCTCGTCGTCATCTTTCAGGAGGACTTGCGAAGGCTCTTCGAACGTCTGGCCGTCATCGGCAGATTCGGCGGTCAACCCGCCGTGGGCGCCGTGCGCGACGACACGGAGATCCTGACGACGACTGCCGTCAACCTGGCCCGGAATCGCATTGGCGCCTTGATCGTTCTGAAAGGGAAAGACCCCCTGGAGCGACACCTTGGCAACTGCATACCCCTGGACGGCCTGATCAGCCAAGAGTTGCTGGAGAGCCTTTTCGATCCTCATTCCCCCGGTCATGACGGCGCCGTCGTCATTGCGGGCAACCGCATCACCCACTTCGGCTGCCATCTCCCCCTGGCGGCCGATATGGGACGCAACGGCTCTGCCGGCCTGCGCCACACCGCCGCCCTGGGTCTGGCCGAACGGGCCGACGCCCTGTGCATCGCGGTCTCGGAAGAGCGGGGGACCATCTCGCTGGCCCGAAACGAGAGGATGCGGGTCTTGAGCGGCGGCTTGGAATTGCGCAACGAACTGGAGAACTTCTACCGGGAACTGGCGCCGGAGGAACAAACCGCCTCCCGCATCGCCGTGGAGCTGCGGAAAAACACCCGGGAGAAGGTCATCGCCGTAGCCCTGGCATGCGTCCTCTGGGCGACCTTTGGCTATCAGAAAGAAACGGTTCGCAGGGAATATGCCGTGCCCATAGAATACCTTGACGTTTCACGGAATTTCGTCCTGGAAGAGCCGCGTATCCGGGAGGCAAGGGTGATCTTGTCCGGTCCCACCCAGGCCTTTCAGCTCCTGGATCCGGGGGCCTTGAGGGTTGTCCTCAAAAAGGCGGATCTCCAGGAGGGCCGACAGAGCATCGTCCTCACGAGCGACATGGTAAAAACGCCGTCGAACATCAACGTCGTCGCGATCATCCCCCCGGAAATCACGGTAACGGCAACCCGGTATCTGCCGGTTTCCATCCCCCTGGAGCCAACCACCACGGGAAGGCCGCCCCGCGGGATAGCCGTCAAGGGGATAGAGGTGGAACCTGCCGCCGTAAGGGTCTTCATCCCCAGTGTCATCGCCCCGGGAAAGATCAAGATCAGGACGGCGCCTATCGATTTCGCCCGCCTGTCCGAACAGACGAGCTTCAATGTCGCCCTGCGTTATCCCCCCGGCGTCAGGTTTCCCGACGACAAGGTCCCGTCGGCGGTGGTAACGGTCAAGATCAGGAAGAAGGCGGGGGACGGCGGCCGGTCCAGATGACCCCTGGGCATCTGCCTGCCGAAGTTCCCACGGGGATTTCTCCCTTCGGTCGAAATGACAATTGGAGTCCGTTTCGCAAGCTGGCGTGGTCAGGGCTACCGGCTACCACCTACCAGCTCACAGCTACCAGCTACGTCCGCCAATGGGCGCTTCGCGCCGCGATGGTCATCGTGAGCGGCATGGCCGCGTGAAAAATTTTGTGGCAGCGGGGCTTGCTTGGCTTTGCCTCATCCGCTGTCTCCCGATTATGGGAAGGCGCCCCGGTCGGAAGGCTTGCCCCCAAGGCAAAACCGAGCAAGGATTTCTCCCTTCGGTCGAAATGACTAAAAAGACGACCCCGAATGACAAAAAGGACGACTCCTTAGGACGACCCCCTTCAATCGAACTCCAGCTTGTAGAAGAGGTCGATGCTGCTCTGGCGGCCGGCCTTGGTTTCCACCTCCCAGCGCCTCGAAAAGGAGTATTTCATCACGTAGAGAATGTCGTCGCTGAACATGGCCCGGGCCAGCCCTACATAGAGCCGCGGCGACAGGTACTGCCCCAGGGTGGAGAGGGAGGTGGTCATATCGGTTCTACCCTGCTTGCTCCGGGATGGGGCCGTTATCCCGCCCACCTCCAGCCCGGCGCTTCTACGCAGACTGTCCTCCAGTCCTCCCGCTTTTCCCTGGGCGAGAAACATCCCCGCCGCTTTCAGCAGCGTGGCGGCCTGTATCTTCTCTCCCGTATAGCTTGTCCCAAAGACGATATAGGCCAGCACATCCTGATCGGGCAGCGAGGGAACGGAATAAAGGGTCACCACCGGCTCCCGGAGCGTCCCGGTCACCAGAAATCCTGCCCGGACGTCGCCGACCGTCTTGACCGCCAGGATGTCCAGGTCCGCCTGGGAGAAGGGCTTATCCTTGAAGTGGATATGTCCTCTTTCAATGGGCAGTTTCGTATTGGCCGCGTGCAGATACCCCTGAGTGATGTGTATTTCCCCCCGGGTCTGGAGATCCTCCCGGTTCTTTCCCCTTGCGTTCATCTCCCCGGAGAGGTTTCCCTCGATATCCCTGGTCTTGATATGGACCTGCTCTCCCAGGGTAATGGTCAGGTCCATATCGAGCGCAAAAGGCGCGGCCGGCGTTTTCTTTTCCGGCTTGTCGATTATTTTCACATCCTTGCTGGCGCCGATCAGGCCAGGATCCCGAGGCTCGGCATAGCGGCCCTCCGGGACCTGGAGAGCCCCCCGGACGGTCAGACGCTCCGTGGTCCCCTCGAAGACGATGCGGGGGCTGACCAGTAGCCGCAGCTCCGGGAGGTAGGCCGCCTGGAAGCGCTCTCCCTCCAGATGACCCTTGATCTCCCTTACCTTGCCGCCGCCATGGCGGATCGTCGCCCGGCCTTTCAGGCATCCCGGCCCGGAACAAACGGAAAATCCCTCTATTTCCACCCTCTCCGGGAAGAGTCTGGCCTCCGCCTCCACATCCCGGAGACGAATCCCCGTCCCCGTTACATAGGCGCCTGCCTTTAAGAGGCGGAGACGGCCTTCATAACGAGGCTTGTTCCAAGCGCCGGCAACGGCCAGATCGATGGCCAACCGACCGTGGGTTTCCCGGACCGTCCCGGGAAAAATGGCGCCCAGGATGCCCTTTTCCCTGACCTCTCCCTTCACCGAGGCGCTAATCGCGTCTTGAGGGTTTATTCCCAGGGGATATCGAGACCGGACAGGCAGCGAAAAAACGGTCCGCAAACGGCCATGATCGGCAAATGCCCCCTCCATTGTTCCCTGGAGGACATCGTCGCGCCAGGCCCAGGCCAGGGCCAGACGTTCCTGAACAAGGCGCGTCGTCCCGCGGCGTCCGACCACCGTCCAGGCCCCCCGCACGACCTCAGCCCGGCCGTTCATGGCAAATCGTCGCCGCGGCAGAAAGCTTCCGTCCAGGTGTCCGGACAGCGCCCCTTCAGCGCGGAGGGATGAGGGGAGCAAGGGGTTCAAAAGCCCGACGTCGAGATCGACCAGGGTCGCCTCGTAGGTTCCGGACTCGGGGAAAGAAGGGAAAGGCGCGGCCCCTGACGACAGTCGGGCGGTCAATCTGCCCATGGGGCCTAAATCGAGGCTGCCGCCGGCATCCAGTCCCTTAGTCTGCCATTGGAAGCGCAATTTCCCCTCCCGGAGGTCCAGGCTACGTTCCCCCTGGACGATCCGTCCCTGGAGCCGGGCCTCTCCCTCTGCCTGGAATCCCTCTCGCACCCGACGCTGTTCCACCCGCAACCTACCGGTAGTCCTGCCATGCCACCGCATATGGTCCACCGGCGAGGGAAGGCGATCCAGTTGAAAATCCCGCCAGGACATCCGGGCATATCCGGGCTGTTTCCGGTCCCCCAGATGGGCGGAGATTTCCAGCCGTTCTCCAGATGGCCCGGCCATGACGAAGTCCTCTACCCTCAGCAGGCCCGGGGATACGGAAAGGGCCGCCGGACGGGAAAGCTGAAGGACGCCGGCGGATTTGCCGTCCACCGTGACGGCGCCGACCGCTCCCCTCCACACTCCCCCATCATATGCTCCCGTCGCCTTCGCCGTCAGCCCTCCCTCCGGCGTCGAGAGCCGCAGGTTCAGCTCCTGCCTCTTTCTCGTTCCCGTAGCCGTTAATTCGCCCTGGAGACATTGTCCGGCCAGGCGCAGGTCCTTGGCCTGGATCTGGGCGCGGAGTTCCTCCGCATCCCCCTCGCCCAGAGACAGGGACAACGCCAGTTCATCTATTCGCCCCTGACCCCAGGTTATCTTCTTGCCCGCCGCGTTCAGCGCGCCGGAGAGGAGACGGTGGCGATACCGGACCCAGCCCCGGCCCTGGAGTCGCCCGTCAGCCTCGGGCATAAGATGGGCAAGGCTGGCGATCCGAACCTCAAAGCCCACCCGCTCACGGAGATCGCCCCGAGCCCGAGCCTGAAAGCCCTCCCCTCGCACCTCCAGATTGTCCAGCAAGAGCAGGTCCTCCTCCCAGCGCATCCCGACCCCGCCGGTCATTTGTCGCCCGGACAAGCGACTCTCGAGAAAGCGCCCCGTCAGCCTGCCGCTGCCCTTCCCCCCCGCCGTAAGCCGCCAGAAGCCATCGAAATCGGCATTGACAACCCCCCGGACCCGTGGGATCGCCAGGGAAGGATCCATGTTCCGGGCCTGCAGGGCCCAGGAAACCGTCCAACCCCCATCCCGGGCCACAACTGCCCGCCCGCGGACAATCCCCTGGCCGACATCGATCCGCAACCCATCGATTGCCATCCGCTCCCCAGACCCGGAGAAACCGCCCTGGATCGCCAACGACGGCCCGACGGCGACATGGGGCAGCAGCCGGAAACGGCCCTCATAGGAGGACAAATTGCCCGCGAACTCCAGGTCGCCGGCCAGAACCAGCTCCCGCCCGACTTCGGGAGACAGGTCGAGACGGTGGAGACGCAACGTCGAGGACAACCGCGGCGAGGGTCGGGAAAAATCGAGGCACGCCTCCCCTTGCACGGAGCCGGACCGGCCCCGCTCCTCCCCGGACAGCCCGGTTAGGTTCAGGACATGGCCGGAGGTTGCGACGTGGCCATTGAAGATATAGCGCTCCCGTTGTCCGTCGGCGATCACGAGAGCGACAGGCCCCTGAAGGTGGAGAGAATCGGAGGACGCCCGCAGGGACGCCCGCAAGGTCGTCTCATGTCGCGGCCCTTCGTCGGGAACGAACTTTAACCGCGTCTCGAGAAAGGGACGGGCAAGATGGAACTGGAGGCGTCCGGAGAGCCTCCCGCCGGGAACGGACGCAACGAAATCGGAGAGGCTCGTCAGCCCGTATGCGTAATCCAGCGCCAAGGTCAGCCGCGGCATGGCGATCTCCCGGTCAGCATTTTTCCAGACGAGATTCCGGATCTCCAGGGCATCGATGCCGCCACGAAACCAGGCGAGGCAGCCGGGCAGGCGGGGCCAGGTCAGGTCGAGGGGTCTGGCCGGACGGCGGTCCTGAAATTCCAAGCCGTCAAGAATCAGCCTCCCCAGAAACACCTTCCCCGCCCACAATTCCCAGGGACGCCACCGGACAACCGTCCGCCGCGCCGTCAGGCACCATCCTTCTCCACGGACCCGCAAATCCGCCACGGATAGTTCCCCGCCCAGGGCGCCCTCGATCCGTCCCGTCTCCACCCGGGCCGGGATCATCCCCAGGAGGCGTCCGACCAGCCAACGAGAGCCGTTTTCACTGCCGAAGACCCATGCCGCCGCCCCCAAAATAACGAGGGCAACCGCCGCTCCCAGTAAAGCCGCCGACAACCGCTTCCGGGCATGAAGAGGCATCGTGCGGCTTGTTTCGCCACGGTCGTCCCTGGAAGGCGGACGCGCCTGGCCGTTGATCATAACGTAAACCCAAAGCTCAGATGGAGGCGGAGCGTCGGTTCCGCCGTTCCGATCTGTCTGGCCAGATCCAGCTTTATCGGACCGACAGGGGTATAGTAACGGAGACCGAGCCCCGCCCCCGAGGCGAGATCCGCCTCCCGGAAGCTGTTGAAGGCATTGCCCCAATCATAGAAGGTCGCGGCGGCCCAGTCTTTGAACAGGGCCTTTTCCATCTCGACGCTTCCCGTTACGGTGTGTCTGCCCCCGACCACCTCCCCGCGCTGGTCCTTGGCGCCCAGGGATTGATAGGCATAGCCCCGGACACTGTTGTCGCCGCCGGCAAAATAGCGTATGGCGATGGGAAGATCCCGAAAATCTTCATTCTGTACCGTTACGCCGAGCTTGATCCGGCCCAGGAGGGAAAAGCCGCCGCCCAGGGCATGGATGCCGTTGGCCGTTATCGTCGCCTGGAGAAAACCGGTATAGGACCCCAGGCTCTGATGGCCCCCCCGGACCTCCGCCACATAGGAGTAGCCCTTCCCGGGCCGGGTCGGGTGGTCAAACCAGCGGTCAAAGATTCGGCACCCCGGCATGAGGGAAAAGGTGTTGGTCTGGGTGTCGCCGGCAACGGAATCCTCCCGCAGCATTTGGAGAAAGACGGCCCCCGACCTGTCGAAGACATAAGGCCGGACATGCTGGAGTTCCATGGAAAACTCCTTGGTGTCGTATGTGTCGGGATTGTCCCGTTTCAGATTGACTCCCAGGACGGAAAAGGTCCTCACATCCCGTCCCGGAATCGTATAGCCCAGGGCCAGGCCCTGGAAAATCCGGCTCACATTGATCCCCCCTTCCCAATGATGACCCGCTGCGAAAATATTCTTGTCCCGGTAATTGATGGAGGCCCGGGGACCCGTATCGGTGCCGTAGCCCACGCCAAGCTTCAGGTGGCGCTCTGGTCCGGGCCGCAGCTTGATCTCCACGGGGATTCGGTGGTCGCGGGCATTTTCCTTATCGATCTCGATGAGCACATCGGCAAAACGATCGGCCAGGATGAGATTCCGCTGCGTCTCCCGAAGCTTTTCGTAAGAGAATGTCTCTCCCTCCTGGAAGGACAGATAGCGGTTTAGAAACGGTCGCGGATAAAGTGGGGCGCCGGTGACCCTTATCGCACCGAAAGAGTAGCGGGGACCGGTATCATAGACGATCTCGATATCGGCGGTCCGCTTCCCGAGATCGACTCGCGCCTCATGAACGAGAAAACGGCCGTCGAGGCAGCCATGGCGAATGGCGGCGTCGTGAATGCCCCGCTTCGCCTCTTCATATATATCGTGGCGTAGCGTCATCCCCGGGGCAAGGGGATAGTTCGCCGTCAAACGACGAAAATCCTCCTCATCCTTTCCCATCCCTTCGATGCGGATAACGACCCCCCGCACCAGGACCGGCTCTCCCTTGACGACCGCGGCCCGCACCTTCACGGCGCCTTCCGGGGTCGTCTCCCGGGACGCCGTGGCCGTCCCGTGATAATACCCAAACGGCGTCAGGGCCTCCCGCACCTTGCCGGGAATCCGGTCTAGAAAGTGTTCCAGCCAGGCCTCGTCGCCAAGGTCCTGCTTGACTAAATCCGGCGGCACGGCAAGGGCCGCCTGGACATTTTTCAGCTCCTCGCCTTCCAGGCCCTGAACGATCACTTCCACGGGCGTGGCGGCCCAGGTCAAGGAGGCGGCCAGCAGGACCAGCAGACATGGAACAAGGCACTTATTAGGACGCAAGGATTCCCCCATCGGAAAATTCAAGCCGCCGCCGGCATGACGAAGACGGGGAGACGCCGTAAACATCGAGTTTCCTCGGCCCCTTGGATCTCCACATCCTTCGTGAAACGCCTGCTTCCCAGCTTCCGCGGCCAGGGTGGGAAGGCCAAGGCGGATTAGCGAACACCCCGGAATCCACGCCCCGGCTCTTCTTTCCCCACCGGTTTTGGTATTATACTTGCCGATAATTGTAAAGCGCCGATCAGGGCCTCGGGACCCTTGAAGAACCGCGCCTACGTCCTCCGCATCGTCCCGCCGACGAAGGCCGGCCCATGGCGCCGGATAAAAAAATGGCTTGTTATGGCGCTTATTTTCATCTATACAGTCACAATGCGAAGTCCAGGGAGAATCTCGGAAGATCTTGATTGACTCTTGATTAACATTTATGGATAAAACGAATTAATGAATTCGGGGAGGTAAGGGATGAGCGCTTTCAGGGGCAGTGACATTTTGGAAATCGCCTTGCGGATCGAAGAGAACGGGGAGAACTTTTACCGCTACGCCACCCAGTTGGCCAAGGATGAAGAGGCGAAAAAGGTCTTCTTGAATCTGGCGGAGGCGGAACGGCAGCACAAGAAGACCTTCGGCAGGATCTTTGCGGCCATGGAAAAGGAGATCCCGCCGGAGAGCTATGACGGAGAATACGACGCCTACCTCCACGACTTCGTGGACAACAAGATCGTCTTCAAGAAGGAACTGCTCGAGGCGGAAATAGCCAAGGTGAAGGACACCCTGGCCGCCATCGACTTTGCCCTCCAGCGGGAACTCGATTCCATCCTCTTTTACCATGAGATCAAAAGGCTTGTCCCCCCCCGGGAACACGCCGCCATTGAAGAGGTCATCGAAGAAGAGCGAAGGCATTTCAAGGGCTTGTCTAACTTGAGGACTCGTTTCGTCTAACCGGGCGCCGGCATTGCCCGGCCCGCGCCCCGGTCAGCGCGTCCTCGGCCGGAGGGCGCGGACGGCGACGTCCCTTCCGGCGCGGGCCATAGTCGCGACCCCGGGCATCCAGCGGGGAAGCGACAGGATGGCGCCGGTCGGAAAACCGGGCGCGGGCCATGCATGTTGCCACCCTCCGACGGAGACGCTCCCCGGCTCCCCATCTCGCCGCCTCAGCGCTTGACAAACCCTGGCAACTACGTTAAGCCCCCGACCTATATGATCATAGAACAAAGTCAATGGAAGAATAGCGTCGGCTGGATTCCGGGCCTGGATGCTGGACGTCTGGGCAAGGCGCAACTGGCGATCGTCTTCGGGGCGTCCCACCTGATTAGGGAGGGAAGGCTGCTCGCCGAGGTCAGGGAGGCCTACCCGGAGGCGTTCCTTTGCGGCGCCTCCACCGCCGGGGAAATATTCGGCGCCCAGGTCGATGACGACACCATGACGGTTACGGCGGTCCATTTGGAGCGGACCCGATTGCAATTTGCCGGCGAGGAGCTGGGAGAGGACGGAGACAGCGCGAGGGTGGGGGCAAGACTTGCCGGACGCCTGGACAAACGGGGCCTTAAACATGTCTTTGTCCTTTCCGACGGCTTGCGCGTCAATGGCAGCGGGCTTGTCCGGGGTCTCCTGAGCGGGTTGCCGGAAGGGGTTTCCGTAACCGGCGGCCTGGCGGCGGACGGCGACCTCTTTGATGCTACCTCCGTAATCTTTGCCGACGAGGGGAAAAGCGGGCTGGTAACCGCCATAGGTTTTTACGGGGACTCCCTGCAGGTGGGGCATGGCTCTTTCGGCGGCTGGGATCCGTTCGGTCCGGAAAGGCTCGTTACCCGCTCCCAAGGCAATGTCCTCCACGAAATGGACGGCAAATCGGCCTTGCGTCTCTACAAACAATACCTGGGTCCTCATGCCGACGAGTTGCCCGCCTCCGGCCTCCTTTTCCCCCTCGCGCTGCGCACGGGCCAAGGCGACAAGCCGCCGCTGGTGCGCACCCTTTTGGCGGTGGATGCAACCAGTGGGGGCATGATCTTTGCCGGCGATATACCCGAGGGCTCTTACGCCCGCCTGATGAAGGCCAACTTCGACCGCCTGATCGACGGGGCCGCCCATGCGGCCCGGGCCTGCAAGAGTTCCCTTGGCCCTTTCCATCCGGAATTGGCGATCATGATAAGTTGCGTCGGCCGCAAACTCATCCTCCAGCAGCGCATCGAGGAAGAGGTGGAAGCGGTCCGGGATATCCTGGGGCGCCAAACGGCTTACACGGGCTTCTACTCCTATGGGGAGATTGCCCCGACCGATGCGGGCGCGCCATGCGAGTTGCACAACCAAACCATGACCATCACCGCCTTCTCCGAGAACGACCGCCGTGCATAGTCTCTTGGAGCGCCAACTGAAAAAGCTCTTTGGAAGCGTCGATGGCTTCGATCCGGCATGGCAGGCCTTTATCGACAGCGTCGATCACGCCTACCGGCAAAGCGACGCGGATCGGGGCATGCTCGAGCGGGCCCTCGACCTGAGTTCCGAGGAATTGATCCAGGCCAACTCGGAACTCAGGGCGGTTTTTCAAACCCTGCCGGACATCTATATGCTCGTCTCCGCCGACGGCAGGATTCTCGATTTCAAGGGGTCGGAACCCCCCGGCCATTTCTTTTCAATGCCTCCCCCCATCGGCAAATCCCTGGCGGAGCTATTCCCCCCGGACATCCATTCCGAATTTGCCTCCTTCATCTCCCAGGTCCTGACTGACAAGACCATGAAAAGCAAGGTCTTCGCGATCGGACATCAGGCCCGGACACACGATTACGAAGCGCGTTGCGTGCCCTTCCCGGGCGAGCGGGCGATCGTGGTCATTCGCAATGTCACGGAACGAAGGCGTTCAGAAGAAGCCCTGCGCAAGGAGGTACGGGAAAAATCGGTTGTCCTCGACACGATGTCGGAAATCCTCGTTTACATCGACCGGGACTGTAATGTCGTCTGGGCCAACAAGGCCATGTACGACGCCTTTGACCTATCTCAAGAGAACTACGAGGGGAAGAAGTGCTTCAGCATCCACAAGCGCGTGGCCCGGTGCCCTTTCTGCCCGGCCGTCAAGGCGATGGAAACCGGAACTCCCCAGATCCACGAGGAGCTTTCCTCCTATGGGAAAAGATGGATTTTACGCGGGTACCACGTTCGGAACGACCAGGACGAAATCGTCGGCGCCGTGGAGATAGTCACGGACGTCACGGAAAGCCGCAATGCCGAAGACGCCCTCAGGAAATCCGAGGAACGCTACAAGCTCCTCGTGGAGCATGCCAGCATGGCCATTGTCATCATCCAGGACGGGATGATGAAATATGCCAACCCCCGGGCTTGCGAGTCCACCGGCTACCGCCTCGAGGAGATGCTGTCCATGCCGGTTTTGAATCTTGTCCATCCCGACGATTTGGAGCTGGTGGCGAATGTAAGGGGGAAGCGGTCCCGGGGAGAAAAGACGCCGCCAAGTTATGTCGCCCGGATCATCCATAAAGACGGCCATGTCATCTGGGGGGAATTTGCCGGGGTTCGTCTATCCTGGGACGGCAAACCGGCCACCATGAATTTCATCAAGGACATCACCCAGGAGAGGCAGCTTGAGGAAAAACTGCTCCAGGCCGAGAAACTCGAGGCCATCGGCACCCTGGCCGGCGGGATCGCCCATGACTTCAACAACCTCCTCATGGGCATTCAGGGATATGCCTCCCTGATGCTCCTGGACACGCCGCCTTCCCATCCCCATTTCCAAAAGCTCAAGAGCATCGAGGAACAGGTGCAAAGCGGGGCCAATCTTACGAAACAACTCCTTGGCTTTGCCCGAGGGGGAAAATACGAGACCAAGGCCACCAATCTGAATAAATTCATCCTTCACAACTCCAACCTCTTCGGGCGCACCCGGAAAGAAATCACCATCCACACCATATTCGAGCCCGATCTTTGGACTGTGGCGGTCGACCGGGGTCAGCTCGACCAGGTATTTCTCAACCTCTACATCAACGCCTGGCAGGCCATGCCCGGACAGGGCGATCTCTATATCGAGACGCAAAACATCGTGCTGACGGAGGAATCCGTCCTAACCGCCGAGTTGCCTCCCGGCCGGTACGTTAAGGTCTCGGTCCGCGACACCGGGATGGGCATGGACGAAAACACCCGCCGACGCATCTTCGATCCCTTCTTCACCACCAAGGAAATGGGACGCGGCGTCGGTTTGGGACTGGCCTCCGCCTACGGCATCATCGGCAACCACGGCGGCATGATCAGCGTCGAGAGCGAAAAGGGGAAAGGGGCAACCTTTCATATCCTGCTGCCCGCCGTGGAAGCCCCTCCCGCGGCAGAGGATAAAAGGCGGGGGTCCGTGGCGCCGGGCGGACGGGGAACGATCCTCGTCGTGGACGATGAGAAGGTCAATATCGATGTGATAAGCGCCATGCTGGAGCACCTGGGATACCGGGCGATCAGTGCGGTCGGCGGCCGGGAAGCCGTTCGGCTGT
The DNA here is from genome assembly GCA_030057915.1 of Pseudomonadota bacterium. GTDB lineage: Bacteria > Desulfobacterota > Syntrophia > Syntrophales > UBA8958 > UBA8958. The sequence continues at coordinate 28,564 of JASGUC010000027.1, forward strand.
ACCGGGAGAACTGGCCCGCCATCGATTTAGTGATCCTCGACGCCATCATGCCGGAAATCGGCGGCAGAGAAACCTTCGCAAGCCTCAAGGAAATCAACCCCCAAGTCAAGACCATCATCGCCAGCGGCCACAGCCTCGACGAGTTCTCGACGGCGCTGCCGGAACAGGGCATCCGCGCCTTCATTCAAAAACCGTTTCGCCTTGAAGACCTGGCCCGGAAGGTCAAGGAGGGGCTGAGTCCGTCCCGCCTCTGATCAAACCCGAAATCCTTCACAAGACGTTCTCGTTCGGCCTGCGGCGCCATCCCCGCGAGCCGCACGATTATCCCAAATTTTCCATCAGGAGGCTTCAGCCATTTGGCCGCGGCGCCGGGGAGATTACCCCCGCGAGCCGAGACGCAGTCCGCCGTGAATGAAAAATACGTCGCCGGCCAGGGCCTCGTTGCGGTACAGCTCGCCTACCAGGGAGGCCACCTCCTCCGGGTCGATGAGACGGCCGATGGGGACATCCGCCAGGATCTTCTCCAGGGCCCTCTGGTCCATCCGCCGCACCATGGCCGTGCCCACGTAACCGGGGGCCACGGCGACGCAGCGGATTTGTCCGGACAGGCCACGCCGGAGGAACTCGGCGGTAATGACCTTGGGAAAAACGGACATGGCCGCCTTGGAGGAAGAGTAATTGATCTGGCCGGCCGTCCCCAGGGAACCCGTGGAGGACACCAGGCAGATCAACCCCTTGCAGTTGTGGTTTATCATCCGTTCCGCGCACTCCCTGACGGTGAGGAAAACACCGGTCAGATTGATGTCGATGACCGCCCGGAACTGCTCGAGGCTCATCTTCCGGTTCACCCTGCCCGTTTCCTTGCTGGTGGACACCATGAGTCCGTCCTTGATGATCCCCGCGAAGGGCGCCACCAGATTGATCCGGCCGAAAAGCTCAATGGCCACATCCGCCAGTCGGGCGTTGTCCTCTTCCTTCGTCACGTCGCAGACGACCGTCGCCACTTCCCCGCCCAATTCCTTCAACTGGGCCTCCGCCTGGTCCAGCAGCGGCTGGGCTATATCGGCAATCACCACCCGGCCGCCGTGGCGCACCCAGTATTTCGCTATCTCCAGCCCTATTCCCCCTCCACCGCCGGTAATGACGGCCACCGATCCTTCGATCTCCAGCATGTCTTTCTCCTTTATCTATCTATCTGTCCAGGCCGCGCCTGGCTAATTATCCGGCAATCCACCCTCGCTTCCCCCCCGCCCTCGTGGCGAGCATCATCCGCAAAAGCTTCCATGCGCCTTATTTCCCTCGCCGCCAATCTTCCTCCTCTTCAAGGATTTACCCCCATGCCCGTGTATTGAACAGGCTGGATGCCATCGTCCCGCTTGACCGGACGATCCGGTGTTTTATGGGTTCCCCGTTCGAGTTCGGGAAAGACCGTGCGGGCCCGCGCCAGATCTTTTGAACATCAAACTTCGTTTTCATCCCCCTTTGCGACGGGACGCCTTCATGTGCGTTTCGGCTATCCTAAGCGGTCCTTTGCCGAAAAGGAAGGGAGGGCAAGGCGCCCCTCCCTTCTTTTTCGTCACGACCCTTCTTGATTCCCGTTTCCCGGCGTCGCGGGCACACTTGCCGGCCCTCGGGGGCTGGTCATCTTTTCGCCCCCAAAGCGCTCGACGGCGAGATATTTCCATCCAGGCTCAGATAACGCCCCGCTCCCCCAGCTCTCTGAGCCTTTCCGGTCCATAGCCCAGATATTTCAGATATATGTAACCATTGTCGTAACCGACGGGGCGGCAGACCCACTTCGTCCGCGGCGGCGTTTCCGTGGACTTCCATTGGGCCTGGGCGCAGATGATCGAGCCATAGACGGGGTCCTGCACAGGGGCAAAGACGCCGCGATCCCGCCAGACCTCGTCGTGCATGGCATTCCAGGGTGGCACGATCTCCGCCACGACGGGGGTGATGGGCGCCAGGCGCCCCAGCTTGGCATATTCGATGGACTTCGCCGTCAATTCCTGACTCGTGTATTGCCGCGTCTCCGGATTGATCATGGCCTGATACTTCAATTGCCAGTCCTTCTTCATGAACGGCGCCAGGGTCGTCCACTGCTCGGCGCCCCAGTCGTCGTATTTGCCGATAATATCCACGAAGGCCTTCCACATCTCCAGACGCAGCCCCCCGAGAAATACGCCGCCGTCCTTGGTTGGATAGAAGCCGTAGAGCCAGAGGCAGGTGTCGAGGTTGCCGAAGCGTTCGTTGACCACCCCCTGGTCGGCATACCAGTGGAGCATATAGTCGTTGAGGCGCTCATAGGCCTCGGGGGTGCTGATGTCGATGGCCTGTCCTTCGCCGGACATCTCCCGCCAATACGCCGCGGCCAGGATCCCCAGGGCGCCGAAGGTCCCGGACACCGCCCAGGCGATCCACGGCCCGGCCTTGGTGGAGACGGCATAGGGAACCTCCGCGACGGTCTTGCCCTCGGGAAGGACCTCGCCGGTGGCGTACTGGACGCCCGAGCGGGCCTGGGCCACATTGTCGTAATCAAACTGGTTCCGGCCGCTTTCCGGGCCGAACTGCCCGTAGCCGGTTATGGAGGCATAGATCAGGCGAGGGTTCAGTTTCGCCAGTTCCTCGTAGCCAAGGCCCCAGTTATCCATCCTCCCGGCCGGAAAGGTCTCGACGAGAACATCCGCCTGGGCGACGAGGGAGCGGAGCATGTCCCGCCCGGCCTCCGTTTCCAGATTCAGGGTGACATGGTATTTGTTACGCCCTTCCTGAAGATAGGCCATTCCCGTCCCGCGGTGCATGACGCCATTGGGGGAATAGCTCCTGACCAGATCACCCCCCGGCGGTTCGATGCGGATCGTCTCCGCCCCAAGCTCCGCCAGCAGGGAGGTGCAATAAGGCCCCGCCATGCTCCGGGAACTCAGGTCAATGACGGTCAAATGGTCCAGCGCTTCGGGTTTTTCGAAGTTTTTCGCCGGATCGTCAAGGGCGCGGATATGATCGGCCCAGTCGGCCCATTTCGGTCTTTTATGCTCGGTCATCTCCCTCACCTCCTGATGATGACGCCGGCCTGTCCGTCCCAATCGGACGGGGGGCGGCGTCCCTGCATGTCTTTCCATTTTCCAAGAACGCCATGCAGATACAGTTCGTCGATCTGCGCCTGATTCCTCCCCAGGATCTTCGTCATGACGAATTCGTTGTCGAATCCTACCGGTCGCACCGTCCACTTGATCTTGGGAGGAGTCTTGGACATCATGACGGGAAATTCGTGCTCCACATAACATCCGTAGAGAGGATCGTCGATCTCCTTTACGAATCCCCGCTGGCGGCGGTGGGGATCTTCGTTCATGTCCACGGCATTGTGGAGGCGGGTGGCGGCAAAGCCAAACTCCCGGCCCCGGGCCTCGATTTCGTCGGCGGTATGGGCGCGGGCCCAGGCGGCGACGATCTTCAAGATCTCCAGGGCGTTCTCCTCCTGAAGCCGGACGCTATGTTCCCGGAAACGGGGGTCGTCGGCCAGCTCCGGCCTCCCCATGGCCTTGCACAGGCCCATGAACTCGTCCGGGGCCGGGGCGGCCAGGGCGGCCAGACGGCCGTCGGCGCACAGGAAGGTGTCGGCGGGGCAGATGCACTGATCGCGGTTTCCCGCCGCCTCCACGCCCTTGCCGGTCAACTGCTGGTACGGCCAGACCCAACTCATGGCCCGCATGATGTTCTCCGTCTGGGACATCTCGATGAACTGCCCCCGGCCGGTCTTCCGGCGGTGGTGAAGGGCGGCCAGGACCGCCACCTCACCCATCAGCCCTCCGTAATAATCGCAGATCCAGATGGACTGCTTCAGGGGCGGACGATTGGGGAAACTGGACATCCAGGCGTATCCGGAGAGGGCTTGAGACGCCCCGTCGTTGGAGGGTCGGTCTTGCTCGGCGTAAAGACCCCATTGGCCGAAACCGTTCTTCTCGATGTAAATGATGCCGGGGTTAGCCTCCTTGATCTGTTCGTAGCCGATATTCCAGCGCCTGGTGACCCCGGGACGGAGATTGAATTCGATGATATCCGCCTTGGCCGCCAGCTCCTTGAATATCTGTTGTCCCAGGTCGATATGGAGGTCCAGGGCCATATAATACTTATTGGGGTTGATGTGCATGAACATGGGCGACTGTTCCTTGTAGAACCAGCCGAAGGGATTGAGAGAGCGGGTTACGTCTCCGGCGGGGGGAAGCTCGATCTTGATGACCTCGGCGCCCATCTCCGCCAGAAAGGACGGGCCGGAAGGCCCGAAGAGGAGTGTACAGACCTCGAGGACCCGGACGCCGTGCAGCGGAGCGGGCCGGGAGAACTTTTTCTTTACATAATCTTTGAAAACATCAGGCATAAGGTCCCTCCTTTAACCATGAAGCATAAGTGATTACGATACGCATCCGCCCGATTTCTCAATTTCTGAAGATCACCCCCTTTATCCATGGATTCAGACCTTGGCATGCCCGCTCTTCCGCCATGCTTGCGTAACGAAAGCAATGGTCCAGGAAGCACGGCGGAATGGAAAGGCCGGTTTTTCAAAGGTCTCGGTTCGACTGTTCTTGGTTGGGAAAAAACGACGCCGGCGACGACGCGGATAAAGTAACACGGCGGCGGTGGCAAAGCAAGAGATATTTACCCTTTTCGGCCTTCCATGGCCTCCCCGCCGCTGGGCCCGTCCCCGTCTTACAAGACTCTCATGGAGAGCCCGCCGACGACTTTTTCCGCCGGGGAAGGCCGCCGGGCCAGGGCATGGGAGGGATCGACATCGCCCCCCCGGATAAATTGCCCGTGATCGGTCACCGTCGTCTCCACAACCTTGCCAATCGCCGGGTTTTCGATTCCTACCCGGGCGCCCGAACGACAGAATTCTTGTTGCAATCTCTTCGTCATATCTGCTACATTCGCCCCGTTTTCATTTCATCGTGACATTGGACATATATATGCCGATATTTCCCACGGCCAATGATAAGGAGAGACCCTTGCGAAACCCCGCCGTGTCCTCCCCATGGTCCCTCCCGGGAAGGTGGGAATCCAGTGTCTTCAACGATTTTCCGCATGCCGGCTTAAGCCCGACAGGGCATGGGCGGCAGTTTTTCAAAGGTCTCAAGGATCGGCGACAGGAGAGACACCCCGATTCCCAGAGACTAAAAAATGGCCGGCAGGCGCGATGAGCGATCTTGACAAGCAATTGGCCAACCTTCTGAGTACCGAGGACCACCAGGCCGTTTATGAAGAAATCAGGGCCATTGTGCTCTTGATCTTTCCCCGGTTCGACTTCGTCCATTTCGAGCGCGCCTGGGATGACATCGTCCGGCTCTTCCAAGGCAAGTATCCTCATTTCCTTCACTCCGACCTGAAATACCACGATTTGACCCACACCGTGGCGGTCACCCTCGCCGTGGCCCGACTGCTGCACGGGGCCGTCGTGGCCGGCCATTCCTTTACGGAAAAGGATGTGAACATGGGACTGATCAGCGGGCTCATGCACGATGCCGGCTACATCAAGAGAGAGGACGACGCCGAGGGAACTGGGGCCAAATATACCCTGGTCCATATCGAAAGAAGCATCTCCTTCCTGAAGGATTATTACCGCGACGATCCCTTGTTCAAGAACGATCTCTCCACGTTTCAGGACATCCTCCGCTGCACCGGACTCAACACCAATATCGCCGGGATGCGTTTCCGCAGCGAAACGGCGGCCCTGCTCGGGAAAATACTCGGCACGGCGGACCTCTTGGGGCAGATGGCCGAGCGCCATTACCTGGAGAAACTCCTCGATCTGTACAACGAGTTCGTGGAGGGCGGCATAAGGTCCTTCACGAGCCAGTTGGATCTCTTGGAGAAGACCCGGGATTTCTACGATATGACCCGGCGCCGCTTCACGGAAGAACTGGGAGGTGTCTATCGTTTTTCCCTCTTTCATTTTCGGACGCGCTGGGGCATCGACGAGGACCTCTACCTAAAGGCCATCGGCAACAACATTGCCTATCTCGATCGCATCCTCACGCGCTACGGCGAGGGCTGCCGATCCCACCTGAGGCGGAAGAAATATGGGCCGCCGTCTCCAGAGGAACGGATACCCCGGGGGCCGGGGGGACCAAGCGAGGAACGATGATCTATCATACCTTCCTTTTCGATGAGAATATCTGGATCGCCGCCGGGGTTTACATCGATGGCCACGGTCGTTTACATTCCGTGAGGGGGGAAATCAGGATCGTCCATGAGGAAGCCTTATGGATCCACGAATCCCGGATGAGTCTGGAGGACAATCCCGCCGTGGAATTCGTAAGCCGCAGCGAAATCCTGCCCATGGACAGGAAGCGGGAATGGACGAGCTGGTCCTCGGAGAATCCCGCCCTGGGAAGGCTGGCGGGAAGGTTTGTCTTGGTTGACGATTCCATTCTGTCGTCCTGCGTTTCGACAGACGGCTCGGTTCAGGGGGTGGAATGCCTGAAAATGATCGAGGACGATCTATACTGGCATCGGGGATGCCTCTTCCAGGGAGATAAAAAGCTATCCTCCTGGGCGGTGGATCTCCGGAGAAGGTAGCGACCGGGTCTCCTTATCTAGCGTGGCCACCGGGGCCTCCCCTCCCGCCGCGTCTTTCGCCACCGCACGGTCCCTCGGAGCGACGCCGGGCGCCCGTCTCAGTCCGCAAAAAGCGGCACAAAAGCGAATTTATTCACATCCACCAGCCCCCGGTCCGTCAGCTTCAGTTCGGGGATGACGGGAAGGGCGAGGAAAGACAGGTGCATGAAAGGTTCGCTGAGACGGCATCCCAATTGCTGGGCCCGGTAGCGGATCTCTTCCCAGACGCCGGCCGTTTCCGCCAGCGGCCGGTCCGACATCAAGCCGCCAATGGGGAGCGGCAGCCGGGCAACGATGCGCCCGTCACAGGCGATGGCCAGTCCTCCCTTCATCTCTTCCACCGCCCGGACCGCGGCGGTCATGTCGAGGTCCGTACAACCCACGGAGATGATATTATGGGAATCGTGGGCCACGGAGGCGGCCAGGGCCCCCTCCCGGAGGGAAAAGCCCCGAACGAGCGCCACGGCGATGTTGCCCGTCCCGCGGTGCCGTTCAACCACGGCGAGTTTCAAGATGTCCCCTTGCAGGTCCGGAACGACCAGCCCGTTTTGGATCTTGACGGGGAGCTTCACCTTTCTCGTCAAGATCTGGTCCGGAATCAGATCGATCACCAGGGCCTGCCTCCCCAGTGCCGGCAGCGCGAAGGCCTCCGCCTCGTAAGGCTTGACATTCATGGAGGACAACCCGGCCGGCAGGTCAGCGGCGGGGATGTCAACGGCCAGCTCTCCCCTATCGACCACATGCCGCCCGTCCTTGAAGACATGGCGCACCCGCACGGGGTCCAGGGAGGACAGCAACACCAGGTCGGCCCGATAACCCGGGGCTACGGCGCCCCGGTCCGCAAGGGAAAAATACCGGGCGGTGTTGAGGGTGACCATGGCGATGGCCCATAGGGGCGGCAAGCCCATCTCGATGGCCAGACTCATGACCGCATCCAGATGGCCGTGACGAAGGATGTCGTGGGGATGGAGATCGTCGGTCACCAGAGAACACCGCGGTAGCGTGACGGCGTCGACCAGCGGCAGGAGCGCGGCGAGGTTCTTGGCTTGAGTGCCCTCGCGGATCATGATCCGCATCCCCAGACGGAGCTTTTCCCGAGCCTCCGCCAATTGGGTGCACTCGTGATCGGAACGGATTCCGGCGACGATATAGGCGTTGAGGTCTTTCCCCGACAGCAGCGGGGCATGACCATCCACAACGGCGTCCTGGAAGGCGGCCAGTTTGGCCAGGACGACGGGGTCTCGATGCAGGACCCCCGGAAAGTTCATCATCTCCGCCAGGCCGAGAACCCTTCCTTCCCCCCGCAAAGCGGCTAGCTCTTCCACCGTGAGGTTAGCCCCGGAGGTCTCCAGGTGCGTCGCCGGCACGCAGGAGGGCGCCATGAGAAAGAAGTCCACGGGCAAACCCTCGCTGTCCTGAAGGAGGTAGCGCAGACCCCGGAGCCCCAGGACGTTGGCGATTTCATGAGGGTCGGCGATGATGGCCGTCGTTCCCCGGGGGAGGACCGCCCTGGCCAATTCGCGAGGGGAAAGCATGGAACTTTCGAGATGGAAATGACCGTCGATGAATCCCGGGGTCACATAATAATCCGCGGCATCCAGACAGCGGGGGCCATCGTATTTTCCCAGCCCGACAATCACGCCGTCGAAGAGGGCCACATCCGTCCGGACGAATTCTCTGGTGAACAGATCGGCCACCAAGCCGTTTTTCAGGACCAGGTCCGGCGCGGCCTCTCCCCGGGCGACCCCGATCCGTGCGGCGATCCTTTCCACGGCGCCGGCGGCGGTCATGGCGTCAAGACTCCTGCCGCCCCGCGCCGGACAGCGCCCCTCATGGCGGCGGCCTCCCCCTCCCCCGCTGCCCGGCCTTGCCTCTTGGAGACGCTGGCGACAAAACCGCGCCACGATCCTCCTCGCGGGTCTCCACCAAGGACGCCCCCGCCTGGGGCTGCCCCAGGAAAGGATGATAATAGCCAGACCGTTACATTCATTTTTTCCAAGAGTCACCTTACGGAATCACGCCCACCCCGGCGTCCATCGCTATCGTCTCAAAAACCATCCCGACGACGCTCCCGCCATGGACAGCGCCGCCGCCCACCACGGAGACGGTCGCGACGGCGGGACGCAGATACTTGCAAGAATCGCAACCTTCGACGCGGCGGCGTTTCGCGGCGGCGCCCGGTGGCGGCGAAAGGCGAGTGTTGTCATCCCTCCCCGGCCCTCGTTCATCGCGTCCCCACCACATCACGGATAATGGGCATCATCAAGGCCACGGCCCTGCGTCCTTCCTCGATCGCCTCCGATGCCCGATTGAATTCCAGAAGACCGATTTGGGCCAGCCGGGGGCGTATCAGCACCTCCGGGGGGTCCGCCGCCAGTCTATGCCGGGTGATCTGATCCTGCATGATATATACCGACGTGGCAATGACCTCGAAGAGGGTCGGTCCGCGACTGGGCTGGTTCTGGGCGTAGCGCTTGAAGACGGATGCCTGTCCCGCCTTGAGTTTGCCGTTGAAGAATGCCGCGAGTCGTTTGGGAAGATACTGGTCGTTCACCTCCGCCTTCGGTTCCTCTTCCCCGTTGCGATCCTGACGGTTGAAGCTCCGGCCCATGATGTCGTTGTTGAGATCCACGGCGATGACGATGTCGGCCCCCATGGCCCGACAGAGTGACACCGGCACTGGATTGACGAGACCGCCGTCCACGAGCCAGCCCTCCCTACCGGGGAAAGGGGTCAGAATCCCCGGCATGGACATGCTGGCCCGAATGGCGTCCATGAGCGACCCTTCCCTGATCCATACCTCCCGGCCGGACTTCAGCTCGGTGGTGACGGCGGCATAGGGCATGGGCAGGTCCTCGATATGAGAGTCGGAGATGTTTTCCCGGAAATAGCGGATAAGCTTGTCGCCTTCAATGAGGCCCGAACGGGGGAGACGCACATCCATGAAGCCCAGGATATCGGGCCAGGTCAAGCCCCGGACCCATTCGTCCATGACCTCGATGAAGCCGGCGGCGAAAGCCCCGGCCACCATGGCGCCCATGGAGGCACCGCAGACCAGTTCGATCTTTATCCCCGCTTCCTGCAATCCCTCGATCACCCCGATATGAGACCAGCCCCGTGCGGAGCCGCTCCCCAAGGCCAGGCCGATACGCTTCGGCGGCGGCGGAAAAACGTCCGCTGGCCTCTCCGTCGCGGTTCTTTTCATCCCGATGCCCCTCCCAGGGCAAATTCATTCTGCTTGAAATTGGCCGAAAATAGCGGGTTTCCCATTGTTTGCAGTCACGGGGCCTTTGAAAAACGACCATTTCCCGCCGTCCCGGCATAATCCGGGCTCGGGAAAACCTCGAAAACAAAGCCTTCCGGCTTCCGCCGGCATGACGACAGGAACTCGGAAACGGCGGTTCTCAAAGGTCTCAGTCGCGGGGCCTTTGAAAAACGATCTATCTTGTCATGCCGGGCTTGACCCGGCATCCATAAGCTACCTGAAAACAGAGGGCTTTCACCTCTCAAAACGCGCCTGTTCCCAGACGCACGGATTCCCGTTTTCGCGAGAATGACGAGACGCATGGAGACCTTTGCAAAAACCCGCTGTACCCTCCCATGGTTCCTCCCGGGAAAGTGGGAAGCCAGTGTCCTCAACGATTTTCCGGATGCCAGCTCTAGCCCGACAGGGCTTGGGCGGCGGTCTTTCAAAGGACTCGTCCCAGGCAATCAGGCGCCTGCCGGAGGAACGAATCCACCCCGATGCCCCTTACTGGGGCAGTTTTCCTAACATACAAACAACCGTATGGGAAGGAGAGTTTTTTAAATTCCTCGTTGAAAAGATCCGCCGGTTGAAATATAGTCCCACTACCGAGGCCAGGGGATTCCTTGGCCGGCCAACACAGGAGAAGGAGACAAGAGATGAAATCATTCCGAGCAATGACAATCGCCGCCGCGGTTCTGCTGATTTTTTCCTTCTCTGCGGAAGCCGCTGGAGACATCCCCTTTTCGGGGTTTTTCGGCAATCCGACCATCTACGATCAGTTGCAGCCCGGGCCCAAGGGCGGCGCGAGGCTCCGTTGGATCAAGACGGGGGTGGATCCGGCGAAATACCAACAATTCATGGTGGATAGCGTCATATTCTTTCTTGCGGACAATGCCGATTACAAGGGCATCGACCCCCAGGAGATGAACGAACTCTGCGACGCCTTCAATAAGGAGATCGCCGCCGCCCTGAAAGACAAATACCCCATGGTGGCCGAACCCGGCCCCGGCGTGGCGCGGCTGAGCATCGCAATCACCAACATCCACCCCAGCAAGCCCGGAGTAAGCGCCATTACATCCGTAATCCCGGTCGGCCTGGGGATCAGCCTCATCAGGAAAGGCGCCACCGGCGGCTGGTCCGGCAGCGGCCAAACCTGCATGGAGATCAAGGTCCAGGACAGCATGACCAATGAAATCATCATTCTGGCCGTCGATCAACGGAAGGCGGAATTCGAGGAGCGATTTACGAAGTGGGGTTCGGCTCGCGACGCCTTCAAGTTCTGGGCGGGAAAGATGGTGGAATTCATCGACAACGCACGGAAGAAAGACAAAAGATAGCCTTGGCGGCCTCGACCGCCCGTTGCCCAGGAGGTTGGACATGAGACACTGGATGGTTGACAGGGATGGAGGCTCTCGTCCCGCCGTTTTATTTTTCCTCGCCTTTCTATTGACATTTTGCGTCTCCGCAACCGTTGCCGGCGCCGCTAAGACAACTACCGGCGATTACGGACGGATGTTTTCCTTCGCCGATCTGGCGGAAAAATGGGGCCCCGCGGTAGTCAACATCAGCGCGACCCAGACCGTCAGGTCCGGCCGGGGGCTATACGGAAACATGCCCCGGCGCTTTTTCGATCAGGACGATTTCTTCCGTCGGTTCTTCGGAGACATGCCGGAGCGGGAATACAAGCAAAACAGCCTGGGTTCCGGCTTTCTCATCTCCCCAGACGGTTACATCTTCACCAACAACCACGTCGTCGCCAAAGCCGACAAGATCAAGGTAAAATTGTCCAACGGGAAACAATACGACGCGGAGGTCAAGGGCAAGGACCCCAATACCGACCTGGCCCTGATCAAGATCAAGGCGGACGAGAACCTGCCCTATGTCCGGCTCGGCGATTCGGACAAACTCCGGGTCGGCGATTGGGTCTTTGCCATCGGCAACCCTTTCGGTCTCGACCATACGGTCACCGCCGGCATTGTCAGCGCCAAGGGAAGGGTCATCGGCGCCGGGCCCTACGATAATTTCATCCAAACCGACGCCTCGATCAACCCGGGCAACAGCGGCGGGCCCCTCTTCAATCTCAGCGGCGAGGTCGTGGGGATCAACACCGCCATCGTCGCCCATGGGCAGGGCATCGGCTTTGCCGTCCCCGTCAATCTCGCCAAGGACATCCTCAAGGATCTCAAGGAAAAAGGTCATGTAACCCGAGGCTGGATGGGGCTCTCGATTCAGGACATCACCCCGGACATGGCGGAGAATCTTAAGCTCCCGGATCGTCGCGGGGCCATCGTCAGCCAGGTCTTCCCCGGCGACCCCGCCCACGCGGCCGGGATCGAAACGGGGGACATCATCCGGGCCATCGACGACCGGACAATCGAAAATACCCAGGAGCTGTTGAGAATCGTCGCCGCCCTGCCGGTGGGCAAGAAGGTGGAGGTTCTTATCTTCCGCAACGGTCGGGAGTTGCGGAAGTCCCTCGTGATCGCCCAGAGAAAGGAGGCGCGGGATTTGGCCTCCGGCGCCGGGAGCAACGGACGTTGGGGCCTGACGGTGCAAGAAGTCACTCCGGATATGGCCCGGACCCTGAAGCTGACGGAAAAGGGCGGCGTGATCGTCACCCGGATCGATCAGGACTCCCCCGCCGAGGATGCGGGGTTGAAGGTAAATGATGTCATCTTGCAGATCAACCGGACGCGGATTCAATCCCTGCGGGATTACACCGATGAGATCGCCCGGAGCGAAAAAGAGGCGACGGTGATGCTCCTGGTCAAAAGAGGCGACGGGGCCCTGTTCGTCACCTTGCGCCAGGAGCTGAAACAGTAGCCCGTGACGGATTCGGCGCGGGCGCCAACGGTCATCATTTAAACGGCGAGACAAAAGATCCGAAAGAAAGGAGATCATCCATGGCTATAAACCTGCCCGCACTTCCCTATGGGAAGGACGCCCTGGCGCCCTACCTCAGCGCCGCCACCCTGGAATTCCATTACGGCAAGCACCATCGGGCCTATGTGGACAATGCCAACCGGCTTCTTGCCGGCACGGCCCTGGAAAATGCGGCCCCGGAAGAGATCATCGCAATAACCGCCGGCGATCCGGCGCAGGCCGCCGTCTTCAACAACGTCGCCCAGGCGTGGAACCATGCCTTCTACTGGCGGGGGATCAAGCCGGGCGGCGGCGGGCCTCCTACCGGGGCCATAGCCGGAAGCATCGCCGCCACATGGGGCGGATACAACCAATTCGCGGAGGAGTTCAAAAACGCCGGCGCAACCCAGTTCGGCAGCGGTTGGGCATGGCTTGTCCTGGACGGCGGGGCCCTCAAGATCATCAAGACCGCCAATGCCGACAACCCCCTGACCAGGGGCATGAAGCCCCTGCTCACCGTCGATGTCTGGGAACACGCCTACTACCTGGATTACCAGAACCGGCGGCCGGACTACCTGACGGCCTTCATCGACAAACTGATCAACTGGGACTTCGTGAACGCAAATCTGAACGATGAACGATGAACGATGAAGGGTCAGCGCCCCACTATCTTGGGCACCGGCAGCGTCTGAAGGAAAAATACCTGGCCCGGGCGCTGGAGGGGTTTCATGATTATGAAATCATGGAACTCCTCCTCACCTACGGCATCCCCCGGAAGGACGTCAAGGGGCCGGCCAAGCAATTGATCAAACGTTTCGGCGGTTTGAAGGGGGTTCTGGACGCCGGCATGGACGAACTCAGGGAGGTGCCGGGCATCACCGCCCATAGCGCCGTCCTGGTCAAACTCGTCAAGGACATCGGCGCCGCCTATCTCTTCCAGAAGGCCCAGGAACGGACCCAGATCTCCTGCACCGCCGAACTCATCGATTTCTGCAAGACCGCCATGGGAGCGCTGAAGGACGAGGAGTTCCGAGTATGCTATCTCGACGCCCAGAACCGCATCATCGCCATGGAAACCATTCAGGAAGGGATCGTCAACCAAGCCGTGGTATATCCCCGGAAGGTCCTGGAGAGGGCCCTTCAGTGGAAGGCATCGGCGATCATTCTGGTCCATAATCATCCTTCCGGCCATGTCCGCCCCTCCGACGCGGACATCCGCCTCACTCGCACCATCCAGGAGACCGCCCGCACCCTGGATATTCTCGTTCATGACCATCTCATCATCGGGGAAAACCGTTTCTTCAGCTTTCGGGAAGAAGGCCTGATGAGCTAAAAGGGAGCGGGGGTGAAGGTAAAGACGAAGATCCCCATGGCCCCCCAGCCGAGAAGGCGCTCGCGACGGCCCAGGGGCTTCCATTCACGGATCGTCGGGGGGTGATCCAGCCCCATGATATAGAGGATCGCCGCCCAGATGAGCCATCCCGTCCAGCTTGTCGCCCCCAGGACGATCAACGCCGCGAAGACTATCCGCGCCAGAAGACGCTGCCGCCGACCCAACAGGAGGGCATAGGCCACATGACCGCCATCGAGTTGGCCTATCGGCAGGAGATTGAGGCAGGTGACCAGCAGGCCGATCCAGCCGGAAAAGGCGACGGGATGGAGGATGATGTCCATGCCTTGGGGCAGGCTGCCGTGGACGATCCAGCCCAGGAGAGAGAAGAGAAGGGAGCTGCCCAGACTCACGCCGGCTTCCGCCGTCATCGGGCGGACCTCCGAGAGGGCAAGGCCCGCCACGGTCACCGGCAGGGCCGCCACCAGGCCGGCCACGGGTCCGGCGACGCCGACATCGAGGAGCCCGCACCGGTCCGACAGGGGGGACCGCATCTTGATAAAGGCCCCAAAAGTGCCGATGAACGATGGGGCCGGGATGAAATAGGGCATCGTTACGTCCACTCCGTGATGCCGGGCCATGAAGTAATGGCCGAACTCGTGGGCCCCAAGGATGATAAGCAGTGTAAAGGAGAAAGGTATTCCCTGCCAGATCCCGCCGGGGGTTTCCAGCGGGTTGACTCCCTGCTGGATGGCCCCGGCAATGAGCGTCGTGAGCAGCGTCAGCAGGAAGAGGATGGAATGGACCATGGGAAGACGGCGACCAACCAACGCAAAAAGGGACCGCCCTGAAAAACCGCCTCTCGAGGGCTGCTTCGGGGCGATCCCTCCAAGTTAAAAAAGGCGTCCTGACCCGCCGCCGGTCCCGGCCGCCTTCAACGATCGACCTTTTCTTTCAACTCCTTGCCTACCTTGAAAAAGGGAAGCTTCTTCGGAGACACCTCGATATTCTTGCCCGTCTTGGGGTTCCGGCCGGTATAGGCCTCGTAATCCCGCACCACGAAGCTCCCCAGCCCCCGGATCTCGATCCTTCCCCCCTTCTTCAATTCTTCGGTAAACCCTTTGAAGATCAGATTTACCACCTCGACTGCCTTTTTCTCGGTAATATTCTCTTTCCTGCTCAATGCCTCAATCAATCCGGATTTGTTCATACACTCCTCCCTGAGAATTGCCCGCTACCCTCGCCTTTTCGAATAACATGATAATATGGCTTAGTTTTTCGGCGACTATTATTTATTTTGTTTTGAATGTCAAGTGATTTTTGAATTTTTTTTAATACTTCCCCGAACTTGGGGGACCAGGCACGCCGCGGCCTCCTGGGGTTCAAGAAACCTGGTCCGACCTTCCGCCAGTCCCGCCAGGGTCAGCGGTCCCACCGCCGTGCGGATGAGGCGGACCACGGGCAGCCCCAGTTGTTCAAAGGCCCGTCTCAAAATGCGATTACGACCCTCGCTGATGGCGATGTCGAGCCAACAACTCCGGTCGTTCACCTTCTCCACCATGAAACGCAAGGGACGGAAAGGGCCGTCGTCGAGTTGCAGCCCCTTTTTCAGGCGGCGCGCCGCGGCTTCGGAAAGGTTTCCCTTGATCTTGACGCGGTAGGTCTTTTCCAGACGAAAGCGCGGATGCTGAAGCCGATAAGCCCAGTCGCCGTCATTGGTCAGCAACAGAAGCCCTTCGGAGTCGTAATCGAGCCTCCCCACGGGGAAGACCCTCCCGGCCCCCTCGGGGATCAGCTCGGCAACCGTCGGTCTTCCCTGGGGGTCGTTGAGCGTCGTCACATAACCCCGGGGTTTGTAGAGCATGATATAGACCTGTTCCGGCCGCGGCCCGATAAGCTTGCCGTCCACTCGGATCTCGTCTTCTCCCCGGACCCTGAGGCCCATTTGACTGACCGGCCGCTCATTGACGGTCACACGACCTTGGCGGATCAATGCCTCGGCGGCCCGGCGGGAGGCGATCCCCGCCCCGGCCAGGACCTTTTGGAGTCGTTCCCCCGGCGGGGACGACGTTGGGCAATCTTCAATCTCTCCGACCATAGCTCAGGGCCTCACAACCGCGGCACATCCCGGACAGGCGCAAGGTCCGGCACCCTCTTCCGATCCTTCATTCAGCCAAATCCTTGAACTCTCCCAGGGTGGGCAATTCCGCCAAGTCCTTCAGTCCGAACACCTCCAGGAACTTCCTGGTGGTGCCGTAGATCATGGGCTTTCCCGGCACGTCCTTCCTCCCCAGGATCCGGATCAGCCCTCTTTCCAGCAGGGTCCTCAAGGGCCGGCCGGCATCGACGCCCCGCAATCGATCCACCTCGGCCTTGACCACCGGTTGACGGTAGGCGACAATCGCCAGGGTTTCCAAGGCGGCGGCGGTGAACGCCGCGGGCCGGCCGGCCTTCATCCTCGCTATCCAGACCGCCAGTTCCGGCCGGGTCCGGAACTGGTATCCCCCCGCGATCTCCCGGAGCAGGAAGCCTCCCTGCCGTTCCTCATGCGCCGCCGTCAGTTCCTGCAGGCACATCGCCACCTCCCGTCGGTCGATTTCTCTTTCCCGAAGGATCTCCACAATCCGCTCGACGGTCAATGGCGACTCGGCAGCAAAGATCAGTCCTTCAATAATCGCCTTGTTTTCATTCATGTTCTTCTTCAACGGCCAGAAACACGCGGATCGTTCCGAAGGACCCCTCCTGAAAGATACGGATTAGCCGTTGCCGGACCAGTTCGAGCAGGGCGATGAAGGTATGCACGATCAGGCGTCGCTCCGGCCGTTCCTCGATCAATTCCGCAAAGGTGAGAGACCGATGGCGCCGCAGACGCTCCATGATCGCATTGATCCGATCCGCCAGGGAAGTGCGGTCCAGGTCGATTTCTATCCGTTCCGGAGGAGAAAGTCTGCCGAGGGCCTGACGAAAGGCATCCACCAGTTCGAACAGGCCGACTTCCACCCGTTGCGGCGTCGCCTGAGGCAACGCCTCGGTCACGGCCGCGCCTCCCCGGGCAAACACGTCCCTATCCAGCAATTCCCGGGTCTGGAGGGACTGGGAGGCCTTCTTGAAGGCCTGGTATTCCAGCAGTTGCTCCACCAGCTCCCGACGCGGATCGGGTTCTTCCTCCCCCTCATCCGTCGTTTCCGGGAGGAGCATTTTCGACTTGATATGAACCAGCGTCGCCGCCAGCACCAGGTATTCGCCCGCCAGATCCAGATTCAGCGCCTTCAGGGCCTCGAGGTACTCGAGGTACTGCCGGGTGATGAGAGCGATGGGGATGTCGTATATATCAAGCTCGTTTTTCTTGATCAGATGAAGGAGAAGGTCCAGGGGACCCTCGAAGACATCGAGCTTGACCTCATAATCCATAACTGATCTTCATCGCCGCCCGGACCTCTTCCAGGGTTCCCTCCGCCACCGACCGGGCGCGGAGACACCCCGCGGCGATAATATCCCGGATCTCCTGGAGATGATCCCGATAGTATGCCTGACGCTCATGGAGGGGGGACATGACGGCGCCGAGGTTTTCCCCGAGAATCCTCTTGCAGTCCGTGCAGCCGATGCCGGCCTGCCGGCATTCCACTTCGATCTCCCGGGTTCTTTCCCAATCCGTGTATAGCCGATGGAAGGCGAAGACGTTACACAGCTCCGGGCGGCCCGGATCGCGGCGGCGCTGGCGCTGGGGATCGGTGAACATAGAGGAGACCTTTTTTTGCAGCTCTTCGCCCGTATCGCTCATATAAATCGAGTTTTCATAGGACTTGCTCATCTTCCTGCCGTCGATCCCCAAAAGCTTGGGAACCTGGGTCAAGAGCGGTTCCGGAATCGGAAAGACCTCCCGGTACATAAAATTGAAGCGCCGGGCGATTTCCCGGGTCAGCTCGATGTGGGGCAGTTGATCCACCCCCACGGGAACGCCATAGGCCTTATACATGATGATATCCGCCGCCTGGAGAACCGGATAACCCAGAAAGCCCAGGGTGGAGAGATCCTTGTTGCTCAGTTCCTCCTTCATCTCCTTATAGGTCGGGTTTCGCTCCAGCCAGGGCAGCGGCGTGATCATGGACAGGAGAAGCCACAGCTCGGCATGCTCCTTGATCCGGGACTGAACGAAGAGGATGCTCCGGGCCGGGTCGAGACCGGCGCTCAGCCAATCGATGACCATATCCGTAATATTATCGCCGATTTCGCTCGTATCGGCATAGTCGCTCGTCAGGGCGTGCCAGTCGGCGACGAAATAGAAACACTCATATGCCCCGTCGTTTTGCAGCTCCACCCAGTTTTTGAGGGCCCCGTGGTAGTTTCCCAGATGGAGTTTGCCCGTGGGCCTCATGCCGCTCAAAATTCTCTTTTTTGCCACTTCACCTCCGTCAATCCGTCGTCCGCGGCACTCATTCTTCTGGAACTGCGCGGTGTGACGACGTTTTCCCTCCATGTCCCTTACCGCCGCCGGCGGCAGCGGTATAACAGAAAGACCCCGGGCTGTCAAACCCGGAGGGGATGCGACCCTGCCGATCACGACGCTTCAGGATGAAAAACATCCTCCCCTTTTCCTTCATCGCCCCGGCAGTCCTTTCCGCCTCCGGGCCGATGCCGCAAAAAATATCCACCCGCCCCGGGCCCTTGATGGCCGCCCCGGTGTCGTGATTCAATACCAGACGGGAGAAGGGCTGCCAGGACACAATCCTGCCGTCGTCGGCAAATGCCGGTTTGCGGGTCTCAATTATCGCCAGGGCCCCCTTGGGATATATATCGAGATCGGTGGCCACCGATCTTCCCGGAACGAGGGTCAACCCCAGGGCCCCCAGCGGCCCTTCCGGCACGACGCGAAAGAAGATATACCGTTCATTGTAGTTCATAAGCTCCTGCCGCTCCGCGGGGCGTTCGCGGAGGACCTTTTTCATCCGCTCATAAGACCCCTCGCCCTCCGTCAAAAGTCCCCGCGCCGTCATCATCCCCGTCAGGCCCCGAAACGGCCGGCCGTTGGATTGGGCATAACTCACCGCCACCTGGCGGCCATCATCCAGACGGATCTTTCCCGAGCCCTGGATATGTAGGGAAAACAAATCCACCGGATCGTCAACCCAGGCAATCTCCAGACCCCGCCCCGCCAGGATTCCTTGAGAATCGATCTGCCGGCGGCTGTAGTGCGGTACCACCTCCCCCTTTTCCAATCTCCCGATCAGCCGGTCCTGGCCCCATGCGCCTTCGAAGCGGTCCAGACGCACCACCACGGTTTCCTCCGGAACCCGATAGAGGGGGTAGCGACAACGGCTGGTCCTTTGGAGGCTGCCGTTGAGAATCGGTTCGTAATAGCCTGTATATACGATGTCTTCGTCAGTCGCGACGATGTCGAATTCCTCCCGAACGGCCCTTTCCTTAGCCGCGGCCGACAACTCGCTTTTCATGATCTTCAGAAACCTCTCCAGGCCGGAGATCATCTCCGCCGCCGAATGACAGCGGCCCCGGAGACAGTGCTTCTCCTCGGCGCCCCGGCCCCGGTAGTATCGGATGCTCGCCGCCACGGCCTTTTCCAGGGAGGGCAGATCCAGATCGTCGAAGGGCGCGGTCCCTTCCTGCGCCCGGACCGATGGGGGGATGCGGGACAATTCCTCCCGGGACAGGTCCGCGACAGGCCGGCAGGAGACGGTCAACAGCAACGGCGGGAGGAACAACATAACGAGGAAGCGGACAAAGGTCGCTCCTTTCATAATTCGATGATCATCGCCGTTTCGTCGCAATAGTCGGGATATTTCGGGCAGCGGAAACAGTCCGTCCAGATCTTTTCCGACAGTGAGGAACGGTCCACGGCGTGGAAGCCGACCTGCTGAAAGAATTCTCTTTTGTAGGTAAGGGTGAAGATGCGGAATAGCTCCAGGGTGATGGCCTCGGAGATGCACGCCTCCACCAGGATCCTGCCGATGCCCCGTCGTCGGAAGGCCTCATCCACGTACAGGGAGCGCACCTCGGCCAGATTCTCCCAGATGATGCTCATGGCGCAGATGCCGACGATGAGCCGTTCCTCCTCGTCATAATAGACGAAGAAGTCCCGAAGGCTGCCGTAGATATCCATCAGGGAGCGGGGCAGGATCTCCTCCTTGCTTGCCGAGACGTTGATCATCTTGTGAATGGTCTTGACATCGCCGATCCGTGCTTTCCTCAACATCGCTCTCTCCTTCCGGCCCTGGCCAGCATCTCCCGGGCGTGGCTTTTCGTCGTCTCGGTTATCTCCAGCCCGCTGAGCATGCGGGCGATCTCTTCGACCCGCGCCTCCGCGCCCAGTTCCCGGACCTGGGTCTCCGTCCGCTCCTCGCCCACATGCTTCGTTACCAGAAAGTGCCGGTCTCCGTAACAGGCGATCTGGGGCAGATGGGTTATGCAAAGGACCTGGTGACGCTCCGCCGCCGCCCGGATTTTTTTCCCGACAATTTCCGCCGTGGCCCCGCCGATGCCGCTGTCCACTTCGTCGAAGACCATCGTCCCGACGGAACCGGCGCGAGCCAGGACATTCTTCATGGCCAGGACCAACCGCGACAATTCGCCGCCCGAGGCAACCCGGGAGAGGGGCTTGGGCGCTTCCCCGGGATTTGCCGACAAGTGGAACTCAAGGCGGTCGGCCCCCCGAGGGGTGTAGGCGTCATCGCCCTCGTCGTCCTCTCGGAAAACCACCGAGAACACCGCCGCCTCCATCCTCAGGGCGTGGATCTCCTCCTCGACGGCCTCCCGCAACCTCCCGGCCACGACCCGGCGGGCCGCCGACAGCTCGCCGGCCTTTGCCTCCAGCTCCCGAAGGACGGCCTGGAGCGACAGCTCCGTCTCTTCCAGATCCCTGCCCAGGGAGGCGATGCCGTCCAATTCCCTTTCCAGGGCCTCTTTCTTCTTCAACACCTCTGTCAGGGCGCCCCCGTGCTTCCTCTTGAGCTTGTTGAGCAGATCGATCCTTTCGTCGATCTGCTCCAGTCGTTTGTCATCGCCGGCCAGGCCCTGGGCATAATCCCTGAGGGTATGGGCCGCATCCTCCAGGCAATAATAGATGTCGTCCAGTTGCGTTTCCGCGACCTTAAGGCGCGTATCGATCTTTTTGATCTCCCCGACGGCATTTCTCACGGTCCTGAGTTCTTCCAGGAGGGAACGTTCCCTGCCGTAGAGGATCTCGTGAGCCATGACCGCATGATCCGTGAGCTTCCGGGTATTGGTGAGAATCCTCTTCTCCTCCGCCAGACGGACATCCTCGCCGGCTTCCGGGGCCGCAGCTTCAATCTCCGCATGTTGAAAACGGAGGAACTCTTCCCGTTCTTCCCGTTGCCGCTGCCGGATCTCCAAGGTTCGCCGCCGCTCTTTCAAGGCCTGAAGACGATCGTAGAGGACCTCATAGTCGCCCCGCAATCCCTGGAGACCGCCGAAGGCGTCGAGGATGTCGAGATGATGGTCCTCCTTGAGCAGGAGCTGGTGCTCATGCTGGCCACAGATATTGAGAAGCGATTCCCCCAGTTCGGCGAGCATGGCCAGGCTGACAAGATTGCCGTTGATGTAAACCCGGTTCTTTCCCCCCCGGGAGATGATCCGCCGGGCAACCATCTCGTCTTCCGCCTCCAGGCCCCATTCCGCCAGCCGGGAGCGGATTCCGTCCTGATCCGAGAGCAGAAAACGGGCCTCCACGGTTGCCGTATCGGCGGAGGAACGGATCATGTCCACGGAGGCCCGGTCCCCCAGGAGGAGGCTCACCGCTCCCATAATGATGGATTTGCCCGCCCCCGTTTCTCCGGTAAGGATATTCATGCCCTTGCTGAACGATATGTCCAGGGACTCGATGATGGCGAAATTTCTGATGCTCAGTTGGGCTAACATCTTCCTCGTCAAGCAGCCCCCGCTCCTGCTGATCGGCGACGCTTCATCCCGGGCGGATCATCCCCGACGTCACGCCACGCCAACCGAGTTTGGAGCGTAGGATTTCCATGTAATCGCGATGGGGCGAGGCGACAAGAAGGGTTGCGTAGTTGGACTTACGCACCGTCATGACATCTCCCGATTTCAGGGTATGAAAGATCTGACCGTCCAGTGTGACCGTGGCCCCCTGCCCCTTGGACCAGAGCGCCACCCGGATGACGACTCCTCCCGGGAGGATGACCGGGCGGTTCGTCAGGGTGTGAGGACAGATGGGATTGATAATTATCGAGTCATGTTGCGGAAATACGATGGGTCCCCCGGCGGAGAGGGAATAGGCCGTGGATCCCGTCGGGGTGGAGACGATCAGCCCGTCCGCCTTGAAGGTATTCAGGTAACAGTCGTCCACCGCCGTCTCCATCTCCACGATCCGGGACAGGTTGCCCCGATTGATCACCACATCGTTGAGGACCGTGCGTTTCTTGACCACTTCGCCGCCGCTTTCCATGACGACATCGAGCATCATCCTCTTTTCGGTACGAAATCCCTGGCGGCGGAAGATCTCGAAGGCGTCGATCATCTCGTTGAGATTGACCTCCGTGAGATAACCGAAGCCGCCCAGGTTGATCCCCACAATGGGTATGGGGAATTCCCGCACCGCCCGGGCGGTCCTCAACATGGTGCCGTCGCCGCCGAAAACCGCGATGATATCCGTCCGAACGGCGAGTTGCCGCCGGTCGTATCCGTAACCGGCGCCGATTGAGGCGGCAACCCCTTTGTCCAGATAGACCTCGATTTCATGATCGAGGCACCACTTCCTCAATACCTTCGTTACTTCTCCGGCCTTTTCCTTCGCTGTATTGGCGACGATTCCGACTTTACGCACCTTCCGATCCACCTCATAAACGGGCGCCCATCGTCACGGAAGCCCCCTCCATCCCCCCGACGCGACGATCACATCACCCCAAGGTTCGCCAAAGACCCCTTCTCATCGATTGCCGAGCAACTGGCCCGGCATTTCCGCCATGATCCGCTCACAATCCCTGGCGATAGCATCGACGACGTCGCCCGCGGCGGGAAGATCCCCGATCGCCCCCGCGGCCTGGCCGATCTGAAGCTCACCCTCCCTCAGATCGCCTTCGAACATGCCGATTTTTGTTCGTTTTTCTCCGATGATCCGGAGCAGTTCCTCCGGCGACGCCCCCCTTTTTTCCGCTTCCACAACCCTTTCGTACCAAGGGTTTTTAATGACCCTGGCCGGAATCAGTTTGCGGAGGATGAGAAAGGTATCGGTAGGCCGGGCATTCAGAATCATCCCCTTGAAATTGTCATGGGCACTGGATTCGCGGGTCGCCGCAAAGCGTGTGCCGATCTGGACCCCAGCCGCCCCCATGGCGAGCGCGGCGGCCATCCCCCGGCCGTCGAATATTCCTCCGGCTGCAATCACGGGGATCTTCACCGCATCGACGGTCTGGGGGACGAGGACCATGGTCGTCAATTCATCCCGACCGTTATGGCCTCCGGCCTCGAATCCCTCCATCACCACGGCGTCAACTCCTGCCTCTTCGCATTTGACGGCTAACTCCGGCGTCGCCGTCACGTGGGCCACCTTGATCCCGGCGTCCTTGAAACGGGAGGTGTATTTGCGGGGGCTGCCGCCGGAGGTGAAAACCACCCGGACCTTTTCCTCCAGGATGATCCGGGCCATCTCCTCGGCATACTGAAAAAATATCGGGAGGTTCACGCCCCAGACCCCCTCCGCGTCTTCATTCTTGATCTTGCGAATATGCGCCCGGAGCAATTCCGGGGTCATGGAACCAGCGCCGATCAAGCCCAGGGCGCCGGCTTTCGACACGGCCGCGGCCAGACGCCAACCGCTGACCCAGATCATGCCTCCCTGGACGATAGGATGTCTTAGTCTAAATATCTCGTTTATTCTGGTAGTGATCATCGTCTCCAATCTCCTTCGGACCCCTGCCTTCCACGGCATTTAGAGGCGGATGGGAAGCGGGTTCCGCCGATTGCGAAAATTCCCGGAGGGTCGCAATTTCCGTCGCCTCGTCATACAAGGCGACGCCTCCGCCCGACACGCCCCGACGGTCATGGCCCAGAATCCCCAGCAGGAGTTCAGGAATGCCCTGGGCCTCCACTCTATATTCCCCCGAGCGAACGGCGGAATATTAAACTATTTCTCCCCCCATGTAAACACGAGAAATCTCCGGCGGGATCAATTCCGCTTCTTGTCATTTCTACCGATTTCTTGTAATTTCGACCGAAGGGAGAAATCTTTAACAATCTGCCATGACGAATTCGGGCTCAAACCGCCGACCGGCGGTTTAGATAAAGAAGGGGACTCTCAGGAATGGACTTCCCGCGCCTTGACTCGGGGAAGGACCCACGGAAAAGAAAAACCCGCTGTCAGCAGCAGGCTTGACGTTACCTTGAGACCTTTGAATAACCGCCATTTTTGTCATTTCGACCAAAGGGAGAAATCCATGTCCGAATGCCATGAGGGCTCTTAGGATTTCTCAGTCGCTTCGCTCCTTCGAAATGACATTTTTCAAAGGTCTCACCTTGAATGACGATGGGGCGCCAAATGGAGACCTTTGGGAACGCCGCTTCAGATGCCCTGTCAGGCTTGGCCCGGCATCCAGAGAATACTCGCAGACCCGTTTCTTGTCATTTCGACCGAAGGGAGAAATCTTTAACAATCTGCCATCATTAGGATTTCCCCGAGACCTTCGAAATTCCGCCGCCCATGTCCTGTCAGGCTTGGCCCGGCATCCAGAAATATGGGTTTCCCCGGGGGCCTTGGATAATGAAAAAGAAAAAACCCGCTAATTCTGGCGGGTTTTACGCTTCGTTGGATTGTCTGGGATCATGCATTGGTGGAGGCGGGGGGAATCGAACCCCCGTCCGGAAATATTCCACTGCAGGTTCTTCGTGCGGAGCCTCTGATTTTCTTTCGCCGGCGCTCCCTCCCAAAGGCAGGATGGAACGTGACTATCCTGAGTCGATTCGCCTCCCCCCCTCCAGGCCCGAGAGTTTGGCTATCCCACCTGTATTGCGCCCTGTCCGACCCGGCGGGCATGACCGGCAGAACGTTAGCCGTCTTACGCGGCTAAGGCGTATTCGTAGTCGTTTGCGACTATTTTTTTCCTACCTGTTTAACGAGGCCTGTAGGAACCTCGGCACGCTGCTACAGCTTCAACTATCCCCGTCGAAACCATTACGCCCCCATAAGGATGATTTCTTCTGGTTTGCAGGAATTGTGGAATGACAAAGAACCTCTTCCAACTATCCAGTACACTAACCACCGGCGCCGGAAATGTCAAGGCCAAAGAGCGACCCTCGAAAGACGACCTGTCCTGTCATGCCGGTGTTGACCCGCCATCCAGAGGATGCTTGAAAACACTGGGAAAAATGTGGAACCCGCCCTTTTCGGCCAATTTCTGGCAGGGCAACTTTACCCTGGGGGATGTCTTGGGATTGGCAAGGGCCGATCATCCGCTCTCGAGGGTCTTTTTCTGCATGGCGTCGAAGTATGCGTCCGCTTCCTCGACACTGGCGAAAAGCGTCATCCCCTTCAGCATATTGACGATCTCGAAGACCTTTTCAATCTGGGGCTGCATGTTGACAAAATGGACGCTTCCGCCTTTGCCCAAGATTTCTTTCCGCGTTTTCAAAATGACACGCAAACCCATGCTGCTTATGTAATCCAGCGCCGACAGGTCGAACATGATCGCCTGTGTGTCGGCAACGAGAAGCGGCCGGATCTTTTCTTCACAAGCCCCATGGGTATTGTTGTCGAGGCGGCCGCCTAATGTGACCAGGTAGTATCCCGGCATCCGTTCTTCGATCCCTATTGCCAGCGACATCTCTCTCCTCCTGATTTAGCGGCGGCGCCGGATCGTCAGTCCCGCCGTCGCATCTCCCGTCGGGCGTCTTTTTCCTTCATGGCCTCGCGCTTGTCGTAGAGTTTCTTGCCCCGGCCAACGCCGATCTCCACCTTTACCTTCCCCCTTTTTAAGTAGAGCTTCAGAGGAACGATGGTCAAGCCCCGCTCCCGGGATTTGCCATAGAGTCGTTTGATTTCCCGACTGTGCAGCAGGAGCTTGCGGGTCCGCAATGGGTCGTGATTATAGCGATTCCCGAAGGAGTACGGACTGATGTGAAGGTCATGAAGAAAGACCTCCCCATCCCTTACCAAGGCGTAACTGTCCTTGAGGTTGGCCCGCCCCTCCCGCAGCGATTTGACCTCCGTGCCGACGAGCGCGATACCCGCCTCGTAGGTTTCCTCGATGAAGTAGTGAAGACGCGCCGTCTTGTTTTGGGCGATGATCCTTACCGTCGCATTTTCTTTGGCTGTCATGGTTCCTCGAGATTAGAATTCAAAAAACCGGGCCGCCCCCGCGCCGTCGGGCGGGAAACCCCGTTCAGAGCAGGTATTCGGTCTTCACATGGCGCATGGCCGTCCAGATGTTGTGCCGCAATTGACGGTTATCCTTCTCCAATGCGCGGATCAGCTCCTTGATGTAAAGCCGCCGCGAGGCGCCGCTGGTGGGGCACCGGTTGGGGACCGCGGCCAGACCCCGTTCCTCCGCATATTTCTTGATCGACGCCTCCGGAAGATAGGCCAGGGGACGGATGATGTGCAGCTTCCCCCCAAAGATGGACTGGATGGGTCTCATCGCGCTTATCTCCCGCCCGTAAAATAGGTTGATCAACAGGGTTTCGATTATGTCGTCGCGGTGATGGGCAAAGGCAATGCGGTTGCACCCCCGGGCGGCGGCAATCTCGAAAATCCGGCGGCGGCGGAGACGGGAACACAGGAAGCAGGGGTTCTTGCGGTTGATCTCACCGTGGGCCACCAGGCCAATGTCCGTCTTTTCCGTTACCCAGTCCTCAACCCGGCGCCTCATTTCCTCTTCGATATGGGCGGAATCATCCTCCCCCCCGGCGAAACCAAGATCGACATGGACCGCGACAAGGGTAAATTCCGGTATGAAGACCATGGGCGAGGCTAGGAGATCGAGCAGGACCAGACTATCGGCGCCGCCCGAGACCCCTACTAGGACCCGGTCTCCCGAACGGATCATCCCGTAATCGAGCACGGCCTTCTCCAGCCACTTCTTCAGGTGGAGACGAAGCCGGGCATGCTCCCGTTTTGCCACTGCCCCCCCTTCATCATGCCAAGCTCTTCCCGCCGGTTTTGTATCATCCACGCCCCTCACTGCCGAAGTCGCTCCATGCCCATAGCGGACCGCGGAAGTCAAGCTCTGCGGAAGTCAAGCTCAAGTGGGCCCGCCTCCCGCCTCGCCGGCATTCCTCTCCGGCGGCTCTCAGGGTTTCCGGGAGCTTATATAAGATCGCCCCGGGGATCAAGATATGTTTTACCCCCCCCCATCTCCCCGGGCAGGTTGGTTCAGCCCGAAATTGGCCGAAAATAGAGGGTTTCCCGTCTTTGCGGCTACGGGTAATCAAGCGCTTGCGGAAAGAACAGTGAAAAATGTCATTTCGAGGAGTGCGAGCGACGAGGAATCCTTAATTTGTTGCAAACCCCAGGTCATTTATGTCATAAGCGACCGACCAAAGCAACTTCTTCTCCGTGAAGAAGATCATCAGGAGGTTCTTTATGACGGAAATCACCAATGTCCATGCCCGCGAGATTCTCGATTCCCGCGGCAATCCCACGGTGGAAGCGGAGGTGGCCATCCGTTCGGGAATCGTCGGTCGGGCCTCCGTGCCCTCCGGCGCCTCGACGGGGGAACATGAAATGCTGGAACTCCGGGACGGAAACAAGAAGCGCTACCTGGGAAAAGGGGTCGAAAAGGCGGTGCGCAACGTCATCGATAAGATCGGACCGGAAATCATCGGCATGGACTGTCTCGACCAGCGGGCCGTTGACTATGCCATGATCGCCCTGGATGGCACGGAGAATAAATCGGCCCTGGGCGCCAACGCCATCCTCGGCGTCTCCCTGGCGTGCGCCAAGGCGGCGGCGGCGGCGGTCGATCTCCCCCTTTACCGTTACATCGGCGGCGTCGGCGCCAAGGACATCCCCGTGCCCATGATGAACATCATCAACGGGGGCCAGCACGCGGACAACAATGTGGACATCCAGGAATTCATGATCATGCCCGTGGGGGCGCCGAATTTCCGGGAGGGGCTCCGGATGGCCGCAGAGGTCTTTCACACCCTGAAGGCGGTTCTGAAAGGCAAGGGCCTCAACACCGCCGTTGGCGACGAGGGCGGGTTCGCCCCGAATCTGAAATCCAACGAGGAAGCCCTCGCGGCGATCATGGAAGCCATCCGCGAAGCGAAATACGAGCCGGGCAAGGACATCCTCATCGCCCTCGATGCGGCGGCAAGTTCATTCTACAAAGACAACGCCTACATCCTGGCGGCGGAGAAAAAACCGAAGAAGACGTCGGCGGAGATGGTGGCCTTCTATCAGGACCTGGTCGAGCGCTATCCCATCATCTCCATCGAGGACGGCCTGGCGGAAGACGACTGGGAGGGATGGAAAATGCTTACAGACCATCTGGGGAAAAGGATCCAGGTCGTCGGCGACGACATCTTCGTGACGAACCGCAAGCGCCTGGCCATGGGGATCGAGCGGGGCGTCGCCAACTCGATCCTCATCAAGCTCAACCAGATCGGCACCCTCACGGAGACCCTGGAGACGATTCAGATGGCCAAGGAGGCGGGTTATAGCGCCGTAGTCTCCCACCGTTCCGGCGAAACGGAGGACACGATCATGGCCGACGTGGCCGTGGCGGCCAACTGCGGCCAGATCAAGAGCGGCGCCCCTTCCCGCGGCGAACGCCTCGCCAAGTACAACCAGTTGCTCCGCATCGAGGAGGAACTAGGGGAGGCCGCGGTGTATCGGGGCCAGGGCGCCCTTTACAGCATCGGGTAGGGCTGCGGTCGGCAAGGTCCCGAGACAGCGACCCAAGGCAGCGCACGGCGGGGGGCGTCCGCCCTCCGCCGGCAAGGGCTTCCCCCGGAACGTCCGTTTCCGGGAGGCCAGGGGGGGATGTCGGCCCTTGCCCCTTATCGTGGTCGGGCGAAGGCGCGGGAAAGGCTGCGGGGCCGCCCGCGACGGGCCCGAGACCTTTGAAAAACCGCCGCCCATGCCCTGGCGGGCTTGACCCGACATCCAGAAAATCGTCGAAGACACGGGATTCCCGCTTTCCCGGTTAGGACCGACGAGAAATCCTAGGAGGCCGCGCTTCCTCAGTGGATCGTCGTTCCTCTGAAAAATGTCATTTCGAGGAGCGCGAGCGACGAGGAATCCTATGAGGCTGCGCTTCCTCGATGGGGAGGGCACAACGGGGTTTTGCCAAGGTCTCAACCCGCAATCCGACGCCGGCGCGGCCCCGCCCTCATAGGAACCGGAAGAGACGCCGTCGCAGGGCTTCGTGAGCCCGACGGTCATCCGTCAGGAAGAAGGTCCTTCGGTCTTTACGATCTTTCTTCTCGGGGTTTTCCGAGAAGTCAAGGATCCCCTCCTCCTGGAGGGAGATCATGGCGTTGCCGTAGTTGGCCTCGGACAGCGCCTCCGCCCGGCGGATCTCCCCTTTCCTAAACATCCTGGCCCCGAGTTTGTGGATCCCCTTGAGCCACTCCCGCTCGGAGCGCGGTCCCTTTCGGAGATAGGCGCACGCCCGAACGACGATCCAGTAGGACTGGATATAATTTTCGATCAGTCCTGCAAAGGGGCGGAGGCTGGTCCGTCCCTTTCCCTTCACCTCGAAGCAGGCCTCGGCGTCCTCTTCGGGCCCCCGGATGGCGATCATCCCCCTATCCAGGAGATATGCCAGGACGTTGTTGACCTCCCCGCCGTCCTCCCGCTCCGTGTCGAAGATAAACTCGTTCCAGAACAGACGTTTTAAAAAGCGGTAGTCGTCCAGGATCAAGACCAGGGGGATATGGTCTTGAGGATGGGCCAGCATGGAGGCGGCGACGAAGCTTAACGGGATGAAAAAATGCAGAATGTTGTTTTTGTAGTATTCCAGGTTGAGACGCTTGTCGTCGTCGAGGCTATAGACGATTTCTTCCAGTTCCGGCTCCTCTCCCTCTTCGTCCCCGAGTCTTGAAATGAGCCCCGATTGATCGAACAACAGTAGGGCATCGTTGATGGCCTTGTCCCGGCGAACAAAGGTGGCCGCCAGGCTGACCTTCATATGGATCAGATATTCGTGGAACTCGTTGAGGATCGCCATCAATTCGTCGTGGCTGATCCCGCGGCGGTCATGGGAGAGCAGCCCCGCGGAGATCAGGGCAAAGGGCGTGACCACGGAAACCTTGTTTATGGCCAAGGCGATTTCATAGCCCATTTTTCGATAGAGGCTCTGACGTTCCTCCAGGTCCATCTCGGCGAAGCTCTTTTCCTCCGCCGCCAGGAAGGCCCGCAGATATATGGGCGCGCCGATATTCACATAGACGCTGCCATACCGTTTGCGGAGGATCCGCGAACTCTTGATGACATCCGTGGTCTTTTCCCGCTCCTTGGGGACGCCGCTCAACTCCTTGAGATATGATTTCTCCTCGATCACCCGGTCATAACCGATATAAACGGGGATGGCGGCCAGATCTTCCGCCGCATGGCGTTGGAAGGCCTGAATGATCATGGAGAGCAGCCCGTATTTCGGCATCACCATCTTGCCGGTGCGGCTCCGCCCGCCCTCGATGAAGAACTCGATGGGCAGTCCCTCCCGGATGAGCACCTCCAGATATTTCGCGAAGACCTCCCCGTACAGGGCGTTGCCGCGAAAACTCCGCCGCAGAAAGAAGGCCCCGGATTTGCGGAAGATATAACCGAATGGGCCGAAGGCCATATTGGTTCCGGCGGCAATCAAGGGCAGTTGAATGCGATGCTGGTAGAAGACGTAAGACAGAAGCAAGTAATCAATGTGGCTACGATGGCAGGGGATTATAACGAAGGGCATCTTTTTGGAAACGTTTCGGATACGGGCCATGCCCTCCAGATCCACGACCACCCCGTCATAGATGTTGTTCCAGAGCCAGGAAAGCAGCCGGTCCCACACCTCGACATACGCCTCCTGGTAATCCGCGGCAATCTCGTCGAGGTATCTTCTGGCCTCCTTCACCACGGCGCCGTAGTCCTTCTTGCCGGCGGCGGCCTCTTTTTTCATGAAGTCCACGAGGTCCGGCGACCGGAGCGCCATGCCGATATGCTCCTGGCGGGATTTGAGAAAGGGCCCGATCAGGGCCGTCTTTTCCTCGTCGATGCGTCCGAGCAGTTCGCCGCGGAGATTGCCGACCGCCTCCCCGCGGGGCAGGTCGGCGTTTTCCCGGGAAAATTTCGACATCTCCACAGGTTCCGTGGGCATGACGAATATCTTGCCGGCAAAGCGCAGAAACGAGATCAGCCGCTGGAGGAACATCGTATTGTCCGTCTGGCCGAAGAGGATGTTGAGGATGCTCTCCTTCTCCTTCTCCCGCCTCCGCCCGTAGGTAACCAGCACCGGGACCAGGTAAAGCGGCCGATCGAGGGACTCCTGAGCGTCCCAGAGACCGTTGAGGACATCGTTAACCTTTTTGTTCTCGAAGAATTCCGATCCCCCTAAATGAATGATCAGGGTCCGACCGGCCGCCAGATGGTTCCTCATGGCCAGGAGGCCGTTGGCGTCCCCCGCGCCCGGACGGGAGAAAACGCGGCGCCAGGTGGAAGCGACAACCCGCAGGGAGGCGGAAAAGGGCTGCCAAAGCGTCATGTTGACGTCATGACTGTGTGCCGGCATGGGGATCCCCTTCCGCCTGGCCAGATCCCAGAGGATAAGGCTGTTGAGCTGGCTCCGGTCCTTCAAGGCATAAACCACCAGACCTTCGTTGCCAAGCCTTCGCAGATTGTCGGCAACCTCCACATCGAAAGAGATCTTCCACAGGGCCTTCCTGACCAGCCAGTCCAAAAGGAAATTGGCGCCTTCATACAGGCTTTCCGGCCTGTAATGACGGCTGTCTCGGAACCAGCCGGCTATCTTGCCCATCATCGTCGTCATGGACGGCCGCCTGGAATCCTAAGCGCCGTTGCCGGCCAAAAGACCGGGGAATCTGTCTCGCATGGCCTTTTCCACATGTTCCCGAATCTCCGCCGCCGAGGCCATCTTCATTATCCTCCTCAATAGCCGCCGCGCTTCTTTGAGGGTCGTTTCCCTAATGATTTCCTTTACTTTGGGAATGGCAAGGGGATTCATGCTCAGCTCGTCGATTTCCATGGCCAGCAGGATCATCGTATAGGTAGGGTCTCCGGCCATCTCCCCGCACATGGCCACGGGGATCCCCGCCCGGTGGCCGATTTCCACCACCCTTCCGATCATCCGGAGCACGGCGGGATGGAGGGGTTCGTAGAGATAAGTGACCTGATCGTTGATCCGGTCGATGGCCAGGACATACTGGATCAGATCGTTGGTGCCGATGCTGAAAAAATCTACCTCCCGGGCCAGTTCCGCGGCGATGATCGCCGCCGACGGCACCTCGATCATGACGCCGATCTCGATATCCCCACCCACGGCAATCCCCTGCTGCTTCAGATCGTCCCGGACTTCCCCCAGGATATTCTTGGCGGCTCGTATCTCTTCAATGCCCGAGATCATGGGGAATAGTATCCTTGCCTTCCCGAAGGCACTGGCGCGGAGGATCGCCCGGAGCTGCACCTTGAACAGATTGATCTCCTTTAGACAGAAACGGATGGCCCGAAGCCCCATTTGGGGATTCATTTCCTTCGCCAGTTTCGGGTCGGAGAAGAACTTGTCGCCGCCCAGATCGAAGGTGCGGATCGTCGCCCATTCCAGCCCCTCCACGCCGATGACCCGGCGATAGTTGAGGAAGTGGTCCTCCTCCGTCGGCAGCTCCTCCCGGTTGATGTAGATGAATTCGGTGCGATACAGCCCGATCCCCTCGGCGCCGTGCGCGACGGCGGAGGGGATTTCTTCGATGAACTCGATATTGCCGGCAATCCGCACTCGGCATCCGTCTTTGGTAACCGCGGGATATTTGGCATATTTAAGCTCTTCTTCCCGAACCGTCTGGTAATGGCGCCTCTTTTCCTCGTAGCGGTGCAAAAGCTCCGGATCGGGATTGACGATGACGAGACCGGCGGTTCCATCGATAATGATGAGATCGTTCGTCCGGACCTGCCTGGTCGCCTTCTCCAGTCCCACGACCGCCGGGATGGCTATGGATCGGGCCACAATGGCCGTATGGGAGGTCTTGCTGCCCATGTCGGTGGCGAAACCCAGCACCTTGTCGATCATCATCTGGGCCGTATCGGCGGGCGACAGATCCGCGGCGATAACGATCACCCCTTCACCCAGGGGAGCGATCTTTTCCTGGCGTCGTCCGGCAAGATTACGGAGGATCATCTGCCCTACATCACGAATGTCGTTGAAGCGGTCCCGCAGGTATTCATCGTCCATTTTCTCAAAGATGTCACGATATTTATCGATCGTCAAACGGAGCGCCCATTCCGCGTTTACCGACATTTCACGGATCTGCCGGACCACGTTGGCAACAAACGATCGGTCTTTGAGGATCATGATATGGACATCCATAATATAGATCGGCTCCAGGCCCCCTGTTTCCGTCAGCTTGCTCTTGATCTCCTTCAACTGCCGCTCCGAGGCCCGCAGGGCTTCACGGAACCGCCTGATTTCTTCTGTTTTCTGGACCGCCTTATCGAGTTTGTAAAAGGAAATCTGGGCGTCAAGGCGATCGAAAAGGTAGGCCCTTCCCGTCACCACCCCGGGCGAGACGCCGATTCCCTTGAGCACCGTGTTCTTTATGTTCTTTTCCTCCGGCATGGCTATGGTTGGCTTATCGCTACTCCTCTCCAAATTTGTTCGCAAACAGTCGTTCCAGGGCTAACAGCGCCTTGTCGGCATCGCTGCCCTCCGCCCTGACCTTCATCCTGCCTCCCGATCCACACGCCAAGGTCAGAATGCCGAGAAGACTCTTGCCGTTTACCTCTTGACCTTCATATTCAAAGAATATTCTCGCCTTGTATCTTCTGGCCTCCTCGACCAGCTTTGCCGCCACTCGGGCATGAATCCCCAACTTGTTCCTGACCTCGAAGATCCTTGTCTCCCGCATATCAAGGCATCACCACCGCGCAAACGGCGGTCAGGGCATAAAGGATCACTAACGGCGACATTCCCCGGCGCATGGACAAAAACGCCGCCAGCACCGCCGTCAGTACGGCAATATTCGCCCCCTGCCGCGGCCAGAAGCTCCCGGGGAAGAGGTCCATCCGAGCAATGAGTAACCCGGCGGCCACCCCTAAGATGGTCAGGGAGATCCAGCGCAGGCAGCGAGCCCGCCGCGGCAGGTCCCAGGATTGAATATAAGCGAATCCCTCCCTTCCCTTACGGTAGCCTTCGAGGAACCCTCTCCAGCGGATCCATAAATGCAGGGGATCGAAGATCAGAAGAAAGACGAAGGGCGCCCAGACAAAGCCCTCATAGGCAAGGATCGCCGCGACGATCCCGGCCAGGGGGCGCAGACTCCCCCAGAAGAAATTGTCTCCGATGGCCGCGTAAGGGCCCATAAGCGATTCCTTCAGTTTCGTCGTCGCCGCTTGGCCGGCGGAGTCAACGGCGTCTTCCTTTTCCTCCAATCGAATCACCGCCCCGAGAACGGCCCCGGAGAGGTAGGGATGGGTGTTGAAATAATCGAGTTGACGCCGGACAAAGGCCGCGATTCGCTCCTTGTTTCCGTTCATGTTGCGGACCAGGGGTAAGATGGCGTAGGCAAAGCCAAGATTCTGCATTCTCTTGAAGTTCAGGGAAGACATCACAAAGAGGGAGCGCAGAAAAAAACCGGACAGATCCAATGCAGTCATCTCAAGCCTTTTCTTCCTGTCAGTCGTGTGGCGGCAAATGGCGGTTTTTCTATCACGCCGGGCTGTTTAAGTCAATTCATTCCGAATCTTTTGCGCCCTTTATCCTTGACAGCGGCATGGTTATTTGTTAGATATGCAAACTTTTTTTTGAGGTGAGAAGGATGATTTGTCAGACGATCAGGACGGGCGCCGAATGTGTGTTCATGAAGAGCAGCGGCTGTGCCTTCAAGGATGGGGCCTGTAAAACTATTGCGGAAAAATGCGAAGGCTGCGGCAAGGTCGTGGAACTGGCGACCGGACGCTACTGCCAGATATACATGGATCCGGCCAGCAAATGGCTTATGGGCAATTGTCCTCGGGCAACTCACGTCAAGCTGGCAATCAGGGAAAACACCCAGAAGATCAACCCGTTGAAGGCCTCCAAGCGGGCGAGTCGTGCGAAGAAAAAGAAATAACCCCCCCGTAGCTGGTGGCTGGTAGCTCGTGGCTCGTAGCTCATGGGATTTTGCACATTTTTTTCCTATGAGCTATGACCTATCAGCTTTCATTTTTCAAAGGTCTCCAATGGAAAATCTGGGCTAAAGGAACCCCCGGGGTAGCGGGTTTGTTCTCGGCTTCGGGCGCCGCCGGTTCGGAAAAAATGGCCCACAGCTCCGCCGCGCCGTCCTCAGGCGGACCCGACGGCATCAGGAAAGAAGCTCCCTGATCTTCGCCAGTTCCGCCTTGACCTCTCTGAGCAGCCGGCGATCCTCCTCCGGCGACCCTTCCGGGCTTGGCGCCTGCGTTTTTCTGGAAAGCTGTTTTTTAGCCCCCCGAATGGTGAAGTTGTCTCTATACAGAAGGTTCCGGATGAGCAGCAGTTGCTCGAGATCCTTGCGTCGGTAGAGCCGCTGGTCGGAACCGGTGCGGACAGGTCGCACCGACTTGAACTCAGACTCCCAGTAGCGGACCACATAGGGCTCCACACCGAGGATGCTGCTCACTTCACCGATGCGGAAGTAGGCCTTGTCAGGGATCGATTCCTCCATGATCGGACCCGACGGCATATGGATTTCTCCCTTCGGTCGAAATGACAAGAAATCGGACCGCCCTCATTGCTCGTAGCTGATAGCTGGTGGCTCATGGGATTTTGCACATATATTTTTTCCTATGAGCTATGACCTATGACCTATCAGCTTTCATTGCGAGGCTTCGCTGCCGGATCAGCCGTTGAGGGCCTTTCGCAGGACCTGACTCGATTTGAAGGTAAGGACGCGCCGGGCGGAAATCTCGATTTCCTTGCCTGTCTGGGGATTGCGGCCCCGCCGCGACTTCTTCTCCTTGACGACAAAGTTGCCGAATCCCGATATTTTTATCTTTTCTCCCCGACCCAGGCATTCCTTCATGATTTCAAACACCGATTCGACAATGCGCGCCGAGTCCTTTTTGGAAAAGCCGAGTTTCTCGTAAACGTCCTGAATAATATCAATCTTCGTCATGCTTCCTCCTCCTGTCATCGAGCCGTTTCATTCCCCGCGGATCATTGCCCCCGTGGCCGCCATCATGTTCTTTACTATCCGGTCATGGGCGCTGTTGACTTCTTCCTCCCGCAAGGTCCTGTCGTCGGATCGATACGAAAACCTCAAACCGATGCTCTTCATTCCTTCCGGGAGATTTTTGCTTGAATATACATCAAAAATGGAGACTCTTTCAAGCAATGCTTCATGTTGGCCATAGGCAGCCCGGCACAGCGTCTCTCCTTCCATAACCGCCGGCGCCAGGAACGCCACATCCCGGGAACTGGCGGGATACTTCGATATCTCCCTAAATGACCGTCCCGCCGCGGCCGGAACCGCAAGGCTATCAAGCTCCAGTTGGAAGACCAGGGCGCGGCTGCGCAAATCCAGCCTTTCCCGCACCCGGGGGTGAATCTCCCCGAGGAAGCCCGCGACCTCTTCCCCGATCATGACGCGACAGGCCCGTCCGGGATGAAGGAAAGGCCATTCGGCCGTCGCAACGAATCTTGCCCCGGTTATCTTTAGAACGGCTAATAGCGCTTCCAGCGCCCCCTTCAGATCGTAAAAATCCGCCATGACCCCCTGGTGATGCCAGGAGGAGTCATAGCGACTGCCGGTGACGAGGGCGGCCAGGCAGGGCCTTTCTTCCGGCAATTCCTCCTCCCCTCGGGCAAGGAACACCCGCCCGATTTCGAAGATCTTCAGGTCCGCGCATCCGTTCCGGGCATTTCGTTCCATGACTTCCAGGAGGCCATAGACCAGGTTGGTCCTCATGACCGCCTGTTCCTCCGTGAGGGGGTTGCGGATCTTTACAAACGAACGTAGGGGGTCTCCTTCCGGCAGTCCGAATTGTTCCGCCATGATCGGGTTTATGAAGCTGTAATTGATCGTCTCCTTATAGCCCAAGCCGTTCATCGCCGCACGGAGAAGGCCCTCGCGCCGATGGCGGGGATTCTCACGCCCCGGAGCGCCCCCGGAGGCGGGCATGGCAACGGGGATCCGCGGGAAACCGTGGATGCGGGCAACCTCTTCGATCAGATCGATCTCTCGGTGGATATCGACCCGGCAGGTGGGCGGGGTAACCCGATAGTCGTCGTCGCCCGTGGGAACAACGGTCATCTCCAAGCGTTCCAGGATTTCCGCCGCCTCCCGTCCGGAAATGTCCGCCCCCAGTATCGCCCTCACCCGTCGCCCTCGGAGGGGTATGTCTTTTGAGACGCCGATCTGCCGCGGGTAAACGTCGATATATCCCCGGCAGATCTCTCCATCCCCAAGCTCCGCCATAAGTTGCGCCGCCCGATTCAGGGCTCGCACCACCCCTTCGGGGTCGATGCCTCGTTCGAAGCGGAAGGCTGCATCGGTGCCCATGCCGAGCCAGCGGGACGAGCGACGGATGGAGGCGGGATGAAAATAGGCGCTCTCCAGGAGAATGGTGGAGGTGTCGTCCTTGACCTCCGAATTCAATCCGCCCATGATGCCCGCAATGGCCACGGGCTTGACGCCGTCGCAGATCATCAGGGTATCGGCCTTCAGCAGCCGCTCCTTCCCGTCGAGGGAGACGAAAGGCTCCCCTTCCCGGGCTCTACGGACGACGATGCGCCCTTCCTCGAGAAACCGGTAATCGAAGGCATGGAGGGGCTGGCCCAGTTCCATCATGACGAAATTGGTCACATCCACGA
This sequence comes from Pseudomonadota bacterium, assembly GCA_030057915.1. Classification (GTDB taxonomy): domain Bacteria; phylum Desulfobacterota; class Syntrophia; order Syntrophales; family UBA8958; genus UBA8958. Next base: position 66,578 of record JASGUC010000027.1, read on the forward strand.
TATTGTTGATGGCCCGCAGACCGACGGCCTCCAGACGTTCCCGCATCCACGCCGGCGAAGCCTTTATCTTGATGTTCTTGATGATTCGGGCGGTATAACGGGGGCAAAGATCCGGATCCTCGATGGTCACCGAGGCGATCCCCAGGGTAGCCTCTTCATTCTCCCGGATGGCCGTATCCGGATACCGTAGGGCACTCCCCGTAATGGCCGCCACCTCCCGGGCAATGCCGACGATGGAGAGGCAATCGGCGCGATTGGGCGTGACGCCGATATCCAGGACGGTATCCAACAGACCCAGGGCCTCCTTGAGGTCCATCCCCAGGGGCATCTCCGGAGGGAGGATCATGATACCCTTATTATCCTCGCCGATTCCCAGTTCCTCTTCCGAACAGAGCATCCCTTCCGACGGCTCGCCGCGGAGCCGCGAACTCTTGATTACATAGCCGCCCGGGATAACGGCGCCGACCCGGGCCAGGGCGACGGTGGCGCCTGCCGCGACGTTGGGGGCGCCGCAGACGATAGGCAGGGGCGCCGATCCGGTGGTGACCTCACACAGGCGCAGCTTGTCCGATTGGGGGTGGGGGCGCACGGAGAGAATCCTGGCCACCACGACCCCGTCGAATGCGGGGCCTGCCCTCTCGATGGCGTCCACCTCCAGGCCCGCCATGGTCAGGCTCTCCGCCAGATCCGCCGGGTCAACATCGAAATCGACGTAGTCCCGGAGCCACTTGATGCTTATCTTCATAGGCTAAAACTGTTCTAAAAAACGTGCGTCATTCTCGAAGAACAGGCGGATATCGGATATGCCGTACTTGAGCATGGCGATCCGCTCCACTCCCAGTCCAAAGGCAAACCCCGAGTATTCTTCGGGATCATAACCCACGTTCGCGAATACGGCGGGATCCACCATGCCGGAACCCAGGATTTCCAGCCAGCCGCTCTGGCCGCATACCCGGCAACCTTCGCCCCCGCACATAACGCAGCGGATGTCCACCTCGGCGCTGGGCTCGGTGAATGGAAAGAAGCTGGGTCTGAATCTCGGCAGGATATCCGCGCCGAATACCTCCTGGAGAAAGAAGGTGAGGACGCCCTTGAGGTCCCCGAAGGTGATGCCCCGGTCAACCAGAAGTCCCTCGATCTGATGGAACATGGGGGTATGGGATACATCGGAATCGGGGCGATAGACCTTGCCGGGAGAAAGGATCCGCACCGGGGGTCGCATCTTCTCCATGGTACGGATCTGTACGGGCGAGGTGTGGGTCCGCAAGACGATGTTGTCGCTCACATAGAAGGTGTCCTGCATGTCCCGGGCCGGATGATCCTTGGGGATGTTCAGCGCCTCGAAATTGTAATAATCCGTCTCTATCTCCGGCCCTTCCTCCACGGTAAATCCCAGGCGGGAAAAGATCCCGCAGATCTCCTCCATAACCTGGGTTACGGGATGGCGTTGACCGATCCGGACGGCGCGGCCGGGAAGGGTCACATCGACGGCCTCCTGGCGCAGCAGTTCATCTCCCCGGGAATCCTCGATTCGTTTCAGGGCGGCATCCAGCGCGCCGGCTATCTTGTCCTTGATCTCGTTGCTCAGTTTTCCCAACCGTGGTCGTTCGGCGGGGGGGGCGCTCCCCAGTTGGCGCAGCATCTGGGTGAGCAAGCCTTTGCGACCCAGATACTTCGTCCGCAGTTCGTTGAGCGCCTCCTCGGCATGGGCCTCCTGCAACTCCGCATCGGCCCGTCGCGCCAATTCCTCCAGTTGCCGGATCATGAGGCGAGTCGTCCCTTAGCCATGACCACGATCTCTTTGAAGGCCTGGGGATCATGGACGGCCAGATCGGCGAGAATCTTGCGGTCGATGGCCACCTCCGCCTTCCTCATGCCGTCGATGAGACGGCTGTAAGTGATGTCGTTCAGGCGGGCGGCGGCGCTGATCCGGGCAATCCAGAGCCTTCGAAAATCTCTCTTTCTCGTCCGACGGTCCCGAAAGGCGTATTTCATCGCCTTGTCAACCGCTTCCGTCGCGGTTCGTCGGAGACGCCGTCGTGCGCCGAAAAAACCCTTCGCCAACTTCAATATCTTTCTACGCTTCTTCTTGGCCGTAACGGCCCTTTTAACCCTGGGCATTTATTGTCTTCTCCTTGCTCTGGTTTTGAAACGGACGCATTCGGTTCGCCGCCGTGCTTCTACAGATAAGGCAGCAATCTTTTCAGCGCGGCCTCATTGGTCTTGTCCGCCAGCGCCGACCTGCGGAGATTCCTTTTCCGCTTTGGCGATTTCGTGGACAGAATATGGTTGGAAAACGCCTTGGCCCTCTTTACCCTTCCCGTACCGGTAAGGGAAAAACGCTTGGCGGCGCCTCGATGGGTTTTCAATTTTGGCATCGTCCTTCGTCTCCTCGCTATATTTATTTCTTCGGAACCACGACCATGGTCATGTTCCTTCCTTCCAGCTTTGGCTGCATCTCCACGACCCCCGCTTCGGCCACGGCGTCGCGTATCGTTTCCATGACCTTTCGCCCCAAGTCCGCATAGGCTATCTCCCGGCCCCGGAACATCATGGTTATCTTCACCTTGTCATTCTGTTGCAGAAATTTTCTTATGTGACGGATCTTCACCTCCAAGTCGTGTTCCTCCGTCTTTGGCCGCAGGCGTATTTCCTTGATCTGAATGGTTGTCTGGCTCTTTCTCGCGTCCTGGAGCTTTTTACTCTGCTGGTACCGATACTTACCGTAATCCATGACCCGGCAGACTGGCGGATCCGCATTGGGCGCGATTTCCACCAGATCGAGACCGGCTTTGGCGGCTATCGCCAAGGCTTCCTTGAGGGGCATGATGCCCAACTGCCTGCCCTCCTCGATGAGCCTCACCTGCCCCGCCTTGATTTCCTCGTTGATATTCAACTCCTTAGCGATATGTCACCTCCTGAATTAAGTTTGACTCAACGATAATTGCGGACTTCTTCCAGAATGTGGGCGATAAAATCCGTCGTCCCCATGGCCCCCATGTTCCTCCCGTCGCGCCGTCGGGGAGAAATGGTGCGCTCCGCCACTTCCCGGTCGCCGATGACCAGCATGTAAGGCGTCTTCCGCATCTGGGCCTCCCTGATCTTGTAACCCAGCTTTTCGTTGGAAAAACTCTTCTCGACCCGGATGCCCGCATCTACCAGCGCCTGATGGATTTGCTCTCCGTAGGGGATCTGCTTTTCCGTAACGGTCAGGATCTCCGCCTGCACCGGGGAGAGCCAAACGGGGAAGGCCCCGGCGTAGTGCTCGATCAGGACCCCCATGAAACGCTCGATGGCGCCGAGAATGACCCGGTGCAACATGACGGGGCGATGCCTTTCCCCGTCGGGACCAACATATGACAGTTCGAAACGCTCCGGCAGGGTAAAGTCACACTGGATGGTGGCGCACTGCCATTTCCTTTTCAGGGCGTCCTTGAGCTTGAAGTCGATCTTCGGTCCATAAAACGCCCCGTCGCCCTCATTGACCTCATAATCCATGCGGCAATCTTGCAAAGCCCCCTCCAGGGCCGAGGTCGCCAGTTCCCAGTCCGCGTCGGAACCGATGGATTTTTCCGGCCGGGTGCTCAGTTCCACTTCATATTCGAAACCGAAGATCTTCATGGCATAGGCGACGAAATCGGCGATCGCCCGAATCTCGTCGTTCAACTGTTCCGGGGTGCATAGGATATGGGCGTCGTCCTGGGTGAACTGGCGGGCCCGCATGAGTCCGTGCAGTACCCCGGTTTTTTCGTGACGGTGCACCGTTCCCAGCTCGAAGTATCGCAGCGGCAGATCGCGATAGCTGCGGATCTTGGACTTGTAGATGAGCATGTGGGAGAGGCAGTTCATGGGCTTGATACCGTACCCTTGACCCTCCACCTCGGTGAAGTACATGTTTTCCCGATAATGGTCGAAATGTCCCGATCTCTTCCAGAGGTCGTCCTTGAGGATCTGGGGGCCCATGACCATGTCGTAGCCCCGCCTCAGGTGCTCCCGCCGCTCCCATTCCTCGATGATGTAGCGGAGCATCATCCCCTTGGGGTGAAAGATGATCAACCCCGGCCCGGCTTCCTCGTTCATCTGGAAGAGGTCCAGCTCCCGCCCCAGACGGCGGTGATCCCGTTTTTTAGCCTCCTCCATCATCCGCAGGTAATCGTCCAGCGCCTCCTGGGTGGCAAAGCAGGTCCCGTAAATCCTCTGGAGCATCTTGTTGCGTTCGTCGCCCCGCCAATAGGCCCCGGCGACATTGAGAAGGCGGAAGGCCTTTACCATGATCGTCGAGGGCAGATGGGGTCCCCGGCACAGGTCTTCGTATCCCGCCTGGGTATAAACGCTCACGGTCCGGACATCGGGAGGAAGATCGTCAATCAGCTCCACCTTGTAGGTCTCTCCCTTGTCCCGGAACAGGGATAGGGCCTCCTCCCGGGAGAGTTCCCGCCGTGAGAAGGGCGCATCGGCGGCGGCGATCTCCCTCATTCGCTGTTCGATCTTCTGGAGGTCTTCGGGCGTGAAGGCGGTTTGGTACTCAAAATCATAGTAAAAACCATCCTCGATAGAGGGGCCGATGCTTACCTTGGCGCCGGGAAAGGTATCCTGCACCGCCTGGGCCATGATATGAGAGGCGCTGTGGCGAAGGACGCCCAGCCCTTCCTTGGATGTCACATCCACGGGTTCCATCAGGGCGTCTTCCGTAACCAGGGACGACAGGTCAACGAGTCTGCCATTGACCTTCGCCGCCACAGTCGTCGGCAGCATATCCGGCTTCCAGGCAGCGATGGCGTCCCTTGCGGTGCTTCCGTTCGGCAAAACGGTCTGCCGTCGGTCCGGCCAGGTAATCGTTATCTCCTTCATGGCTCTCACCCTGATATGAATTAAAGAGAGGGCATCACGTTCAGATTTCGCTGATGCCCTCTCTAAATGTTATGGTAGGCACGCAGGGATTTGAACCCTGGACATCCACCGCGTCAGGATGGCGCTCTCCCCCTGAGCTACGTGCCTAAAGTTTTTTTCTGCGAACGGGTCATGCACTTAACAGGAAAAAGCTTCCATGTCAAGGCAAATCTATGTCTTTCACGTTGCCGAATTGATGAAGCGTATCCCCTTGAAAATGTAGTTCAACCCCGAAATAATGGTCAATGCGGAGGTCGCCACATATAAGCTCAGCAAAAAATTCTTGTAATCCGCCGCCATCGCCAAGGTATGGAGCAGCAGGACGCCGAAAATCGTCAACAACTGAAATACCGTGGTTAATTTGCCGATCATCGTGGGTCGCACCTGGAAGGAAACGGACATGACGGCCAGCATGGCGATGCCGATGAGGATAATGCAGTCCCTGCTCACGACGATGACGCTCAGCCAGCCGGGTATGACATGCTTAATGGAAAGCGTCACGAAGCAACTCACCATCAGGGCCTTATCGGCAATAGGATCGAGGTACGCCCCCAGCTCTGTCTGCTGATGGAGAATCCGGGCCAGAAAGCCGTCCAAGCCATCGGTGATCCCGGAGAGGGCAAAGAGAATCAGCGCCTTGAAATAATCGCCCTGCATGAGGAGAATCACGATCGCGGGCACGAGAATGATCCGCAGAACCGTCAGGGTGTTTGGGATGTTAAGCCGCCCCGCATCCATCAAAGCGCCCTGTCCCTGCTCCGGTTCCAGTCCACCCAGGCGTCGCGGTCTTCTTCGACGGAAAACGTCCGCGGCTTATCTGCCGATCCGTCCGCACGGATATAAACCTGCTGCATGGAGCGGACAATCACCGTCCACTCTTCCCGAGAAACCTTGTGGGGACCGGCGATCTTGCGCGGTCCCGGGATCTTGACGGGAGGGCCGAGGGTTCTCCCGGACTCCGCCGCCTTCGTCACACCGGTAACGGCGATCTCTCCCTCATAGACCCGCACCAACGCCGAGGCGTCCGAATGCGCGTTCAGTCGGTAGATCGTCCCCCGGACCCCCGTTACGGCATTGTTGCAGGAGATTTCAAATTTTCTCTTCAGCCCCATCGACTTGCTCACATTTGCCCAAGTCCGGCCTACGGCGATGTGAACCTTGACATCCCCGCCCTTGTCGGCCCCGTCCCGTTCGACGATAAAGCGGCTCTCCGCGGCGAAACGGAGTCGCGAATTGTCGGCCAGGGTGATCTCCAGCCTCGAATTGCCCCCGACGACAACCTCGTCCCCTCCCCGAAGGTTGGCCTTCTCCGCGAGCATCCGCCAGGCCTTTTCTCCCTGAGGGAGGACCTGGGCCTGGCCGTCGAGATGGGTGACAACGGCGCCCCCCTTGCCCGCCTTAACCGCCAGGGGCTTCCGGGCGAACGAAGCCCCCGGGGCCAACCAGGTTAGCAAGGCCGCGAAAAGCAAAAAGAAGATCGGCTTGTATTTCATGGACATACCCCTCGTTTCATGCATCCGGCCCCAGGGGGAGGGTTTCCACGGCCTTGGCGATTATCTCCTCCATCACCGGCTCGAAGACCTGACAACTCTTCATGCGGAGGCGATCCCGGGTGATTTCGAAATTCCTCTCCGTAAGGGAATGTTTGACGCTCCAGATGCTTTCGTTGGTCTTGGCGCTCCGTAAATCGAAGGTGGCCGTTACTCCGGTAGAGGCATAGAGGAGGAGAAAGGAGGTGTCGCACTCCTTCAGGGTGACATAGAGTACGGCGTCCACTCCCAGCAGATCCCCGACCTGCCGGGGTGGAACGGCGTCCGGGGTGGGACGCCGGTAGTCGCTGAAAAAAGGAGACAATTTCTCGTCGATGGTCTTCGGGGGGATTTTGGGATACCCCCGGAAATATACCGCTTCCAACACCTTGTCCCGAAACAGCGCCGCCGCTTCCGCATTGTTCGATTGATTCGCCACCGGCAAGATGGCGATCAACCGGACGCCCCGCTTTTCATATTCCGGGGCCAGAAAATGGGGGATCTTCTTCGCGCATCCACCCAGCGGGCAGAGCATGAGCATGACGATGGCCAGACAACAGTGGAGCTTACGGCGGCGTTCAATTCTCTTCATTCCTTCCTCTCGCCTATCCGGCGCCTTTCCTGGAAGTCGCGGTCTCACTGCTTGAGTCGCTCGATCTCCTCCCGGATGATCCGTTCGGCAATAGCCGGGAACAACTCGCGAACCAGTCTTTCCGTGGTCTCCTCCACCTTCTTGAGCATCTCCTCCTGAAGATTCGGATTCACCAAGGCGATCTTCGGCTTTCGCACTGACAGGTCGCCGGGATTCGGATCCCCCTCCTCGACCACATCCACCAGATCATAGATCGTGTCTTCCGGCCCCCTGACCCTTTCGCTCATCCTGTCTCCTCCCCGGTTTTCGCCTCTGCTACCATACCCTCGTTCACAGTTCAAGAAAATTTCCCTGTCAAAGCAATTCGGTAGATATTTTTCCGGGGGAGTCCCGTCTTCGCGGCCACTCTATCCACCCGGTCCCGCAAGCTGAGAGATGTCTCCCGGCTCAACTCGCGCAACATCTCCACAAGTTCCTCATCGGCGTATTCCCGGTCCTTTTCTTGCCGGCCCCCAACGATCAGGGTGATCTCGCCTCTGACGTTCCTTCCGGAGAGCGCCTCGAGAATCTCTTCCGGGTTGCCCCTGATGAACTCTTCGTATAATTTGGTCAGCTCCCTGGCCACGACGATGGGTCGCATCCCCATGATTGCCCCGATATCTTCCAGAGACGACCGGAGCCTTCGGGGGGATTCATAAAAGACCATGGTCCGCTTCTCGAGACGGCATTCCTCCAGCATTTGCCGGCGTTGCCCGGGCTTGGACGGCAGAAAGCCCTGAAAGACGAAGTTATGCATGGGCAACCCCGAGGCGCTCAATGCCGCGATGACCGCCGAGACGCCCGGAACGGGGGACACCGGGACCCCTGCCTGTATGGCCTCGCCGATCAGGAGATAACCGGGGTCGGATATCCCCGGAGTCCCCGCATCGGAGACGTAGGCGACGCACTTCCCCGCCCGCAGCCGGTCGATGACGCTCCGCGCCCGTTTCCTTTCCACGGCGTCGTAGAGGCTGTAAACCGGGGTGGTAATCTTGTAAGCCTGGAGCAGCTTTCTCGTCCGACGGGTGTCTTCCGCATAGATCTCGTCCACCTCCCGGAGGATGCGGATTGCCCGCAGGGTCATGTCCTCGAGGTTGCCTATGGGGGTGGCGGTAACGTAGAGCGTCCCCAGGCCTCGCTTTTCCGGGCTGTCGGTCATCTTTTCCGGCCGGCGGCCGCAAATCCTTTGCGTCCGCGGCCTTATCTTCTCCTTCCCGCGCCTGGCCCGCGTCGGGGGAGACCCGAAACGAGGCGCGCCGCTCTCAATTGGCTTGACACGGCCAAGAGGACCCTTTATATAACCGATAATTTTCAACTTTGCCATCCGGAAACGCGACATTGCCTCCCCGTTGTCTTATCTCCGCCACGGGCGCGGGGAAAACAGGGGAGATGTCGGGCCGGGGGGCGGCCAGCGTCTATCTCCGCCACGGCCACAGTGGGGGAAAACAGGCGGCGCGACTTGTTCCAGAGGATCAGTTGCCATGAGGACGAAACGAATATTGATCACCGGCGGCGCGGGCTTTTTGGGCTCCCATCTTTGCGACCGACTCCTGGCCCAGGGTCACGACATTCTGTGCCTGGACAATCTCTTTACCGGCAACAAGAACAATATCCGCCATCTCATTGGGCACTCCAACTTCGAATTCATCCGCCACGACATCACCCAGCCGATCTATCTGGAGGTGGACGAGATCTACAACCTCGCCTGTCCCGCCTCGCCGGTCCACTATCAGTTTAATCCCATCAAGACCATAAAAACCAACGTCATGGGGGCGATCAATACGCTGGGACTGGCCAAGCGGGTAAAGGCCAAGATCCTTCAGGCCTCCACTTCCGAGGTCTATGGCGACCCGGAGATCCATCCTCAGCAAGAGGAGTACTGGGGACGGGTCAATCCCATCGGCATTCGCAGTTGCTACGACGAGGGCAAGCGGGCCGCGGAATGCCTCATGATGGATTACCGCCGCCAGAATCAGGTGCGGATAAAAATCGTCAGGATCTTCAATACATATGGTCCTCGCATGGCCATTGACGACGGAAGGGTGGTGAGCAACTTCATCGTTCAGGCCCTGAGGGGTCAAGACATAACCGTTTACGGCGACGGATCCCAGACCCGCTCCTTCTGCTATTGCGACGACCTGATCGAGGGCCTCATCAGGATGATGGACACGCCCGATGAGGTCATCGGACCCGTGAATCTCGGGAATCCATCGGAATTCACCATCTTCGAACTGGCGGAGAATGTGATCCGCCTGACCGGATCTACCTCCCGAATCGTCTTTCGGCCCCTGCCCCAAGACGACCCCACACAACGCCGACCCGACATCGCCCGGGCGAGGCAACTCCTGGCGTGGCAACCTGTGGTGCCGCTGACCGAAGGGCTAGCCAAGACGATCGCATACTTCCGGGAAGTGTTGTTTCCCCGATGAACTCCGCCTCGGATACGATGTTCGATGTGCTCATCATCGGCGCCGGCGTCATCGGCCTGGCCCTGGCCGGGCAACTGGCCCGCCCGGACAGGAAACTGGCGATCCTGGAGAGAAACGAACGCTTTGGACAGGAAACGAGTTCCCGGAACAGCGAGGTGATCCATGCGGGTCTCTATTATCCGCGGGAATTTCTAAAGAGCCGCCTGTGCGTGGAAGGAAATGGGCTTCTCCATGCCTGGTGCCGCCGTCATGACATCCCTCACGCCCGGATCGGCAAACTTGTCGTCGCCGCCAATGACGACGAGGAGGCAAGGCTTGCCGACATCAAAGCGATGGCCGCCGACAACGGCGTCACGGGTCTGGAAATCCTGGGGAAAAGGCGGCTTCGGTCCCTGGAGCCGGCGGTGGCGGCCCAGGCCGCCCTGCTGTCGCCTACCACGGGGATTGTGGACAGTCATCGCCTGATGCGATCCTTCCTCGCCGCCGCGGAGACCCGAGGGGCGATCCTCTCCTGCCGGGCGGGCGTCACGGCCATCCATCGCGTCGTCGGGGGCTACGAATTGGAGATCAACCACGGGGAGTACCGGGTGGCAACGAAGGTCCTGATCAACAGCGCGGGGCTCCACGCCGACGCCGTCGCCGCCCGGGCCGGCATCGACATCGACGCCGCCGGCTACCGTCTGCGGCCCTGCAAGGGCAATTATCTCCGCCCTTCCCCTTCCCCGTCGCTGCGGCATCTCGTCTATCCCCTTCCGCAGCGAAACAACGTGGGACTGGGTATTCACGCCACGGTGGATCTGGCGGGCCGCATCCGTTTCGGACCGGACAGCCGCTACCTGGACGACGGGGAAATCAGCCTGCTGCAAGACGGGGAGACGACGACAGACGGTCCCGCCGTCGGAAAAGCCAAACTATATGCCATTGACGAAGGCCGGGAGAAGGACTTCGCCGCCGCCGTCGGCAGGTATCTCCCCGGGATTGCCGAGGCCTCCCTCTCCCCGGACATGAGCGGCATCCGGCCCAAGCTGCAGGGCCCCGGCGATCCAGCGACGGATTTCCTCATCCGGGAGGAGAGCGACCGGGGCTTTCCCGGTCTCATCGATCTCATCGGCATCGAATCTCCGGGTTTGACCGCCTGCCTGGCTATTGCCGCCTACGTGGAAAAGAAATTTTTTTGATTCGGGAGAAAAACCATGAAAACGAAACCTAATGCGGGAAACAAGAAGAACATCCTCTGCATCGGCGCCGGCTATGTCGGCGGACCCACCATGGCCATGATCGCCGCCAAGTGTCCCGACTACCGGGTAACGGTGGTGGACATAAACGCCCAGCGGATCGCCGCCTGGAATTCTGAGGATCTACCGATCTACGAACCCGGGCTGGATGAGCTTGTCCGGACCGTGCGGGGGAGGAATCTCTTTTTCAGCACCGACATCGAAGGGGGGATTCGCGACAACGACATCATCTTCGTCAGCGTCAACACCCCCACGAAGACCTTCGGCGCCGGCGCCGGCATGGCCGCGGATCTCCAGTACTGGGAAAAGACAGCCCGTCAGATCCTGGAGAATTCCGTCACGAACAAGATCGTCATCGAAAAGAGCACCCTGCCGGTCAAGACGGCCCTGGCCATGGAGAGAATCCTCAATAGCCAGCCCAACGGCGGCGCCTTCGATGTCCTGTCCAATCCGGAATTTCTCGCCGAGGGATCGGCGATCCGGGATCTGGAAAATCCGGACCGCGTCCTCATCGGCGCCCGGGAAACGGAGCGGGGAAGATCGGCCCGGAACTCCATCGTGGAAATCTATAGCCGGTGGGTCCCCCGGGACCGGATCATCACCACCAATATCTGGAGCAGCGAACTCTCCAAGCTGGTGTCCAACGCCTTTCTGGCCCAGCGGATATCCTCCATCAACGCCATCTCCGCCCTGTGCGAGAAAACCGAGGCGGATGTCGCGGAGGTGGCCCGGGCCGTGGGCATGGACAGCCGGATCGGCGCAAAATTCCTCAACGCGAGTGTAGGCTTCGGAGGCTCCTGCTTCAAGAAGGACATCCTCAATCTCGTCTATCTCTGCCGGTTCTACGGTCTGGATGACGTGGCCGACTACTGGGAAAGCGTGGTGAAGATAAACGCCTACCAACAGGAACGATTCGTCATGAACATGATAACCTCCATGTTCAACACCCTCGCGGGCAAGAGGATCTGCATTTTCGGTTTCGCCTTCAAGGCCAACACGGGGGACACCCGGGAGAGCCCGGCGATCTTCATCGCCAAACGACTCCTGGAGGAGCAGGCGGAAGTCGTGATCTCCGACCCGAAGGCCCTGGACAACGCCCGCATCGATCTGTCCGGACTGGCCGGCGTCCTCGATTACAGGGAGGACCCCTACGAAGCCGCCGCCGGCTGCCACGCCATCGCCGTCATGACGGAATGGGACATCTACCGCGCCCTGGATTACGAACGTGTATACCGGGAAATGGCAAAGCCGGCCTTTATCTTCGACGGCCGCAACATCCTCGACCACTCGGAATGCTTTCGGATCGGCTTCAATGTATATCCCATCGGCAAGCCGCCGCTAACCCACTTCGACTCCTGAGGCGCCGCGCCAACGGGGCAGGGGATTGGATCCTCGGCGCCGCGGCCCTCCAGGGACCCGCGGCACCGGGAACAGACGGGACATCGAGACGATTGACGGTGGCCGCCGAATCGCGAGGCGACCGCCGCGAACGGCAGCGTGAAGCCCGACGGCGTCAGGGACCGCAGACCCCTTCATCCCCCAGGTTTTCGCCCCGGGCCGCCTGACGGGAGAGTTCGTCGCAGCGTTCATTCTCCGGATTGCCCGCATGGCCCCTAATCCAGACGAACCTCACCTCATGACGACTACACAAATCCAGCAGTTTTTCCCAGAGGTCCGGATTGAGGGCCTTTTCCAACTTGTTACGCATCCAGCCGTTCCGCCGCCACCGTTGCGCCCAGCCCTTCGTCATGGCATTGACCAGATACTGAGAATCGGTAAACAGGGTCACCCGACAGGGCGTTTTCAGGGCCTGGAGGCCCACGATGGCGGCGGTGAGTTCCATTCGGTTGTTCGTGGTCAAGCGGCAGCCGCCCGACAATTCCTTCCTTGCCCGCCCATGGATCAACACTACGCCGTAGCCCCCGGGGCCTGGATTCCCCAGACAGCCCCCGTCCGTATAGATTGTCACCTCCCTGCGACGGTCGCCCTTCAAAACCATAAACGTCTCCTCATCTTTCTCGCCTCATCCGACGCGCCCCCATGCCTGGGGCAGGCACCGCCAAGTTGTAGCTATTCCTCGAAATGACATTTTTCAAAGGTCTCGATCGGGAGAAGATGCAAGCGAAAAGGTGGAAAGAGAATTTCCGGGCAAGAAAAAGGGGCTACGCAGAGAATCCGTAACCCCTTGTTTTTCTTGGTGGGCCTTGGGAGACTCGAACTCCCGACCAATTGATTAAGAGTCAACTGCTCTACCAACTGAGCTAAAGGCCCGGCATTGCGAGAAGAACCACTTGTCTCATATCTGGCGCGCCTGGTACGACTCGAACGTACGACCAACAGATTCGAAGTCTGCGACTCTATCCAACTGAGCTACAGGCGCCTTTTTAGGCAATCAATGGGGTGAGTGAAGGGATTTGAACCCTCGACCTCCGGGGCCACAACCCGGCACTCTAACCAACTGAGCTACACCCACCATATTCGCCTGGTACGCCTGGAGGGATTCGAACTCTCGACCCACGGATTAGAAGTCCGTTGCTCTATCCAACTGAGCTACAGGCGCATGCTATGTAAAAGAGGGAGCCTAATATCTTGTTTGGCGCCTTTTGTCAAGAAGGAATCATTTCCCACAACCAAAAAAAGCTCAACGCACATAGCCGGCAATCCCGTCGTATCGGTAGCCTTTTTTTGTGTAACCCTCGCCCCGGGCATCCGTGGTGAAAAAAAACTGTTCCCGGCCGCTATGGCGCCAGCGATGCAACGGGCGGGTGTTGGGCAGACGGCTGGTGGCGATGTTGCCTATGGTCCCTTCCTGAATGTAGTCGCGTGACAACTTCCCCCCGCCGTCGGCCTCATAGGAATAAAAGTGGGACTGCTGGCGGGGATTGTACCAGCGATAAAATTCCGTCGTCCCCGGCGTTCCGGGGCTGAAAAGGCGGAAGGCGATGCCGTCCTTCCGGTAATATCGCAGCAACGGCGTCCCGGCCGCCCCCTGTGGATCGATCAGGAAGAGACAGTCCTCCCCATAGCGGTACCGATAGACGTCCAGGACCTTCGCCCCCGTTTCCGACGCCACTTCCGCATGTATCTCGACCACCGCGTCGCCGCCGTTGGAATGTATCCGGAAATAGCGGGCATGACCGCCCGGTTTCAGATTTGTCGCATCCACGGCGATATGCAGATAATCGATCTCCCGGGTCGTCACCCCCACATCGGGAAAGACCCGAACCCATCTCCCCTGGTCTTTCGCCCCTTCCCTCCCCAGGATCTTGACCCCCTCCAAGACGACCCTCCCCTGTTGGTTGACCAGGGTCAGGATATGAGAGCCCGGCGCCGGGGTTTCCGGCAGGCGGTATTCGGCGGCGATGTTACGCTCGTCGAAGGCCTCCAGATTGCCAAGGGGGCGGTTGTCCAGATATGCCTTGACGGTCCCGGCCAGGGGCGATTTCCAGAAATAGACGACAATCCCCGTCCCGGAATAATTATACTTCAATATAGCTTTTCCGTGAGCTTCGGGATAGCCTTCGTTCTCCATCCAGTTGCCCTTGAACTCCACCGCTCCGCTCCGGGTCGGATCCGGGCGGTAGGCGCCCATTCCCGTGACCTCCGGACGATGGAAGGAGTGATATTGTCCCGCTGTGACCTCGCCGCTCTCCCCGTCAGCGGGCCAGCGGGCCGGCTCGATTTTCCATTTCAGGGGCTGACGCCCCTGGTTGGTGATTTCGATCTTTCCCTCCGCCTGCCGACCTGCCTCCAGAATGCCGAAATCCAGCCGCTGGGGGCGGATGGCAAGGACCGGTTCCGGAGGATATTCCCGGATATGGAATGCAAGTTCGATCACCTTCAGATCGCCGGCGATATTGAAGGCGATCCCTTCCCGATGGGGTCCGGCGGCAATGAGCCGCTGATAGACAACCTGTTTGTTCTCGAATTCCAGCAGCAATTGAACGTTATAGAGTTGCGGCTTGCCGTTCTCGCCCACCGGCGCCAGCGAGGACTTCATGGCGATATTGATCTTGGCGGGATGACGGCGCGCCATGGTCCCCATCAGGGGTTGCCCGGATTTACACGTCCATCCCTCCGGCGTCGCAAGCGCCCAGTCTTTCCGCTCCGCATCCGCAAAGGTCATGATCGCCTGGCCTCTTTTGAATACGCCCGCGCCTACGTCCCCCAGGTCGATCGCCGTCGGATGGAGCAGGACCTCGCCGCCCCGGACCGGCGTCGAAGTAAGCGCGATCGCCACTGCCAGCAATGTCGCCCCCAGTAAGGGCCATGGTTTTTTCATCATCGGAAAAGGGCGAACGGCAAATCCCCGCGTGGCGTCCCGACATCGCCTTGCCGGGTCATTTTGGAGTCTTCCGACGCTTTCGCGACAGGTCTCCGCCACAAGGGGGAAGAAGATAAAATCCCGTTTGCCTAGTTTCCTCCCCCCGGAGTTGCCTCCGGCGCTCCTTTATCGGAAATGGACCTCGTTGACAATAGATTTTTGCCCACAGCCTTTATATGAATGAAAACCTTCGATATTATCGGCTCTTATGAAATTCCTTGACAGCCCTTGGAGATGAGATATATCGTGCGGCGGTTACTTCGGCGACAACGCCCCGACCGGCGGCGCCCTTGTTGGCCGACCCGGGGAGGCGGCGCCCGCTATTCCGGCATGTTCAAGCTTTGAGACCTTTGAAAAACGTCGTTTCGAGGAGCGCGAGCCTACCCAGATGTCATTTCGAAGGAGCGAAGCGACTGAGAAATCCTAAGATCCCTCATGGCATTCGGGACATGGACTTCTCCCTTCGGTCGAAATTACAAATTGGACCTTGGACTTTGGACCTTCTTCGGTCGAAATGACAAGAAAGAGGTCGAAATGACAAAAATGGCGTATTCAAAGCTCTCATCCTGATTGGACCTTGGACCTTATCCCAGCGTAAGCCGGAATACCGCTATTTCAAGGCGTTCCCGACCCCGGTATTTGCCGGGGCGACAGGAAATTGTGGATTTTCAAAGGTCTCGCATTATCATCGTCGAAGCGACAGGATTGGAATGTGACGCAACAGCCTGAAGACTTGAAATACTGGCTGGCCCTCCGGTATGTGGAGGGACTGGGCAACATCGGCGTTCGGAATCTCCTCCAGGGTTTCGGCGCCCCTGAACGGATCTTCCGGGCGCCCTTGAACATGCTGGAGGCCACACCGGGGATCGGCAGCAAAACTGCCCGAAATATCAGGGAATTCAATCACTGGGAACGAGTTGCCGCGGAGTTGGAACGGGCGAGGGAATTGCCGACAACCATCATGACTTGTCAGGACCCCCGCTTTCCGAGACGGCTCCTCTTCATCTACGACCCTCCCTTTCTCCTCTACGTGCATGGAGAACTGCGACCCGACGACGTCAATGTCGCCCTGGTCGGTTCACGGAAGGCCAGCGCCTACGGCAAATACACGACCGAACGTCTCAGCCGCGAGCTTTCCCTGCACGGCATTACCGTGGTCAGCGGCATGGCGCGGGGTATCGACACGGCCGCCCATCGGGGCGCCCTGGCGGTGAAGGGAAGAACCATTGCCGTTTTGGGATCGGGAATCGACGTGATCTACCCCCCGGAAAACGAGTGGCTGGCCCGGGAGATAGCCCAAAGCGGCGCGGTAGTATCGGAGTTTCCCCTGGGGACTCCCCCCAATGCCCCGAACTTTCCCGCCCGGAACCGGATCATCAGCGGCATGTCCCTGGGGGTGGTGGTGGTCGAGGCCTCGGAAAAGAGCGGCTCGCTCATCACCGCCCGGATCGCCCTGGAACAGGGGCGCGAGGTGTTCGCCGTTCCCGGAGGCATCGACGCGGCCGGTTCCCGGGGGACGAACCGCCTCATCAAGGAGGGGGCGAAACTCGTCGAAAACGTTCAGGACATCCTCGATGAAATCAAACCGCAGGCCTCTTTTTCGCTGGACGCGCCGGAGGAGATTGCGCCCCTGACGCCGGCCGCCTCTGCTCCGTCGGGTCGCGCCTCCCTGCCCAGGCCCGTAGTCAGCGGCAAGGAAGGACTGCTTATCGACCACCTCTCCACCCAACCCCGCAGTGTCGATGATCTCATCGCCGCCACGGGTCTTGCCGCATCGGAGGTTCTCCCCGCCCTGCTGCAGCTCGAACTGCGGGGCCTGATCCGGCAAACGCTGGGAAACAAGTATGTTCTTCAGGAGTAAACTTATGTCTTCTTCATTAGTTATAGTGGAATCTCCAACCAAGGTTAAGACCATCAAGAAATTTCTAGGCCCGGATTTCGATGTGCGGGCAACGATGGGCCATGTCAAGGATCTGCCCAAGAGTTCTCTGGGGATAGATCTGGAGCGCGACTTTACCCCGAGTTACGGCGTAATCGACAGCAGGAAAAAGGTCATCGCCGAGATCAAGAAGGCGGCGCAAAAAGCGGAGCGCATCTTCCTAGCCCCCGACCCCGATCGGGAGGGAGAGGCTATTGCCTGGCATGTAGCGGAAGAAATCGGCGGCAAAAAAAGGCAGCTTCACCGCGCCCTCTTCAACGACCTGACCAAGAAGACCGTTCTGGACGCCATCGCCAACCCCCTTGCCCTCGATCGGTCGAAATTCGAGGCCCAGCAGACACGCCGGATACTTGATCGTCTCGTGGGTTACAAGATCAGCCCCCTTCTTTGGGAGAAGGTCAAACGAGGCCTCAGCGCCGGGCGGGTCCAATCCGTTACGGTGCGATTGATCTGTGATCGGGAGAAGGAAATCGGCGCCTTTGTCTCGGAAGAATACTGGAACATCACGGCCTCCCTGGCCGCCGACGCGCCGCCGCCGTTCGATGCCCGGCTCGTCAAAATCGACGGCAAGAAGGCAAGGATCGGCGGCGAGGAAGAGGCGAACCGGGTATTGCAGGAGCTGGGGGAGTCGGATTTCGCCGTCGCCGGGGTGGAAAAGAAAGAGGTCAAGCGCAACCCCCCGCCCCCGTTCACCACCAGCAAACTCCAGCAGGAGGCCTCCCGATGGTTCCACTTCCCCGCAAAGAAGACCATGAGCGTGGCCCAGCAACTCTATGAAGGGGTTGAAATCGGCCCGGAAGGCTCGGTGGGACTCATCACCTACATGCGCACCGATTCGGTGCGCATCTCCGAGGAGGCCCTGCGGGAGGTCAGGGATTACATCCGGACTTCCTACGCCCCGGACTTTCTACCGCCAAAACCGAGGCTCTTCAAAAACAGCGCCTCGGCCCAGGACGCCCACGAGGCCATTCGTCCTTCCTCGCTCCAATACCGGCCCGCCGACATCAAGGGTTTCCTCACCCCGGATCAGTACCGGCTCTATCTGCTCATCTGGAACCGATTCGTGGCCAGCCAGATGTCCCCGGCCCGTTACGATCAGACGGTTATCGACATCACGGCGGGGGCCTATGGACTCCGCGCCCAGGGTTCCATCCTGAGATTCTCCGGTTTTTCCGAGGTTTATCGAGAAGGCAAAGACGATAACGGTGGCGAGGCCGAGGATGAGATGGGCAGGATCCTGCCCGAAGTGGCCGTCGGCGAAGTCCTTAAGCTCACGGCCCTCACCCCGGAACAGCGATTCACCCAGCCCCCACTCCGGTTTTCCGAAGCCACCCTCGTCCGGGAATTGGAAGAAAAGGGGATCGGCAGGCCCAGCACTTACGCCGCGATTCTCACCACCATCCAGGACCGGGAGTATGTCCGGCTGGAGAAAGGCAGATTTCATCCCACCGATCTGGGGGTCCTGGTTACCGAACTGCTGGTGGAAAACTTCCCGAAGATCCTCGACGTATCCTTTACCGCCTCCCTGGAAGACCAGCTCGACAAAATCGAGGAGGGCAAAAACGATCGCATCGCCACACTGAAGGATTTCTACGCCGAGTTCGCCCGGGAACTGCACGCGGCAGCGGGAAAGATGAAGAGTCTCAAGGGCAAGGGCATCCCCACGGATATGGTCTGCGAAAAATGCGGCAGCCCCATGGCAATCAAATGGGGGAGGAATGGACGTTTCATCGCCTGCACGAACTACCCGGATTGTAAAAACACCATGAATATTCCCGAGGGGGAAAACGGTTCGGCAAACAAGAACGACGAAGGCGTCCCGGAGCTTGCCTGCGAAAAATGCGGTCGGCCCATGGTGCTGAAGCAGGGGAGATTCGGCAAGTTCATGGCCTGCTCCGGCTATCCCGAATGCAAGACGACGGTGAAGATAACCGCCGCGGGCGGGGAACCGGCGGCAGCCAAGGAAGAGGTCGTCACCGACAAGCTTTGCGAACAATGCGGGAAACCGCTGGCGATAAAGACGGGCCGGTACGGCAAATTCCTCGGCTGCACCGGTTACCCCGCCTGCAAGGTCATCCATCCCCTGCACCTGGACATCCCCTGCCCAACGCCGGGCTGTGACGGATTCCTTTCGGAACGACGATCGAAAACGGGAAAGGTCTTTTACGGCTGCACCCGTTATCCGCATTGCCAATTCACCTCCTGGGATCGGCCCCTCCCCGAGACCTGCCCGCTGTGCAAGGCCCCCTTTCTGGTGGAAAAGCGCTCCAAAAAGGGCGCCTACAAACGATGTTCTCGCAAGGAATGCAACTACAGGAGCGATTCGACCGATCATGCCACATAACGGCGAGGCGACCGTAATCGGCGGCGGCCTGGCGGGATGCGAAGCGGCCTGGCAGTTGCTGTGCCGCGGATGCCGCGTTACCCTTTGGGAAATGAAGCCGGAACGATATTCTCCGGCCCATTCCTCCCCCGGTTTGGCCGAACTGGTGTGCAGCAACTCCCTGCGGTCGGGGGATCCCCACAGCGGCGCCGGGCTTCTCAAGGAGGAGATGCGTCGTCTGGGTTCGCTGTTCATGTCCGCCGCCGACCACAGCTCCGTACCGGCGGGCAAGTCTCTCGCCGTGGACCGGCGGCTTTTCTCGGCCCTTATCGAGGATCGTCTTTTGGCCTGGGGGGAGCGATTCCGCCTCGTTCGCCGGGAGGTTGCCGACCTCCCCGCCGCCCCTACCATTGTCGCCACCGGCCCGCTCACCTCCGATGCCCTGGCCGGGGCGATCCAACGCCTTACGGGGCGGGAGAGCCTCTATTTCTACGACGCCATCTCCCCAATTGTCACCGCCGATTCCGTAGATCCGACTCGGAGCTTTTGGGCCTCCCGCTATGACCAATCCCACGCGGAAGGCGCCGGCGACTACCTGAACTGCCCCCTGGACGAGGAAGCCTACCATGCCTTTCGGGAGGAGATCCTGGCCGCCGACAAGTTCCCCCTGCACGGATTCGAAAACCCGCGCTATTTCGAAGGTTGTCTCCCCATGGAGGTCCTGGCGGAACGTGGTCCCCGGGCCCTGCTCTTCGGTCCCATGAAACCCGTGGGACTCATCGATCCCCGCACCGGCAGGCAACCCTGGGCGGTGGCGCAGTTGCGGCAGGAAAACACAAGCGGCGCCCTGCTCAATATGGTGGGATTCCAGACCAAACTCACCCGGCCGGAACAGGAGCGGATCTTTCGGATGATCCCCGGCCTCGCCCGGGCGGAATTTGCCCGGTACGGGAGCATCCACCGCAACACCTTCCTCAACTCCCCGGGCTTGATCAACGACCGCCTGCAGCTCATCTCCCACCCCCATCTCCTCTTCGCCGGGCAGTTGACCGGGGTGGAGGGATACATAGAGTCGGCGGCCATGGGCCTTTACGCCGGCCTCAGCCTTGGGAGGGCGCTGACGGGGGGACAACTGTCGCCGCCTCCCGATACGACGGCCCTGGGAAGCCTGATCCGACATATCACCACCGCAAGGAAAAACGACTTTCAGCCCATGAACGTCAACCACGGCCTCCTTCGCCCCTTGTCCCTCAGGATAAAAAAAAGGGAGCGGGGGCGTGAATACGCCCTCCGCTCCCTCGCCGATCTTTCCGCCTGGATGGCCGCGCAGGGGATCGAGGCGGCGGCCCGATAACGCTACCGGCCCTTGAAAATGGCCGTTCGGCGCTCGACCAGGGACATGACCCCTTCCATCGCATCCTCCGTCTTCATGATCTTCAGGAGCTTCGGCATGATCTCCCGTACACCTGCGGCAAAGCCCTCATAGGCCGCCGTCTTGGCCAGCGCGAGCGTGGCCTGCACCGCCAGCGGCGCCTGGGCGGCAATCTTTTCCGCAATCTCCAACGCCTTCCCCATCTGTTCTCCCGGCGCGACGATTTCCTGGACCAGCCCGAAACGATAGGCATCCTGGGCGGTGAATTCGTCTCCGGTGAGGAGGTAGCGCATGGCGTTTCCCCATCCCGCCGTCCTGGGCAGTCGGATCGTCCCGCCGCCGAAGGGGAAGATGCCCCGCTTCACCTCCAGTTGGGCAAAGCGGGTATCGGCGGCGGCAACGACGATATCGGCCGCCAGGGACAGCTCCGTCCCCAGGGTATAGCACCGTCCCTGCACGGCGATCACCAGAGGTTTGGAAAGCATGCGGCCGTGCGCCGCCCAGGGGTCCACCGCGCCTTCAGGGATAAAGGGTTCCCCCTTGGCCACGTGGGGCGCCACATCTCCCAGGTCGAGACCCGCCGTGAAATGGTCGCCGTCGGCATACAGAACGGCGCAGCGCATCTCCCGGTCCTCCTCGTACTCCCCAAACGCCCGGGAGAGATCCACCAGCATATCCCAGGTAAAGGCATTCATCTTCGCGACGCGATGCACACCGATTAAAAATACATGACCCCTCTTTTCCCTGCTTATGGTTCCTTCCTTGATCTCACTCATGAATCGCTCCTTGTCATCTTAAGGTTCTCCGGGACGGCAGGATATCTCAATCCGCGGCCAAAAATGGCGTCCGCACTCGGACTCGTCAATGGTATTAGCGAAGAATATGTGTCTTGGCAAGGAATATCCGGGCCATCGTTTCTCGAGGACATGCCCCGCGGCCATCGTTTCAGACCGTCCCCCCATGACGATCCGCACGCATGAATCAGGGGCCCCGCCCCTATTCTCGCCGAGGAATATCCCTTGACATTAGAAGGCGGCTTCCTTATAAGTGACCGTGATCAAGGACGTTTTATCAGTTGAGTCCATTGCATAAATAGGCAAATCCGCCGCTCCAGTGATAGCCGGACTCAGGTACTTAATCGAATTTACCGGCTTCCATAGCAAGCGCGGAATGACCACAGGCAAATTACGGTGGTTCTGCAATTGACCCGGTTCAACGATAATGACGGAAACGCCTCTATATAATTCCCGAATCGTCAAGAGTTACTTCGAGTATATCCGGAAGCATCACCCGGACGTGGATGCGGCGTCGATCTTCCGACAGGCGGGGGTAGAGTCCTACCAACTGGAAGACGAGGGATACTGGCTGACCCAGGCCCAGGTAAACCGATTGCATGAGATCTTTGCCGAGACATTGAACGAACCGGCTATTGCCCGGAAGGTTGGGCAATACATGCCTTTCAGCAAGGCGTCGAGCACGGTGACGCAATTTATGTTAGGCTTCCTGACGCCCGCGGCGGCGTATATGGTCATCCCAAGGGTTTATCGCCTCATGAGCCGGGCCTTGAAGATAGAGGCCCGGCAGGTCGGCGATCAGCACGTCGAATTGACGGCCATCCAGAATCCCGGCGTGAACGAGCGCCCGTTCCAGTGCGAGAACCGCCTCGGCATCCTCGAGGGCATAGCCAAGGTGTTTACCGGCAAGGATGCCCGCATTGAACACGACTCCTGCATGCACAAATCCGGGAATCGTTGCGTTTATCAAATCTATTGGGAAGAAGCGCCATCGCTTCTCTGGAAGAGGATCGTCCGCTATGGCGCTCTCCTGACCGCCCTGGCGGGCCCCGTCTTGATCTTGACCCTTCCCGCCCTCCCCGGCGTCGCCGCGACCCTCGCCATGCTCCTTGTCATAACGGCCATGTCCTCTTATCAATTCTTTCTCGAAAGGGAAGAGATAAAAAAGATTGTGGAAAATCAATCCGTTGTGGCCAGAGATCTAATCGACGAGATCAATGTCCGCTATAACAACGCCGTCCTCGTCCAGGAGATCAGCCAGACATTGGCCAGCATCCTGGACACGGACAGACTGCTGGAATTGACCTTGGCAAAGATCGAAAAACGAATGGATTTCAACCGCGGGCTGATCATGCTGACGGATCGGGAACGAACGCGCCTGGTGTATCGGGCGGGATTTGGATACACGGAGGAGGAACGGGAGGCGTTGCAAAACAAAGCCTACCTTCTCGTCGAAGGGCGGGAGACGGAACCCTTCATCACCTCCTTTCTACGGCAAAAGGCCTTTCTCGTAAACAATCCGCGGGAGCTGGAGAAATCAGCGGACCCGGAGAGCATGGATTTCTTGAGGCGGATGGGGGTCAAATCCTTTATCTGCGTGCCGATTATTTACGAAGGACAGGCGAGGGGCATCCTGACCGTGGAAAACAAGCGCTCCCGCCGACAGATGCAACAGAGCGACCTGAGTTTGCTGTCGGGAATCGCCCTGCAGATCGGCGGCAGCATTCACAGTTCCGAAACATACGAGCTTGTCCGGAAAAGTGAAGAACGCTTTCGCGCCCTGATCCATAATTTGTCGGATGTGATCTCCCTCGTCGACGCCCAGGGCCGTTTCACTTACAACAGCCCCGCGGCGGAAAGGATCTTCGGCTATACCGCGGCGGAGTTGGCCGGCAAATCTTCCCTTTCCTTTATCCATCCCGAGGATGTCCCGAGAGCCGCCAAGGAATTTGCGGCGCTCGCCGAGGGTACGCATTCCGGCAACCCGGTGCAAATCAGATTTTTGAGGGCGGACGGCGCCTGGAGATCGCTGGAAGCCCTGGGCGGCAATTTTCTCGAGCATCCGGGTATCAACAGCCTCGTCATCACCAGCCGCGACATCACCGAACGTATCGAAGCGGAGCGGGAGCTGCGCGAAAGCGAGGCCAAGCTGCAGGCCGT
The DNA here is from genome assembly GCA_030057915.1 of Pseudomonadota bacterium. Taxonomy (GTDB): domain Bacteria; phylum Desulfobacterota; class Syntrophia; order Syntrophales; family UBA8958; genus UBA8958. The sequence goes on from JASGUC010000027.1 coordinate 90,204, forward strand.
GTTCAACGAGATCGGCGCGGGAATCGTGATCGTGGACAGGGAAACCAAGACGATCCTCGAGGCGAATCGGACGGCCATCGAGATGACGGGATTGCCGCAAGGGAAGATCATTGGACGCCATTGTCGGGACCTGTTCCGTCCCACGGAACTCGACGGGTGTCCCGTGGAGGTTCTCGGATGGACCGGCGAGCAGAGGGAAAGCAGACTCCTCCATGCCGACGGTCGGCATAAGGACATCCTGAAGACGGTTTATCCCTTCGTCATCAAAGGCCGGGCCTGTTATCTGGAAAGCTTTGTTGACATCTCCGACCGAAAACGGGCGGAATCGCTCCTCCGGGAAAGCGAGGAGCGCCTGCGACGGGCGGAAAAGATGGAGGCCCTGGGGACCCTGGCGGGCGGCGTCGCCCATGACCTCAACAATGTCCTGGGGGTGATCGTCGGCTATGCGGAATTGTCGCTGCGGGGCCTGGATCCGTCCAGCCCGGTCCGAACCCGTCTGATGAACGTCATGAAAGGGGGAGAAAGGGCCGCCGCCATCGTGCAGGATCTCCTGACCCTGGCCAGGAGAGGGGTCTCCACCATGGAGGTCTTGAATCTCAACGACCTTATCGAAGAGATTCGACAGGCGCCGGAGTGCGCATATCCGTCCGCACGGCATCCCGCCACGCGGATTCGCTTCGACCTTGCCCCGGACCTGTTGAATATGCGCGGTTCCTCCAGCCATATCTACAAGTCCATATTGAACCTCATCGCAAACGCCAAGGAGGCCATGCCTTCCGGAGGCGTCTTGACGATCAGGACCGCCAATCGGTATCTGGACAAGCCGATCAGGGGATATGACGAGGTTGAGGAAGGCGATTACGTGGTCCTTTCCGTCTCCGACACGGGGGAGGGGATCTCGCCTAAGGATCTGAAGCATATCTTTGAGCCCTTTTACACGAAAAAGGTCATGGGGAAAAGCGGCACCGGGCTGGGCCTGGCCGTGGTCTGGGGCACGGTGAAAGATCATCGCGGCTACATCGACGTGGAAAGCGAGGTCGGCGGAGGGAGCGCCTTCACATTATATTTTCCCGTCGTCAGGGAAGGGATCGCCGCGGAGAATGCCGGCGGCGGCATTTCCGAATACCTGGGGAAAGGCGAAACGATCCTGGTGGTCGATGACGTGGAAGGGCAGCGTCATCTGGCCGCGGAGATGCTCGGCGCCTTGAATTACCGCGTCGAAACCGCCGCCGGAGGCGAGGAGGCCCTCCTGTACCTGCGGGAGCATGAGGTCGATCTCCTTGTCCTGGATATGATTATGGACCCCGGCATGGACGGGCTGGATACGTATCGGCAGGCGGCGGCGATCCGTCCCGGGCAGAAGGCGATCATCGTCAGTGGCTTTTCGGAATCCGAGCGGGTGAGAATGGCGCAGGAAGCGGGCGCCGGCGCCTTCGTGAGAAAACCCTATGTCTTGGAAAGGTTGGGAACGGCGGCAAGGAGAGAACTCGACAGGTGACTATCCGCCCTTGTCGGGATGCGCCGATCCCGCCCTGGGGCGGCCCGCCCCAGGCCGCCTCCGGCGCCATCCGCTCACGACGGGAAACGACGATTGAAGGTCCCCGTTTTGTACCCCCGGCCCATTCTTGGACAAAAATGGGTTGCGAAATATTTCGTAACCCTCGATTTTATTGGTCGGGGCGGAGGGATTTGAACCCCCGGCATCCTGCTCCCAAAGCAGGCGCGCTACCAGGCTGCGCTACGCCCCGACGTCCAGAAAATGGATCGCTCCCGCCGCTCGCTCAGCGGCTGCATCCAGGAAAGACAAGGCCCCGCAAGTACTCTTTCAAGGCCCGGACAGCCTGCGACCGGTGGCTGGCAAGATTCTTTTCCTCCGGCGTCATCTCCGCCACCGTCTTTCCCAAAGCGGGCACATAGAAGAGCGGATCGTAGCCGAAGCCGTTGCCGCCGCGCAGGCCATCCCAGATCTGCCCCGGCCAGCGGCCGGCAAATTCCTCGTAGGTCCCATCCGGCCGGCAAAGGACCAGAACGCAGCGAAAGGCGGCCGACCTCTCGTCCGCGGGAACCCCCCGCATCTCGGCAAGGAGTTTCCGGTTGTTTTCTTCGTCTGTCGCCTCCTCTCCGGCATACCGGGAGGAATATATCCCCGGGGCGCCGTTGAGTCGGTCCACCTCCAGACCCGAGTCGTCGGCCAGGGCCGTCTTGCCGGTATAGGCGGCGAGGCCGCGGGCCTTTTTCAGGGCGTTGGCCAGGAAGCTGTCGCCGTCCTCCACAATCGCCGGGGCCTCCGGATAATCGCTCAGGGAGAAAATCTCCAGGGGCAGACCGGCGAGCATCGCCCGAATCTCCTCGACCTTGCCCTGATTCCTGGAGGCGATAACCAATTGATACGTATCCGCCATTCAGATTCCTTCCCGAATCCCCCGGGCGATCGCCCGGGCAATGTCCATCCGGACTTTTTCGTCTTCGATCTTCTTCCGATTCTCCTTGTTGGTCATAAAACCGATCTCGACGATCACCGCCGGGACATTCAGCCCCTCCAGCAGCGGTAGTGGCGCATCCCGAAGCCCCCGGTTTTCCCTGGGGAAGATTCCCGCCAGTTGTCTCTGGATATGTTGGGCCACCCGGACGCTGTCGTTTAGATGCTTGTTCTTGGTCATATCGCCAATGATCGCCGCCGGATCGTTCCGACCCTCCTTTCCGGTTTTAAAACCGGGAAAATACAGTTCGTATCCCCGGGCCTTGCCGCTGAAGCCCCCATTGGCATGGAGGCTGATCACCAGGGCGGGATTGGTCTTCCGGATCAATTCGCTCCGCTCTTTAATCGAGAGATCCTGGTCCGAGTTTCTCGTAAGGGACACCTGGCGAAAGCCCGCCGCGACCAATTCCTTCCGCAGGGCCAAGGCGAGGCGCAGGTTCAGATCCTTCTCGTAGCCCCGATCCCCGATCTTGACCCCCAGGTCCGATCCGCCGTGTCCGGCGTCGATGAAGATCACCCGGTCGCCCTGCTCCGGCTGGGACCGGGAAAGTCCGGGCATCCCGAGGACAAGGGCGGCGCAAACTATCGTGAACAAAGCTATTATCCTGAATCTATTCATAAGTTTTACCCTTAAGCGCGGGCGCTACATACTTCATATCGTCCCCGCATGTCAACACCGAAAATCCCTCAGGCGGGGTAAATTTGTTCTCACTGTAAGTAGTTGATCTTGAATGATCTACTAAAACCGAGGCACGTCCTGTTTTCAGCCGCTTAGAGATAGAACAAATTTTCCGTGATCCCTCAGGATTTCTTCGTTCGTTCTATGGACAGCACGCACTTCACCTTCTTGATCGCCGCCACCATCCGGTTGAATTCCCCAAGATCGTGGACATCGACGCGGAAATTGCAGATCGCCCGCAGATCCTGGGTGGTTTCCACCTCGGCGTGGCTGATGTTTATGTCCAGGGAGGAGATGACGGAGCTGACCTCGGCGATCACCCCTTTCTTGTCCTGGCATATTACGAGGATATCCACCGGATAGGTCTGTTTTTCCTTGATGTTCCAGGAAACCTCGACGAATCGTTCGGCGTCCAGTTCCTGCAGGTTGGCGCATTGACTGGTATGAATCGTAATCCCCCGCCCTCGGGAAATGTATCCTACAATCTCGTCGCCGGGGATGGGATCGCAGCAGTGGGCGAACCTCACGAGGACGTCCTCGATCCCCGTCAGGGAGATGCCCAGCGAGGCGACTCCCTTGGGCTTCTTCCTGCCCCGGTCAACAGCCGCCTCCTCGGCCTTGACGCCCGTCTCCGGCGCGAAGCGGTTGACGATGTGCTTGGCGGAGATGCGGCCGTAGCCGATGAGGGCCATCAAGTCATCGGGGGTGGCGATGTTTTGCTCCTCACAGATCTTTTTGAACTCGTCGGATCTCAGAAACTGCGAGAACCTGAGGTTCTGCTTCCTGAATTCCCTCTCCAGGATCTCCCGGCCGATCTCGATGCTCCGTTTACTCTCCTCCGCCTTGATCCAGTTCTTGATCTTGGAGCGGGCCCGGGAGGTCACCGCCCATTTCAGCCAGTCCTTACCGGGATGGTGGCCCGCCTGGGTGATTATCTCCACCGTGTCTCCGTTTTGCAATTCATACTTCAGAGGCACGATGCTCCGGTTCACCCGGGCGCCGATGCACTGATTTCCCACATCGGTGTGGATGCTGTAGGCGAAATCGATCGGGGTGGCGCCTTTGGGAAAGGACTTCACGTCGCCGCCCGGCGTAAAGACATAAACCTCGTCGGGAAAGAGGGCCAGTTTGAGATTGGCCATGAATTCCCTGGGATTTTGTACCTCCTGCTGCACCTCGAGGAGTTCCCGGAGCTTCATGATCTGCTGATCGTCCGACCCCAAATCCACGCGCCGTTCCTTGTAGCGCCAATGGGCCGCGATCCCCTCTTCCGCCCATTCGTGCATCTGCCGGGTCCTGATCTGAATCTCCACGCGCTCCCCGTAGGGGCCGATTACGGTCGTATGAAGCGACCGGTACCCGTTGGCCTTGGGCATGGCGATGCGATCCTTGAAACGGCCCGGAACGGGCTTCCAGAGGGCGTGGACGATGCTCAGGGCCTCGTAGCACTCTTTGTCCTTGTTGGCGTCCAGGATGATCCGGAAGGCAATGAGGTCATAGACCTCGTCGAAATCGATCCGCTGGCTGTTCATCTTGGTGTAGATGCTGTAAAAATGCTTGGCCCTTCCCTCGACATCGCCCCGGAGCCCGTACTTGGCGATCTCCTTGGCGATGATCCCCCGCACTTCCTCTGTGTACTGCTCCCGCTGTTCCTTCTTCTTGTCGATCCTGCGGGCTATTTCGTGATAGGCGTCGCTGTGGAGATACAGGAAGGACAGGTCCTCCAGCTCGACCTTCATCCAGTTGATCCCCAGTCGATTGGCCAGCGGGGCGTATAGTTCCAGGGTTTCGGTGGCGATGTAGCGCTGTTTTTCCCGGGGCTGGAAATTCAGGGTCCGCATGTTGTGCATCCGGTCCGCGAGCCGCACAATGAGGATTCTCAGATCGGCGGACATCGCGAGGATCATCTTCCGGAAATTTTCCGCCTGCCGCTCCTCCTGGGAGCCGAAGGTGATCTTGCTGATCTTGGTCAGGCCCTCCACCAGGAAGGATACGTCCCTACCGAAAGCCGCCTCGATCTGTTCCGTGGTGGTCAGGGTATCCTCCACCGTATCGTGGAGCAGCCCGGTGATTATGGTGGCCGCATCGAGCTTCATGTCGGCCAGAATGCCGGCTACCTCCATGGGATGGGTCAGATAGGGCTCGCCGGACAGGCGCGTCTGTCCCTGATGGACGGTGGCGGAAAAAACATAAGCCTTCTCGATCATCTCCTGATCCGCCGGCGTCAGGTAGGATTGGGTTTTATCGAGGATGTCGGTTATGCGGAGCATCTTGCCACTGACAATTCCTGTGATTGCGGAGGGTTCCGGGGCGGCAATCGCTTCTCCGCCGGGCGTTGTCCGACAAGAGGGCGCCCCTTCGGACCCTTGACATATGAATTACCCAAGCGTCAGGGTATCAAGTCGTCCCGTCGAACGGCGAAGAAGGCCATGCCCCGCCCACGAGAGGATCAGCCATTTCATCCTCCGTGCGCCCTATCATTTCAGGCCGCGCCCCGCCCACGGGAGGACCCCCAGGCCCCTCCGATTCTTCCGTCCCGCCGGAGTTGTCAGAGGGAGCGGACCGCGGCGACGATTGCCGCCTTCGCCTCGTTCCCCGTCAGGAGCTTCGTCTCCCCGGTGTTTCTCATTTTGAGTTCCACCTTCCCCACCGCCAGATTTTTGGGGCCGATGGTCACCCGCATCGGGATGCCGATGAGGTCGGCGTCCTTGAACTTCACCCCGGCCCGCTCGTCCCGGTCGTCCAGAAGGACCTCTACCCCCTCCGCCGCCAGTTCCGCGTAAAGTTCCTCGGCGGCCGCCGCCAGCGCCTTGTCCTTCACGTTCACCGGGGTAATGATTACGTGATAGGGTGCCAGGGCCAGCGGCCAGATGATGCCGTGGTCGTCATGACTCTGCTCGATGCACGCCGCCACGGTGCGACCCACGCCAATCCCGTAACAGCCCATGACCATGTGCTGTTCCTGCCCCTGGCTGTCGAGATAGACGGCCTTCATGGCCTTGCTGTATTTCGTTCCCAGCTTGAAGACGTGCCCCACCTCGATGCCCCGGGCGAAACGCATCTCCCGACGACAGCGCGGACAGGGATCGGATTCCCTGATGACCCGTAAATCGGCGAATTCCGCCACCTGAAAATCCCTCTCGAGGTTGACGTTTTTCAGGTGATAGTTCTCCTTGTTGGCCCCCACGACCATGTCGTTGAGCCCGATGAGCGAATAATCGGCCAGAACGCGGCATTTGATGCCGATGGGCCCCACGAACCCCCGGGGGGAACCCGCCACTTCCTGGATCATATCGTCCATGGCCATCTCCAGCACGTCACAGCCAAGGAGATTCCTCACCTTTATCTCGTTGACCTCTTCGTCGCCCCGGACCAGCACGGCGACCGGGACCTCGTCGGCGCTGAAGATCAGGGTCTTGACCACCCGTTCGGGAACGACGTCGAGAAAGGCGCATACCTCCTCGATAGTCCTCACTTCCGGGGTATAGACCTCCTGTAGGGGCAGGAGCGGCCCCTGCGTCGCCGGCGCCTCCGGTCGGGCAACCTCGGCCTTCTCCATATTCGCCGCATACCCGCAGGCCTCGCAATAGGCCATGGCATCCTCTCCGGATTCGGCGATGACGAGGAATTCGTGGGAGTAGCTGCCGCCGATGCTGCCCGTATCGGCCTCCACCGGCCGGAATTTGAGCCCGCACCGGGTGAAGATCCGGTTGTAGGCCTCGAACATCTTCCGGTAGCTCTCGTCCGCCCTTTCGGCATCGACATCGAAGCTGTAGGCGTCCTTCATGGTGAATTCCCGGCAGCGCATCAGCCCGAAACGGGGACGGATCTCGTCACGGAATTTGGTCTGGATCTGATAGAGGTTGAGCGGCATCTGCCGGTAGGATTTGACCTCGTAGCGGACGATGTCCGTGACCACCTCTTCGTGAGTGGGGCCCAGACAGCATTCCGAATCCCTGCGGTCCCGAAAACGGAGCAGCTCCTTGCCATAGAGACCCCACCGCCCCGATTCCTTCCACAGTTCCGCCGGCTGGACCGTGGGCATGAAGATCTCCTGGGCGCCGGCCCGGTTCATCTCTTCCCGGATGATCTGCTCCACCTTTCTGATAACCCGATAGCCCAGAGGCAGATAGGAGTACACCCCGCTGGTCAGTTTCCGGATCATCCCGGCCCGGAGCATGAGTTGATGGCTGACCACCTCCGCATCGGAGGGCATTTCCTTGAGAGTCGGCAGAAACATTTGTGAGTATCGCATCAGACCTCCTTTTTTTCCTGTATTATCGACCGGATTTCCGCCAGTAGCTCGGCGGCGAAGTCCGCTTCCTTGACCTTTCTTACGATCTTACCCTTCCGGAAGAGCATCCCCGCCCCCCGTCCGCCGGCGATGCCGACATCGGCTTCCGCCGCCTCGCCCGGCCCGTTGACGACGCAACCCATGACGGCCACCTTTACATAGGTCCGCTCACCCCGGAGGCCCCTTTCCACCCTTTGGACCAGTTTTGGCAGATCGATCTCGCACCGCCCGCAGGTGGGACAGGAGATTATCTCCGGACCGACCAGCCGGAGCCTCAAGGCCCGGAGGATCCCATAGGCGATGGGCAGTTCCCGGACCGGATCGCCGGTTACGGAAACCCGGATGGTGTCGCCGATGCCCTCGTGGAGGAGGGCGCCGATCCCGAGAGCGGATTTGATCGCCGCGCTCAACATGGTTCCCGCCTCGGTGACGCCCAGGTGGAGGGGATAGTCCACCCGGTCGGCAAGGAGGCGGTAGGCGCTGATGGTCGTGGGGACATCGGAGGATTTCAGGGAAACCTTCAAGCGGAAAAAATCCATGTCCTCCATAAGCCGGATGTGGGCCAGGGCGCTCTCCACCAGGGCCGCGGCCGTGGGCCCGCCGTGCCGGGCCAGCGTCCCCCGCTCCAGGGAACCGGCATTTACGCCGATGCGGATCACCGTCCCCCGATCCCGGGCTGCCCGGACCACCTCGGGCAGGGCGCTCTTCTTCATGTTTCCGGGATTGATGCGGATCCCCTCCACGCCCGCCCCGATTGCCCGCAGGGCCAGGCGGCCTTGGAAGTGGATATCGGCGATGAGCGGGATGCGGATCCGTTTCTTAATGGCCGGGAGGGCCGCCGCCGCCTCGTCGTCCGGAACGGCGACCCGGACGATTTCACAGCCGGCCCTCTCCAATCTGCGGATCTGGGCCACGGTTTTCCCCACATCCCTGGTGTCCGTGGCGGTCATGGACTGGACAGAAACCGGGGCGCCACCGCCAATCGGCACGTTTCCCAAAAAAAGCCTCCGGGTCAATCTCCTTTCACCTTTATCCATAGCCTGTCCCGCCCGCGCCGGCCGCGCCCCCCTTGCCCCCGGGCTAACCGAGGCGGCCCAGGGCCGCCGCGATCCGGGCGACCCCCGTCTCGATGAGTTCCCGGGAGGTGGCATAGGAGAGGCGCAGGTGCTTGTCCGCCCCGAAATCGGCACCGGGCACCACGGCCACATCGGCCTCATCGAGGAGATACGCCGCCAGGGAGGTGGAATCGGCGATGATCTTCCCCTGAAAGGAACGACCGAAAAACTCGGCCACGTTGGGAAACACGTAAAAGGCACCCTGGGGACTGGGGCAGGCCAGGCCGGGGATCTCGTTCAGAGCGGAAACGATGAGGTCCCGTCGCTCCCGAAAGGCCTCCACCATCGTCCTGACGGCCTCCTGACTGCCCGTGAGGGCCTCCACAGCCGCTTTCTGGGCAATCGAGGCGGGATTGGAGGTGTTCTGGCTCTGCAGCTTCGTGACGGCGGCGACAATCGGCGCCGGTCCGGCGGCGTAGCCGATCCGCCATCCCGTCATGGCGTAGGCCTTGGAAACCCCGTTGACGATCACCGTGCGGTCTTTCATCTCCTCGGAAACGGCGGCAATACTGAAGAATTCAAACCCGTCGTAGAGGATCTTCTCATAGATGTCGTCGGAGATGACCGTTATCTCCCGGGAGGCCAGGACGGCGGCCAGGGCGGCCAGCTCCTCCCGGCGATACGCCGCGCCGGTGGGATTGGCGGGGCTGTTGAGGATGAGGACCCGCGTCCGGTCCGTTACGGCGCCGCGCAGAAGTTCCGGCGTCAACTTGAAGCCCGCCGCCTCCTCCGTGGGGACAATGACCGGCGTGGCGCCGGCCAGGACGACGATATCGACATAAGACACCCAGTAGGGGGCGGGCACAATGACCTCGTCTCCTTCCTCGCACAGCACTTGGATGAGATTGTACAGGGAGTGCTTGGCCCCACAGGAGACGACAATTTGGGACCGGTTGTAGTTCAGGCCGTGATCGCCCTCCATCTTCGCGGCAATGGCGTCCTTGAGTTCGTCGATGCCCCCCACGGGCGTGTACTTCGTGAATCCGTCCGCGATGGCCCGGACCGCGGCCGCCTTGATGTTCTCCGGGGTGTCGAAATCGGGCTCGCCGGCGCCGAAACCGATGATGTCCCGCCCCTGGGCCCGGAGGGCGTTGGCTTTCATCGTAATGGCCAGGGTCGGAGAGGGTTTGATACTCTGGATTCTCTTCGCAAATTTCATAAGTCCTCTCGTTAGGAGCGAATGTCGTTATTTCTTGTGGTTATACTTGGCCTGCAACTGCGCGAGGACGGCGTCGGGGACCAGCCCCTGCACGGAGCCACCCAGGCTCGCCGCCTCCTTGATGAGGTTGGAACTCGTGTAAAACCACTGGTAGCCCGTCATGAGGAACACCGTCTCCACATCCCTGTTGAGGCGCCGGTTGATGAGGGCCATCTGAAATTCGTACTCGAAATCGGAGACGGCCCGAAGACCCCGGAGGATGACATTCGCCCCCCGACTGCGGACGTAATCCACCAGGAGTCCAGGGGAGCAGTCCACATGGAGGCGCCGGTCGTCCCGGACCAGAACGTCCCTGATGAGTTCCATTCTCTCCTCCACGGTGAACAAGGATGTTTTGGCCGGATTATAGGCAACCAGGACGATGAGTTCGTCGAACATCCTCAAGGCCCTGGTGATAATGTCGATATGACCGTTGGTGATGGGGTCGAACGACCCGGGATAGACAGCGATTTTTTTCATCTCAATTCGATTCCTCCAAGGTGTGGTCAAAAAAGGTCAGCACCGTGTCGCCATGTCGTCGCTCCCCGCGGAGGCTGAATTTTCGCCCGCCCACGGCCGCGGGGATCTCTTCCCTGACGGAGCGCTGGAGGATCAGCATCCCGCCGGCGGCGACAAGATTCCCCCGGCGACAACACTCTATCGTGGCGCCGATCATGTCCCGTTCATAGGGGGGATCGGCAAAGACCAGATCGAAACTCTCCGCCCGCCTGCCCAATATCGCCACGCCGACGGCGGCATCCACGTTCAGGACCCAAGTCCTCTCCTCCAGCCCCCAGGCGGCGAGCCGTTCCTTGAGCCTCCGGCTGGCAACGGGATGCTTTTCGATGAAGACCGCCGTTTTGGCGCCCCTGCTTAAGGCCTCCATGCCCACGATCCCGGTGCCGGCGTAAAGATCGAGGAAATGGCGGCCGTATAGAGGGGGAAGGAGATTGAAGAGGGATTCCCGCACGGCGTCCGGCGTGGGACGGATGCCGCCGGTCTGGGGGGGCGGAATTCTTCTTCCCCGCATTTCGCCCCCGGTTATTCTCATGTCCTGAATCTCCGTTTAAAATCGTCCCTCCGTCTCATCCAAGCGCCCGCGACGCCCTCACAGGTAGTCCCGGACCAGGATTTCCGCAATCTGGACGGCATTGAGGGCGGCGCCCTTCCGGAGGTTGTCGGAAACCACCCACATGTTGATGCCGTTGGCGATCGATTCGTCCTCCCGGATCCGGCCCACGAAGGTCTCATCGCGGCCGGCGGCGTCGATGGCCAGGGGATACCGCAGGTTCTTCGGGTCATCGATGACCTTCAAGCCCGGAGTCTTCGCCAGCAATTCCCGGACCTCGTCGGCGGTGATCTTTTTTTCGGTCTCGATGTTTATGGATTCCGAATGGGCATAAAAAACCGGGACCCGGACCGTGGTCGCCGTCACGGCGATCGCATCGTCGTTCATGATCTTTTTGGTTTCGTTCACCATCTTCATCTCTTCCCTGGTATAGCCGTTGTCCAGAAAAATGTCGATCTGGGGCAGGCAGTTGAAGGCGATGCGATGGGGATATACCTTGACAACCGGCTCTCGCATCCCCAGCAGGGCGCGGGTCTGTTCGCTCAATTCCTCGATGGCCTTCTTGCCGGTGCCGGAGACGGCCTGATAAGTGGAAACGACGACCCTCTTGATGCGGACGGCGTCATGGATGGGTTTTAGGGCCGCCACCATCTGGATGGTGGAGCAATTGGGGTTGGCGATGATGCCCCTGCGTTTGTACTGGGCGATCGCTTCGGGATTCACCTCGGGGACCACCAGGGGGACATCGGGCGCCATCCGGAAGGCGCTGGTGTTATCCACCACCACACATCCCGCCTGGACGGCGAGGGGGGCGTACTTCTCGGAAATTCCGCCTCCAGCGGAGAAAAGACCGATCTGGACATCCGTGAAGGAATCCTCCTTGAGGACCTCCACGGGAAGGTGCCGCCCCTTGTATTCCAGAGTCTTGCCCAGGGAACGTTCGGAAGCGAGGAGGCGCAACTTGGCGACGGGAAAATCCCTCTCCTCCAGAATCTTGATCATTTCATTGCCCACGGCGCCGGTGGCGCCGACTACCGCTACATTGAAGAATTTCATACGCGAGTCTTCTCCTTACGGAAATTTGATGACTGCCCTGGGCGCCGGCTACACCAGCGCGTTCTTTCTCTCCGCGGCCGCCGCCGTTCCTTTCCGGTAAAGCTTGACTGCCAGCCACACGGGTCCGGAGAGGCTGTATCCCGCCACAAAGGTGAAAATCATGATCTGGGGTTCGGCGATTACCACGACCAGGATGCAGACAATGAAAACAAAGGACATGAACGGCTTCTTGGCGAAAAAATTCAAGTCCTTGAAACTGTAATACTTTATGTTGCTCACCATGAAGAGGGCCAGGACCAGGACGGAGATCAGGACCAGGGGATGATGGAAATGCCCCACCCCGCCCAATTTGTAATAGATCAGCACCCCCGTGGCCACCACCCCCGCCGCCCCCGGTATGGGCAGGCCGTTGAAGACCCGACTGTCGATTATGCCGATCTGGATGTTGAAACGAGCCAGACGCAGGGCGCCGCAGGTGACGAAGAGAAAGGCCACGACCCAGCCCCACCGTCCAAAATCCTGCAACGACCATGCATAGGCCAGAACGGCCGGGGCGACGCCGAAGGAGACGAGATCGGCCAGGGAGTCGTATTCGGCGCCGAATCTGCTCGTCGTGTTGGTCATCCTGGCGATCCTTCCGTCCAGGGCGTCGAGAACGGCGGCAATCAGGATGGCGACCGCGGCGACCTCGAACAGCCCCTTCATGGAGGCGATCATGGAGTAGAAGCCGGCGAAGAGGCTGGCCGTGGTGAAGAGATTCGGGAGCACATAAATGCCTTTTTTCATCTTTTCTTTTTGGAAACGAGGACGTTCTTTCATGGCAATTCTCCTATGGGCGTTTCCCCGGCCCGCACCTTTTCCCCTACCTGGACGCGGAGTAGGGCCCGGGGAGGCATGAAGACCTCGAGCCGCGATCCGAAACGGATCAGGCCGAATCTCTCCCCCTTGTCCATCTTCATCCCCTTGGCCGCCCAGCACACGATCCTCCGGGCCACCAGACCGGCGATCTGGATGACGAGGATCTTCTCTCCGCCACCGATGTCGATCCTCAGGGCATTGCGCTCGTTATCCTCCGAGGCCTTGTCCAGATTCGCCGTAAGAAATTTCCCCGGATAATAGCGAATCTCCTCGACGACGCCTCCGTAGGGAATGCGATTCACGTGCACGCTGAAGATATTCATGAAGATGCTGACCTTCTGCAGGGGGCCCGGCAGCAGCTCGTGGCCGTTCACCGTTTCGATGCGAATTACCTTGCCGTCCGCCGGAGAGACGACGACCCGGGGATCGGCGGGAGGGGTGCGCCGGGGATTGCGGAAAAACCACACGACCCAGAGGGCGGTCAAACCGAAAATGACCGTCGCCCAGGTCCACTGGAAATAGACGCATACCGAAACGATGAGGACCGCGGAGATTATGAAGGGCACACCCTCCGGTATGATCGGGCTGTCATGAGTCATGGCTTTCTCCTCTCCTCCGTTTAATCGATCGTCCCGCGATTCTAAGGGAATTCGCCGGCCCTGTCAACATCGGCGGCCATACCTCCCCCGGAACCGGGGGCGCCTCATTGAAACCGCGCCGTCGTTGCCCTTGAGGCGTCAGCGTCCCGGCCCCCGCTTCCCCGGTCCATGCGGACCACGCCGGCGGCGATGGGCCGACGCCCCGGGGCGCCTCAGAGTTCCCGCCGGAGATACACCGGGGTCATCTGAACGGCCTCCGCGACCTCACCGTGCTCGGCCTTGCGGCAGGCGACCAGCCCCACCGCGGCGGCGCTTATCCGGCCCAGATAGGGGGGGGCGAAGAGCGTCCGGCCGCCCCGGCGGGCGTCGATAATTTCCCTGTAAACGACGGCGCCGCCGCCAAGGAACACCGCATCACCCTCGATCCGGTCCGCGATTTCCTCGGGGGCGAGGAGACGGTCGGCGCTGAGGCGGGTCAGACGCCCGGCGGCGTCGCTCCGGTAATGTCCGGCGTAAACCTGTCCGCGTTTCGCATCGATAACGGGACAGATCTGGTCCGCCAAACCCGCCGCGTTCATCGCCAGGGCCTCCAGGGTGGATACCCCAACGACGGGTCGGTCCATGGCGAGGGCCAGGCCCTTCACCGTGCCAACCCCGATCCGGAGGCCGGTGAAGGAGCCGGGGCCGATGGCGCAGGCGAAAAGATCGATAGCGTCGATGGGGAGGCCCGCTCCCCGCAGAAGATGTTCCACGGCGGGGAGGAGGAGTTCGGAGTGGTGACGCTCCACCGCGAAAAACACCTCCCCTAACGTCGCATCGTCGCTCATGAGGGCGACGGAAACCGTCTTTCCCGAGGTGTCCAAGGCCAGCAGCTTCATGGTCACTTTGTAAATATCTTTGTGAAATCGTTTACAATCTTGACATCCAAACGGTCGATATCCATCATGATGACAAAGATCATGAGCATCACCAGGATCACGAAACCGATCTGTTGCGCCCGCTCCCGGGTCTTCACGCCAACCGGCTTGCCGCGGACCGCCTCGAGGAAGTAGAAAAGCAGGTGGCCGCCATCGAGAACGGGGATGGGGAGGAGATTCAGCACCCCGAGGTTGATGCTCAGGAGGGCCATGAACAGGATGAAGGGGATGAGGCCTTCCTTTACCTGGGCGCCGGCCATCTGGGCGATGAGGATCGGGCCGCCCAGGGTCCGGGGGGAGATCACCCCTTCCAGGATCTTGACGATGCTGATCAAGGTGAGCTTGGTAATGAACCAGGTCTGTTTCAGGGCGGTCCATACCGCCTGGACCGGATTCTGGCGCTCGATGATCGTCTGGCCGGCCGGGGAAACCCCGATCTTGAAAGTCGTCGTTTCCTCTCCGAAGATGTTCTTCCCCGGTGTCGGCCGGGGCGTGATCCGCAACTCCCGTGCGACCCCCTGGCGAAGGACGGTGAAGCTCATCTCCTTTCCGGCGCTTTCGACAATCATGACCGCCATCCGATCCCAGCGGCCCACCCGCTTCCCGTCGATGGACTGAATGACGTCGCCGGACATCATCCCGGCCTCATAGGCCGCCGATCCCTCCTGAACGTCGCCGACGACGGTGTTGAGCGCCGGCGCCCCATACATGTGAACGCCGGCAAAGATGAGGATGGCCAGCATGAAATTGAAAAGGGGCCCGGCAAAGACAATGGCGATCCGTTTCCACACCGACTGCCGGTTGAAAGAGCGCCGTTCCTCCTCCGGGGACAGCTCTTCTCCTTCTCCATCCCCGAGGAGCTTCACATAGCCCCCCAGGGGCACCAGGGACAGGAGGTATTCCGTTTCCCCGACCTTTTTGCCGATTAGTTTACGGCCAAAGCCGAGGGAAAACTTCTGCACCCCGACGTCGAAATATTTCGCCATGAGGAAATGTCCCAGTTCATGGACAAAGATCAATATCCCCAAGAGTACGACAACCGAAACGATGTTTATACCGACCAATCTCTTCTCTCCTCGATGATTTTGACGGCCCGTTCCCGGGACTCGCCATCGGCGCCCAGGATGTCCCGCAGCGTGGGGCTGGTGACGACTCGATGGGATTCCATGGCGGCGGCGATAACCTGGGGGATGTGGGTGAAAAGGATCTTTTCCTCCAGAAAGGCCTGGACCGCGATTTCATTGGCCCCGTTGAGCACGGCCGGCATGGTTCCGCCGATCCGGAGGGCCTCGGCGGCCAAGGACAGGCAGGGAAACCGATCCGCGTCGGGGGGGTGAAACTCCAGGGCCGGGATGTTTCGGAAATCGAGGAAGGGACCTGCCCCCGCCAGCCTCTCGGGCCAGGAAAAGGCATAGGAGATGGGCAGGCGCATATCCGGCTGCCCCAACTGGGCAAGCACCGAGCCGTCGCGAAATTCCACCAGGGAGTGGACAATGCTCTGAGGATGGACAACCACTTCGATTTGTTCCGGATTCACCGCGAAGAGCCAACGGGCCTCGATTATCTCCAGTCCTTTGTTCATCATGGTAGCCGAATCGATGGTGATCTTCCGACCCATCGACCAGTTGGGATGGCGGAGGGCCTGGTCGGGCCGTGCCCGCCGCAACTCCTCCCGGGTCCAGGTCCGGAAGGGGCCTCCCGATGCGGTGAGGATGATCCTTTTGATCTCCTCGGCGCGGCTTCCCTGGAGGCACTGGAAAATCGCGCTGTGTTCGCTGTCCACGGGCAGGATGCGCACCCCTTTCGCCGCCGCCTTTTCCATGACCAGCGCCCCGCCCATGACCAGCGTCTCCTTGTTGGCCAGCGCCACATTCTTGCCCGCCTCCACGGCGGTCATTGTGGGAACGAGTCCGGCGGCCCCCACAATGGCCGAGAGCACCAGGTCGTTTTCCCGTAGGGAGGCGATCTCGTTATACCCGGCCAATCCGGAGAGAATCTCCAATCCCCGCGGCAGTCCCGGCTCGCTTTCGAGCCGTCGGGCGCGCTCCTCGTCGATGACGGCGACGATCCGGGGCCGGAACCTGACGATCTGCTCCCGCAGCAGGGCGACGTTTCCGCCCGCCGCCAGGGCGGTTACACGGAAGCGGCCGCGATTGAAGTCGATGACCTCCAGCGCCTGGACGCCTATCGAACCGGTGGAGCCGAGAATGGCGATATTCTTCATGGGACGCAATAATAACGATAGTAATACACGCAGGGGGCGATAAAGAGGAGGCAATCGAGGCGGTCCAGTATCCCGCCGTGGCCGGGTAGCAGGCCCCCCGAATCCTTGACCCCCGCGGCGCGTTTCAATGCCGATTCGCACAGGTCGCCAAGCTGCCCCAGGACGCCGGCGAGAACTCCCAGCAAGACGGCGTGCCAGGGAAAGAGTTGGGGCAGGAAGAACCAACTGAAGATCAGGCAGCCCAGGGCGCTGCCGACCACAAGACCCAGCAGCCCCTCGACGGTCTTTCCGGCGCTGACCAGGGGCATCAGCTTCCGCCGCCCCCAGGCGCGTCCGACGTAATAAGCGGCCACATCCCCGGAAAAGGCCAGGACGATAACGAAGAAGATCCACGACGCCCCCGCATCCCCCCGGCGCAGCCAGATCAAATGGGCCAGGAGGAAGGGCACGTAGAGGACTCCGAAGATGATCTTCATCACCGGCAGCGGACTGAAGCCCTCTCGCCTGATCCGGGCGAGGCACAGGATGAATGCCACCATGACGGACGCGGCGAGAAGACCGATGAGCGTCTCCGGCGAGCCCATGAAGAAGGCCGCGGGGATCAGCGACGAGATGGCCAGGATTTGGATCTTTTCGTTTGTCTGGGACCTATCCAGGACCATGGCGGCGTACTCATGAACGCCCAGGAGGATCGCCGCCGTGATGAGGACGAAAAAGACCGTTTCACCGCCCCAGGCGATTACGGCAAACAGGACGGGGACCACGACGATGGCGGTAAGCCACCTTTTTATATGCGAGTTCACGAGGAGGCGCCCCCGCGGAGCTGATCGCTGGTCAGGCCGTATCTCCTCTCCCGGCGCTGATAATCCGCAATGGCCGCGAGGAGGTCCTTCCGGTCGAAATCCGGCCAGAGGACTTCGGTAAAATGGAATTCCGTATAGGCCGACTGCCAGAGGAGAAAATTGGAGATCCGGAACTCACCGCTGGTCCGGATGAGCAGATCCGGATCGGGGATGCCGGCGGTGTAGAGATAGGCGGCGAAGGACTCCCTGGTTATGTCCTCGACGGCCAGCTTTCCCTCTCGGACTTCCTGGGCGACCCGCCGGACCGCCCGGATGATTTCATCCTGGCCGCCATAGCTGAGGGCCAGGCTCAGGACCATGCCCCGGTTTTCCGCCGTCTGGGCCATGGTTTCCTCAAGCAGCTTCCGTACCGGGGCCTGGAGGCCGTCGATGTCGCCGATGGCGTTGAGGCGGATCTGGTTGTCCATCATCTCCGCCAGTTCGGAACGTAGATACTGCCTGAGAATACTCATCAGCGCCGCCACCTCCTGATCCGGACGGGACCAGTTCTCCACGGAAAAGGCATACAGGGTCAGATACTCGACACCGATTTCCCTGCACAACCGGACGGTTTTCCGCACCGCCTCAACCCCCTTCTGGTGGCCCATTATCCGTCCCAGGGCGTGGCGTTTCGCCCAGCGGCCGTTTCCATCCATGATGATGGCGATGTGTCGGGGAAGTCGCTGGAAGTCGATATCCGGCATCAGCGCTCCCCTGGCGTCGTCGGCGCTACCCCGCCGGCGGCGGGACATAGGAAGGGTCGAGGGCGGCGTCGGCGACGATTCACGCCGGCGCCGGGCGAAAAAGCGGCGTGTTTATGATGACTAACCTCGGTGGTGGACATGGTTTTCCCGTAACATATCGCCCGTATCTTGGCAAGCAGACTTTAAAAAAACGGGGAGTTCGCCGACTCCCCGAAGCAACTCCCCATTTCACCGTCCGGCCGGCGAGTCGTCAAATCTCCATGATTTCGTTTTCCTTGGCCGCCAGTACGGCCTCGAGGTTCTCGATATGCCGGTCCGTCCGCTTCTGGACATCCTCCTGGGCGGTAAACATCTCGTCTTCCGAGATCTTGTTTTCCTTTTTCAGGGACTTGAAGCGTTCATTGGCGTCCCGCCTGGCATTCCGCATCTTCACCTTGCCCTCTTCCGCCATCTTCCTGACGACCTTGACCAGCTCCTTACGACGTTCCTCCGTCAGGGGAGGTATGGGGAGGCGGATGATCTTGCCGTCATTGGAGGGCATGAGACCCAGCTCCGATTTCTGGATGGCCTTCTCGATCGCCCCGATGACCCCCGTATCCCAGGGGGCAATTACAATCAGGCGGCTTTCGGGAACCGAGAGGCTCGCCACCTGGTTCAACGGCGTGGGGACGCCGTAGTAATCCACCTTGATGCCGTCCAGAAGGGCCAACGACGCCCTTCCCGTTCGCACCTTGCTGAACCCCCTCTCCAGAGACCCCAGGATCTTCTCCATATTTTCTTTTAATTCCTTGTATATCGCTTCTTTCATGAACCTAACCCTCCACGAGCGTTCCAAGCTTCCGGCCGCATATGACGGCCGCGATGTTCCCCTTTTTTTTCAGGTTGAAGACGATAATGGGCAGGCCGTTTTCCCGACACAGGGAAATCGCCGTGGCATCCATTACCTTGAGATTCTTCGCCAGGACGTCGTTATACGAGATGCTGTCGTAGAATACCGCCTCGGGATCGCCCACCGGATCCCGGTCATAGACGCCATCCACCTTGGTGGCCTTCATGATCACTTCCGCCCGAATCTCCACCGCCCGGAGCGCCGCCGCCGTATCGGTGGTGAAGAAAGGGTTCCCCGTCCCGCCGGCGAAGATGACAACCCGGCCCTTCTCCAAGTGACGGATCGCCCGGCGGTGGATATAGGGTTCGGCGATCTCCCGGACCTCCAGGGCGGATTGGAGACGGGTGGCGACGCCAAGATGTTCCAGGGCGTGCTGCATGGCCAGACAGTTGATCAGGGTGGCCAGCATCCCCGTGTAGTCCGCCGCCGACCTCTCCATCCCCCGCTTGGCCGCTTCTCCGCCCCGCCAAATATTGCCGCCACCGATGACGACCCCCAACTGGACGCCAAGTTCCACCACCGTCCGGATCTCCCTGGCGATCTCGCCGACGACATCGAAATCGATGCCAAAGGAGCGCCTCCCCTCCAGGGCCTCGCCGCTGAGTTTCAGCAGCGCCCGCCGATAAACAGCCTTTTTCGTCATCAGGACTTGATTTCTTCCCCGAGTTGGAAACGGGCGAATCTACGCACGACGATGTTTTCGCCGGTCTTGGCAATCATTTCGTTGACCAGGGTTTCGACGGTAATGTCCGTATTCTTGATGAATTTCTGTTGCAGGAGGCAAACCTCCTCGTAATACTTTCTCAGTTTGCCCTCGATGATCTTGTCCCAGATCTTTTCCGGCTTTTTCTCCGCCAGGAGCTGACTTTTGTAAATATCCTTCTCCCGCTCCAGGGCCGCGGCGGGGATCTCCTCCGGACGGACATAGAGGGGATTCGAGGCCGCCACATGCATGGCCAGATCCCGCGCCATGGTCTGAAAGGCCTCCGTCTTAGCGACGAAATCAGTTTCACAATTCAATTCCACCAGGACGCCGATCTTGCCGCCCATGTGGATGTAGTGGGCGACCGTGCCGTCCTTCGCGGCCTTGGAAGACCGTTTGGTCGCCGCCGACATTCCCTTTTTCCGCAGATAATCCACGGCCTTTTCATAATCGCCCCCCGCCGCCGTGAGCGCCTCCTTGCACTCCATCATCCCGGCGTTGGTCTTGTTTCTCAATGTTTTAACCATTTCCACAGTAATATTCACGTCTTTACCTCCTCGTCATTCTTCGGGAAATCCCGCGACACCGTCTTCATCCCTCAACGACCTGAATGGTTGCCGGGTCAATATCCTTGGTTTCTATGCTTTCTGGGACGTCGTTTTCGCCTTCATCGCCGATCGCCGCCTCCCGGACCGGTCCCTCCTTGTCGCTTTCGGCCTGGATGCGCTCCTCGAACTTCTTCTTCCCTTCCAGCACGGCATCGGCGAACTTGGCCGAAAAGAGCTTGATCGCCCGGATGGCGTCGTCGTTGCCGGGGATTATATAATCGATGTCGTCGGGATTGCAGTTGGTGTCCACCATGGCCACGATGGGGATCCCCAGCTTCCTCGCCTCCTTTACCGTGATGCTCTCCCGCTTGGGGTCCACGATGAAAAGACCGCCGGGACGACCCTTGATCCCACGGATGCCGCCGAGGACCTTTTCGAGCTTCACCTTTTCCTTCTGCAGGGAGAGGATCTCCTTCTTGGGGAAGGCCCGGATCGAGTCGTCCTCGATCATCTTGTCCAGGGTGTTGAGCCGATCGATGCTCTTCTTGATGGTAACGAAATTGGTGAGCATTCCCCCCAGCCAGCGATGGTTCACATAGGGCATACCGCAACGGCCCGCCTCCTCCCGGATGGACTCCTGGGACTGCTTCTTCGTACCCACGAACAGCAGCTCGCCGCCGTTGGCCACCATGTCCACCACGAATTCGTAGGCCTTATGGAAGAGGACGACGGTCTGTTGCAGATCGATGATGTAAATGCCGTTTCTCGCCCCGAAGATATAGGGCTTCATTTTGGGGTTCCATTTGTTGGTCTGATGACCGAAATGAACCCCCGCCTCCAGCAGCAGCTTCATGGAAATGTGCGCCATAGAAATACTCCTTAGTTGTTTTTTTTCCGCCATTCCCTTCTCATGGGCTTAGGACTCCCCCGACTACGGGGAAGCAACAAAAAGTCCATCCGGGAATGTGTGAAATTCCGGCAGCTTTATCATATGGCCGGTCAAAGCGCAAGCCCAATCTCCCGCCCGTCCAGGGTAAATTTGTTCTCAATGTAAGTAGTTGATCTTGAATGATCTACTAAAACTGAGGCAGGTCCTGTTTTCAGCCACTTAGAGATAGAACAAATTTACCGTGCCCGCCCGTGAGAGGGATCGAGGATTTCTCCCTTCGGTCGAAATGACAAAAAAGAGGTCGAAATGACTAAAAGGACCAATCTCCCGCCCGTGCGAGGGGTCGAGGGATCAGTTCAATTTCGAGAAAGACCAGGGGCCCAATCTCCCGCCCGTGCGAGGGGTCGAGACCTTGACCGGAGATTGCTTTTTGCCATTCCTCGCCTATTACGGAAACCAGCAGATTCCATTCGCTCTTCCGTCCGGTTTACCTTGGAGCGGCGGATTGGATGAGTCTGGCGATTGACTCGTTTTGAGACCTTTGAAAATACGCCTCCCCTGCCAGGCCACACTTGAGGGGGCAACCAGAAATATCGTTGAAAACACTGAATTTCCTCTTTGTCATTTCGACCGAAGGGAGAAATTCATGTCCCTAAATGCAATGAGGGATCTATAGGATTTCTCAGTCGCTTCGCTCCTTTTTCTCATTTCGACCAAAGGGAGAAATACATGTCCCTAAATGCAATGAGGGATCTTAGGATTTCTCAGTCGTTTCGCTCCTTCGAAATGACATCGGGGGCAGGCTCGCACTCCTCGATTAGGATTTCTCGTCGCTCGCGCTCCTCGAAATGACATTTTTCGAAGGTCTCGCCTTCATCCGCCCCGCGCCGCGGCCCCTCAGGTGTGATAGTGAGCGTTGACCTCGATGTACCCGAAGCCCAGATCGGAGGCGAAGACCCGAAAGGACCTGTTCCCCATCCCCGCCCGGAAGCGGACCCCGATCTCCTCCCGGCTCATGATCTCTTTCAGGATATCCTCGTTCCCGGTGGCTTTCCGCCCCTGGCGAAACAGGGGAACACCGTCGAAGGACAACTCCACGGAATCAATGGAAAGCGGCACGCCCACCGCCCCGGCCGCGGCGACGATCCGTCCCCAGTTGGGATCGCCGCCGTGAAAGGCCGTCTTGACGAGATTCGAATTGGCGATCGCATAGGCCATCTTCCTGGCCTCTCCCACCGTTCGCGCCCCCTCCACGGTTATTTCCAATACCTTTGTTGCCCCCTCGCCATCCCGCACCATGTCCTTGGCCAGCTCGGTCATGACCTCCGTCAGCAGGCCCCGCAAGGCGATGAAGTCGCGGCCCCGCTCCTCGATCCGCCGGTTTCCCGCCACGCCATTGGCCAAAATCAGCGCCGTGTCGTTGGTGCTCATGCAGCCGTCCACGGAGATGGCGTTGAAACTGCGCCCCACGCCGTATCGGAAGGCGCGGTCCAGGGCCTTGGCATCCACATCGGCGTCGGTCATGACATAGGCGAGCATCGTGGCCATATGGGGCTGAATCATCCCCGCCCCCTTGGCCATGCCGCAGACGGTGATTTCCCGGCCGCCGATCATCCGCTTCCGGAAGGACAGCTTGGGGAAACGGTCCGTGGTCAGGATGGCCTCCTCGGCGTCCCCGATCCCTTCGGGACGCAATCCCGCCACAAGCCTCGGCATGGCCTTTTGGATCCTGTCCAGGGGCAGGCGGTGTCCGATGACCCCGGTGGAGGACACCAGGACATGGTCCTCATGGATGTTCACACACCGGGCGAGGGTCCTCCCCATGTCCAGGGCATCGCGATAACCGTCCTCGCCCGTGGCGGCGTTGGCGTTGCCGCTGTTGGTGAGGATGGCCTGGGCGTATCCGCTGCGGAGCCGCTGCCGTGAAACGAGCACCGGCGCCGCCGGGAAGGCATTGGTGGTAAAGACGCCGGCGGCCCGAGCCGGCGCTTCCGAATAGATCAGCGACAGGTCCTTCGCCCCCGTTTCCTTGATCCCGGCGCTTATGCCGGCGGCGAGAAAACCGGGCGTCTTGATTTCCTTTTCCGTCATGAACTTATCCTTGCGCCGTCTATCTGCCGCAACACCTCTTGAATTTCTTGCCGCTGCCGCAGGGACAGGGATCGTTGCGGCCCACCTTTTCCTTCTCCCTCTTCACCGGCGTCGCGCTCACGTCTTCTCCCCGGCTGAGGATGTAGTCCTCCTCGGCCCGGCGCTGCATCTCCTCGATATCCTCCTCCCGGCGGATCTGGACCAGGCAGAGCTTTTCCAGGGTATCTTCCTTGATCCGCTGGATCATGGACATGAACATATCATAGCCCTCTTTCTGGTACTCCCGGACGGGATCCTTCTGCCCATAACCCCGGAGGCCGATGCCCTCCTTGAGGTGGTCCATGCCGAGGAGGTGATCCTTCCACTGGGCGTCGATGCTCTGGAGCATGATCATGGTCATGACGTACTGCATCAGCGGAGCGCCGAAGCTCTCCTCCTTGCGGCGGAGGAGGGAGTTGACGGCGGAGACGATGGCCTCGTCGATCTCCGGGGCGCTCATTTCCCCCTTTTTCTCGTTCAGGCCGAGGCGCAGGGAAAAGCGCTGGTAGATGCGGTCATCCAGAGACTTGAGATCCCAATCCTCGGGATGGCCCTTTTCGTCCACATAATCCGCCGTGATGTCGGCGACCGTCTCCTCCACCATCCCCTCGATGTCCGTCCAGAGATCCTGACCGCCCAAGACCTTCCGGCGCTGTTCGTAGATAACCTGCCGCTGCTTGTTCATCACATCGTCGAATTCGAGGAGATGCTTCCGGATGTCGAAGTTCTGGCCTTCCACGCGTTTCTGGGCGTTCTCGATGGCCTTGGAAACCAGACGGTTCTCGATGGGTTCGTTCTCCTCGATTCCGATGCGGTCCATTATGGCGGAGATCTTCTCCGCCCCGAAGATCCGCAGCAGGTCGTCCTCCAAGGACAGATAAAAGCGAGACGACCCCATGTCCCCCTGACGCCCCGACCGGCCCCGGAGCTGGTTGTCGATCCGGCGGCTCTCGTGACGCTCCGTGCCGAGGATATGGAGGCCCCCGAGTTCGGCGACCCCTTCTCCGAGCTTGATGTCCGTTCCACGCCCCGCCATGTTCGTCGAGATGGTCACCGCCCCCCGCTGGCCGGCCTGGGCCACGATCTCCGCCTCCCGTTCATGGTGCTTCGCGTTGAGGACATGGTGCTTGATCCCCGCCCTGGTGAGCATGGCGCTCAATAGTTCGGATTTTACAATGGAAATGGTTCCCACGAGCACCGGTCGGCCCTGGCGGTGCATCTCCTTGATCTCCTCGATGGCGGCGTGGAATTTCTCCTTTTCCGTCTTGTAGATCACATCGTTGTGATCGGCGCGGATCATGGGCATGTTGGTGGGTATCACCACCACATCCAGTTTGTAGATCTTCTTGAACTCCTCCGCCTCGGTGTCCGCCGTGCCGGTCATCCCGGCCAGTTTCTCGTACATCCGGAAATAATTCTGGAAGGTGACCGAGGCCAGGGTCTGATTTTCCCGCTCGATCTTCACGCGCTCCTTGGCCTCCAGGGCCTGGTGGAGACCGTCGCTGTACCGCCGGCCGGGCATGATCCGCCCCGTGAACTCATCGACGATCACGACCTGGCCATCCTTGACGACATAGTCAACATCCCGCTTGAAGAGCGCATGGGCCTTCAGGGCCTGATTCACGTGGTGGAGAAGCTCGATATTCCTGGGTTCATAAAGGTTTTGCACCTTGAGATACTTCTCTACCCGGGCAATCCCTTCCTCGGTCAGGACCACCGTCCGGGTCTTCTCCTCGACGGTATAGTCCGTATCTTTGCGCAGTCTGGGGATAACCTGGTTGATCCGGTAGTATTTGTCGGTGGATTCCTCGGAGGGGCCGGAAATGATGAGGGGGGTCCGGGCCTCGTCGATGAGGATGCTGTCCACTTCGTCCACGATGGCGTAGTGAAATTCCCGCTGCACGTAATCCTCCAGGGAGAATTTCATGTTGTCCCGCAGATAGTCGAAGCCGAACTCGTTGTTGGTCCCGTAGGTGATGTCGGCGCCATAGGCCCGGCGCCGTTCTTCGTCTTCCATGCCGTGGACGATAACCCCGACGGAAAGGCCGAGAAAATCGTATATCGGCCCCATCCAACTGGCGTCCCGGCGGGCCAGGTAGTCGTTGACCGTTACCAGATGGCAGCCCTTGCCCGTCAGGGCGTTGAGATAGAGCGGCAGCGTCGCCGCCAGGGTCTTGCCTTCGCCGGTTTTCATCTCGGCGATCTTGCCCTGATGGAGGACGATCCCGCCGATGATCTGGACGTCGAAGGGCCGCATCTGCACGGTTCGCCGGGCGGCCTCCCGAACCACGGCGAAGGCCTCGGGGAGCAGCTCGTCCAGGGAAGAACCCTTGAGGAGCCGCTCCTTGAATTCCAGGGTCTTGGCCCGGAGTTCCTCGTCGGTCCGGGAGGCCATGGCGGGCTCGAGACGGTTTATCTCCTCGAGAACAACGGATATCTCCTTTATGATCCGATCGTTCTTGGTCCCGACGATCTTTTTCAGCAACGCCCCGATCATGTTTTTCGGAATTTCCGTTTCACTCCTTGGCCACAAGCATGAGCCTGTCGCCGATCGCCACCTTGTCCCCCCGGGAGACATAGACCTCCGACACCTTGCCGCTTATCTCCGCGGTGATGTTGTTGAGCATCTTCATGGCCTCCAGGACGATGAGGACCCGTCCCTGGGCTACCTCGTCCCCTTGCGCCACGGAGATGTCGTTCACCGTCCCGGTGAGATGAGAACGGATATCCCCGGTTTTCCAGGCCGCATCGATTTCCTTGGGGGACATGACGGTCTTCTTCCGCTGCTTGCCCCCTTCTTCCTGCTCCTGTTCCGTAACGATGGGCTCCGGGTGATGATCGATGATCAGAAAGGTCGCCGTATCTCCCGATTTCGTCTTACGTTGGGGGCCTATTTCCACGGAGTGAAGCTTGCCCTCCGCATCGGGGATGTCGAACTTCTCCCCGAGGTTGAAACCTCCCTTACGGAACCAGATTCGCGGCGAGAGCACCCAGGTCTTGCCGTAGGTCGCCTCGAACTTGAAGAAGTCCACCGCGTCGTTGGGATGCTGGAGGTAGAGCGTCAGCTCGTCGTCCGTCGCGTCCCTTCCCAGACGGCGCTGCAAGATCTTCCTCTCCACCTCCAGGTCCACGTCCTCGATCTTCTGGTAGCATGTATCGCATTCCACGATCCGCTTCCAGTCCGGTCCGAAGACGGCGCGATAGATGTCGTCGCCGGGCATGTAAAAGGGAAGGTCGCCGTAGCGTCCCAGCATGAGGTTCTTCAGGTCGTCATTGGCATCCTTGTACCGCTCCCCCTTCAGCACGTTGTTCACCGCCGTCGTCCAGAGGATCTGCGACCCCGGCGTCACGCTCCACCAGTTGCCCAGCTCCACCTGCACCCGGGGAAGCTCCTTCTGGAGAATCTCGGGCATCCTCTGGAGGAATCCGCCCTTGACGGCCTGCTCGAAACTCGATCCGGTGGCGCCGCCAGGAAGCTTGTGGATCTGCGCCGTGGGATCGAAGCCCAGGAACTGGGATTCGAAATCCCGGTAGTATTCCCGTTCCGGACGGAGCTTGTTGGAGGTGTCGATGATGGCCTGACGGTCCAGCCCCGGGGCCTGATAGCCGTAATCCGCCAGGATGTCCACCACGGACAGAAGCGGGGGAGGTCCATAGAAGCCCGTAAAGGCATGATCGCTGGCGTCCACGATCTTCGCGCCGTTGATCGTCGCCGCCACTATCCGGCCGATGTCCTCGCCGTCCGTATTGTGCCCGTGATAATGGATGATGAGGTCCGGATACCGGTCATGGATGGCCCGAACCAGTTCGCCGATCCGCTTCGACGTCCCCAGACCCCCGTGATTCTTGATGCACAGCAGGATGTCCTCCCCTGTAACCTCCAGGATCTCCCCCACCTTGCGCACATAGTAGGCATCCGTATGCTCCGGACCGGTGGAGAAGCAAATCGAGGGTTCCAGGATGCAGCCCGCGGCCTTCACCTCCTCGAACACCGGCACCATGTTGGGGATATGGTTGAGAAAATCGAATACCCGCCAAACGTGGACATAGCGGGCAAAGGCGCGCACCGTCATCCGGATCACGTTGTCGGGATAGGGTCGATAACCGAAGAGATTGATCCCCCGACAGAGGGTCTGGAACATCGTGTCGGGCATCCGCTCTCCAAGAACCTGCAGCTTCTCCAGAGGATTGATCTGTTTGCGCAGCATGTCCACATGGACGGAGGCGCCCCCGGTAATCTCCAGGGAGAAGAAACCCGCCCGGTTACGTTCCTCCGCCACGAGGAGCTGGGTATGGGGCATGATCCGGTTCTTGAAATCGGACTGGGAAAGGTCGCGCTCCGTGTTGGTCACATAATAACCCGGTTGCCTCTTTATCTTGTCCAGGACGTATTTCACGCCCTTCTCCCTCAATTCCCGGGGGGTGATGCGCGCCTCGCCTTCCCGGTAAAGTTCTTTTTTCCTCGTCTTTTTCATGTTCTCTTACTCTCGTGCAGCGATTCAATAGGCATGACGGTTGATCTTACGGGCGTGAATCTCCGCAATCAGCCTCGACAGTTTGGCGATTTCCCGCTCGGCCTCCGGATAATCGAATATCTCCGGATGGGTTTCTATATATCCCGTGTCGAACCTGCCGGCCCGAAAATCCTTCTCGTCGCAGATGGCCAGATAGAAGGGAATGGTGGTCTTGGGCCCGACGATGATGAATCCGCGGAGGGAGCGCTTCAGGCGCTGGAGCGTCTGCTCCCAGTTGTACCCCCTGATGGTCATCTTCACGAGGAGGGAGTCGTAATCCGTGGGGATGCGGTATCCCTGATAAACGGCCCCATCCAATCGCACCCCCGGACCTCCCGGAGACTGATAGACCTCCACCCGCTTCCCTCCTTCGGGCATGAAGTTGTTCTTGGGGTCCTCGGCGTTGATGCGGACCTGCACCGCCTTGCCGTGGAGGTGAATACGTTCCTTCGGGATATCCAGGACCGCCCCTTCGGCAATGCGGATCTGCTCCCGGACGATGTCGATCCCCGTCAACTCCTCGGTAACGGTGTGCTCCACCTGGAGGCGGGTGTTCATCTCCATGAACCAGAATTCGTTGGTCCGGGCATCCACCAGAAATTCCACGGTGCCGGCGTTTATATAACCCGCCTCCCGGGCCGCCTTGACGGCGCAGTCGTACATGGCCTCCAGGA
The DNA here is from genome assembly GCA_030057915.1 of Pseudomonadota bacterium. GTDB lineage: Bacteria > Desulfobacterota > Syntrophia > Syntrophales > UBA8958 > UBA8958. The sequence continues at coordinate 118,585 of JASGUC010000027.1, forward strand.
CGTCCTCGGGAAGTTCCGCCGGGGCGATCTCCAGGAGTTTTTGGTGGCGGCGCTGAATCGAACAATCCCGGGAGCCCAGATGCATGATATTGCCGTGTTTGTCTGCGAGGATCTGGATCTCCACATGGCGGGGGCACTCGATGCATTTTTCCATGTAGATTCGGTCGTCCTTGAAGGCCGACAGGGATTCGGAACGGGCCAGGGGAAGCTGCGCCATGAGATCCGCTTCATCCCTGACCTTGCGGATCCCCCGACCGCCGCCTCCGCAGGAGGCCTTGAGCATGACGGGATAGCCGCAGGCGCGGGCGAAGGTGAAGGCCTCGTTCACCCCGTCGCCTCCCTTGAGGATATCGGCGGTGCCGGGAATGAAGGGTATCCCCGCTCGTTCCATGATGCTCCGGGCCACGACCTTGTTGCCGAGATCGCGGATGACCTCCGGAGGCGGACCGATGAAGGCGATCCCCGCCTTCTCGCAAGCGGCGGAAAAATCCGGGTTTTCGGCGAGGAATCCATAGCCGGGGTGAATGGCGTCGGCCCCGGTCTTCCGGGCCGCCCAGATGATCCTGTCGATGTCGAGATAGTCCTTGCGGGGACCTTCTCCGATCAGGACGGCTTCGTTGGCCTGGCGGACATAATAGGCATCCGCATCCGCCTGTTCGTAAACGACCACGACATCCAGGGACATCTCCTGGGCCGTGCGCATGATCCGCAGGGCAATCTCGCCGCGGTTGGCGATGAGCACTTTGCCGATCTTCCTGTTTCCTTTCGTCATCGGGGCACCTTCCTTGAGGGGAGTTGCATTATTCGGTGTAAGTTGGCCTTTATACTTATTGCCGGAATTTCTGTCAACATCATTATTGTAGCCGAAAATTGTCTTGACAGCGCGGGAATTGTTAAGTTAAGCAGCTCGATCACAGTGCCAATCCCACCATTGCGTCATAGAAAGGAGAAGTCATGGCCAAATATGACTCCAAGTCATTGAGAAACGTCGTAATCGTCGGACACGGATCGACGGGAAAGACATCCCTGGGCGAATCCTGCCTCTACGTCTCCGGTAAGACGGACCGCCTCGGGCGGGTTGACGAGGGGACCTCCAGCCTGGATTACGAGCCGGAGGAGCAAAAGAAGCGGATTTCCATAAGCGCCGCCGTGACCTCCGTGGATTGGCGGAAATGCAAGATCAACATCATCGACACCCCCGGCGATTCCAACTTCTCCTTTGACACCCAGAGCTGCCTCCGGATCGGCGACGCGGCGATCATATTGATCGACGCCGTGGGCGGGGTGGAGTTTCAGACCCAGAAGGTCTGGGAGTATGCCGATTTATACCGTCTTCCCCGCCTGGTCTTCATCAACCGCATGGATCGGGAACGGGCCGATTTCCAGACCGCCATGGGCGACATCAAGGAAAAGATGGACGTCAAGGTAACGCCCATCTGCCTCCCCATCGGTGCTCACGATGCCTTTCGGGGAGTGATCGATCTGATGACCATGCAGGCGCTGATATACGACGACTTGAAGGGGACCTTCAAGACCGCCGACATCCCCGCGGAGATGAAGGAAGAGGCGCGGAAATGGCGGGAGACCATGGTGGAGGACATCGCCGAGTCCGACGAGGCGATGATGGATAAGTATCTCGACGCCGGCGAATTGTCCGATGAAGAGCTGAGCGACGGCCTCAAATCCGGGGTTCGCAATGGGACGATCATCCCCGTTGCATGTGGTTCCGCCCTGAAGAACATCGGTACGGGCCTGCTGCTGGATATGATCGTCCGCTACCTACCCTCTCCGGTGGACCGCGGTCCGGTGACGGGAAGGAAGCCGGATGGGGACGAGGAGGAGTCGCGCCTCCCCGAGGAAAGCGCCCCCTTCTCCGCCTTGGTATTCAAGACCATCGCCGATCCCTACGCCGGCCGGCTTACCCTCTTCCGGGTCTATTCCGGCGTCCTGACCCCCGAAGCGGGGATGTACAACGCCTCCCGAAAGCTCTCCGAACGCTTTGGCAATATCTTCTTCCTCGAAGGCAAGACCCAGAAGCCTACGGAAATGGTGATCCCGGGCGACATCGCCGCCTTCGCCAAACTCAAGGAGACCGGCACCGGCGACACCATCTGCAACGAAAAGAACCCGATCATCTTCGAGAAGGTGACGCCGCCGCCCACGATCATGTCCTTCGCCATCGAACCCAAGAGCCGGGGCGACGAAGACAAGATCGTCTCCTCCATCAACCGCCTCATCGAGGAAGACCCGACCATGCGCTTTCACCGGGATGACCAGACCAAGGAGATGATCATCTCCGGCATGGGGCAGATCCACATCGAGGTCGCCGTGGAAAAGATGCGACGGAAGTTCGGCGTGGAGGTCAATCTGAAAACCCCCAAGGTTCCCTACAAGGAGACCATCAAGGGCAAGACGAACGTCCAGGGCAAGTACAAGAAGCAGTCCGGCGGCCGGGGCCAGTACGGGGACTGCTGGCTCGATATCGAGCCCCTCCCCCGGGGCGCCGGCTTCGAGTTCCACGACAAGATCGTGGGTGGCGTCATCCCCCAGCAGTACCGTCCGGCGGTGGAGAAGGGCATCGTCAAGGCGATGGAGGAAGGGGTCCTGGCGGGCTATCCCGTGGTGGATTTCAAGGTATCCCTGGTGGACGGCACCTACCACACCGTGGATTCCTCCGAAATGGCCTTCATGATCGCCGGGTCCATGGGCTTCAAGAAGGGCGTGCTGGCCTGCCAGCCCGTGCTGCTGGAACCGATCGTCAACATCTTCATCGAGATACCCGACGAGTACATGGGCGACGTCATCGGCGATCTCAACGGCCGTCGGGGCCGCGTTCAGGGCATGGATTCCAAGGGATCGCACCAGATCATCAAGGGCCAGGTTCCCCTGGCGGAAATCCTGAAATACGCCCCCGATCTCCGCTCCATGACCAGCGGCCGCGGGACCTTCACCTACGAGCACTCCCATTACGAGGAGGCGCCGGCCCATATCGCCGAGAAGATCATCGCCGAGGCGAAGAAGAAGGAAGAAGGGGAGAAATAGGAACCGGGGCAGAGGGATCTTAGGATTTCTCGTCGCTTCGCTCCTTCGAAATGACGTTTTCGTGTTAGCTCGTAGCTCGTAGCTCACAGCTCGCAGCTCGCAGCTCGGAGTTCGTAGCTCGGAGTTCGTAGCTCGGAGTTCGTAGCTCACAGCTCGGAGTTCGTAGCTCGGAGTTCGTAGCTCGGAGTTGATAGGTTATATCTTTTTTCCTATGAACTATGAACTAAGACCTATGACCTATGACCTATCAGCTTTCAGACGAGGACCCTTTTTCGGCCCCGCACGGGGGTTTTGACAGGTGTCTATCTTGATCAGAGCAGCCGTCGTCACCGTGAGCGACAAGGGATCGCAAGGACTCAGGGAGGACCGCAGCGGCCCGGAAGTGGCCGGATTCCTGAGAGATCGGCAGATCGAGGTCGCCTCCGTAACCATCGTTCCCGACGAGGCGGAGGCCATCAGCGCCGCGCTCCGGGAACTGGCGGATGTCTGGCGCGTCGATCTCGTCGTCACCACCGGGGGCACCGGCGTCACCCCCCGTGACGTAACCCCCGAGGCCACCCGAGCCGTTCTCGACCGGGAAATCCCCGGCATGGGGGAAGCCATGCGCCAGGCCAGCATGGCCGTCACCCCGCATGCCATGATCTCCCGGGGGCTGGCGGGGATCCGCGGTCAAACCCTCATCGTCAATCTCCCCGGCAGCCCGAAAGGGGCGCGGGAGAACCTGGCGGCGGTCATGCCGGCCATCCCCCACGCCATAGAAAAGATCAGAGGCAGCGACACGGATTGCGCCGTTTGAAAGATCCGGTCCTCCCCGCCGCCAAAAACGCCCCTATTTCTTCTCCCAGCCGCCGCGGTCGTTTTGTATCCACCATCCGGCCTGAGACTTTTCCCGCCGGCCATCCCCCACGCCATAGAAAAGATCAGAGGCAGCGACACGGATTGCGCCGTTTGAAACGGATGTTCCAGGCAGAAAATTTACAATATCTTGATTATATTGAGGAATGTGTTTTTAGGGGGCGATTATGTAGTCACTAATTTATATTTATAAAGAAAAATAATGCTTGACAATCAGCTTGTA
>JASGUC010000028.1 GCA_030057915.1 Pseudomonadota bacterium
ACTACGACCCCGTTTTTTACTCTCGATGCAACTACCGCTTCGCAATCCGCCCTGCTTCGCCGATCATCCCTCCCAACCGTCGCCGCCCGCGGCTGCCGTTATTTTCAGTATGGTAGGCGGAACAGGACTCGAACCTGTGACATCCACGGTGTAAGCGTGGCGCTCTCCCATCTGAGCTACCCGCCCCTTACTGTCGCCTCAAGTAAGGACGGGAGGCTATCAACAATGACTTTGCTTGTCAAGGAAAAATAGACAATCCGCCCCTGGCATCCACCGTCGCGTCAAACCGACCCGACCGCGGCGTTGGGACGGACAGGGGAATGCTCCGCCGGCGCCGATGCCTCCTCCCGTTCCGTCCGGTCGTCCTCATCGGCAAAGGCCGCCGCCAGCACGTCGTCCATGTGCTCCACGAAGACGATCTTCATGGCCTTGAGGACATTTGCCGGCACTTCGTCCAGATCCTTTTCGTTTTCCTTGGGGATGATGACGATCTTCATGTTTCCCCTGTGGGCGGCTAAAAGCTTTTCCTTGACCCCACCAATGGGCAGGATCCTCCCCCGCAGGGTGATTTCGCCAGTCATCGCCAGATCCCCCCGGACCCTCTTCTTCATGTAGGCCGAGGCGATGGACGTGGCCATGGCGATCCCTGCGGAGGGGCCATCCTTGGGGATGGCGCCCTCGGGGACGTGGACGTGAACGTCCGTCTCCTTATAATAATTTTCCGGCAAGCCGAATTCGTCGGCCCGGGAACGGACATAGGTCATCGCCGCCTGGACGGACTCCTGCATGACATCGCCAAGTTTGCCCGTCATGACCATCTTTCCCGTTCCCCTCATGATCGTCGCCTCGATGACCAACAGTTCGCCGCCGACCTCCGTCCACGCCAGTCCGGTGGTGAGGCCGATCTGGGCCTTCCCTTCCGATTCTCCGTAACGGTATTTCGCCGCCCCGAGGTATTTGGCCACCGATTTGGATGTTACCCTAATCCGATCCTGAATGCCGTCCGCCACGATCTTGCGCGCCACTTTCCGGCAAATGGAAGCGATTTCTCGTTCCATATTCCTGACCCCCGCCTCGCGGGTGTATTTCCTGACGATGGTCAGGATCGCCCCGTCGGTAAAGTCGATATTCTTTTCCGTGAGTCCGTTGGCCTCCATTTCCTTGGCCACTAAAAAGCGCCTGGCGATATTGAGCTTCTCCGGTTCCGTATAGCCGGCGATGCGGATCACCTCCATCCTGTCCTGCAACGGCGCCGGGATCGTCTGGAGCACATTGGCCGTGGTGATGAACATGACATCCGACAAATCGTAATCGACTTCGAGATAGTTGTCGTTGAAGGCGTTGTTTTGTTCCGGATCCAAAACCTCGAGGAGGGCGGAAGAGGGGTCGCCACGAAAATCGGAACTCAACTTGTCCACCTCGTCGAGGCAGAGGACGGGGTTGCTCGTCCCCGCCTTCTTCATCAACTGGATGATCTTTCCCGGCAAGGCCCCTATGTAGGTGCGCCGGTGCCCGCGAATCTCCGCCTCGTCCCGGACCCCGCCCAGGGAGAAGCGTACGAATTTCCGATTAGTGGCCCGGGCCACCGACTTCGCCACCGAGGTTTTTCCCACCCCTGGCGGTCCGACGAGGCAGAGGATCGATCCCTTGTTCTTCTTTATGAGGCTTTGCACGGCCAGATACTCGATGATCCGCTCCTTGACCTGCTTCAGTCCGAAGTGGTCCTCTTCCAGGATCGCCTCCGATTCCTTGAGGGTAAATTTGTTATCCGTTTTCTCGAACCACGGCATATCCAGGAGCCAGTCGATGTAGTTGCGCACCACCGTGGCCTCGGCGGACATGGGGGCCATCATCTGCATCTTCTTTATCTCCGCCTTGACCTTCTTGTGGGCCTCCTCAGGCATCTTCTTCCCCTTGAGCCGCTTCTCCAACTCGGCGATCTCGCTCTTGAAATCGTCCTTTTCCCCCATTTCCTTCTGGATGGCCCGCATCTGTTCGTTCAGATAGTAATCCTTCTGGGTCTTCTCCATCTGCTTCTTTACGCGGCGCTTGATCTTTTCCTCCACCTGGAGGATCTCGATCTCTCCCAGCAGCAGTTCGTAAACCGCCTCCAGGCGCTGGGCGACGTTGATGATCTCCAGAATCCTCTGTTTCTCTTCCAGCTTGACACCCACGTGGGAAACGATGACATCGGCCAGTTTGGAGGGGCTTTCGATGGTGGAAACGGTGTTGATCATCTCCATGTGGACCTTCTTGCCAAGCTTTACGTAGCTTACAAAGGACTCGTTGAGGCTGCGCATCAGGGCCTCGGACTTGACCCGATCACCGTGGGCATCGTCCTCCTCCTCGACTTCCTCCACCTCCACCGAAAAATACTCCTCCGCCTCGTTATACTTCCTGATGATCCCCCGTCTCTTTCCTTCCACCAGGACCTTCACCGTTCCGTCGGGAAGCCGGAGCAACTGGATGATGACCCCGGTCGTGCCGATCCGGTAGATATCGTTCTCCGCCGGCTCGTCCTTCTGGGCGTTTTTCTGCGCCACCATGAAGATGCTCTTTTCGTACTTCATGGCCGACTCTAGGGCGGCAATGGATTTTTCCCGGCCCACGAAGAGCGGCACAATCATGTGAGGGAAAACCACCACATCCCGCAACGGCAGCAGGGGCATGATGGTTCTTTTAACAATCCCTTTATTTTTCAAATATTCAGACATAAAATGAGATGTTTTCCTTTATGTAGTTTCTCAGGCGGTTTCCGACACCTTCTCGAAGATCATAATCGGGTTCTCCCGGTTCAAAACTACCTCTTCACTGATGACGCACTCCCGCATATCCCGGCGGGAGGGCAGCTCGTACATGATCTCCAGCATGGTATTTTCCAGAATGGACCGCAGGCCCCGTGCCCCCGTCTTTCTCTCGCTGGCCAGCTTCGCCACTGCCCGGAGGGCGCCGTCGGTGAACTTCAGCTTGACATTCTCCAGATCGAACAACTGCTTGTATTGTTTGATAATGGAATCGCGGGGTTCATTGAGGATGCGCACCATGTCGTCTTCATCCAGTTCGTTGAGGGTGGCGATCACGGGCAGGCGGCCGATAAATTCGGGAATCAGTCCGAACTTCAATAGGTCCTCCGGCTGCACCTCCATGAGAAGCTCTCCCACCTTCCGATCCCGCTTGCTCCTGATCTCCGCGCCGAACCCCATATTGCTGAACCCCACCCGCTTGGCGATGATGTCTTCGAGGATATTGAACGCGCCCCCGCAGATGAACAGGATGTTGGTCGTATCGACCTGGATGAATTCCTGTTGGGGGTGCTTTCGTCCTCCCTTGGGGGGGATGTTGGCCAGGGTGCCCTCGATGATCTTCAACAGGGCCTGTTGGACCCCCTCCCCGGAGACGTCCCGGGTAATGGAAGGATTGCCCGACTTACGGGCGATCTTGTCGATCTCGTCGATGTAAACGATCCCCTTGGAGGCCTTCTCCACGTCGTAATCCGCATTCTGCAGGAGCGACAGGATGATGTTTTCCACATCCTCCCCCACATAGCCGGCCTCCGTAAGGGTGGTGGCGTCGGCAATCGTGAAAGGCACGTTGAGCACCTTGGCCAGGGTTTTCGCGAGCAGGGTCTTTCCGGAGCCCGTGGGTCCGATCAGCAGGATGTTGCTCTTCTGGATCTCCACCCCCTCCAGGTCGGCAGGCCGGAACAGTCGTTTATAATGGTTATAAACGGCGACGGAGAGGATCTTTTTGGTTCGTTCCTGTCCGATCACGTAAGAATCGAGAAATTTCTTTATCTCCTTGGGCTTGGGCGTTCCCTTGGCCTTATCCAGGGCCGGCGGCGCCTCTCCCTCTTCCTGGACGATACACCGGCACAGCTCGATGCACTCGTCGCAGATATAGGCCGTCGGCCCGGCCACCAGTTTTCTCACCTCGTTCTGGTTCTTGCCGCAGAAGGAGCAGTACAGGACTCCCGGGCCGCCCCCCGCCGCATCTCTGCCTTTTCTGGCCATTTACCTCCACCTCGCCTTTATCGCCTTACTGCCGTTTCTCGATGATGACATCGATTATCCCGTATTCCCGGGCCTGTTGACCGCTCATGAAATAGTCCCGCTCCGTATCGGCCTGGATCTTGGCCAGGGTCTGACCGGTAAGGGCGGCCATAATCCGGTTCAATTCGTCCTTGAGCCTGAGGATCTCCCGGGCCTGAATGTCGATGTCCGTGGCCTGTCCCTGGAATCCCCCCAGGGGCTGATGAATGAGAATCCGTGCGTGGGGGAGGGCGAATCGCTTCCCCGGGGCGCCGGCGGCCAGCAGGAGCGCGCCCATGCTCGCCGCCTGTCCCATGCAGAAGGTGCACACGGGGGGTTTGATGTAATTCATGGTGTCGAAGATCGCCAATCCCGAACTCACATGGCCGCCGGGGCTATTGAGATAGAAGAAGATATCCTTGTCCGGATCCTCCGATTCCAGGTACAGCATCTGGGCAATGATCAGATTGGCCACCGTGTCGTCGATGGCCGTGCCGAGAAAAACGATCCGGTCCTTCAGGAGTCGCGAATAGATGTCGAACGCCCGCTCGCCGCGTCCGTCCTGTTCCACTACCATGGGGATCAACGGCATCTACTTCACCTCCGGCGCCGCCGGCGCCTTTTTCACGGGGCGTATCACCGCCTGCGCCTCGATGAGTTCCATGACCTTTTTGTTCTTCAATTCCATGCGGATATCGTCGATCATATCCCTCTCCTCCAGCTCCCCGCGATACTGATCGCTTGTCCGGCCGCTCCGGATAGCCAGGTCCCTGATCCGGGCCTCGAGTTCTTCCTCTTCCACCGTAACGTTTTCCTTGTCGGCAATCCTTTTTATCAGCAAGAAGCTTCGGACGATACGGTTCGCCTCGTCTTTATAGCGGTCGCGATACTCGGGAAGCATGGCCGCCGCCTGGTCAGGGCCGATCCCCTGCATCTCCATGCGCCATCTCGCATCGATCATCATGGAGCGGAGCTGCCTCTCCACCATTCTCTCCGGCACGGGAAAGGGATTCTTCTCCAGCAGCCGGTCCATCATGGCGATCCTCATATCTGCATCGGCCTTTTCCTTTTTTTGGGCCTCGATCTTTTCCCGGATATCCGCCCTCAGTTCTTCGAGGCTGTCGAATTTATCAAAGTTCCGGACAAATTCCTCGTTGACCTCGGGAAGACGCTTCTCCTTGATGTTCGTGACCCGCGCCGAGAAAAAGACCTCCTTGCCCGCCGCCTCCTGATGGTGGTATGCGTCGGGAAACCTTACGGTGAATTCCTTGCTCTCCCCCTTCTTCATCCCCAGGAGTTCGTCCTCGAAGCCGGGAACGAAGCTTCCCGAGCCGATCTCCAGGAGATAACCGTCGGCTTTCATTTCCCTCAGGGGCCGGCCGTCCAGGTGGCCCTGAAAATCGATGACCACAAACAGGCCCGGCGCAACCTCCGTCTCCTCGTCCACTTCCTCCATCGTGCCGTACATCTCCCGCAATTCGGCAAGCTTGGCGGCGACATCCTCCTCGGTCACCTCCACCTCTTCCCGGTCAACTTCCAGGCCCAGGTAACCTTCCGGCTCGAATGCCGGTTCGACCTCCACCGTGGCGCTGAAGCAATAGGATTCCCCCGGGGCGATCCCCTGCTTGTCCACCTCCGGCCGGGCGACGAGTTCGAGCTGATGTTCCTTCAGGGCCTCCCAGAAATAGTGATTGAAGATTTCGGTGATCGTTTCTTCTTCCGCCTCATCCTTAAAATATCTTTCCAGGATGTACCGGGGCGTCTTCCCCAGTCGGAACCCATTCACCTTCGCGGTTTTGGCGATTATCCGATAGGTGTTGTCCAGGTATTTCCTGGTCTCCTCCCAGGGGATTTCAAACCTCAGCCTCTTCTTTACCGGACTGATTTCCTCGATCGTTACCAGTTGGTTTCCTTCGCTCACCGTTCTTCTCTTCTCCTTTGCCTTGTGATGTTGGCCCTGATTGGATCATTGGTGCGAGAGAGGGGACTTGAACCCCTAACCGCTTGCGCGGGCTGGATCCTAAGTCCAGTGCGTCTGCCAATTCCGCCACTCTCGCCGCTCAACCCAGAACTATATATGCATTGACGGAAAGATTGTCAACAATATCCAAAAAGAAGCGAGGCTTTAACCCAAAGCCCGGCCTTTTGCAAGCTTTTTCAGAGGACCGCCGGGGCAACCAGGTTCTGCTCGAAATAAGCCGAAAATAGCCGGTTTCCCATGTTTTGCGGTCCCATGAAATCGATCGCCCGGGGGAAGAACCAATTTGCCCTCAGCAGTCCTAATCCTTCCCGTTGTCCCCGGTCTTTTCCAGAAGGGGAATGGTCAATTCGTAGATCCCCGACTGCAGGACCGCCTTGATGGGAAGGCCCGCCTTTTCATAGACCCGCAGCATCGCCTTGTTGCCCGCCAGCACGTCGGCGGTGAAGACCTCGAGGCCCTCCTCCCGAGCGTTCTTCGCCAGCAGGGAAAACAGAAACGAGGCGATCCCCTTGCCCTGATAGGCTTCATCGACAACGAAGGCCGTATCGGCCCAAGGACGCTCGGGGGCGCGGACATAACGCGCTTCGGCGACGATCCGCTCCCGTCCCGAATCCTCGATGACGCCCACGATGGACATAATGCGCCGGTAATCGATGTTCACATACTCCTGCATCTTTCTGTGGGGCATCGCCTTGATGGGGCTGAAATAGCGATAATAGACCGCCTGATCGGAAAAGCGGTAAAACAGGCGTCGCATCTCGTCCTCATCGGAAGGCTTGATCGCCCGGAAACGAACCGACAATCCATCCTTGAAGACGTGGACCCCGCTGACCTTTTCCGGATACAGATGGCCGGAATCGGCGAAATATATCTGGTCCGCATAGATCATCCTGGCCTCTTTGGCCTGCCGGAAAAGCTCCGCCCGGTCGTCGGGATGGGCGATATCGATCAGGGCCAGGGCCCGCTCCCGGAGGGTTCTTCCCATCAGGTAAGCCACCCCGTATTCCGTAACGACAAGGTCGAGGGATTCGCGGTTGGAAAACTGATAGGGCATCGCGGCCACGGAAACCACGACGTTGGCCTCGCCCCGGCGATTGCGGCTCGGCAGCGCAAAGACCGTTCTCCCCTTGGCGGACATGGCGGCCCCCATGAAAAGCTCCTGGACCGCCCCCGGACTGGAGGTGACGTTTCCCTTGCCCATGTGGAGGGCCACATTTCCGGTCAGATCCACCTTGCGGGCGGGCAGGATCGCCATCATCCGGTCATTGCGTCCGATGACCCTGGGATCGAGGACCACATCGATGGGCTGGAATTCCACCAGGGGATTCCGGTCCAGCCAGGTCAGCAGCTCCTCCGTGCCCAGGATGTAGGAGGCGACCGATTTGCCCCGAAAAACGACCTTGCGCCGGTTGGACACGGCGCCGCTCTTCACCAGTTCCATCAGGGCGTCGGTGAAAAAAGGGGAATGGACGCCCAGATCCCTCTTGCCCTTCAATTGGCGGCCCAAGGCCTCGTAGAGGGGACCGATGGCGAAGGAGATGCAGCTTCCGTCCTCGACGATGGCGGCCACATGCCCGGCGATTTTCAGATAGGTTTCGTCCAGGGGCCACCGGGGGATATGGAAAAACGGCTCCGTCCCCTCGATGAGGGCGTCGAATTCATCGATGTGGACCAGGGTGTCGCCGAGGGTCCGGGGGGCCCGGGGATTGATTTCACCCACGGCGATCGCCGCGCTCTCCATGGCCTGACGCTCCACGGACATCCCCAGTCCCAGGCTGCAGTAGCCCGTTTCATCGGGCGGCGTGACCTGGATGAAGGCGATGTCGATATGGATGGCCCCGGTGCGCAGAAGCCAGGGGATACGGGAAAAACGGCTGGGGATGAGGTCCACCCTTCCCTCCTGGATCGCCTCTCCCGCCGCCCAGCCGGAGAAGAAGGTCTTCAGGCGGAACTTCTTGGAAAATCTCTCATCGATAGCCACTGCGTCGCCCAGGCTTACCAACTGGATCACCTCCAGGTCCTGGAGATTCGGCTGGCTCGAGGCCATGAGGCGCTTGACCAGAGTGCGCGGCTCCGCCATGCCGGCGCCCAGGAAGATGGACATCCCCGGCTCGATCCTCTCCAGGATGCTCTCCGCATCCACCACCCGGCGCATCCAGTCCGGATCGTTCCTTTTTGCCTGCCTGAAGTTCCTGAAGATCATCCCCGCACTCTCCCTCCTCGCCATGAGACCGTTATGAGACCCTTGAAAAACCGGCCTTTACATGAAAATAATCAGTTGCTTGGATCTGTTCTTATATAAATCGCTCCCGGGCGAGGCGCCCAGGGGGATAGACCGCTATTCACTATGTCGTAAGGAGAAGGGGAAATCGAACCCCAAGCCGAGCCTTATGAAATTCGAGACGGACATATAGGCCCCGATCAGGCCGTCCCTCCTTTCCGCGGGCACCTTCTCCAATTCCCGGACCCCGGCATCGAGATACCGCCGGAGCGCGGGCGCAATGGCCGTCTCTCCGATTCGGGGTTCGTCCAAGAAGCAGATCAGACTGAACGGCGCCCCGATCTCACCGTCCCAGACCCCCGCCGCCAGACCGGGCGCCTTCAGTTTCATCAAGACCCGGGCGGAGGAGGTGATCGTCTCCCCCCGGACGCCCAGGATAAAGTCTCCCGCCTCCATCTCCCGCCAAAGTAAATAATTCTCTTCCGTTTCCCGGGCGCCCCAGAGAAAGCATCTTCCCTGGGGATGGATATTCCACAGCTTTTCAACGATATCCCGCTCTTGGACAAAGATCGACAACCTTGCGAGTTCGTATCCTCTTTGCCCGCGGTCGTCATAGCCGGTCCTAATCGTCGTCGCGTCGTCAGAAAATAAGTATATATTCTCCACAGCCTGCCCCAAGGACCCCTCGATTTATTGTAACTATGCGGATTTAGACTCTATATCCGGCACCGTGGAGGAAGTATAGGATAATAGAGTTTTTTCTTCAATGACTTTATCTATCCATGCCGATTTTTCCTTGACATATAAGGTCAGACAGTTTAAAAAAGCCCATCCTAAAAATTAAAGAACGGATATGCGCAGTTGGATGTCGCGGCTCTCCGACGACTCCGGTTCGCCGGTATATGGAGCGGCGCATGGAACGCCTTTTTTTACTTCTGCGTTTCAAAGATTAGCGTATGCCGCGATTTTCTTCGTTTTTATTGGGATGACCATTCGTCGGAGTCGGGCCAAATCAACACAGAAAGGGGGGACAGGACTTCCGGTTTCCGGAATTATTTCAGCTTGCCTTATAGGACGGGGGGTCTTCGGTTGACACACAAATTAGGCTGGATCGATGTTCTGCTCGATCGAAATCAATTTTATGATGGAGGGATTTAAAATATGCCGCAACAAAAGATTGAAAACAAGGATAAAGTTTGGATGCCAACCCCGGTGCAGCAGAAGCTCAGGGACAAGACCATAACCGCCAAGCAGTGGGCCGAGATGGTAAAGCCCGGCGACTGGATCAACCGCGGCGGCCCCGGATCCGATACGACCGCCGGCATGGAAGCCCTGGCGGCCCGTCTCGGCGACGGCCCCGGCGACCTGAACAACATCGAGATCTGGAACCAGGCGGTCATGATCGGCAACAACTTCTGCGCCGCCGCCGACATGGAAGCCAAATATCATGTCCTCCACGAGGCCTTCATCCTCCCCACCACCCGCGGCCTGATTGGCAAGGGTTACAAGGGCGTTGACTGGAAGCACTGGGGATGGGCCATCGGTATGGACGCCGAATACGCCCGTTTCTATCGTAAGGAAAAGGCCAACCGCGCCATGGACTGGGGCATCCAGGCCTGCGCCGTGCCTCAGGGGACCTATGTGAACGCCAGCTACGGCGTCAACAACTTTATGATCGTCGCCAAGACCTGCAAGAAGTTCGTCTGTGAGATCCGCTCCGACTACGCCTGGTGCGAGGGTGGCGACGGCATGAATCTGCCCATCGACGAGGTCGATTACTTCATCGAGGTGGACGTGGACGACCCGAAGAACCAGTGGCCCTACATCGCCGAGAAGGACATCAAGCCCGACGATGTCCAGAAGGCGATCGCCAACCACTGCGTCTCCATCATGCGCGACGGCGACTGCATCCAGGTCGGCATCGGCGCCCTGCCCACGGCCGTCGTTATCGGCATGCGGGATTCAGGCCTGAAGCACCTGGGCATCCACAGCGAGATGATCGGCGAATACGCCTTCACCCTCCTCGAGGCGGGCGTGGCGGACAACTCCCGGAAGAATATCGACCAGGGACGCTGCGGCTGGGCCTACATCATGCCCGTTGACACCCCCCGTTACTACGAGTGGGTGCACCGCAATCCGCAGTTTGCCGGCTACCACATCGGCTACACGAACAACTTCATCACCCTGTCCTCCCTGGACAACATGGTGACGGTGAACAACTTCGCCCAGATCGACCTCCGGGGTCAGGACGCGGCGGGCAACATCGGCGGCCGTCCCATCTCCTCCACGGGCGGCCAGTTCCAGTTCGCCATCGGCGCCTCGCTGGCCAAGGGCGGCCGGGCGATCCTCGCGGGAACGTCCCGGGATGCCAAGGGCCGGTCCCGATTCGTCCCCATGCTGGACCAGGGCAGCGTCGTGACCGTTCCCGACCAGCTCGTCACCTACATCTGCACCGAGTACGGCATCGTCAACATCATGGGCTGCACCGACGCCGAGAAGGCCAAGAAGATCATCTCCATCGCCCACCCGGATGACCGCGAGGCGCTGGAGA
>JASGUC010000029.1 GCA_030057915.1 Pseudomonadota bacterium
CTGGCAAACCATCTATCTGCCACAACCACGACGCCATCGCGCATAGCGGCCTTGTATTCCATCTGCCGACGAAACTCGAAAAAGCCCGTATCGGAGACGGAGCGGGACAGGCGCCTGTTTTTCACCAAGCCGCGCACATTCAGGTCTTCAATGCCAACGACGTTAAACCGGTTTGTGATGCTGCTGGTGAGCTTGTGCAGCGCATCGTTGCGGATGTTGCCGATTCTGGCATGGAGCCGTGCCAGTTTCATTCCGGCCTTCTTGCGGTTCGCTGATCCTTTAGCCTTCCGTGAAAGGCTGCGGGACAGGCGTTGCAGGCGATTCAGCAAAGCCTTGTGAGCCTTGGGACCAGGGACTTTTTCTCCCGTCGAGAGTGTCGCCAGTACCGCGACGCCCAAATCCACACCCACGGCGCCTTGGTTTTCAGCTTTTGGCAGGTGTGGATTGTCCCGGGCATAGACGGTGAGACTGACAAACCAGCGGTCTGCCACACGGGAGATTGTGGCGGACATGATCTTGCCGGCAAAACGCAATGTCTCGCGCATTCGGACCCAGCCAAGGTGAGGGATGCGGATGCGCGAACCATCGACGTCGAACTGGTCATTGGTGAGCGTGAAGCTGTCGTGAACACCTTTTTTTTTGAACCTCGGATACTTGGCACGACCAGCAAAAAAGTTCTTGAAGGCGTCACCTAATTGCATGATCGCCATCTGCGGCGCGTTCTTAGTGACTTCCAGCATCCAAGGAAACCGTTCGCGTTTCATAGCGTTCAACTGGCGACGCAGCGCGACCTGCGTAGGTTTGGGTTGAGAATTGTCCAGAGTCCATGCCGCGTACTGGCGTTGCCATTCCGCCAGTGCCCAGTTGTAGGCGAAACGAGCTGTACCCGCAGCCTTCGCCATGTAGGTCGCTTGCACGTTGTTCAAGTCCAGTGCGATTTTGTGGGAAATCAGCATTGGGCTTCCTCCACAGCCTTCTTCACGCCATCCAGCAATTTTTGGCTCTTGCGTGAGCGGCTGCCATATAGCCGGGCGCTGAACACGTCTCTCTATATTGCATAGAATTAGTCAGATTACAAGCGAACTGTTAAAACCCCCACCCGCAAAATTTTTTTATGCCGTGAAAGGACGTGCCTGTCTAGGAGTCGCCTCTTTTCATCAAGACCTATGATTTTATCCTCGTTTTGCCGTGCTCCGTTGGGCGTCTGCCCCGATTATTTACGCCAGTAATTATTCGCGGCGGCGATCGTTTGGAAATTGATGGCCACGACCTGCGACACCGCAATCAGTGAATCAGCATCTTGCGAGTACACGGGACGTAGTCTCTTTCGTGCTTCCTCGTCCGGCTGCGTGTACTTGACAGCGCGCCGGCTCAGGGTTATCGCCAGCTCAAAACCGGCTTGAGGGGTGTCTGTGATGAGTGTGGTAAGCCATGTGTCCGACATAATTGATCCTCCTTTGTTTAGTATTGAATTGACAAGAACTTGCTTCTGACGGTGTGGAGTATATGAGAACCATTTTTTCATGTCAAGGGGTAGCTTTCATCGGAAATTAGGGAGGAACTTCTCCAGATTATCGAGAGGTGGGTCGGGCAAACCGGAGCGAACAATTTTTTCGGGATGCCGAACAACGGACCACCGGCTTGAGTGAGGACAATGAGCCCAAATTTTCCATCAGGAGGTTTCCATCAGGAGGTTTCCGCCCTCTCTAGGCGGCGCCGCAGATGACGGCCGCAAGGCTTTCCGGATGCTGCCCCAAGAAAACCATCAGAAATTCTTCATCGCTTTCATTATGTCGCCTTCGCCATACGACCCGTTGGCCCATGACCCAGGGGCATCGCGCATGAATCATGGACCCGTGAACTTTCCCAGGGGCATCACGCCATGAATCATGGACCCGTGAACCTTTCAGTGGAAAATTTGGGTTAAATATCCGCTGCCTCATGGGTAATTTCAGCCAGCAGGGCCTTTTCAACAAATGCCGAAAATCGGCGAGTCAGTGAAGATTCAGTGAAAATGGAAAGAACCGGTGCGGCGAATAACGGCTGTTTCAGACGCAAAATATGCGGAGATTGTTCTTGATCAGGCGTTGAATATGGGGCATAATTCCCCGCAAAGGGAATGCCGATAATCATGAACTACATCTACCATGAAAAGGGTTGGCCCCGAATGACCTGGGACCACGAGCGGCTGGCAGGGCAGCTTTCCGGTGTCCGCCATCGCCAGGGACGGCTCATCGGCCGTATGGAAGGCTTAGGTTTTTCACTGCGTAACGAAGCCGTCCTGCAAACGCTGACCGAGGATGTTCTTAAATCCAACGAAATTGAAGGTGAAAAGCTCGATAAGGACCAGGTTCGGTCTTCCATCGCCCGCAGGCTGGGTCTTGACATCGGCGGACTTGTGGAGGTTGACAGACATGTGGAGGGGGTTGTCGAAATGATGCTCGACGCCACCGGACATTATGCCGATCCGTTGACCAAAGAGCGGCTGTTCGCCTGGCATGCCGCCCTGTTCCCGACGGGGCGTAGTGGGATGCTCAGAATAGCGGTTGGTCGCTGGCGTGACGAACGATCGGACCCCATGCAAGTGGTTTCCGGGCCGATTGGCCGGGAGAAGGTGCACTATCAGGCGCCGGAGGCCAAACGTGTTTCCGGGGAGATGAAGGCCTTCCTGAAATGGTTTAACGGTCCCCAAACGATGGATCCGGTGCTGGCCGCCGGTTTGGCCCATCTCTGGTTTGTGACGATCCATCCCTTCGCGGACGGCAACGGCAGGATTGCCCGGGCTATTGCCGATATGGCCCTGGCGCGGTCGGAAAATAGTTCGCAGCGGTTTTACAGTCTGTCGGCACAGATCCGCCAGGAACGAAACGCCTATTACCATACGCTGGAGAAAACCCAGAAAGGCGGCCTGGACATCACACTTTGGCAGGAGTGGTTCCTGGGCTGTCTGGATCGCGCCATCGAAGGCGCTGAACATATCCTGGCCGGGGTCTTCCGCAAGGCCCGTTTCTGGGAGACCCATACCCAGAGGCCGTTTAATGACCGGCAGCGGGCGATCCTCAACCGGCTGTTCGACGGCTTCGAGGGCAAGCTCACTTCCTCCAAATGGGCCAAACTTGCCAAATGCTCACAGGATACAGCCCTGCGGGACATTGACGATCTGGTCAAGAGGGGCATTTTGGTGAAAGAGCCGGGCAGAGGCCGCAGTACGAGTTACGCCTTGGCAACGCCGTCAAATCGTGGAGAAGAATCCGGCCTTCTGAAATGATAATACGACTTTCCTCAACAAAAACCCCCCAAAGAGAGGTCCATATATTCCAACATTCCAATCCTCCTTGTCAAACCATTCTGAAAATATCACCCCTATCCTTGATCATATATTGCGGAAACCTACACCAGAATGCAATCCCGGCCGTTGACCGGCGGCGTTTCATAGTCCGTGTCCGTGCGCAACCGGCTGTATTTCCACTCGTGGTTGGGGGCATGTTCGGCGATGAATTCATCCCGCCCGGCGACCGGCAGGCCGGCCATCGTCAAACGGCCCTCCTTCAAGAAACCCAACTTGCCGCATAAATCCGAATCGTCGCAGGCCAAGAGATCCGCGGGCGAGCCGATGCTCTTCATTTCCCTGCGCAGGATTTCAACGGCTGCCGGTGAGATTGCCTTGATCGGATTGTCGATGGGGAGGGGCTTCGCCGTGGGGTCGCTCAATCCGGCCTTTCCCGCAACTGACGCAACAAGGAGCCGGTCAGGGGCTTACAGTCCTTGCCGACGCGCATCCACCCTTTACCGGAAGTGGTCGTGTAAGGAGGCATGGACGGGTGGACATGCATCAGCAGAAGACGACGGCCGCCGTACATCAGCCATTCAAACTGCACCGGCAGCTTCGGGTCGATGCTGTCGTATAGGGTTGCGTTCAGCGCCTCGAGATCGGGCGCAAAGTCGAGTCCCACGATGGCCTTGTCGTATCCACGAGTCCGCTCCTTAACGCCGAAAACGACCGTGCCACCTGAAGCGTTGCCGAGGCAGACGGCCATTTCCTTGGCCAGTTCCTGCAAACGGGCTTCCGTCGGACATTCCTTGAAATCGAGATTCTCGCTTTCCAGATCGTCGGCGATCTGCTCATCAAAGAGGTAAAAGGGTCAGTATTTTTTCGGGCGTGTAGACCATGGCAAGACCTCGTACGTGCACGCTGCCAAATTATCATACGTTTTTCCACTCATTTGAATCTGGTCATCGGTATGCGACTGCACCGCGCTGGACAATGACGCTCCAGCCGAGACAAAGATTTCCTGTCTGGAGCTGACTGGAACTGCCCCCTGTCTTTGCATTTTCCGGATCATAGCTTTTACCATCGCCCCTAAAACCATGCTTCGTGAATTTGGCTGCGAAAAGCCGGAAGCGGGAAGAGGAGGGGGCTATGATGGGAAAGGTGAAAGGCAACAGCGGCCAGGCCAAATGGACGGTCATGGTCTATATGGCCGGAGACAACAACCTCGACGGGGCGGCCCTTCGGGACATGAAGGAAATGGACCAGGTTGGCTCCACGAAAGATGTCAATGTTCTGGTCCAGCTCGACCGCCTGGAGGACAAGAAGACCCGACGGTTCCTGATCACGAAGGGTGGCGGGTACGAACGGGATTGCCTGGAGACCTTCGGCGAAACGAACACTGGCGATCCCAAGGTCCTGGCGGATTTCCTCACATGGTCCACGGAACGGTACCCCGCCGATAGGTATTTCCTGACCCTCTGGAATCAGGGACGTGTTGAAATGTTTTCTCAGGCCAATCGCTTGAGGCCCGGATGGTTCGCCAGGTATTCCCGGAGCCACTGCTCCAGCGGCTGGTTGTCAATAGTCGGTTGGGTTTTTTCCATTTCCGCTTGCAGCCACACGCGGCTTTTCCGCACGACGCTCTCCCACTCGTCCCTTCGCGTCTGAAAGCGCAGCTCCAAAATAAGAAGGGTTGCCAAAGTCATTAAAAGCCTCGTTTTATCCGTACTGTCCTTGACTGTCATGTATTCCGCTATGCCATGCAATTCGGTGAGCCCTGCTTTTTCCCATAAGGCATCAGCGATAATGAAACCCCCGTTGACCTGCTGGCCGGATAGGAGTTCCAGTAGGAAATCATCCTGATGCGCAGCGGACGGTGCAGGCGGCGCTTTTTTCCGGAAGGTCGGGAAGGGGAGATGGAAGCTTATCTTTTGTTTGAAGGGCACAGAAGCCGGCGCCATCTCGTCGGCAAGCAGAGCGTATTCGCTGAAGGCGCTGACTGGCTTCTCGCTATACTTCTCCCGGGAAGATATATCGCTGAGAGAATACATGACCCTGGAAAAACGAGGCGCCCGGGAATCGAACAGTCCACCCCAACCTTTTGTCAGCATTGCCGGGACTTTTCTCAATACCATTTCGGCCGTTGTTTGGTCGGCCGCGGAACGTTTTTCTATGCCGACAAAACTGGTCTCGCTGCTTAGGATGCCGTACTGCTTGGATATGGCGATGATGTCTTGCCTGGATTTACTTTGGCGCCTTTCCCGTTGTCGGGAGCCCCCGATGTTGCCCTCTTCGATGTCCCTGATCTTTTCCCTCGCCCAGAGCGCTGGTATCTGGATCTCCTTATGGACCGATTCAAAAGATACATTCCACGTCCTCGCCCCGGATCTTGTCTCGCCGGTGATCCTGACCCTTGTGTTCGCCCCACTTCCGGCGGCGCTCCGTGCAAAAATGCTTGTTGCCTGTCCGAAAAAGGCGACGACCTCCCTGGCTGCCTGATCGACCTCTTGGTCCCACGCTATCCGGATGTTGCGAATAGGGCCGACCATGACCTTCTTGAACAGCCTCAGGATCTTCGGTTCGATCCGTTCGTTAGGCGCGATCAGCGCTGCGGCGCCCCCTGAGGCCCGGGCCAAACCCTTGATGAAAAATTCGTTAGGCCCGTTGCCGATCCCGACCGTATGAAGAGCGGTTCTGTCGGCATGTCGCTTAGCCAGATCCATGACGAATACTTCGTCGCTGATCTCGCCATCGGTGATCAGAATGATGTCCCGGAATTGATCATCCGGTAATTGGTCGCTGTAAATCTCCTTTAACGGGGCCAGCATCTCGGTTCCTCCGAGATTCGCATCGCTGGCAAAGAGGTATTGCAGGGCTTTCCTCATCCTTTTTTCATCATAGGCCTTGCTGCGGCGGAACAAATGGTCGTACTGGCTGCCGAACCGGTAAACGTTGAACAGTGTTCCAGGACTCAACGCCTTGATCATGATTTCCAGGGCCTTTTTGGCTTCCACAATGGAAGAGCCCGCCATGGATCCGGAGCAGTCGAGGACGAAAACGATCTCCCTCTTTCCCGCGGGGTGTTCCACATCATTCCCGGCCTGCTCCTCCGGCATGAAATCGATCTGAAAATAGCTTGCCTCCTGCGACTCGAAGACCAAACCCTTGGTGGAGAAGGCATCCTTATTAACGATTGTCAGAATGAAATCCCGATCCATGGCCGAGGTCTCGGAGGTGAAGGAGACGGCCGCGCCGTCGCTTGACCATTCCGTGTTGATGGGATGAGACGGCGAGCCGATCGAAGAGATGCCCTCGATGTTATGGATATCGATTCTCAGCTTCAGACCATAGGGAACGGATGGCGCAATTGGAGGGTTGACGATTTCTGCCACCGGGATGCCGTTTTGATCCTGCTGATGGCCGGGCGTGTAGCGCGGCGATATGGTTGTGGGCAGAAAGAACCGCGCTTCCGGGCCTTCCGTATCCATGAGCAGGACGTATTGGATTTCGATGACGACGGCACTCTTGGGCTTTATATTGCCGACGGAAAGCGTAAAAATGTTCGGCCGCTCCTCGTCGAGGAGCTGGGCGCCGTGACCCTCCGACAAGGCATTGTCGTAAAGTTCGAAGGCTTTCTCGCGCTCTTCGATCTCGCCTTCAATCGTTCTGTCATCGACAAAAGCCCTGAAGCCGCACAAAGCGGCATTTTCAGGAAGAGGTAATTTATAGACCGCCTCTATGGGCTGCTCTTCCGCGTTACAGAAGCGCTGACGGATGCGGACTGTTGCGGCGCGTCCGGCAATGTCGCCATGAGCCTCCACGCCCTCTAAGGGGATGAGCGCGCCATTTTCCTTAAACAAACCGGTTTCAGCCTGAAGAGTTTCATCATTCATCTTTCACCTTCCCCTGCACAATGGTTTTAGCAATTCTGATAATTTCGAGGATCTTTGCCGCTTCGCTGATCTCTCGCTCCCTGCTGACATTCAATTCAATTCCCGGCGCGATTTCGTAACGGATCATGACATTCCGGGAAGGAGCCACGTCTGCAGCGGGCTCTTCCCTGCTCAGCATTGCGGCGATGGCCGAGATCCTGATGCCTTTTTCCTGATAGGCCTTGATCAGTCGCAACCGTTCAAGGTGACTGTCATAATAAAAGCCGCCGCGCCCCCTGCCCGCGGGTGGGTCAATCAGGCCTTCTTGAACATAATAACGTATTGTTCTTCTTGAAAAACCAGAAAGCTCAACAAGGCAGTCAATCGTGTATTTGTTCTCATCCATGGCCGCATATTGACATGTTGCTGTCATTAAGTCAAGGAATATTTATTGCCGCTATGATGAACTTGCCGAGGCCATGGAATTGACCTGGGAAGAAAGGCAATCCCGATCATATCGTTCCCTGCTCACCAAGGCTCGCGGCATGAATGATCTGGACGCCCTCCGGGTTCTCGGCAAGAAGGTTTATGCCCTCGGGCTGGCCCGGGATCAGGCCGGGGTTTTCTGGCATGAATACGGGAAAACGGAGCGGCGGATCATGGCCGAAATCGGCAAGCCGCTCAGTGTCTCCGCCCGGCGTCTGCTGCGGCTTCTGCATCAGGTCCGGAATGCCAACGGCAATCTGGCCGCCCTGGGCGCCAGGCTCTTCAAGATTCAGCGGGGCACGGTCAAGATGGCCGATCCGCCCCGGAAGCACGAATGGATCATCATCTGGGCTGCCTACCATGATCGCCAGGCAGGCTTGCGGCCATGAGGGCCATTGAACCCCGGGTTTCTATCCGGTTCATTTTCGATCCAGATGGAGACCCAGGGTTGTTTATATTTCCTTATTTCTTGACATTTCCGAGGAACTCATACATTTTATGTCATCGAGAACTCATTTTATCAGGTAGGACGAATCAAAGAATGAGAAGTATTTTGAGAACCTATACCGCCGTTATCAAGAAGTGTCCAGACACGGGTCTCTTTGTCGGTTACATTCCGGGACTAAGCGGCGCCCATTCCCAGGGGGAAACCCGGGACGAACTGGATCACAACCTGAAGGAGGTTGTGGAGCTGATTCTGGAAGATGGGGTGTGATAAATTACCACAGGAGGAAAATGAATATGGGAACGGCCTTATCCAGATATAAACAAGAAATTCTACAGGAAATCAGTGATCTGCCAGCGAGCAAGTTGAAAGAGGTTCTTAATTTTGTGCATTTTATCAAGGCAAAAGAGGCAATTGATCCAACTCAGGCCTATTTCTGGACGAAGAAATGGCAGGAAGAGGAAAAAGAAGCCGATAAAGATAAGGCGGCCGGTCGTGTTGTCGGCGACGGTTCCGCAAAAGATCTTATGCGGGCGCTAAGGTCATGAAAATCAAAGCTTATAAAAGCTTTCAAAAAAGGTATCAAAAATTACCCGTAGCAATCCAGGACAAGGTTGATCGACAGATTGGACAGCTCTCCGCGAACTTCAAACATCCATCCCTGCATACAAAATAGATTAAAGGCAAAGAAGATATTTGGGAAGTGCGGGTCGATGATTTTTATCGGCTGACCTTTGAAATCGTGGAAGACACAATTTTCTTAAGGGTTGTGGGCAACCACGACGATGTCTTGAAAAATCCTTAGCACTTTGTAATCACCAGTTTGAATATCCCCCGAAAACATCGATTCGGTGGTCCCCCCCCATTGGAGCGCTTTTTTTACTTCCTTTAATTCCTGAAAAATGGACAAAAGATATTTCATTGTTTTTTTGTTTCTCTTAGTCCTTTGATTTCTCTGGTTTTTCTGGTTTCTTTGTCGTCACCATATCAGGGGGGTGACGATGCAAGAGAAGAGAAAAACCTGTTGTATATGCTCCATGGGGGGCATCTACAACCGATGAAAAAGGGGGACAATCTCACCGATGCTAACACCCCCTTGCCGTTATCCTCCGTGATGAAGCCTTGCTTGCCGCTTTTCGCGCCCGCATGGCCGACGCAAAAGACCTCCGCGATCTGGTCACCGATCCCCCGATCATTTTCATAGACGAACGGCAGCAGCTCTTTTTCTACCGGGGCATACCGATAAAGCTGCAACCAGCCAGCTTTCAATACCTGTTGATCCTGGCCAAAAGGCCGAAGGAAATCATCACCCGGCAGGAACTCTACGACCGGCTCTGGCCGGGCGAGATGAGCTACGACGGGTCCAACAAACCCTATGAGCGGCAGATATCGGACCACAAGCGAAAGCTCATCGCCCAGATTAGGAGAGCAGTCGCCGGGAAGATTCCAATTGAACCTGGAGAACTGGAAACCCTCATATTCACCCGGCCGAAGGAGGGGTACATGCTGAGCGTAGGGAAGGAAGATGTTTTGCTTCTGACACCTCGTTAAGCGGGAGGCATTGGTGAATGCGTCGCTTTTGCTGTCTTCAGCTTGGCAATTACTTGACGTTTCTATGTATAACACGCAAGGAAATTGCGGACTATAGCAGCAGGGATCAGGTTTAAGTTTGCCTGGCTAAAAATAAACTTGACAATTCATGCATGATACATCATCTGATAAGTCGTGTGATGTGAAACCAGTTTCAACCAGATCATCAAGGGATCTGAAAGGAGAACGACGTTGAATGCCCAGGCTGACCTACCCCGATTGGTCCGCGAGCTTCGGGATCGAACGGGGCTCACTCAGGAAAAATTCGCGGCCAAGCTCGGCGTGACCTACCCAACCATCAACCGCTGGGAGAACGGTCGCGCCAAGCCTTCGCCGTTGGCACTTAAGCAGATCGAGAACTTGGCCCGGGGCCTGGGCGAACGGGGCAAGGACCTCCTGCAGGAATTTTTCCCCGGAGAGGAGAGCTGACATGGCAAAAGACACGAACAACAGCGCGAATCTCGGCTTCGAATCTGAACTGTGGCGTGCCGCCGATGCGCTCCGCTCCAACATGGACGCCGCCGAGTACAAGCACGTTGTGCTCGGTCTGATCTTCCTTAAATACATCTCAGACGCCTTCGAAGAGCAGCATACCAAACTTGAAGGAGAACGTACTGCCGGCGCAGATCCTGAAGATCCAGACGAATACCGGGCCGTTATGTCGACGCGGCCGAGGTCGAAGACGACGGTGAGTCGTTCGAGGAAAAGATGGCCCGCCTGACCGCCGAACTCCATGCGCATACCGCCCAGTCCGAGAAGCTCGACAAACTCATCTGGGCCAACCTGGAGGACATCGGCTATGGCCTTTAATCTCAAAGTTCCCTATAACGATCTTCCGCCGCTTCCACCCCAGGTGGACATTGAAACCAAGGGAATTCTTAAAAAAGTTATTGCCGCAAGAAGTGCATTGGCGGAATTGAAAGGTCTCGGGGAGACGATTCCAAATCCGTCGCTGCTGGTGGATTCCTTGATTCTGCAAGAAGCGAAGGCCAGTTCCGAACTCGAAAATATTATCACGACCAGTGATGCATTGTTTCAAGCCTTCACGGCAAAAACAAAAAATATTGATCCGGCCACCAAAGAAGTCCTCCGCTACCGGGAAGCACTGTGGAAGGGATACAATATCCTGAAAGACCGACCGGTCCTCTCTACCAATCTTTTCATAGAACTCGTCCAAACGATCAAAGAACATTCAGGCGGTATCCGCATGATGCCGGGAACTGCTGTTGCAAATGCCACAACAAGCGTCGTCATCTATACACCTCCGGAAGGTGAGGCCATTATACGCGACAAATTGAAAAATCTCGAAGATTTCATTCATGCCGACGATGATCTGGACCCATTGATCAAGCTGGCATTGATTCACTATCAATTTGAGGCGATTCATCCTTTCTCGGACGGCAACGGAAGAACCGGGCGCATCATCAATATCCTCTTTCTTGTCCAAAGCGGTTTGTTGCATCTGCCGGTGCTCTATTTAAGCAAGTCCATTATCGAACATAAGAATGACTACTACCGCCTCCTGCGAGAGGTCACCGAGAAGGGCCTGTGGGAACCGTGGATTCTCTTCATGCTGAAGGCGGTGGAAGAGACTGCCGTATTTACTCGCGAGCGCACCCAGGCGATCCGGGCGTTGATGACGGATACGATGGAAATGGCCAAGCAAAAATTGCCCAGCCGTGTTTATTCCAAGGAACTCATCGAAACGATCTTCTGCAGCCTTACACCAAGGGCCAATTTCTCGTGGATGCGGGGATCGCGAAACGCCAGACAGCCGCAGAATATCTCAAGGAGCTGGAAAAAGTGGGAATACTGAAACCTCATAAAATTGGCAAGGAAACGCTTTATCTGAATGTGGATCTGTATGAACTGTTGTCGAAATAACATGTCGATGACATCGACACGAAAAATAAACGTGTCGATGTGTTTAGATTTTGTGGACACGTTTACGGAACGTGTCCATGCCGTAGAGATGAGAGAACAGACACAAGCCAATAAAATTCCTTATCCTGCTAATAGTATGGAGGACATAGGCTATGGCGAGTGATACAACCACACTCATAACAGCTATCGTAGGAGCGGTGTGTGGGGTTGCGGGCGCTATGCTTGGTGTAATCAACACGTGGCGCCAGATGCGACGAGACAAAGTTCGACTCAAGGTCGTCCCAAAACATGTTATCCCGGTTGGCGTTATTGAAAGAGCCCAGCTAAATTTCGGGCTTGAGGTTATAAATATGAGTGAGTTTCCAGTTGTAATCGAAGATGTAGGATTATTGCTGGTCGATGGGCGTCACGGAACGCTTGCGACTGTGCCTGGAATGGAGAGCAACGGCAAACTACCACTACGACTGGAACTGGTAGCGCCGATCCGTGATCGACAGCATGCAAGCGAAACGGAATCCCGCACCCTCGCCGCCCTGCGCGACACCCTCCTGCCCAAACTGATTTCTGGCGACTTGCGGGTGCCGGATGCCGAGCGGATCGTCGGGAGGTGTCTATGACCGAGAACCAGCAATTCCTGCTTTATACCGCCCCGGATGGCGCGGTTAAGGTGGAGGTCTTTTTTAAGGATGAGACGGTCTGGTTGACGCAAAAGGCCCTGGCGGAGCTTTTCGGGGTCAAAGTGCCTGCCATCAATAAGCACATCAAGAACATCTTCGAATCCGGTGAGCTGGTGGAGAATGCAGTTATTTCCATTTTGGAAACAACTGCCGCCGACGGCAAAAACTACCAGACCCGCTACTATAACCTCGACGCCATCATTGCAGTGGGCTACCGGGTGAACAGCTATCAGGCCACCAAGTTTCGCATTTGGGCCACGAAGACGCTGCGGGAGTTCATCGTCAAGGGGTTTGTGCTGGACGACGAGCGACTCAAACAGGGCAAGCAGGTCTTCGGCAAGGATTATTTCGATGAATTGCTGGAACGGATTCGGGAAATCCGGGCCAGTGAACGGCGGTTCTATCAGAAGATCACCGATATCTACGCCCTCTCGGCGGATTACGATCCCCAGGCGCCGATCACCAAGGACTTTTTCGCTACCGTTCAAAACAAGCTGCACTGGGCCATCACCGGACAGACGGCGGCGGAACTGATCTATTCCACCGCCGATGCCTCCAAGGTCAACATGGGACTGGCGACCTGGAAACAGGCGCCGCGCGGAAAAATCTTGAAGTCGGATGTCGCCGTGGCAAAGAACTACCTCAACAAGGCGCATATCAAGGAACTGAATCGTATTGTTTCCGCCTATCTTGATCTAGCCGAAAATCGGGCGGAACGCGGCATTATCACACGAATGGCCGCATGGGTGGAATTCCTGAATCGTTTTCTGGAGCTGTCCAACTATCCGATCCTGAAAGATAAGGGCAAGGTCAGCGCTTTGGAGGCAAAACTCAAGGCGGAGACCGAATACGAGGTGTTCCGGCAACGTCAGGATCGCGAATATGTTTCGGACTTCGATCGGGAAATCAAACGATTGGAAGGTAAAAAGTGAGCCCCGCATTCAGTGAATCTGTCATCGAGCAGGCCGCGTTGGCGTGGCTGGAGAGCCTGGGCTACCAGGTCTTGTCGGGGCTGGAGATCGCGCCCGGTGAACCTGCCGCCGAGCGTGATAATTATGGCCAGGTCGTCCTGTGAGCATGGCCACCAAAATGATGGACGGTTTGCCACCAAAAGTGATGGAGATTAAGGGTAATGACCTGTACGTGTGTTCGTCAAACCACGTCGGTTCAGGATTCGAGCGATAGAAGACAAGGACGGCAGTGGTGAGATCCTCAGAGATTTCAGATTATGGTGTATCGCATTAGCCCCATGATTCTTTCCCCGGTTGTATAGGTACGATCTCACCTGTACGACGATTTCCTTGACTTCACTTTTGCTGAAAGAGACGCTGTCCATAGGCATTGTCGATATTCTCGATGCCCGGGGGGGAGTTTGTTGTTCTCCCCCCCCGGGGGTAAGTTTGATTCTATGTTTATGGCTGTGAAGTCTTGGTGCGGCGCGTTTTTGTCGGCGTTGACGCGAACAATTCAAAGAAGAGAGATTCATCGAGTTTCGTCAGGTTACGTTCGGCGGCGACAGCCAGGATATCCGCGGCCATGTGATTGAGGGCGCGCAGATTGTTCATAGGTTGGGCGGCGAGTGTTTGGATCAGTTCTTTGGTCATCAGATGTGGATGACCGGCCTGTTCGAGGGCAAAGTAGAGGTAATCCTGGAGCTGTTCCGGACTGAGGGGTGTCAGGTGAAGCCGGGTGCTGTTTTTTGGTTTCTCTTAGTCCTTTGATTCCTCTGGTTTCTCTGGTTTCTTTGTCGTCACCATATCAGGGGGGTGACGAGGCAAGGGAAGAGAAAAACCTGTTGTGCCGTGCGTCCTGGTGGACAGAATTTGGCCTCGGGGTATGACCAAGGCGGGGTTGAAAGCCTATTTGTGGCTGAAGGATGTCGCGCCTGGCACGGAGACGGAAATGGTTCAATCATGATCGAGTCCGAGGGGAGGAATTCAAGAGCCGCTATTTTTCCGAACTTGGGGAAAAACCAGAAATGGTCAAGCGGCTCCGCAACCTTGCGGCAAAAGGACGCGTCACCCTTCTCTATTCGGCAAGCGACAACGAATGCAATCAAGCCGTCGCCCTCAGAGTTGGCGGGTAAGCTCCGCGCCGCTCAACACATGGTCCGCAAGCGACAACGAATGCAATCAAGCCGTCGCCCTCAGGGAATACTTGCTCAATTGGAAGGAATAGGAGACGACTGTGGCCAGGCTGAAACGCCTCGTCGCGGTGAACCTATGCCGGCGCGCCGGCATAGGTAAAGTACCTGAAATCATAGGTGGAATCGACGACGGTCAAAAAGTTTTGCCTCCGGAAATCACCCCCCTATTTCCCTGGGGCGCCAACTGGAAATGGCCCCCTTTTATCCCGGTGAAACTGGCCCGGAATTAAGGCGGTGATGACAAGCCCTCCTTGCGGTATTTGTGATTTGGCCAAAATTCTTATACCAAATCAGGGCGTAACTTTCCTTTCTAAACTGACAAAAATCTAATTTGGACAAGAGTGGTGCACTGTATTTCTTTTGGATGGTTTGTCGAGCCATTTGCCCAAAATAGAATTGCCTGCGGCTGATTCCGGCTGGGGATGCTTGCCTCGCCGGCCACGCTGGAAGAGGCCTACCACCAGGCTTACGAGGAACGGCGGATCGCCAGGCGGGAGCTGAAGATCATGGGAGAAGTGTCCCGACTTCCCAAGGGTGTCACCAGGGCACAAACGGATCATGCGCGGCGCGATTCCGTTATGCAATACGCCTCGGTCCGACTCGAAGCCAAACGCCGCATTCTGGAGAGGAAGGTCATTCCCCTGGGGGAAATTCGGGGGAAAGAATCCGGCAAGTAAAACCTAATAAAATCAATAAAAAATGGCGGAAGTGCATGGGAATCGAACCCACCTGGGACGGTTTTAGCGCCCCACACCGGATTTGAAGTCCGGGAGGCCCACCAGTGACCTTGGCACTTCCGTTTGGCAAGGATGCCGTTGTAGAATGTTTCGCCGCCCGATTATGCAACGAGGGCCATAGCGCCGGCAGGCTTTCCCGTCTTTCAATCGGGACGATCAGAATGCTCCAGGGATGCGTCCAGGAGCTGCACCTGAACCTCCGTTCCCCGAGCGATCATTGTCTCCGCCTCCGGCAGGACGATGAGACCGTTGGCCTGGACCATGGAATTGAGGATGCCCGATCCCTGTTCCCCCGTTGAGCTTACGTAGTATCGTCCCGCCTCCCGGCGCACCCTGCCGCGGACGAAATATCGCAAATCGGCCAACTTTTCAAGATCCTCTTCCAGGACAGCTCGGATATGGCGGCGGAAAATATTTTTTCGTCCCAACATCTTGAGCAGGGAGGGACGGACGAATTGCTCGAAAGAGACCATGGACGAGACGGGATTGCCGGGCAAGCCGAATACGGGCACTCCCTGGATGACGCCGTAGGCCAGGGGCTTTCCGGGCCGCATGGCCACCTGCCAGAATTGCATTGCATTGCCCACTTCCTGCATGATGCCCTTGACCAGATCGTAGTCGCCCACGGAGACGCCTCCGGAGGAAATGATCAAATCCGCCCGGGAGGCCGCCTGGAATTTGGCGATTAGGTCCTCCCGACGGTCTTTCACGATTCCCAGTTGCAGGATCGCGCCGCCGGTCTCCAGAACCTGGGCCGCGGTGGAATAACTGTTGCTGCTGATGATTTTCCATTCGGAAGGCGCCTCGTCGATATCCATGAGTTCGTCGCCGGTGGCCAGGATCGCCACGGTTGGACGTCGATTCACAAAGACGAACGATCTCCCGAGGGCGGCGAGCATCCCCACTTCGGCAGGGCGGATGACCGTGCCGCGGGCGATTACCGTTTCCCCCGCGGCGACATCCTCGCCGGCCATGCGGATGTCCAGCCCCGCATACGCCGCGGCCAGGATATAAACCTTTCCCCCGTCCTTGCGTGTATCCTCCATGCGGACAACGGCATCGGCCCCCGCGGGCAGGGGCGCCCCGGTCATGATCCGCGCCGCCTGCCCCGCCCTCAGCTCTTGCCGGGGGATCGTTCCGGCGGGGATGTCTTCGGTGATGGCAAGGACGACGGGGGTTTGTGCCGTCGCGTTTTTGGTGTCTTCGGCGCGGACGGCGTATCCGTCCATGGCGGAGTTGTTTTTGGGGGGCAAATTGCGGGGCGCCGTCACATCTTCGCCGATGACCCGCCCCAGGGCCTCCAGGATGTTTACCTTTTCCAGGGGCAGCGGTTCGATGCCGTCGAGGATGATCTGTCGTGCCTCATCTACAGGAATCATGGCGGGAAGCTATCTTAAATGGCGGGCCTTGTCAACCATTACCGTTGCCATTGCCGACAGAGCCAGTTGCGGCGCCGCGCCCGGGGGCGTAACCGAGACTGGAGGCCCCGGGAGAGGAAGGTTCCTTGCCGCATCCTCCGCGGGTGGGGAAATCGCCGCCACAGTGGGCGACGAGGGCCCGCTGTGGCGTCCGCCGGGGGCGGTGGAAATCGCAGTCGTCGCTTTCGCCCCACCGGGGCGACAGACGTGGCTTCTCCGCGGGCGGGGACATCGCCGCCCCAGTAGAGGAGGGTCCGTTGCCGCATCCCCCGCGGGTGGGGAAATCGCCGCTCCTTCCTGGGCTTCGTGGTGCCAAACAGCGCCGCTTCCCCTGTGGGCCGTGAGATCGCCGCCCCGGGAGAGGAAGGCTTGCCTCAGTTTCCGCCGGGGTTTTGGGAAATCGCCGCCGTGGTTCCGTCCCGACGACGGCATGTTTGCCCTTGAAGTAAGGGTGTTTATATTATAGAAGGTTCCGCTCGAAAGAATTCGCCATGCCGCCCGACTCAGGTCATAGGTCATAGGTCATAGCTGGTAGCTGATGGCGACGTCGCCGGGCGAGCGGGGAAGACCCTGAGCTACGAGCTACGAGCTACGAGCTACGAACTACGAACTACGAACTACGAACTATCAGCGACGTCGCCGGGCGCGCTCGGGGGCGACCCCAGGGAGTTGAAAGTCAATGAATCGGAAAGAACTGCAAGAAGAGATCCGCGGATTGCTGCGGGAGAACAACGCCATCCTCCTGGCTCATTACTACGAGCGGGACGAGGTGCAGGAGATAGCCGACTATCGCGGCGATTCCCTGGGATTGAGCATCGAGGCCGCCCGGACGGACGCCGAGACCATCGTCTTTGCCGGGGTGCACTTCATGGCCGAGAGCGCCTCCATCATCTCTCCCGACAAGACGGTGCTGCTGCCGCGGCTGGATGCCGGCTGTCCCCTGGCCGACATGGTGACGGCGCCCCAGCTCGCCGCCGCCCGGAAGAAGCATCCCGAGGCGGCGGTGGTGACCTATATCAATTCGACGGCGGTGATCAAGGCCCACAGCGACATCTGCTGCACCTCCGCCAATGCCCTGAAGGTCGTTCAGTCCCTCCCGGGCGGGGGCCCGATTCTCATGATCCCCGACGGCAATTTGGCCCGTTACGTCGCTCGCCAAACCGGCCGGACGATCATCCCCTGGGAGGGCTGCTGTCCCGTTCATGACCAACTCACCGCCGCGGTGGTAAGGGCCGTCCGGAGACTGCATCCGGATGCCGCCTTCGCCGCTCATCCCGAGTGCCGGGAGGAAGTCCTGGACCTGGCCGATTTTGTCGGCTCCACCACCGGCATCATTGGCTACGCCGGACGGGCGGAGGTGGCCAAGCTCATCGTCGGCACGGAAAGAGGCGTCTTCCATGAACTGCAAACCCGTTATCCGACCAAGGTCTTCATCCCCGCCGCGGAGGATTTCCTCTGCCCGGATATGAAAAGGACCACCCTCGAGGACGTCCTCGCCTCCCTCACCGAGAGACGATATGTCGTCAAGGTTCCGGAAGAGGTCCGGGTTCCCGCCCGACGGGCCCTGGACCGGATGCTGGAACTCGCTTAGTTCCTCATGACCAGAAAGATCGTCCGGTCGGCAATGCGACGTCCCGACCCGGCCCTGGAGGAGCTGGCGACCAGGATCGAGAGGGGGGAAAAGGTCATTTCCGTCCAGGGATTGGCGGCAACGGCCCGGGCCTTCCTCATGGCCCTGCTGAGCCGATGCCTCGCCCGTCCCCTGACGATCGTCGTCCCAACGGAAAAGGAGGCCCGGCGGCTTTGCCGCGACCTGACTTTTTTTTCCGGGGACGGTCAGGCCTTTCTCTTCCCCCCCTGGGATGCGATAACCACGGACCTCTTCGCCTGGCAGCGGGAGGCGGAGCTGGCAAGAGGCGAGGTCCTTTGCCGGCTCCTGACCGGCGAGGCGCCGCTGACGGTCGTCCCCGTCAAGGCCCTCCTGCAGAAACTCCCACCCCGGCAGGACGTCTCCTCCTATCTCAAGCGGATCGCTCTGGGCGACTTTCTCGATCGGGACGAATGGGTCCTCCAACTCCTTCAGGGCGGCTATCACCGGGTTACCCTGGTGGAGGGGAAGGGGGAGTTCGCCGTCCGCGGCCATGTCATAGACCTGTTCCCCCCTCCGGCGTCCCATCCCTACCGTCTGGAATTCGTGGGCGACGAGATAGAGGCCATCCGCGAGTTCGATCCCGTCTCCCAGCGCTCCCGCCGGGAGATCGACGAGTTCCTCCTGACGCCGGCCCGGGAGATCATCATGAACGAGAGCCGGCAGACCCTGGGCATCCGAAACGCCCGGCGCCGGGCCGGTGACCTGGAATTGCCCCGGACGGCGCGATCCCGGCTATTGGAACGCATGGCCGACGGCCTGACCATGTCCGTCAACCCCCTTCTCTTTCCCCTGTTTTACGACGACGAAACGCCGCCGGGTTGGCTCTTGGATTACCTTTCCCCGGAGAGCCTGCTGATCTGGGACGATCCCCTTGCCGTTGACCGGTCACGGGGGGAGCACGTCAACGAGGTTGACCGGTTGCTCCTGAAGGCCCGCCAGGAAGAACGGTTTTATCTGGAAAGGGACGCCTACTACTGGACGGACGACCAGCTCGACAGGGCCATGGCGCCTTTCCAACGCCTCCACATCGAGGACCTGATCATGGGGACGCAACCGGAGGGGGTGGCATTCCGCACGACGGTGGCGCCGGGCGTCAAGTCGGGCATCCAGGTTAGGGACTACGAGGGAGAGGTCCTCTCCCCCCTGGCGGAACGATTGAAGACATGGATGGACGGCGGTTATCGGGTCTTCTTCGTGTGCCGCGGCCGGGAGTGGCGACAGCGCCTCGCCCGGCTATTTGCCCAGCGTGACCTCGCCTTCGCCGGCACACCGGCGGAAGAGCCCCCGGGCGGGGAAACCGCTTCCGGCGTCTCTGACGCCGCCGGGACGGAGCGGGGTGATCACCACGACGCGGCGGCTTTTCTCGATGTCCTCTCCCTCCCCGACGCCGCCGCCGCCGGCGTCCGGATCGTGGAGGGAGACCTTGCCGCCGGCTTTGTTTACGACGCCCTGGGCCTGGTCGTTATCGCCGCCGAGGAGTCACGCGAGAAGAAGATTCCCGGACGACGCTTCCGGCCCACCCGGGAGGGTTATTTCCTCAAATCCTTCGGCGAACTCCGGGAAGGAGATTACGTGGTTCACAAGGAACACGGCATCGGTCGTTACGGAGGCCTGCAGAAACTTGCCGTGGAAGGGGTGGAAAACGATTTTCTCCTCATCGAATACCTCGATCGGGACAAGCTCTATATCCCGGTGGACCGCCTGGACCGGATCCAGAGATATCTGGGGCCGGATGGCGCGACGCCGCGTCTCGACCGCCTGGGCGGCACCTCTTGGGAATCGGTCAAGGAACGGGTGAAAAAGTCCATTCGGGAGACCGCGGAGGAACTGATGGCGATCTATGCCGCCCGGGAGGTCATGGATCGCCGATCGTTTTCCCCTCCCGACGGGATGTATGATGATTTCTGCGCCGCCTTCGAGTACGATGAGACCCCGGACCAGGATCGGGCCATCGAGGACATCCATCTCGATATGAGCCGGGGCAGGCCCATGGATCGCCTCATCTGTGGCGACGCCGGCTTCGGCAAGACGGAAGTCGCCCTGCGGGCGGCCTTCCGGGCGGTCATGGAATCCAGGCAGGTCGCCGTGCTCGCGCCCACGACGATCCTGGCGGAGCAGCACTATCAGACCTTCTCCCGACGCTTCCGTCCGTATACCGTGCGGGTGGAGGTCCTCAACCGCTATCGCTCCAAGTCCGAACAGGCCGGGATCGTGGCGGAAATCAACAGGGGGACGGTGGACATCGTGGTCGGAACCCACCGCCTTTTGCAGAAGGACGTGCATTTCCGGGATCTGGGACTGGCGATTATCGACGAGGAGCAGCGCTTCGGGGTGCGGCACAAGGAACAATTCAAAAAGCTCCGCACCCTGGTGGATGTCCTGACCCTCACGGCCACGCCTATTCCCCGGACCCTCCATCTCTCCCTCGTGGGCATCCGCGACCTGTCCGTCATCAACACCCCGCCGGAGGACCGCCAGCCCATCAAGACCCATGTTGTCGAATTCAACGAGGACATCATCCGGGAGGCCATCCTGGGGGAGCTGGATCGACAGGGACAGGTGTTCTTTGTCCATGATCGGGTCCGGTCGATCTATTCCATGGCCCGGTTTATCGAAAAGCTCGTCCCCCGAGCCCGGGTGGCGGTCCTGCACGGTCAGATGAAGGCGGGGGAAGTCGAGACGACAATGGTCCGTTTCGTCCAGCGGCAATACAATGTCCTGGTTTGCACCACCATCATCGGCGCCGGCGTGGACATCCCCACCGCCAATACGATCATCATCAATCGCGCCGACCGTTTCGGCCTGGCCCAGCTCTATCAAATCCGGGGCCGGGTAGGCCGGGCCCGGGAGGAGGCCCGGGCCTATCTTTTGGTTCCCAAGGGGGCCATGCTCTCCCGGGACGCCCAGAAGCGCCTGGAGGTGATCATGGAATTTTCGGAGCCTGGGGCCGGCTTCCGGATCGCCGCCAACGACCTGGAAATCCGCGGGGGAGGAAGTCTCCTGGGGGTTTCGCAATCCGGCCATGTCACCGCGGTGGGGTACGAGCTGTACACGGAGCTCATGGAGAAGACGGTGCGGGAACTCAAGGGCGAAACCGTTCCGGAAGAGGAAGTCCGGCCGGAAATCAATC
>JASGUC010000030.1 GCA_030057915.1 Pseudomonadota bacterium
CCTGTCCCGCTCCGTCTCCGATACGGGCTTTTTCGAGTTTCGTCGGCAGATGGAATACAAGGCCGCTATGCGCGATGGCGTCGTGGTTGTGGCAGATAGATGGTTTGCCAGCAGCAAGACCTGCTCGACCTGTGCCCACAAGCTGAACGAATTGCCTCTGTCGGCGCGTGAGTGGGTATGTCCGGCTTGTGGCGTTATCCATGATCGTGATGTCAACGCGGCGATAAACCTGAAAAATATGGCCGTGAGTTCCCCGGTGTCCGCCTGTGGAGAGGCCAGGCTCTGGCGGTGGGCGCAAGCCCGGCGTGAAACCGGCCTTCAGTGAAGCAGGAAGTCAGCTTTGAGTCTGTATAAGCAGCTTTGAGTAGGTATGAAGGAACGGAAGAACATCCGCTTCAGGGAAATGAGACTGGGAAAGATCGGGTTGCTCGTCCTGGTGGCGGGAATGGGCGTCCTGGTCGCCCTGGCTTTCATCTTGGGCGTGCAGGTGGGGAGGGACATCGACGCCTATCCGAGGAAGATCGCCCGGGATATCCCGGGCCGGATCGCCGCGGGCATAGGTTCGTTTTTTGCCAAGAAGGCGCCGGAGGGGAAGGGTGCCGATTCGGAAAGCGAGACGACGAATCTCACCTTCTACGACATCCTGGCGAAAAAACGGGGGGATGGGGACAGCGGGCACTTCGTCGAGGAAAAGAAGGAGGCCCCGGCTTCCTCCGCGGCGGTGATCATGGCACCGGGACCGCCACCCCCCCCGCCCAAGGCGGAAGGGGAAGGGGAAGGGGCGTCCCCGCCCCCGCTTGCCCCCGGTACCGTGGCGCCCTCGCCCACGACTTCGCCAGCGAGGGCATCAAGGACATCCCCGGCGGCTACGCCGACGGCAGCCCCGGCGCCGCCCCCGATGACTTTGTCCAAGACATCTCCGGCGAATTCGTCAAGGACTTCGTCGCCATCGTCCCCGGCGGCGGGGAAGGACTCGGCGCCTGTCCCCTCGCCGGCGTCAAGGGTCGCGCCGCCGGCGTCCCTCCCGGGGTCGCCCCCGGCGCCAAAAACCGGGACCTTTTCCGTTCAGGTGGCGTCATATCATGAACTCGACAAGGCGCGGCAGTTGCAGGAAAAGCTCCGCGACCTGGGGTTCCCGGCGGAGATCGTCGCCGCGGATGTCCCCGGCAGGGGCGCCTGGCGCCGGGTGGTCGTTCCCGGCTACCAGACGCGGGCGATGGCGGAGAAGGCCGCCGGCGAGATGGCGGGCAAGGTCAGGGGATTGAACTGTGTTATCAGGAGAAACTGACATTAATGGCAATAAGGTGATATATGTTTGAAAATCTTACAGAAAAACTCGATGCCGTCTTCAGGAAACTCAAGGGGCGGAGCCGTCTGGATGAAGAGAACATACAGGGCGCCCTGCGGGAGATCCGCATGGCCCTTCTGGAGGCGGACGTCAACTTCAAGGTGGCGAAGGGCTTTGTCGAGGACGTGAAGACCCGGTCTCTGGGTCAGGAGGTCACCGAAAGCATCAGTCCCGGGCAGCAGGTAGTGAAGATCGTCCATGACCGGCTGGTGGAACTCATGGGGGGGGAGAGCAGCCAGATCCGTTTCGGGAATCGCTTCCCCGCGCCGATCATGCTGGTGGGCCTTCAGGGGAGCGGCAAAACGACCACCGCCGTCAAACTCGCCAAGCACGTCACGAAACAGGGAAAGAGGACCCTGCTGGCGTCGGTGGACGTCTATCGTCCCGCCGCCATGGATCAGTTGCGGATTTTGGGGAAGGAAGCCGCCCTGCCGGTATTCGAGGCGGGAGATCTCAAGGACCCCGTGACGATCTGCCGCCGGGCCGTGGAGGACGCCAAAAACCGGGGGTATGAAGCGCTTATCATCGACACCGCTGGGCGTCTCCATATCGACCAGGAAATGATGACGGAATTGATCCGTATCAAGGAGGCCGTTCAGCCCGCGGAAATCCTCTTCGTCGCCGATGCCATGACCGGGCAGGAGGCCGTGAACGTCGCCGCGACCTTCAACGAGCGCCTGGGGATCGACGGCGTCATCATGACGAAGCTGGACGGGGACGCCAGGGGAGGCGCCGCCTTGTCCCTGAAGGCCGTTATGGGCAAGCCCATAAAATTCGTGGGCGTCGGTGAAAAGGTGGAAGCGCTGGAGGTTTTCCATCCGGATCGCATGGCGACGCGGATCCTTGGGATGGGAGACATCGTCTCCCTGGTGGAAAAGGCCCAGGCCACGGTGGACGAGCGGCAGGCGCGGGAACTCGAAAGGAAGATCCGGAAAAATGAATTCACCCTGGAGGATTTTCGGAACCAACTATCGCAGATCAAGAAGATGGGCGCCCTGAAGGACATCTTTTCCATGATTCCGGGCATGAACAAGATCAAGGCCTTCAGGCAAATCGATCCCGACGAGAAGGAACTGGTCCGGGTGACGGCGATCATCGATTCCATGACCAAAAAGGAACGTCAGGACCATCTCCTGATCGATGGCCGGCGGCGGAAGCGCATTGCCTTGGGAAGCGGGACCACGGTCCAGGATGTCAACCGACTCCTGAAGAGCTATGGAGAGATGCGGAAGATAATGAAAAAGATGACTTCCAAGGAGGGGATGAAGGCCCTCCGCCGAGGAAATATTCCCTTTTAAACAAGAAGAAGATGTGATATACGACACGATCTTTCGATCGATGAATTGCCAGCAAGAACAACAACAGGAGGTGATCGGTAAAGAGAATGGCGGTAAAAATTAGATTGACCCGCATGGGTGGACACAAAAAACCGTTTTACAGGATTGTGGCGGCGAATTCGGATTCGCCGCGGGACGGCCGTTTCCTGGAGGTTTTGGGGTATTACGATCCCGCCAAGGACATGGAGGGAGTAAGCCTCAAAGACGACCGGATCGAGGATTGGCTGTCCAAGGGCGCCAAACCTACCCTCACCGTGTCTCAGTTACTGAGGAGAAAGGGATAGAAGCCGGTCAATGGGCTTTCCGAGTCGATATCTTGAAAAGGCTTAACGGACTAATCCAGTGGAGGTGAAAGCGATGAAAGAGTTGATCAAATACATGGCGCAGGCATTGGTGGATCATCCCGATCAGGTCGAGGTATCCGAGGTGGTCGGCGAACAGACGTCCGTCATCGAGCTGAGGGTAGCGAAGGAAGACCTGGGCAAGGTTATCGGCAAACAGGGGAGAACAGCAAAGGCAATGCGTACGGTTTTGAGCGCGGCTTCCACCAAGATCCGGAAACGGACCGTTCTGGAAATTATCGAATAGGGTTTTGACAGCTTGCTTGTAATCTGACTATTTCTGTGCTATTCTATGCAATATGGAGAGAATGGTAAGCATAGGTGAAGCAGCGATAAACCTGAAAAATATGGCCGTGAGTTCCCCGGTGTCCGCCTTTGGAGAGGCAAGGCTCTGGCGGTGGGCGCCGCAAGCCCGCCGTGAAACCGGCCTTCGGTGAAGCAAGAAGTCAGCTTTGAGTCTGTATAAGCAGCTTTGAGTAGGTATGACGGAACGGTGATAGAGTTCTTTGAAATCGGCGAAATCGTCAAGGTCCACGGCTGCCGGGGCGGAGTCAAGGCGCGCTCCTATCTGACGGCCCCGGAGAGTCTGCTGCCCCGTTTGGAGGCGGTGTATCTGGACGGACCGGGAAGGGAAAGAGAGCGTTTCCCCATACGCCGCCGTCGTTGGGGAAACGCCGGTCTGTTTTTGGAGCTGGCGGGCGTGGACGATCCTTCCGCCGCCCAGGCCCTGGTGGGTTGCCGGGTCCTCGTGCCGGCGGATAAACTGGCGCCGCTTTCGGAGGGCGAATATTACTGGCGCGAACTCATCGGCATGGAGGCGCGGACGGAAGAGGGCGTTTCCCTGGGCAGGATCGCGGAGATATTTCCCACCGGCGGCCATGACGTCTATGTCTGCCGGACCGCCGGCGAGGAGCGGCTCCTGCCCGCCGTCGAGGAAGTGATCAGGAAGGTGGACCGGACCGGCCGGATCGTTACGGTAAGGCTGCCGGCAGGTTTGTGAGGCCGACGGATGCGCTTCGACATCCTCACTCTCTTTCCGGAGATGTTCGTTTCTCCCTTCGCGGGGAGCATCCTCGGCAAGGCCCGGGATCGGGGGCTGATCGACATCCGGATCCATGACATCCGGGGCTATGCCCCAGGCAGGCATCGGGTGACCGACGACGCTCCCTATGGCGGCGGTGGGGGCATGGTCATGAAGGTGGAACCCCTGGCCCTGGCCCTGGAGGCCCTGGCGATGCCGCCGGAGGCGGGTCCGGTGATCCTCCTGAGCCCCCAGGGGGCGCCTTTTTGCCAGGAAATCGCCGCCGAACTCGCCGTTTGTGAACGAATCTCATTGATCTGCGGCCATTACGAGGGCGTCGATGAGCGGGTCCGGGAGCATCTGGCGGACCGCGAGTTGTCCATCGGCGACTATATCCTCACCGGTGGCGAACTCGCCGCGATGGTGGTGGTCGATGCGGTGGCCCGCCTGATCCCCGGCGTCCTGGGCAATAGCGAATCGGCGCGGAAGGATTCCTTCGCCGCCGGGCTCCTCGAATATCCACAATATACCCGGCCTCAGAGGTATCGGGGCTGGGCGGTTCCGGAGGTCCTGGTAAACGGCAATCATCGGGAGATCGAGACCTGGCGTCGTCGGCAATCCCTGCTGCGGACCTGGCGTCGTCGTCCCGATTTGTTGGACCGGGCGGACCTCTCCGAGGACGATCGATCGTTCCTCGGGGAACTGGAGACGACGGAAGAGGGACCCCGGGAGGACCTTCCGGAGGGTCGGCGGCGCGACCGGGGAAGACGAAACGGACCCGCCGGCGCGGCCTGAGGGGGGATGCCTGCCGCATACAGGGGAAGGCATGTCCCGGGGGACGAACGTGACGGCGCGGCCTGAATGTTATCTCGCTCTTTTGCATCATCCGGTTCTCAACAAGAATCGGCAGGTCGTGACGACCGCGGTGACCAACCTGGACATCCACGACATCGCCAGGGCGGCCCGGACTTACGGCATCGCCCGTTATTATATCGTGACGCCCATCCCGGCGCAGCGGTCTCTGGTCGAGACCATCGTGGACCACTGGCGGCGGGGATACGGAGCGGAGTACAACCACTCCCGACGGGAGGCCTTTGCCCGGGTGGAGGTCCGGGAAGACCTTGCGCGGGTCCGTGGGGAGATCGAGGAGCGCGCCGGCGCGACTCCCCGGGTGGTCGTCACCGGCGCCGCTCTGAACAAGGGCTTGGCATCCTACGGAGAGTTGCGGAAGGCCCTGGCGGAAGGAGGCCCCCCGTGGCTGCTGGTATTCGGCACCGGATGGGGCCTGGCGGACAGCATCGTTGACCAGGCCGATTTCTCCCTGGCCCCGGTGCGGGGCGGTCCGGACGGCTATAACCACCTCTCCGTGCGCTCCGCGGTGGCGGTGGTACTCGATAGGCTCTTCGGATGCTGAGGATTCGCGTCGGGGCCGCGGGCGGGAGAGGAATCGCCATGCCCGCCCAGGAAAGGACGGCCCGCAGGGCAAGCGCCGGCCTCCGGCCGGGGGCGGGGAGGGCCGGCAGCCAGGATCGTAGGACAGACAATTATCACACGAGGTGTTTATACTTATGAATGTAATTGAAATGATTGAGAAAGAGCAGATTAGAACGGATCTGCCCGCGTTCAAGCCGGGAGACAGCGTCAAGGTCTTCGTCCGG
The DNA here is from genome assembly GCA_030057915.1 of Pseudomonadota bacterium. Classification (GTDB taxonomy): domain Bacteria; phylum Desulfobacterota; class Syntrophia; order Syntrophales; family UBA8958; genus UBA8958. The sequence continues at coordinate 5,706 of JASGUC010000030.1, forward strand.
ATCATCGAAGGTCAGAAGTCCCGCATCCAGGCCTTCGAAGGCGTTGTCATCAGAAAACGGCGGGGGAGCAGCAGCAGCAGCTTCACCGTCCGAAAGATATCCTACGGGATCGGCGTGGAGCGCACCTTTCCCCTTCACTCCCCGATCATCGACCGGATCGAGGTGGTCACCCGGGGCCGGGTCCGTCGTTCCCGCCTGTATTACCTCCGTGGCCTGAAGGGCAAAAAGGCCCGGATCAAAGAGGAAAGATAGTCGTGATAACATGCTCGGGGTGAGACCTTTGCAAAACCCCGTTGTGTCCTCCGTATGGTCCTTCCGGGAAAGTTGGAATCCAGTGTCTTCGACTACTTTCTGGATGCCGGGTCAAGCCCGACAGGGCATGGGTGGCAGTTTTTAAAAGGTCTCGGGGTATGAATTTTTTTGAGGAACGGGCCCGGCAACGAGGATTCTGTCTCATTGCGGGCATCGACGAAGCGGGCCGGGGACCTCTGGCCGGTCCGGTCGTAGCCGCCGCCGTAGTTCTCCCGGATCGCTACACCCACCCCGACATCGACGATTCGAAAAGGCTTTCCGTCCGGTGTCGGGAGCGCCTGTTCGAGACGATCCGCGCCGACGCCCTGGCCGTGGGGATCGGCGTGATGGACGCCCGGGCCATAGACGAACTCAACATCCTGCGGGCCACCCTCCTGGCGATGCGGGAGGCCGTAGCCGATCTTCGCCTCGTTCCCGATTATCTCCTCGTGGACGGCAACCGACGTGTGCCCCTGGACATCCCTCAGGAGACGATCATCAAGGGGGATGGCCAAAGCGTCTCCATCGCCGCCGCCTCCATCGTCGCCAAGGTCAGCCGGGATCGGATCATGGAGATCTATCACCGCCAGTTTCCCTATTACAACTTCTTCAAGAACAAGGGCTATGGAACCGCCGAGCACCGCCGGGCGATCCGGGAGCACGGCTTGTGCAAGATCCATCGCCGATCCTTCCATATAAAAGAGAAGATTCAGAAAAATTACGAGCTTATCCTGCAATGACCAGGGATAGGATCAGCGCCGGACGACGGGGAGAGGAGCTGGCGGCAGCGTTTCTTGCCCGCGCCGGCTACGCGATTCTGGACCGCAACTGGCGCTGCCCCCTGGGAGAGCTGGATATCGTGGCCCGGGACGGGGGGACCCTGGTGTTTGTGGAAGTTCGGACCCGCCGGTCCGCCCGTTTCGGCGCCCCCGAGGAAAGCGTGGGATTTTCCAAGCGGCGAAAACTGTCCCGCCTTGCCACCTTTTATATCCACCGTTACGGTCTCTTTGACGTCCCCGCCCGGTTCGACGTGGCGGCGGTGCATCTCCTCCCCTCCGGTCCGGAGGTGGAGTTGATCCGCGACGCCTTCGATTTGTGTCGCTGAATACACGAAGCATGATACGGAAACCGGTAAATTCAATTGGCGAGGGCCTTGAAAAACTCCGCATGGGACCCTCCGTTCTCGCTCCGACTGAAGCTGGAATGCGGCGTTTTCAAAGAGTTACGGCCCCCGGGCTTTTGCCGGGACGCCAGGAAAGGGCAGCTTTTCAAAGGTCTCTTGGTTCTTGAATCCGTCTTGCCCTGGAGCGACAGATTCGGTGAGTTATGCAATCGATTCAGTGGGTTCAAGACGTTCCGGCCCCCGGCTTCCGCCGGGGTTGCGGGAAGGCGCGGCTTTGCGCTGATTTCGCCTCGGTGACGATTCGCCCTCCCGACGCTCCGACAGATCTTCCCGCCCAGGCCTCTCCCGTTTCGGTCAGGGGAGGGCAGGCAGGTCGAAACCCGGTTTGCCCACCGGGCTTCCTCCCCACCAGGTGTCACAGCGATCAGCCATCTCGTTCATCCGGTCGGCGACCAAACGGCGCAGGCGCTCGCATTCCTCTTCGTCGGCATCGACGGGAACGAAAACCGGCTCGCCGTGAAGGACGACGATGTCCGTAAAGGGACAGGGGAGGAAGTAGCGGTCCCAGGATTGAAACACGATGCGCCGCTTGGCGCCGTACATCATGGGGATGATGGGCAGGCCGGTTTCCCTGGCGATCTTGATGGTCCCCATCTTGAGCTGTCGCGGCGGTCCGTTCGGGCCGTCCGCCATCATCCCCGCTTTATGGCCGGCCCGCTTTTTCAGCAGCTCGACGAGATGATACATGGCCTCGCGTCCCTTCAGGGAATCGCTGCCCCGGACGGAGAAGAAGCCCAGGCGCAAGGCCACGGCGTTGGCATATTCGCCGTCCTTGCTGCGGCTGATCATCATGGTGACGTGGCGGGCGCCGAAGTCATGGAAAAACCAGAACATTCGCTGATGCCAAGTGGGATAGACGCAGCCACCGTTCTCACGGACGACGGCGAATTCCCGTTCCTCGCCTTCCCGGACGACCACGCGGCAGGTGCGGTTCCAGAGTTTGATGGCCCTGGCGGCCAGGGGCGGCGCCATGCGCAGCAGGAGCTTTTCCCATAGGCTGAAGGTATATTTGTCTCGCTTGGCCATATATCCTGTTCCCTGCCGTCGGGCCGGCCGGTTCGTCTCCGAGGGCTGCTTATAGGGACAACGGCGGCGGATGTCAAGACCGCCGGTTTTGCAACCAGGGCAAATTCGCTCTCCTTGGAATAAGCCGAAACTAACGGGTTTCCCATGTTTTGCCGTCCCATGTAATCTTGCCCTTGGCGGAAGAGACAATTTACCCGGTTATGCAAAGGCGTCGCTTCGCTGTCGGACGGCGGGGGGGATGGGGGTAAAATTGTTCTCAATGTAAGTAGTTGATCTTGAATGATCCACTAAAACGGAGGCACGTCCTGTTTTCAGCCACTTAGAGAAAGAACAATTTTACCGTGGCGGGGGGATGGGGAGGCTTGCGGATCGGTGGGAGCGGGCCGAGACGGTCAAGGCCCCGGGGTCCATGGCGGCGGCCCGGGCCGGAGCGGCCGCCCCCCGCCGGCGGCCCCGGCCGCCCGCATGAAGATCGGCCCTCGTTTTGGTTATCCGCCGCCGTCCTTGATATGTCGGGTCAACTCCGCGGTGAGTTCGTAATAGGAGAACGGCGTCATCAGATAAAATCCCCGAAAGTGTTCCCGGGCCGCATCCACAAGCTCCCGCGCCAGGTCCAGGCCCTCCCGGCGGGCATCGGGACCCGGGACGGGGTACTTGGCCATGCGTAGCAACGCCGCGTCGGTGAGACGGATCCCCGGGACCTCGTTGTGCAGGAACTGGGCGTTGCGGGCGCTGGTAAGGGGCATGATGCCGATGAAGATTGGCACGGGCAGATGCCGGGTCCGCTCGGCGATCATCTCGATGGCTTCCCGGTCATATACGGGCTGGGTCAGGATGAAATCCGCCCCCGCCTCGATCTTTTTCTCCAGCCGTTTGAAGGCCCCGGCGAGATTGACCACATGGGGGTTGAAGGCGGCCCCGACGACAAAGCGCCCCCGTTCCCGGAGCGGCTGACCGGAGAAGGAAATGCCGGCGTTGAGCTGCTTTACCATGCGGATAAGGTCGAAGGAGGAGACGTCGAAGACGGAGCTGGCGCCGGGAAGGTCTCCATATCGTGCGGGATCGCCGGTGATGACGAGGATTTGGCGGATGCCCAGGGCATGCAGACCCATGAGATGCGACTGCTGGCCGATGAGGTTGCGGTCCCGGCAGGCGATATGCACCAAGGGGTCGATCCCCAGGCGCATCTTCACTATGGCCCCCAGGGCCAGATTGCTCATCCGCGTCTGGGCCAGGGAGTTGTCGGCCATGGTGATGGCGTCCGCCCCCGCATCCTGCAGCGAGGCCGCCCCGATCATGTAACGCTCGATGTCCAAGTCCCTGGGGGGGTCGAATTCCACGAGCACCGTGGGCCGTTCCTTTACCTTGCCCGTTATGGATCCCGTCTCGAGGCTCGAGACGAGGGAGATCTGGGGCATCGGTTCCGGGGCCGACGGCGCCTCCGGGTTGGTGCGGGGCAAGGGCGTCAGATCCTTCAGGGCCGCGGACACCGCCCGGATGTGATCCGGGGTGGTACCGCAGCAGCCGCCGATTATCAGGACCCCCTGGGCGTGGAAGCTCCGGGCCTGGTCGCCGAAGTAAGCGGGAGAGGAAGTGTAGCCAAATTCCCCTTCCATGATGCCGAGACGGCCGGCGTTGGGAAACACGGAGAGGGACATGTCCGGGGGGACAACCGTCTCCTCCAGGGTCCGCAGCAGCTCGGCGGGCCCCAGTCGACAGTTTAGCCCGACGATGTCGGCCCCGGCATCGGCCAGGAGGCGGAACGCCTCCGTGATGGAACGGCCGTCCCGGGTCTTTCCCACCTCCATGCAGGCCAATTGGGCGATGATCGGCAAAGCGGTGCGGGGACGAAGGGTCTCCAAGGCCAGGAGCAGTTCCTCGAGGTCGAGGAAGGTCTCCAGGATAAGGCCGTCCACGCCGCCGGCGAGCAGCGCCTCCGCCTGCTCGACGAAGATCTCCCGGTGTCCCGGCAGGACCTCGTGACGGATGCGCCGGGCGTTCAGGGCGGTCATGCTGCCCATGACCCAGGCATCCGGGCCGACCCCTTCCCGGGCCAGGAGGGCCGCTTTCCAATTGATGCGATAGACGCTGTCGGCCATCTCGAAGCGCGCCAGGGCATCGCGGTTGGCGCCGAAGGTGTTGGTCTCGATCAAGCGGGCGCCCGCTTCGTAGTATTGCCGGTGGGTGTCCCTGATCAGCTCCGGCCGCGAGAGGTTCAACTCCTCGCAACACCAGCCGATGGGGACCCCTTGTTGGTGGAGCCAGGTGGCCATCGCCCCGTCGCCCACCACCATATGTCCCTGGAGATGTTCCCGGAGGGCGCTGTTGTTCGACATCATTCTCGACCTTCCATGGATTTCGATAGGCCGGAAGTATAGAAGGGACGATCAGGGGTTGTCAAGGGATATCGGGCCGCGGACAATGGCCGCTCATGGCGGGGAAGCTTTGGAAACGCCCGTTTCCGTCATTCCGGGCTTGGCCAGGTCACCGGGAAGCCGTTGAAAACACCGGATGCCGGCTTTCGTCGTCATGACGATCAGAGACCTTTGAAAAACGCCACCCCCCCACCCCCAGTCGTCATTTCGTCGGTGGAAGACAAATGCCGCGTTTTCAAGATGTTCGGGAAGCCGGTTTTGGTCGGGGCCCCGGGAAAGGGTAGATTTTCAAAGCTCTCGATCAGGAGAGGGAAATCGCATGGTGGGCGATCCGCGACTCGAACGCGGGGCCTTTGGTTCCGGAGACCAACGCTCTATCCACCTGAGCTAATCGCCCATGCCGGGACCTTCTACTATATTCTTTCCGATTCTTCAATGATTAATTCGGCGTTTTCCTCGCGCCTCCCAGGCGTCCCAAACGGTCGTTTTTTCCCGTTTACCGTTGTCCCGGAGAGGGCGGGAAAAGAGAGGCGGAGGGCGGGTATTTTACGGGCCCGTCGCGCCAGCGCCGGGAGATTTACCCCCCTGTCCTTTGGCGGCGTGGTCCTTTCCGAGATAGTAATTGATCCAGGATGAGGTTTGATAGAGGTCCCAGTTGCAGGGGGGGACGATGCCCTCGGCCAGTTGCCCCTCCCGGCCGCGCCGCCGCAGGCGGTGGTAGGCCCGGACGTAAACGCACTCTCTCTTTCCTTGATAAACCTCGCACCAGCCTTGGTAAGAGCCGCCGCAGGCCCCGTTGCGTTGGTTTTTCGGGCATTGCGACATGGGGCATAAGTAGGCCGTCTCGGCGAGGGCGCAATCCCCGCAGTCCCGACAGTCGAAGAGGACGACCTTGACCAGATGTTCCAGCCGGTGGAAAACCCTCTCCAGACCGGTTCCCGCTATCCTGCCGCAGAGCGTCTTCATGGCCCCGTGGAGATTCTTTCCCGGCTCGTACAGCAGCCAATGCATGAAAAGGGCAAGGCGATAGGCGCAATCGCCACCGGACTCGCCGCTCCGGCGGCGTCTTTCGGCCGGCTTCTCCCGGTTGAGGCCCGTTTCCGGATCGCGCTCATAGTAATAAAAGCCGTCGGGCAGCGGATAATCGAAGTGTCTAACCAGGTCGGTCCATTGGGGGACAAGGGCTTCTCCCTGCCGGATGACCTCCACGACCTGCTCGTAGGCGACGTTGTGCCCGCCGATGTGGACCCCGTTGTAACCCATGCCCTTGAGGATGGCGTACATGCGGGCGGCGCGCAAGAGCCTCGCCCGCAGCCCCTTGTCCGGATCGCTCCGCTCCCGGTCTATGTCCGCAAGGAGCTTGTCCGTCACAACGGAGCCGGGCAGTTCGTTGCGGTTCATCATCCGGGCGGCCCCGTAGGGCAGGATGTAGATGTTGCCCACGAGGGGAATATCGGAGTGGTTCTGTTTCATGTACAGCAACGCTTCGTGAAACTTTCTCGCGTCGTATCCCAGTTGGGTAACGATGAATTGCGCCCCCGCGGCGATCTTCTTCTTCAGTTTGTAATATTGGGCCATCTGCTCCGCCTCCGTGGCCTTGAAAGGGGAAACGACGGCGCCGGCGAAGAAATCGCAGGGGTGGCTCAGGATGATCCCCTTGGTTTGCGGATGCTCCGGACCCCGGTTCAGCTCCGTTATCAACTGCAGCACATGCGCCGGGTCCAGATCGAAGACCGGCGCCGGCCTTCCCTGATGTCCCGATACCGGATAATCGCCGCTCATTGCCAGGAGATTGCGGACCCCTGCCCGAGCCAGGGCGTAGAGTTGACTTTCGATGGCATTGCGGTTCTTGTCTTTGCAGGTGAAGTGGACGACCGGTTCGATGCCCAGGGCGAGGATCTCGGCGCCCATGAAATCCGCGGACATGGCCGGGGTTCCGCCGGGGTTGTCGGTCAGGGTCAGGGCATGGATCATCCCCCCGGAGGCCGCCTGGCCGGCAAGACGGACGACCCTTTCCTGGGCTGCCTCCCGGGCGCCCCGGCCCGGAACCACTTCCCAGGACACCGGGAAGACGGCGGGGTTCGATAAGGCCTCTCTGAAGCGATTAGGGGACATCGCGGACATGTTCTTTCCTTGTTTTAGACCTTTGCAATTCCATGCTTTTCTGACGCCGCGGCAAAGGTCGGGCGCCAGAACGTCTCGGAAACGCGGCATTCCCTCTTCTGCCGGCCTGACGAGAGGGCGTCGGAAACGGCGTTTTTCGAAGGTCGTTGTTTGTGGTTGGGGCTTGAAATGGCATTTACCGGCGGGCTTGTCAACAATATTTAGTGGGAAGGGGAAGGTTGCGCGCCTGCCGTCGTCGGCGTTGTCCGGGGTCGCCAACCTTTCCTTGCAGTGGCCGAGGAAATTTGTTAGGTCCTCAATATGTTGACGGTAAAGGGAAATCCATGGCCCAGGACGATGTTCCTGCTGGCGATGCTGGTCATGATCGCCTGGTCCTCGCCAGGCGGCGCCGAGACGAATGTTCTGAATATCAGACATTGGGCGGCGCCGGATCATACCCGCGTCGTCATCGATACGAGCGAGGAGGCCCAGTATCGGATCGTCAAGCAGGACATGCGCCTCGGCGTCGAGATCGACGACGCCCGCTACGTCGAGACCAGGCAGCGCGCCATTGTCATCAGGAAACCCGGCCTCGATAAGATCGCCGTCTCCGCGCCGGCTGAAAACCGGGTGCTGGTTGACCTCTATCTTGCCGCCCATACCGAAACCAAGGTTTTCCGGGTGAAAAGATTCGAGGACAAACCGGACCGCATCGTGATCGACATCATCCTGCCGGAGGTCGAAAAGAAGGAACGGGCAGACCGGGAGCGGGTCAAGGAGCACGCCAAGGGCAGGGTCATCGTCATCGACCCCGGTCACGGCGGGGAGGATCCGGGGGCGATCGGCCGCCGCGGCCTCCAGGAAAAAAAGGTCGTCCTGGAAATCGCTAAAAAGGTGCGCGCCAAACTCAACGCCCGGAAAGGATACCATGCCTTTCTTACCCGGGAGGGGGATTATTATGTCTCTTTCAAAAAGCGCCTGAAGATCGCCAGGGAGTATGGCGCCGATCTCTTTCTGAGCATCCATGCCGACGCCGCCCGGAGTCGTCGGGCCTGCGGCAGTTCCGCGTATGTCCTGTCCCTGCGCGGGGCCAGCAATGAAGCGGCGAGAATCCTGGCCAGAAACGAAAACCTCGCCGATATCGTCGGCGGCGCCGGAAACGGAGAAGGGACCAGCGAGGAATCGGATCCCATCATCCTGAACATGTTTCAGACCCAGACCATGAACTATTCCAAAAACCTGGGCAATATCCTCCTCAAGAACATGGCGGCGGTTAACCGGCTGAAGTTTCCCGTCGTTCAAGAGGCACCGTTCATGGTCCTCAAGCTTCCGGAGGTGCCTTCCATACTTGTCGAGACGGCCTACATCACCAATCCGGCGGAGGAAAAGAAATTGCGGAGCCGGAAGTTCCAGAATGAGATCGCCACGGCGATCGCCGAATCCGCCGTCGAGTATCTCTCGTCGTCGCCGCGGACCCCGCCGGTGGTCCTGGCCAGACAGGATTCGGCCCCCGTCGCCGCCCCGCAAAGGCCTTCCGAGACGGAAGGGCGGCCCGACAAGGCGCCGCCGCCGACACAAACCGAGGCGCCCCCCGGGGAAGCGGCGCCGCCGGCACAAACCGAGGCTCCCCCCGGGGAAGCGGCGCCGCCGCAGTCGGAGGCAGCCGGGCGGGAAACGGCGTCCGGGCCGCGGGAAACGGCGGCCAAGACCATCCCCCCGTCTCCCGGAAAGGAACCGCCGCCGACGCCAAGGGACGGGAAGAAGGCCGACAAGAAGAGCGCCCCCGTCTTCCATATGGTGAAAAGAGGCGAAAGCGTGGACCGGATCGCCAGGAGATACCGCGTCTCCCCGCTGCTGATCCTCAAGGCCAACAACATGAAGCCCCGGGACCCCCTCTATACGAACCGGAAGATCATCATTCCCACGTCGGACGACGACGGGGAGGACGATCTCGTCCATTACGCTGTGGTCAAGGGGGACAGCCTCGAACGCATCGCCGCCCGGCACGGGACCACATGCGCCGCATTGATGAAGATCAACGGGATGAAGGCCGCGGATGTCCTTTATGCGGGTAAAAGGATCAAGGTCCCGGCGCCGGCCGCGCAACTGGACGGGAAGAAACGGAAGGGACCGGAGCGAGCCACCCCCGAGCGGGAACGGGCATCCCCCGCCAGGGTGAAGTACCGGGTCAAAAAGGGAGACAGCCTGGAGACGATCGCCGCCCGGCACGGGACGACCCTGGCCTCCCTGTTGCGATTGAATGACATGAAGGCCCGGGACACCCTCCATGCCGGCCGGGTGATTATCCTCCGGGAGGCGGAGACGGACGTTGCGGGAGAGGCAAAAAAGGTCGGGAAGCGACCGGAAAGGGCGAAGAAGACCGTCGTCTATATCGTGAAGAAAGGGGACTCTCTCGAAACCATCGCCCGCAGGCACCGGACCACCGTGGGCGTCTTGAGGGACCTGAATGCGGACCGGCGTCTCACGCCGCTATATGTAAATCAGCGTCTGAAGATACCCCTGACTTCAAGGATGTGAGCGTCGTCTCCCGACGGCGAGGCCGGGGATGACAAGCGAATCGGTCTTTAGAAGGATCGTCGCCGCGATATGGTCAGGCGGCCTGAAAACAGGAAGAGACCTTTGAAAAACGCCACTGCCTATCCCCCCCGCCGTCATTGCGGGGGAAGACAAATGCCGTGTTTCCAGGATGTTCTGGAAGCCGGTTCTGGTCGGGGTCACGGAAGAGCGTAGATTTTCAAAGCTCTCGGGAAGGAAGATTCAATGGAGATATTCGATGGTTGCCGGGCCTTCATCTGGAGGAGTCCTCGGGAAAACAATTGCAACGCCTACTTGATCGGCCGGGACAGGCGGATCTTGATCGATCCGGGACACGAACACCTCTTCGGTCATGTCCGGCACGGGCTGGATGATGCCGGCGTCGATCTGGCGGCGGTGGATATGGTCGTCGCCACCCACGGACACCCCGACCATCTGGAAGGGGCGCGGCTATTCGGCAAGCCGACCCTTTTGGCCATGAACGAGGCGGAGTACGCCTACATCCGTGAGCTGGCTGGCGGCTATTTCCATGTCCCGACGCCGGACTTCTTTCTGCGGGAAGGGGAACTCAACGTCGGGTCGGATTCATTTCAGATCATCGTTGCCCCGGGCCACACCCCGGCCTCCATCTGCCTGTACTGGCCGGCCGCCAAGGCCCTGTTTACCGGCGACGTGATCTTCAATCAAGGGATCGGCAGGACGGATCTGCCCGGAGGAAGCGGCGAGGAACTAAAGGCGAGCATCGAAAGACTGGCGGAGCTGGACGTGGAATACCTCCTCCCCGGCCACGGGGCGCCGGTGGTGGGCAAACAGGCGGTGGAGGACAACTTTCAGTCCATCAGGGACGGTTGGTTTCCCTATCTGAGCCGGTAAAGCCTCTCCTGAAACCGGCGTCGCGCCCTTTCCAAACCGCGGCCCCATTCCGGGTCGAGGTTCGGGTTGGGAACGACGGCGCTGCCGCCGATCCCCCGCTCCTGGAGGACGGCCCGGGCCGTGCGGTCGGAATCGATCCTCAGGCGCTCCAGCTCCCCATGAAAGGCCGCCGTCAGCTCCTCGACCGGAGCGGTGTCCATCCCCAAGGCCGTTTGCAGGAGGGAGAGGATCCTACCGTTGTCTCCCCCGGGGTCCACATGGGCCAGGCATTCTTCGCGGAGCAGGGCCGCCGTCTCGGAGGCCGCCGTCCCTTCGTCCGCCAGATACTTCCGGATGTCGTCGTCGGTCAGCGAACCGTCCCGACGCCGCCGCACCCACCCCTTGACCCGGGCCTGCCGCTCCCGCGTCCGGATCTCCTTTCTTTCGTCTTCTGTCAGGACGAGATCCTTGGTCCTTTCCATGATCAGATCGAGGGTGCTCTTTATCTCTGCCATGCGGTTCTCCTTATAGCTATCTCGGGGCGTCTCTTAGCAGAAACTCCTCAATAAGTCAAAAAAGACGGAAGCTTTTGATTGCCTTTTGGACGGTTATCTGCTACATGCTGCCGCGACAGTGACACAGCCGATTTTTGTTCGGTCATGGCGAGTGTTTCCGATGGCGCCGGCCGTGGCAGGATGAATCTAAGTACATCTTTTCAGGAGGTTTTATGAGCAATGAGAATTTAGAATCGAAAAGGTGGTTGATCGCCGGCGCGGCGATCATCATGCAGCTCTGTCTGGGAACGGTCTATGCGTGGTCGGTTTTCAAGAAACCCCTGATGACCGCCCATGGTTGGGGGGAAACGGAGACACAGCTAACATTTATGCTGCTAATGGGGATTATCGGGTGTGCCGCGGCCTTTGGCGGCACCCTGGTGGACAAAAAGGGGCCTAAATTCGTCGCGACCATCGGAGGCGTCCTCTTTGGCGTCGGAACCCTCATCGCCGGATTCGCCGACCAGGTGGGCAACATCTACCTCCTTTATCTGGGTTTTGGCGTCATTGCGGCGCTGGGAAACGGCTTTGGCTATGTCACCCCCATTGCCACCCTCATCCGCTGGTTTCCGGACAAAAGAGGCCTGGTGACCGGTCTGGCCGTCATGGGGTTTGGCGCCGGGGCCTTTTTCATGGGACAGATCGCCCCGGGAATGATCGCCGGATTCAAAACCGTCGATGCCACGGGCAAGGTGATGTCTTCCGGCGTGGCCAACACCTTCTATATCTGGGGGGCGATCTTCCTGGTGCTGGTAACCGGTGCCGCCCAGTTCTATAAAAACCCGCCGGCGGGCTGGCTCCCCGCGGGATTCAAGCCGGCGGCCACCAGCGTCTCCGCCTCGGGTTCCTTCATGTTCGGCGAAGCGGTGAAGACCCCCCAGTGGTGGATGCTCTGGGCCATGCTGGCCCTCAACGTTTCGGCGGGTCTGGGATTGATTTCCCAGCTTTCGCCCCTCTCCCAGGAGCTGTACAAGCCCCTGCTCGACCCGTCGCTCACGGGGGACAACCTCGTCAAGGCGTTGGCAGCGGCCGGCGGGACGGTAGTGGCCGTATCGGCCATCTTCAACGGTTTGGGACGTCTATTCTGGGCCAAGCTTTCCGACAACATCGGCCGCAAGGCCGTGTTCGCCACGATGTTCATCACCCAGGCCGTGTTCTATATCCTCGTGGCCATGGGCATCATCGGCAACTACTATTTCTTCCTCGTGGTCGCCTGTTATCTCCTCGCCTGCTATGGCGGCGGCTTTGCCACCATGCCCGCCTTTGCGGCGGATTCCTTCGGTCCGGGATACATCGGCAAGGTTTATGGCTTCATGCTGACGGCCTGGAGCGTGGCGGGGATTGTGGGGCCGCTGGTATTCGCCCAGATCCCCCAACAGGCCCTCTATGTGGCGGCAGGTCTGTTGCTGGCGGGCTTTGCCATCACCCTGGCCTATAAGCCGCCGACGCCCAAAAAGGCATAGCTTTTAGCCGCCGTCCAGCGCAAGGCGCGGGGCGGAGGACGCAACGGGTGTGGATAGATTGCGGAGAAGACACTGAGACGGGGCGGATCGACAGCGATCCGCCCCGTTTTTTTACCGCGACACGGAACGGCGCAACCTTCGGCCGGCGGCGTCCCGGCCCGGGTGGGTCCGTGGGTCGGCCCCTCCCGGCTGCCAAGGCGATCCAGGGGCGGGACAGGCCGGCGCCATGGCTCGATGGATGGGCGATGCCTCTCCGACGCCGTCGGTTCAATCCAGGGTGAACCGGCCGTCCTTGTAGAGCAGGACGTCATCCACCCGGATCTCTCCCCCCTGGCGGAGATCGCAGATCAGGTCCCAGTGGATGGCGGACCGGTTGCGGCTTCCCGTTTCCGGGTAGCCGGCCCCCAATGCCAGGTGAAAGCTGCCGGAGATCTTTTCGTCAAAGAGGATCTGCTTGGTGAAGCGCTGGATGCCGTCGTTGGTGCCGATCGCGAATTCGCCCACATAACGGGACCCCGCATCGGTATCCAGGATCTTGTTGAGGAAGTCTTCGTTCTTGTCCGCCCGGGCGGCGATCACCTTCCCCTCCTTGAAGGTCAACCGCACCCCCGTCAGTTCCCGCCCCTGGTAGATGGCCGGGTAGGAGAACCGCACCGTGCCCTCGACGCTCGTCTCCATGGGGCCGGTGAAGACCTCGCCGTCGGGCATGTTGTGCCGTCCGTCGCAGTTGATGAACAGGCGCTCGGCGATCTCGAGGGTGAGGTCCGTATCCGGAGCGGTGACGCGGATCCGTCGCCTTCCCCGCAGCCAATCCACGAGCCGCTGCTGGTCGGCGCTCTTCCTCTCCCAGTAACCGATGGGGTCGTCCAGATCGGGCAGACAGGCCGTAAAGAAGAAATCCTCGTATTCCCGGAGGCTGAGTTCGGCGTCCTGGGCGTAGGCATTGGTGGGGAAGAGGGTTCCCACCCAGCGGAGTTCCCCGATGGCGGAACGTTGCATGAAGATGTCCATGATCTCCCGCCGGGCCTGGTTCCGGAGCGCCACCCGGGCGGGGTCCACCGAGTTGAGGTTCTTGGTGTTGTCGGCGCCGGAAATGGAGATCGTGGCGTCGTAGGTTTCGATCCCCATCTTCGTGGGCGGGTGGATGAAGGTCAACTGCCGGTCCGAACCGAGCCGATACATGATCTCCTCCGTTTCCGGGATGCTCACCTGGGGCAGGGGATGGCCCCCCGCCCGGAGGACCTGGGCGCATACCTCCTTGAGGAGGGGCGCCGTTTCGACGGCGCCGTTGACTAGGACCTTGTCGTCGGGCCCGATTTTCACCGAATAATTGACCAGCAATTCCGCCAGCTTGACAATACGTGGATCGTTCATTTGCTCACCTCGTTACGATGCGGACCGACCTTTTGCTCAATCCGTTCCAATCGATCATAGACGCAATCTATAATCTTCCGGGACGCGTCTGTCAAAGCAAAAGGCGGCAATCCGGAGATCTGCGGGAGACCGAAAAACCGGCCTTCACATGTCGGAGGGCTTCGTGGGTCGCGATTCCGAGACCTTTGACAAACGCCCTTTCCGACTTCTTGCCGTTAGACCGGCGCCAGCCGGACCATGGTGTCTCCAAGGTCTTCTGGACCCCGATCCTTGCCGGCAGGACCACAAGGAAGGCGTAGAGTCTCGAAGGCCCTCTCGCGGGGAAACGGGCGGCGGCGGGCCATGCGCCCCCGTACGCGGAGGTGGCGCGACAGACTACCGTTGCCGTGATCACTGAGCGCAACATGAGCCCCCGTACGCGGAGGTGGCGCCAGCACCGGCCTCATCGGTGCGGGGCAGTTGACCATGGGCCTCCGCACGCGGAGGTGGCGTACCGCCCATCCCCTTCCGCCTTGGCCTGCCTGTCCATAAGCCCCGTGCGCCGAGGCGGGGTTTTTCTAAAGCACGGCAGCTTGATTGACCGGGAGCATACACCCCGCACGGAGGCGGGACCGCACCGCATGATGGTCATGTCACCCCGACTTTCCATACGCCCCGTGTGCGGAGGCGGAGCGGGGCGGGTCCGACCTGAAAGACGCCGTGCTCGGCATACTCCCCACGCGCCGAGGCGGGGACGCGCCTCCGGAGTTGGCAATCAAGCTCCCGCCGGACGGAATTTAGGGAGGCATAGTCCTTCCTCCCCATCATCCCATGCCACCTCCACGGCCATCCCGCAGGCCGCCGCCCCGGGATCGCATCCCACGAGATTCGAGACGATCCGGGGTCCCTCCTCCAGGTCCACCAGGGCGACGATATAGGGCAGATCCTCCTGGAAGGCCGGATCGAAGGCCACATGATAGACCGCATAGGAATAGACTCGGCCCCGTCCGGAAGCCTTGACCATGACGGTCCGGCTCGAGAGACAGTGGGGACATAGAAAGGCGGGCGGATGACGAAGATGCCCGCAATCCTCGCATTTCTGGAAGCGGAGTTCGCGTTCCCGGCATCCATCCCAGAAGGCCTTTGTGTCGGCGTTGATCTTCGGTGGAGGTTTCCTTTTCGTCATGTCTTATCCCTTCGTCAAGATGTAGCATGAATGGGTTTGCAGAATGCCGCCGTTGTCGCTGCACATGATGATCTCGGGTGTTTTGTTGCCCGTCTTGGGACCTAACTGCCGTTCCCCGCATCGGCCCATCAACTGCATGACGCCCTCCGTCAGCGGGGTCAGCCCCATGAAATAGGCCTCGGATAGCAGCCCCCCGGAGGTATTGACCGGCAGGGAACCGCCGGGCTCTATGGTTCCCCCTTGCAGCCAGTCCAGCCCTTCGCCGGGCCCGAAGAATCCGTAGTCCTGGAGGGTTATCTCGACGGTATAGGTGAAACAGTCATAGATTTCACAGGCATCGATATCGTCGCGGGCGATTCCGGCCATGCGGAGGGCCATTTCCCCCGCCCGGCGCGCCCCGGTGGGGCCGGCGAGGTGGGAGGCCGGAGCGGGATCCGCGGCGGGGTTGCACATCCCCAGGCCCATAATCACGACGGGTGGATGCCGCAGGTCCCGGGCCCGTTCCCGGGTGGTGATGATGCAGGCCCGGCCGCCGTCGGTGAGCAGGCAATTGTCGGCCAGCCGGAACGGCTCGACGACCCAGGGGGAGCGGTCATAGTCCTCATCGGTCATGGGGCGGTGGCACATCATGGCCCGGGGATTCAGGTTGGCCCATTTTCGTTGTCCTACGGCGATCCGTTTCCAGGTCTCGGGGCCGGTGCGGAACTCGTGCATGGCCCGGCGGGCCGCCAGGGCGTAGCCGCCGGTGGCGCCGAAGTGGCCGAAGACGGCATCCTCGGCGTTCAAACCGGCGAGCATCCGCATCATGCTGTCCCCGGAACGTCCGCAGTGGCCGTAGGAAAGGAGGACATAATTACATAAACCCGCTTCGAGCACGCCAACTGCGTGCATGAGGTGACTCCGGGATCAGTTGGCGTCCTGGGCCAGGAAGACGGGCGAAAGGCCCAGGTGTTGGGCCACCAGGTAGGGGGTGACCTCCGTTTCCCCCTCCGAGGGCGGGAAACCGCGATAGCAGATCAGACCGTCCACGTCCTCCCGACGCAGACCGGCGTCCGCGATGGCGGCGGCGCAGGCCTCCAGGTGAAAGCCGAGGGTGGTGCGACCGGGGATTACGCCCTGGGGCGTGTAGCCCACGCCGACGATGGCATACTTGTTCTTGAGACTCATTTTGTCATCCCTCCGTATGCTGAGATTATCCCTTGCACAGCTTTCCCGCCCGGCTTAAAGCCATGATCGGGAAATAATGGCAATAGTAACCATAGCGGAGCATGAATCCCCGCGACAGTTCCTTGCCCTGGGGCAGCGGACGGCCTTTGCGCAGGTCGATTTTCGCGCCCAGGCCATAGCCGGGGAAACCGGCGCCGGTGAATTCCTCCTCGATCCAGGTCCCGTCGCCAGTCTGTGTGCGTTCCAGAAACGTCACGCCGGCGCGGATCTCCTTTTCGTACCGTCCGTCGGCGCCGGCAAGGGCCAGGATGGCCCAGGCCGTCTGCGAGGCCGTCGAGGCCCCCGAGCGGCCCGAGAGTCCGGGTTGCATATACGAGGCGGCGCTCTCCCCCCAGCCGCCGTCGTCGTTCTGCCTGTCCGCCAGCCAGGCCAGCGCCCGGCCGAGGCGGGGGTTCTCCGCCGTTTCTCCCGCGGCGAGGAGAGCCGTGGTCACGCACCAGACGCCGTAGATATAGTTGACGCCCCATCGTCCGAACCAGGCGCCGTCCTCCTCCTGCTCGTCGTAAAGGAACCGGATCGCCTGCCGCATCACCGGATGATCCCGGTCGTATCCGCAGGCGGCGAGGGCTTCCACCACGTGGGCCGTCACGTCGGCGCTGGGCGGGTCGAGCACTTCGCCGAAGTCGCAAAACGGCAGCTTGGCGATGATCGCCCGGGTGTTGTCCTTGTCAAAGGCGCCCCAGCCGCCGTTCCGGGAGCGCATGGCGAGGAGCCAGTTTTGCGCCCGCTCCACCGCGGCGTCGATCTTCCCACACCGTTCGTCCTCGGGGCCCAGCAGGCTTCGATACCTCCTGAGGACGACGATGCAGACCGCCGTATCGTCGATGTCCGGATAGAACCTGTTTGCCCTCTCGAAGGCCCAACCGCTGGGCGTCGTCATCCTGCCCGCCAGTTGCGACCAATCGCCGTAGTGGCGGTTCTCCTTGTCAAGCAGATAGTCGATGGCCCTGTCCAGTTCCCCGTTGCCGGGGGTCTGACCGGCCGCGAGCAGCGCTCCGGCGGCCAGCATCGTATCCCATACCGGCGATTCCGTCGCCTTGATGCGCGTTCCCCCCGGGGTTTCCTCCGACCAGTGGAGATTCGGCGCGTTCAAGGCCCGGGCCATGTTTGTCTGCCGTGGGGAGAAACCCAGGACGTGCAGGGCGACGATCCCGTAAATCCAGGGGGGCTGAATCCCCCCCCAGTAACCGTCCTCGTCCTGGTGGGACAGGATCCATGCCAGGACCGCTTTCTTCGCCGAACGGCGCAGGGGGGCGCCTTTGGCCAAGCGGCTGTATGCATGCAGCAGTTTGTCCGTCGCGAGGAAGAATTTCGACCAGGAAAAGAGGGGCGCGGCTATATTCCTGCCGAGGCGGTAATCCACGGCGTCCCGGCCGGCGGGGAAAAGCTCGTCGAGACGGAGATGGGGAGGGAGAGGCTTGACCGGTTTTTCCGCCGAGACGATGGCGAGGGGCATGATGGTGGCCCTTGCCCAGGAGGCGAAGTGATAGATGTTGAAGGGGAACCATTTGGGCAGATAGACGATCTCCGGGGGCAGATCGGGGGTGTGCTCCCAGGGCCACTCTCCGAAGAGGGCGAGCCAGTATTTGGTGAAGACCCTGATCTTATCGGTCCAATCGTTGGCGAGGAGCCACCGGCGGGCGTTGCGGAGCATCTTCTCCTCGGGGGGGAAGCCCGCATAGCGGAGGGCGGCGTAACATTCCACCGTCGTGTTGATGTCGCCCTGCTCGGCGTGACGATACACCTCCCAGCTCCCGTCGGGCCGTTGCGCGTTGACGATGTAGTCCACCACGCCCTTCGTCTTCGGGTGGTACAGCCCGCAGAACGTCATCGCCAGGACCCACTGGGCCTCCATGCAGCAGTTCGTTTCGACCGGGGCGTTCCAGTAGCCTCCCGGAAGCTGGGCCCGCAACAGCCAGGCGACGGCCCTTGCCAGTGGCGATCCCTCCGGGGGGGCATTGTTTCCACCCAGTGGCGAAATCATGGAATACGTGGCAACCGGTATATTGTGTAGGGGCAGGCCCCTGTGCCTGCCCAGGGTGTTTTCAAGGTGTTCCGACCCCAAATTCTGTCGCGGACAATAGGCAAACATGGATTTTCAAAGGTCTCATATCGTCATTCCCGCGAAAGCGGGAATCCGTAGTGTTTTCAAATATCTTCCGGATGCCTGGTCAAGCCAGGCATGACGGAAAAGGGCGTTTTTCAAAGTTATCGTGGCATTTAACGCGGGGACAAGGCATCTCTTCCCGAGGTGAGGCATGATGAAAGGGAGCAACAATCCGCAGATCCTTGCCCCCTTCCGATTTAAAGCAACGGCCGATCTTTCCGGCTCATATCTCCGCGTCGCAGCGGAGGCACCGGCATGCCTCCTTCATGGCCTCCTCCGGCGTAAAGCCCAGCTCTACCTCCAGGAAACTCAGCTTCCTGACAGCGGCGGGCAGCTCCGGCATGGGGGCCTGGGGCTGTTCCAACGATTCCTCGTCGATGATGAGGGGGATGTCGATGGCCTCCTCCGCCGGCGCCTCATAGGCCTCCTCGCCATTGGCGGCGCGGATGGCGGCGTCTATATCCCGGGCGGCTTGATGGCCCGCCTCGATGGCCCCGATGACCGTATCGGGACCGGTTACGGCGTCGCCGCCGGCATAGAATTGGGCGTTGGTCGTCCGGGACTTGCTTCCCTCCGCCAGATCGAAGGTGTCCCAGCGATTGACGGAGATGCCGCTGTCCTTGGAAACGAAGGAAAGATCCGGGACCTGGCCGATGGCGGCGATAATGGCGTCCACGCTCAGGGTGAAGGCGGTCTCGGGGATGGCCACGGGTTTCCGGCGGCCGCTGCGGTCGAATTCCCCGAGGGTCATCCGCTCGCAGGTGATGCCGCTCAGCTTGCCGTCCCTGGCCTCGAGCCGCAGGGGGGCGACGAGATATTCGATCTTGATCCCCTCGTGTTCCGCGGCGACGATCTCTTCCACCGCCGCGGGCATATCCTTACGTTCCCGGCGATAGAGGATCGTCACGTCGGCGCCCAGACGGAGGGCGACGCGGGCGGCGTCGATGGCCGAGTTACCGCCGCCGATGACGGCGACCCGGTCGCCCAGGGTCTTCTCACCCTTCACCCAGGCCTCCTCATGAGCGTTGAAGTCCCTGAGGAACTCCACCCCGCCGTAAACGCCCGGCATGTCCTCGCCGGCCAGACCGAGCTTCTGGCTCCGATGCGCCCCGGGGGCCATGTAGATGTAGTCGAAGTCATTCTTCAGTTGCTCCAGGGGGATGTCCCGACCCACCCGGGTGTTGCACTTGATCTCCACGCCCAGGGCGGTGATGTAGGAAATCTCCCTGGCCAGGATGTTCCGGGGCAGGCGGTAGGAGGGGATGGCCCAGCGGAGCATCCCGCCCGGCTCGGGGAGTTCTTCGAAGACCGTAACGGCATAGCCACGCATGGCCAGATCCCGGGCGGCGGTGAGGCCCGCCGGCCCGGCGCCCACCACGGCGATCTTTTCCTTCCGCGTCGTCGGGACCGCCGCGACCCGAGGCCGATCGGCATTGTCGGTGATGAAGCGCTTCAGGAACTTGATGGCGATGGGCTCGTCCATCTTGCCCCGTCGGCATTTGTCCTGACACTTGTGGTCGCAGACCCGGCCGCAGACCGAGGGGAAGGGGTTGGTCCGGAGCATGACCTTGTAGGCATCCTCCAGGCGGTTCGCCCGGATCAGGGCGATATAGGCCGGGATGTCCATCCCCACGGGGCAGGTGTTCTGACAGGGGGACTTGAAGAGGGCGCCGCAGACCGAGGCGGGGCATTTCTTATCCCGGATGTGGGCCTCGTATTCGTCCCGGAAATAACGGATCGTGCTGAGGACCGGGTTGGGGGCCGTCTGCCCCAGGCCGCAGAGGGAGGCGTCCTTGATGATCGCCGCCAACTCCTCCAGAAGCTCGATGTCGCCTTCCTTGCCCTTGCCCAGGGTGATGTTGGTGAGGATCTCCAGCGTTCGTTTCGTCCCTTCCCGGCAGGGGGTGCATTTCCCGCAGGATTCGTCCTGACAGAAATCCATGAAGAACCGGGCCATATCCACGGCGCAGGAATCTTCATTCATGACGATGAGGCCGCCGGAGCCCATGATGGCCCCCAGCTCCGCTACCTTTTCATAATCCACCGGGGCGTTCAGATGCTGGATGGGGATGCAGCCTCCCGAGGGGCCTCCCAGTTGGGCGGCCTTGAACTTCTTTCCCTTGGGTATGCCGCCGCCGATGTCATAGACGATGGTCCCCAGGGTGGTCCCCATGGGCACCTCCACCAGGCCCACGTTGTTCACGTCACCGGTGAGGGCGAAGACCTTGGTGCCCTTGCTCTTCTCCGAGCCGATGCTGGCGTGCCAGGCCGCCCCTTTGAGGATTATCTGGGCGATGTTGGCCAACGTCTCTACATTGTTGAGCACCGATGGCTTCTGCCATAGGCCCGCGATGGCGGGGAAGGGCGGCCGGGGACGAGGCATGCCCCGCTTGCCTTCTATGGAGGTCATCAGCGCCGTTTCCTCGCCGCAGACGAAGGCGCCGGCGCCCTGGTAGATCTCCAGATCGAAGTCGAAGCCCGTGCCCAAGATGTCCCTCCCCAGCAGGCCCATTTCCTTGGCCTGGGCGATGGCGATGTTCAGGCGCTGGATGGCCAGGGGGTACTCGGCCCGGCAATAGATGTAGCCGTGATGGGCGCCGATGGCCTTGGCGGCGATGACCATGCCTTCCAGGACCGCGTGGGGGTCCGCCTCCAGGACGCTGCGGTCCATGAACGCGCCGGGGTCGCCCTCGTCGGCGTTGCAGAGGACGTATTTGACCTCGCCTGGGGAGAGGGCGGCGAATTTCCATTTCAGGCCCGTGGGGAACCCGGCCCCGCCGCGGCCGCGCAGGCCGGAATCGAGGACTTCCTTGACGATACCCTCGGGGGTCATCTCCGTCAGGGCCTTGGCCATCCCCTGATAACCGTCCCGGGCTATGTATTCATCGATCCGCTCCGGATCGATGAGCCCCCGGTTGCGGAGGACCCGCAGCTCCTGAAGGGCGAAGAAGGGGATTTCCTGCATGGTGGGGATGACCGCTTCCGTGGAAGGTTCCTTGTAGAGGAGCCGTTCGAGGACCCTTCCTTTCACCAGGTGCTCTTCCACCAGCTCCGGGACGTCTTCCGGCTTGATGGTCATATAGATGACCCCTTCGGGATAGACGACCATGATGGGGCCCATGGCGCAGAAACCGTTGCATCCGGTTTCGACGAGTTTGATTTCCTCGGTCAGGTTCTTCTTGGCCAGCTCCGCCAGCAGAGCCTTCTTGACGCTGATGCTTCCGGAAGCGTGACAGCCCGTGCCGCCGCAGAGCAGCAAATGCGATCGAAATACCTTCATCTGTCTGAAATCCTCCTTCTATCTTTGAGTTTCCGCACCCCTGGCCAGTACGAAGGGGACCTGAATCTCTCCCTCCAGGATATGCCGTTTGAATACCTGGCGCATCTTGTTGGGATTCATGTACTCGTATTTAATCGGTTCCTGGTTGACGACCTCCACGGTGACCAGCGGCTCCCGGCTGCACAACCCCATGCAGCCCGAGGTGGTGACGGCCACATCCGTGACGCCCGCTTCCTCGATTTCCCGCAGCAGGGCGTCCATGACCTCCTTGGCCCCGGAAGCGATGCCGCAAGTGCCCATATGGACGGTGACCTTGACCCGGAGGCGACCGTCCCGCAGGGCGGTCTCGGCATGGACCCGCTCCTTTATCTTCTTCAAATCTTCAATCGTGATCTTTGCCATGGGTTGTCCTCACTTTTCATCAATCGTAAGAGTTAAGAATTTCCTTGACTTTTCCCGGCTTTACCCGTCCGTGGACGTCGGCGCCCACTACGATGACCGGTCCGAGGCCGCAGGCGCCCAGGCAGCGAACCGATTCATAGGTGAATCTACGGTCGGGCGTTGTTTCTCCCTCCTTGACGCCGAAATTTTTCTCGATGCTTTCCGCCAGGGCCTTTCCGCCGCGGACATAACAGGCCGTCCCCAGACAGACCCGGACCGTATGTCTTCCCCGGGGGGTCATGGTGAAGAACGAGTAAAAGGTGACGACGCCGTAAACGCGGCTCAGGGGAAGATTCAATCCCCGGGCGATCGCCTTCTGAACGGAGAGGGGGATGTACTCCAGGGTCATCTGGGCCTCCTCGAGAACGGGGATGAGCCCTCCCGGCTTGCCCCTGTATCGGGCGATGATCTCGTAAAGCTTGCCCACCTGTTCCTCGGTGAATTCCTTCAGCAGTTCCTCTTTTTCACGCTTCATGAATGTCTTCCTCCTAAGTCGAAAAGCGCCTTCACGCTTCGGATGCTATGTCATGCAGTCCATCTTTCACGCTCTGTCTTATATATTTCAGCACCTCGATATGATTGATGGGAACGTCCCCCAGCTCCCTTTTCAGCTCCTCGGTTTTCAGCTCGAAAACCCGATCCCCGCGGCGGTGACGATAGGTGAACGCGATGTCGGGATTGCCGGCGATCAGGGTGGCGATGACGCCGGGAAGGTCTCCCAGCGGCTGCCGGTCCAGATGGGTCAACCCAAAGGAGACCTTCAATTGGGTGCCCCGGCCCGGTTCCGAGACCAGCGTCAGGCGGCCCCCCGTTCTCTCCGCCGCCTGGGCCAGCATGGGGAGCCCCAGGCCTACCCGGCGGACCTTCTTCGTGGTGTAAAAGGGGTCCAGGGCCTTGCTCATGGTCTCCGGGTCCATCCCGACTCCGTCGTCGCTGATCTCCAGGGTGAGTAGATCCGCTTCACGGTCCTCCTCCATTCCCATCTCGATGCGTCGGGCCCCCGCCCGTGTTGAATTCTCCGCGATATCGAGAATATGCAGCGCCAGCTCCCTCATGTCAGCCCACTATCCTCCGCCCTTTCGCGCCGGCCAGTGCCAGGCGGATCTCCCGGAAACTGGCCTCGGCCAGCATCATCTCCGTCCAGCCCCGGCCGATGTCGCCGATGAAGTGGGCGTCGGAGGAGGAGACAAAGGGGTAACGGGCCAGCTCGGGGTGGCATAGCCTTGCCCTTTCCAGGCACATCCGTGGGGTGAACTCCAGGGCGTCGAAGGCGAAGGAGGGGTCTATGAAGCCCAACTGTCCCAGGACGCTGAAACTCTCTCGATCCACATGGGAAGCGATAGCGATGCCGCCCTCTCCGTGGATGCCGGCGATGACCTCCTGCAACGGCAGGGAGGTGGCGCCGATGAGCAGCCGGCTGTTGAATCCCTCCACTTCATCGTTCTCGTTGACGATGACCTGGCAGCCGAAGACCTCCTCATCGTTCTCGCCCTCCAGGTGGGCGTAAACCAGTTCCTGAAAATTCCGCAAACCGTCGATATTTTCAAAGAGCGCCAGGGTGTGCACTTCCTCCCGGCTGGACACCTCCATCCCTGGCAATACCGCAAGGGGCAAGCCCGAGGCGGCCCGCTGGACATAACCGACGTTCTCCGAGGCGTTGTGGTCGCAGATGCCGATGATGTCCAGCTTTTTCTCCAGCGCCCGGCGCACTATGGCCCGGGGGTGCATGTCCAGCTCAGCGCATGGCGAAAGGCAGGTGTGGATGTGAAGGTCGCAGCGCATCGCCTTCAACATGGGCTGATCCCGGGGATATAAAAAAAAGACCATGACGTCATGGTCTCAAATGTCCGCTTCCTCCGGCGACTTCGTCGCGGCGATCATGTTGAATACCCTGCCGATGGTCTCGAAACCGGGCCGGGCCGAAGCCAGGATGGGTATCCCCTCCTTGCGGGCCTTCTCCAGGGTGTCGGCGGCCGGTTCGGCCCCCTGGATGACAACGATGCCCGCATGGTCCTTCAGGCTGGCCACGGCCACGATGTTCTGGTGGATCTGCCTGGTGAACCAGAGATCTCCTTCCTTGCTGTTGGCCATGACGTCGCTCAAGAGGTCGCCGACGTAGCCGCCGGAAACCTCGGCGTCCAGCCGGTCCTGGCCCGACAGGACCTTCAAGTCGAGTTCTTTGACGATCGTGTCTAAGTTCATGGTCGAGAGAATGCTTAAATGCCGTCGAAGTCCTTGTCGATGCGAATGACCATTTTCAGATGGGTGCCCTTGCCGATTTCCGAGGAGATCCGGAAAAAATCGGAGAAGTTCTTGATGTTGCACAACCCCATGCCGGCGCCGAAGCCCATCTCCCGAATCCGCTCCGTGGCGGTGGAATAGCCGGCCTGCATGGCCAGCTCGATGTCCGCGATCCCCTGGCCCTCGTCGATGGCCTCGACGGTTACGTGTTCCGGCGTCACCCGGAGATGGATCCGACCCCGGTTGGCGTAGGAACAGATGTTGATCTCCGCTTCGTAAGTGACCAAGGCCGCTCTGCGCACAACCTTCTTGGAGAGCTTCATCCTTGTGAGCAGGGCCTTGATCTGACTGGAAACATGCCCGGCGTTGTCAAAGGTTCCCCCCTCTACGGGAAAGGAGTTTTCATAGATGGCCGCATCATGAGAAAGCACGTTCGTCGTCAACCCTTTCCACACAGCCAACGATCCCTTTTGTGTATAATTTCCCGGCGGTTTCGAAGAGGATGTATTGTGTGACCAGGATGGGGATATGCAACTCCTCCGCAAGACGGATCGTTTCCGGGGAAGGGCGTTTGCCGCGCACCATGATGATGGCGGCGATATCGAGCACGTCGGATGTCCGGATGACCTGGGGATTGGTGAGCCCGGTAAGCAGCAGACTTCCCGCTTTGGCAAAGGCCAGGACGTCGCTCATGAGATCGGCCCCGAAAGCGGTTTTCACCTCTTTGCCCAATTGATCATGGCCGACGAGGACTTCAGCATCCAGAATATCTTTCACTTCTCGAAGCGTCACCTTGGTCTCCTTTACTGAAGAATAGAATAAAAAAGGGCTCATATTTTAGCTGATCGCCATGCCCGAGGGGCTTACCATAAGGACGGGGGTATGTCAATACAATTGTCCCGGGGTCGGCGACGGACAGATATATATTTTTCCCGGGGTCGGCGGATAAAAAATGCCTTCCTTCCCGGGCCGTTCATGATAGAAGCTAACGTTGAATCTCCCGTGCGCATGACCGCGGGCGCGGGCATTCATGCCGCGTCCGGAGAGGACGACGTCGGGAAGGATCCGGGACGAAAGGCGAGATTGGCCCCGGGGACGAAGCGGCATCCTGCCTTCCTGGAGCGAGGCCTTTGAAAATCCGCGTTTTCCTTTCGCCCCGGCGTAATCCGGGCTCGGGAATGCCTTGAAAAAGCATTCCGCCCTCCGCCGGCATTTATGTGGTGCAGGGTGGCGCCTTGGACGCGCCGGTGACCATGGGAGCGGATTCCCTCAACCTGAGCGTCAGCATCGGCATCGCCCTTTTCCCTCGGGACGGCACGGATTTCGACGCCCTGGTGAAAAACGCCGATACGGCCATATGCCGGGCCAAGGCGAGGGGCGGCAACGCCTACGAGATATGCGTCGCCCCGGTGGATGAAAAAAACGCTTGACGAGCAGCCGCCATTCTGTTAGGCGAAAATCCACCGCTTGGATCCCCCTTCGGGGGACCGGGACGGGAAGGTATGAGGATTAGCGGCAAGGGACAAAACTCCAGGCCTCCCGTCATCGACGGCGAGGCCTTTTTGTTGGCGAGGAGATGCGGATGAAGATCATCGAGACGGTAAAAGAGATGCAGGCGTTCGCCGAATCGCTCCGGAACGTCGGGAAAAGGATCGCCTTCGTGCCGACCATGGGTTATTTTCACGAAGGGCATCTGAACCTGATGCGCATCGGCCGGAAACTGGGGGATTGCCTGGTCATAAGCATCTACGTCAACCCCACCCAGTTCGGCCCCAACGAGGATCTGGCGAAATATCCACGGGATTTCGACCGGGACCGGGAGCTGGCCGCCTCCGTGGGCGTCGATGTGATCTTCTATCCCTCGAACGAGGAGATGTACCCCTCTGGGTATCAGACCTATGTGAACGTCGAGGGGGTGACGGACAATCTCTGCGGCCTCTCCCGGCCCGGCCACTTCCGGGGCGTCACGACGGTCTGCTGCAAGCTCTTCAACATGGTCAAGCCCCATGTCACCATCTTTGGCAAGAAGGACTTCCAGCAACTGACGGCGATCCGGCGCATGGTGATCGACCTCAACATGGACCTGGAGGTGGCGTCCATGGAGACCACCCGGGAGCCCGACGGCCTGGCCATGAGTTCCCGCAACATCTACCTCAGGCCCGAGGAACGGGAATCGGCCCTGAGCCTGAGCCGCTCCCTGAAGATGGCGAAGGAGATGTACGAAGGAGGGGAGCGGGAGGCCGGGGTCATCCTCGCGGCGGTGCGGAGATTCATCGAGGGACACCCTTACGCCCGGATCGACTACGCGCAGATCTGCGACACCGGAACCATGAAGGATGTGGAAAGATTGGACGGCGAGGCCGTGATCGCCCTGGCTGTAAGGGTGGGGTCGGCGCGCCTCATCGATAACTACGTCTTCGGCGCGCCGCTGGAGATATGAACGAGGAGAAGGAACGATGCAGAGGTTCATGCTGAAATCGAAGCTTCATCGCGCCGTGGTCACCGACGCCAACCTCAACTACGAGGGAAGCATCACGATAGACAAAGGCCTGCTCGAGGCGGCGGATATAATCCCCTATGAAAAGGTGGCCATCTACAACGTCACCAATGGGGAGCGCTTCACCACCTATGCCATCGAGGGGGCCCGGGGGTCCGGGACGGTGTGCCTCAACGGGGCGGCGGCCCGCCGGGCGTCCAAGGGGGATGTGATCATCATCGCCACCTATGTCGCCGCCGAGGCGTCGGAACTTTCGGGATGGTCGCCCCGGTGCGTCCTCCTCGACGAAAAGAATAGGATCAAGAAGATCGGTTGATCGTCACAACAGGCCAAGACCGCACGGGCGGGGCGCCCCGGGCGCCCGGCCCGTTCTTTTTCCCCCGTGGCGTTTCCTGAATGAGCAAAAAAATCAAACAGATATTTATAGCCGGACTATTGGTTGCCATCCCCATCGGCTTGACGCTTTATGTCCTCGTCTTTCTCATCGGGATCATGGACGACCTGCTCCGGATCATTCCCCGCCGCATCCACCCCGATGCCATCCTGGGGTTTCACGTTCCGGGACTGGGAATAATCTTCGTCGTGGTCCTGATCTTCGCCGCCGGTCTCATGATGAAGAGCTATCTGGGCAACCGGATCGTCCAGATCGGCGAGGCCGTGTTTCATCGCATCCCGATCATCCGCGGCATCTACGACGGCACCAAACAGGTCATGGAGCGCATGTTCGTCCATAACAACCGGAGCTTCAAGAAGACGGTCCTGGTGGAGTTCCCCCGGGCCGGTGTCTTCACCCTCGGCTTCGTCACCGGCCCGGCCCATCGGTGGATCGGCGCCGCCGCCGGCCGCCCCTGTACGAACGTGTTCGTTCCCACCACCCCCAACCCCACCTCGGGCTACCTCCTGGCGATTCCCGACGAAGAACTCCGAGAGATCGACATGGCGGTGGAAGAGGCCCTGACCTATATCGTTTCCTGCGGCCTCGTCCAGGCCTCATCCCTGGAGATGAAACCGCGGGGGACGGCCGCCGGTCAAAAAACCTATTGATGATCTCAAGAGGGTTGTGTTAGAAATCTCCCAAGAACAGAGTAAAGGAGATAACCCATGTACATTGCCTCGGAGAGTGTCAAGGTCGGACATCCGGACATGGTATGTGACGCCATTGCCGCCAATATCATCGCCGATATCCTGTCGGAGGAAAAGAAGATCGGCATGACCGTGGACAACATGCCCCACTGCGGGCTGGAGGTCTTTCTGGGCAAGGGCCTCTGCGTCGTCGGCGGCGAGGTGTCCACCCGGGCCTACGTGGATATCGAGAAGGTGGTCCGCAATACCGTCCTGTCCCTGGGTTACAAGGATTCGGCGGTGGGCCTCAACGGCAATTCCATGGGGGTCCTCAACGCCATGATCCCCCAGTCTCCGGACATCAATCTGGGCACCCGGGCCGATAGGGGAAAGCGCAAGGAGATCGGCGCCGGCGATCAGGGGATCATCTTCGGTTTTGCCTGCAACGAGACCCCGGAGTTGCTGCCCCTGCCCTATGTCCTGGGCAATCGCCTCATGCGGGCCTTCGAGTATTGCGGCAACCCCGTCTTCGCTCCCGACGGGAAGGGTCAGGTGACGGTGCAATACGATGAAAACATGCGGCCGGCGCGCCTGGCGACGATCCTCATGTCCAACGCCATCGATTACCGCCATGTCCCCGATACCTTTCGGAACAGCATCGAACACGTGGCCCGATCCATTGCCATGGAGACCCTGGCCGATTATGTGGATGCGGGCACGGAGTTCCTCTTCAATCCCACCGGGGAGTGGCAGGCGGTCAATTCATGCAGCGCCGCGGATTCCGGGGTCACCGGGCGAAAGCTGGTGGTGCAGCTCTACGGGAGCTATCCGGGGGTGCAGATCGGCGGCGGCTCCATCGTCAACAAGACGCCGGAAAAGGTGGACTGCTCCGCCGCCTTCGGCGCCCGTTATGTGGCCAAGAACATTGTCGCCGCCTCCCTGGCCGCGAGGTGCTCCGTTCAGATCGCCTACGCCATCGGGATCGCCCGACCCATCTCCCTATATGTCAACACCTTCGGCAGCGGCGAGATCGAGGACGAGAAGCTCACGAAGATCGTCTCGGAAAGCTTCGATCTAACCCCCCGGGGGATGATCGAGGCCTTCGACCTCCTCGAGAGCCGGACCTACAAGAAGATCGCCCGGACCCTCTTTCTGGACGACTTTCCCTGGGAGAAGACCGACCGGGTCGAGGCGCTGCGGCAGGCGGCGGGCCGTTGATCGCGGCGAAGAAGCGAGTTTTCCGTGCGGAATCGCGTTAAATTATCTCAAGGAGGAGCTGTGGCTTACAAAAAGATCGATCCGAAGCTGGCTTACAAGGTGGCCGACATGAGTCTCGCGGCCTGGGGGCGGAAGGAGATGGAACTGGCGGAAAACGAGATGCCGGGTCTCATGGCGGTCAGGAAAAAATACGGGCCCAAAAAACCCCTTCAGGGTAAAAGGATTATGGGAAGTCTCCACATGACGATCCAGACGGCCATGCTCATCGAGACCCTGAAGGAGCTGGGGGCGGATCTGCGCTGGGCCTCCTGCAACATCTTCTCCACCCAGGATCATGCCGCTGCGGCGATCGCCGCCGCGGGATCGGCGGCGGTCTTCGCCTGGAAGGGGGAGACCCTGGAGGAGTACTGGTGGTGCACCGAACAGGCCATGACCTGGCCCGACGGGGCCGGCCCCGAACTCCTCGTGGATGACGGGGGCGACGCCACCCTCCTGGTCCACCAGGGGGTGAAGGTGGAGAAACATCCAGAGACATTGAAGGAAAAGCAGGAAAACAGGGAATTCGCCATTATCATGGAGCGTCTGGCCCGGGGATACAAACGGGACCCCCAGCGCTGGCGGCGGGTCGCCGCGGGGATCATCGGGGTGTCGGAGGAGACGACGACGGGGGTCCACCGCCTCTACCAGATGCAGCAGCGCGGGGAACTCCTCTTCCCCGCCATCAACGTCAACGATTCGGTGACGAAATCCAAGTTCGACAACCTCTACGGCTGTCGCGAGTCCCTGGCGGACGGCATCAAGCGGGCCACGGACATCATGGTGGCGGGCAAGGTGGTGGTGATCTGCGGCTACGGCGACGTGGGCAAGGGCTCGGCCCAGTCCATGCGGGGCTTCGGGGCCCGGGTCATCGTGACGGAAGTGGATCCCATCTGCGCCCTCCAGGCGGCGATGGAAGGCTACGAGGTCCGGACCCTGGAAGAGGTGGCGGCGACGGCGGACATCTTCGTCACGGCCACGGGTTGCTGCGACGTCATCACCGGGGCCCATATGGAACGGATGAAGGACGAGGCGATCATCTGCAACATCGGCCATTTCGACAGCGAGATCGCCATGCACTACCTGGAGAACAACCCCCGATGTCGGAAGGAGACCGTCAAGCCCCAGGTGGATAAATGGACCCTCCCCTCCGGGCGCTCCATCATCGTCCTGGCCGAGGGCCGGCTCGTCAATCTGGGTTGCGCCACGGGCCATCCGAGTTTCGTCATGAGCAACAGCTTCACCAACCAGTGCCTGGCCCAGATGGAGCTGGCCAAGAATCGTTATCGCCCCGGGGTTTACACCCTCCCGAAGCTCCTGGACGAGGAGGTGGCCCGCCTCCATCTGGATCGTCTCGGCGTTAAGCTGACCCGGCTTACCAAGCCCCAGGCCGATTATCTTGGCGTCCCGGTGGAGGGTCCCTACAAACCCGATCATTACCGCTACTGAGCCGATCTTACTTGTGTGTTGTCAGGAAACGAGGGCCGAAACTCCGGATGCAAGGGTGACGAAGGCGGGCGACATGGCGATGGATGCAAGGAAGATGAAACGGGATAACGAAGCGATGGGCGAGTCGGCCGCGGCCACGGAGGCGGAGGCCCACCGGCAAAGCGAGGCGAAATACCGGGCGATTTTCGAGAATTCCAGGGAGGGTATTTTTCAGATTCAGACCAACGGCGCCTTTTTGAGCGTGAATCCCGCCTTTGCCCACCTGTATGGATATGATTTGCCGGAGGACTTGATTGCCAATGTGCGGCGTCTTCGACATGAGATATTTGCCAATCCGGAGGATCGGAAGCGAATCCGGACGCTCCTGGCCCAACAGGGGGGGCTCCTGAGGGAGGAATGCGAGTTCGTTGACCGGCGGGGGCGCAAGATTTGGGTGGTCATCAATGCCCATAGCATCCTCGATGCCTGGGGAAATATCCTCTACTACGAAGGAACGGTGGAGGATATCACGGCACGTAAGCGAATGGAGGAGCAGCTTGTCGAGACGAAGGAAAAGCTTGTCGAGGCGCTGCGCATTGCCGACATGGGTACTTGGGAGTATGACCTCGCCACGGGCGCCATGTGGTATTCCGACGAACTCTGCCGGATGGTGGGATGTGACCCGCGGCGGAACCCCTTCGATCTGGAGACGTTTCTCGGGCGGATCCCCGGGGATGACCGGGAGTTCGTGGCCATGGCCGTGCAAGCATCGGTGGGAGAGAACAAACCTTATGACGTTACCCACCGCGTCCTTTTCCCCGACGGTCAGGAGAAGATCTTCCACTCCCGGGGGAAAGTGTATTATGACAACGCCGGCGCCCCCCTCCGGATCGCCGGGGTCACTCAGGATGTCACCAAGGAAAAAACCCTGGAACGACAGGTCATCCATCAGGAGAAACTAGCCTCCCTGGGAATGCTCGTCTCCGGAATCGCCCATGAGATCAATAATCCCAACAATTTAATCATTTTCAATATTCCCATTCTGAAGGATTACATCTCGGAGCTGATCCGGATTGCCGATGCCTATGCGGAAGCACACCCGGATTACGAACTATTCGGGATGAGCTACCGGGAGTTCCGGGAGGACATCTTCAGCCTCCTGGACAATATCGGGCATGGGGCGGGTCGGATCGACGGCGCTATCCGGAAACTGCAGGAATTCTCCCGCAAGGGCGGCCAGGATAAGCAGAATACCGCCCAAGTGGATGACATCGTGCGGAAAATTGCCTCCATGTGCCGAAGTCAGCTTGGGCGAACCGTCAAGACCTTCGAGGTGGAGATAACCCCGGGACTGCCCGCGGTGTTCACCGATGCGGACGCCCTGGAGCATGTCCTTGTCAATATCCTCCTCAATGCCGGCCAGGCGATGGATAAGGAGGAATCGCGCCTTGTCCTCCGCCTCCGCCAGGGCGCCTCCTGGAAAAACCGGATCATTCTCGAAATCGAAGACAACGGTCGGGGAATGGGGGCGGCAACCAGAGACAGGGTTTTCCATCCCTTCTTCACCACCAAGCCCAGGGGCGAGGGCACGGGATTGGGCCTCTATATCGCCAAGAATCTCATCGAAGGCCTCGGCGGCGTGATCGAAGTGGAGAGCGCCCCGGGGAAAGGCAGCCTGTTTAGGATCGTCATCCCGGAGTTGCAGGAATCGGCGGGGAAACGGGTTTAAGTTGTAAGGCAATGGACTCAATTGCAAAACGCATCGAATCTATTGCGGCAATGTAGCTTGCAAGCCCGGAATTTCAGTAAGAGGGAAGGATCCTGGAAACTTCGGAAGGCATAATCGTCATCGACGATGAGCGTGATTTCCTCGACAGCGTACGCCGGGGGCTCAGCGGCGCCGGTTTCCACCGCGTTTACCTCCAGAGCAATCCTTGCCTGGCCCTGGATGCCTTCCGGGAGGGCGCGGCCTTCGACATCGCCCTGATCGATGTCTCCATGCCGGGAATGGACGGGGTCACGCTCCTCTCGGAGATAAAGAACACCAGCCCCGATACGGAGTGTCTCATGATCTCGGCGCTCAACGAGGCCCGCCTCGCCGTGGAATGTCTGAAGAAGGGGGCCTATGACTACCTGACCAAGCCCATCACACGGGATGACCTGGTTTCCGCCGTCAAGCGGGCGCTGGAGAGAAGACGTCTGGTTCAGGTGCTGTCGGTGGGAAAATCCCGGCAACCGCCCCGGCTTGTCAACCGGGAGGCATTCCTGCCCATCGTGACACAGTCGGAGAAGATGCTGCGCCTGCTCAAGGAGGCGGAACTCCATGCCGCAAGCGACGTTCCCGTGCTGATTACCGGGGAAAGCGGCACCGGGAAGGATCTGTTGGCCAGGGCGATTCACGCCTGTTCTCCTCGGGCGGCACTGCCCTTTACCTCCATCAATGTTGCATCGGTAGCGGATAGTCTCTTCGAGGCCGAATTCTTCGGACATGCAAAAGGGGCCTTCACGGGTGCGGATCGGGAGCGGATCGGCTTTCTGGAGACGACGCACCGGGGCACGCTTTTCCTCGATGAGATCGGCGATTTGCCCTATGAGTTCCAGGGCAAGCTCCTCCGGGTCCTTCAGGACGGGGAATTCATCAAGCTCGGAACCAGTGCGGCCCGCCGGGTGGATATCCGCATCATTGCCGCGACCAACATGGATCTGGAAAAACTCCGGGCCGATAAACAGTTTCGGAACGACCTTTACTGGCGTCTCAAAGGGGCCTGGCTCCATATCCCGCCGCTGCGGGATAGAAAAGAGGACATCTTCATCCTGATGCAATCCTTCTTACGGGAGTTTCGCGGGCGAGAGGAAGCGATCGGCATTGCCGGCGACGCCCTGGCGACGCTGGCGGCCTATGACTTTCCCGGCAATGTCCGGGAACTCCGCTCCCTTGTCCAGGCGTCCCTGAATCTGGTTGGCGCCGGTCCGCTGACGAAGAAATTCCTGCCCCCTCAGGTCCTGGCGGCCGCCGCCCGGGAGGAGAAATCGCGGCTTTCCCGCCCACCGGAGGCGGAGGCGCCCCTCCCGCTCGCCCAGGTGGAGCGGAAGCACATCCTCCGTGTCTATGAGGAGACGGGCAGGAACAAACTCCAAACGGCAAGACTGCTCGACATCGGCCTCAATACGCTGCGACGCAAGCTCTCGTCCTACGGAATTCCCTGATCCCATTTGGCTGCACTATACAAAGTGCGAGTCCGTCGAGATCATTGGGGCTCGATTGCAGAGACGCCTGCCCATCCTGGACTATCCCAAATTGGCATGCCTGACAAAGTAATCGTTTAAAATCCATAAGTTGAAAGTTCCGCCGTGCCGTTTTGGCACTATTTGATGCCGTACTCCACACTCCGGTTCCCTCGCCATTCTTTGTTAAATATTCAATATCAATACATATTCTCTGAATTAAGCAGTAGGCATGAATCATGCGTAAGGAAATCATAAACGTCGGATAAGGAGTTCAAACGGTGACCATATTGATCGTCGATGACGACATCGATCAACTGCGGACGCTGCAGCGGGGGTTGAGACTCAAGGGGTATAACGTGTTGACCGCTACCGGCGTGGATGAAGCCCTGGCCGTGGATTCCCGCTTGGGGGCAGCCATCGACCTCGTCCTGTCCGATTACATGATGCCCGGAAGAAACGGGGTGGATCTCTTTTACGCCCTACGGCGCCGGCGCCCGGAACTGCCCTTCATCCTCTTGACGGGTTATGCGAACACTATCGCCGGCACCAGCGCCTTTTGGGAAGAGTGCAGCGGCGTCCTGGAAAAACCATGCACCCTGGAGCAGATCGTTGCCGCCATCGAAGCGACGCTGCGGCGTCCTGGACCTTCCGGACGGCTTGGGATCGGCAAATATAAAGGGGAATGCCGCATAGGCGATGCAAAACAGCAATAGAGACGAAATAATAAATAGGAGAAGGGAGCTACGGCGAGTATGAAGAAGATGACTTTGAACAGGAAGCTGCTCGTGGGCGGGGTGTTGCTGGTCCTCATCCCCTTGCTGGTCGTGGGGATCTTTTCCGCGGTCAGGTCTTCCCAGGCCCTGCAGCGGAACGCACGGGAACAGTCGGAGCAGATCGCCGGCAGTCTCGCCGGGATGGCGCAGATGGTTTTATTGGAAGAACTGAAGATAGTGAAGGAATTATCCGCCTATCCGGCGGTCGTGGCCTTGGCCGACAAGCAGGCCGGCGGCGCCGCGACCGGGCAGGATCTGGAAGCGATGAACGCTACCCTGAGGGAGATCATGAAGAAGATAGGCCATGATTATGATCAGTTGTATCTGGTCGATAGGAACGGCAGAATCTTTTGCGATGACGTGGGAGGCAAACTGAACGGCCTCGATGTATCGGGGCGGGATTACTACCTGGCGGGAAAAAACGGCAAGGCCTTCGTCGGCAATGTGACCAAATCCAAGGCTACGGGGAACACGGTTTCCAGTGTTTCGGCCCCTATTTACAGTCAGGGCGGGGAATTTCTCGGGGTTGCCGCCGCGGCCATGAAGATCGATTTCCTCGTGGAGAGGATCACCAACGTCAAGGTGGGGAAGACCGGCTATCCCTTCATGATCGACCCGGCCGGAATGGTCATCGCCCACCCGAAGAAAGAGTACATCCTGACTCTGGATCTCTCGAAAGAGGCGGGGATGACGGAGATCATCGGCAAGATGACGGGAAAACAGAAGGGGTCGGACTCCTACGTGTTCAAGGGAGACAAGAAGATCTGCGGCTTCGCCCCCGTGGAACTCACCGGCTGGAGCGTGGGTTTTACTCAGAACATGGATGAGTTCCTGGCGGCCGCTCATGGGATCCGAAATTTCATCGTGATCATCAGCGTGATTTTCCTCGGCGCGACCATCCTTGCCGTCATCGTCTTTGCCCGCCGGGTCAGCCTTCCCATCGCCAGGGCGGCCAACGAACTCAATGATGCGGCAGCGCAGTTGACCTCAGCCTCCTCGGAGGTCTCCAGCGCCAGCCAGTCCCTGGCGGAAGGGGCGTCGGAACAGGCCGCGGCGGTGGAGGAGACCTCTTCCTCACTGGAGGAGATGTCTTCCATGACCAAGCAGAACGCGGACCATTCCCAGCACGCCAACTCCCTGATGAAGGAGGCGGGGGAGATCGTAAATCGGGCGAAGGATTCCATGACCAAACTCACGAAGTCCATGACGGAAATCTCCAAGGCCAGTGAAGACACCTCGAAGATTATCAAAACCATTGACGAAATCGCCTTCCAGACGAACCTCCTGGCCTTGAACGCCGCCGTGGAGGCGGCCCGGGCCGGCGAGGCCGGAGCGGGATTCGCCGTGGTGGCGGAGGAGGTGCGGAACCTGGCCATCCGGGCCGCGGAGGCGGCCAAGAGCACCTCCGTCCTGATCGAGGATACGGTGAAAAAGATCGGTGACGGCTCCAGGCTGGTCAATGACACCAACGACGATTTCCTGGCGGTGGCCGAGAGCGCGGCGAAGGTAGGCGAGCTGGTGGCCGAGATCTCCACGGCTTCCAATGAGCAGTCCACGGGGATTGATCAGATCAATCGGGCCGTATCCGAGATGGACAAGGTCGTCCAGCAGACCGCCGCCAACGCGGAGGAAACGGCCAGCGCCGCGGAAGAGATGAACGCCCAGGCCGAGCAGGTCAGACACGTGGCCAAAGAACTCCTCGAGGTCGTGGGAGGCGGCGAAGAAGAAGGCGGAGGGGGAATGGTAACGGCTTTGAGGAGACGACGGGGCGTCGTCGCTCCCCCCGCCCGGACGGCCACAACGACGGCCAGGAAGAATATCCCGTTCCTCCCCCGGAAGAGGACGGAGGCGGAGCGTCTGATCCCCTTTGGAGACAAGGAGAAGGACGCCCATGGGGAAGGGGAATTTCATGATTTTTAACGGATGATGATCCATGAACCCCGGCGGTCCGGGGCAGGGTCGGCTTTTGCCTCCGCCCCTCTCCGGGCCGGCTTTCACTCCCGCCGTCTTACGTCTGACAGAACACGGTCGATGAACTCGCAAAAGTCAAAAAATCGAGATCCGCGCCTAGTGATTTCAATAATCCTAATCATGGCAGTTTGTTAAAGATTTCTCCCTTCTGTCGAAATGACAAAAATGGTGGTTATTCAAAGCTCTCAGATTGTGATTTGTTTGCCCGCGCTTTTGCCAGGCGGCGCGGGTAATGAAAGCAGCGGGTTGCGAAGATCGACGGCATGGGGCCGTCGGTTGTGCAACGGTCTCGAAACGATGCCCCCCGTCCGGGGCCTTTCCCCGGGGGGCCCGGGAGGAAAGGCGTCGGCGGTCGCAAGCGGTGGCGCGATCATGCAGGGTAAATTTATTCTCAATGTAAGCAGTTGATTTTGAATGATTTACTAAAACTGAGGCACGTCCAGTTTTCAGCCACTTAGAGATTGAACAAATTTGCCGTGCGCGATCATGATTATCCCTTGACGCGGAGGAAAAGCTTCCCTATACTCCGGGACGCTGATAGCTCATAGGTCATAGGCTATAGGTCATAGGCTATAGGTCATAGGAAAAAATATATGTGCAAAATCCCGCCAGCTACCAGCTACCAGCCACCAGCCACCAGCCACGGGCCACCAGCCACCAGCCACGGGCCACCAGCCACGAGCCACCAGCTATCAGCTACGAGCGACGGCATCGATCATTTTATTCCGGCGGCGGGTATGCGTCGGGAGGGCGATAAATCTCCGGGTCATGGATGTCTCCGGGGTGGCGCCGCCTACGCAAGTCGCCGTGAATGCCCTGGGATGACCAGAGAGGGCGGGCAACGCCGCCTCGGCGGGGAGGCATGGCCGTTGACGGATGGCGGCCCGCTGGGCCTCGCGGCGGTCGCCGCGGGTCGCCATCCAAAAAAATTTTTTTGGGAAGGGGGGATGAATAGAGCGAAGAGAGGGGGAAGCATCTGTCGCCGCGGACGCGGCGGCGTTTAAACGACAAGGGACCCTTGAAAAGAAAAGCCCTTGCCGGCCGGGATCATCGCCGGCCGTTGTTTTCACGGCGCGACAAGGCCAAGAGGCGGGATGGGCGGGGGGTCTCGAAAAGAGAAATCAATGAGGGAGAAAAGTGATGAAGAAATTGTTTTTGGCGATGCTGATCTGTCTGTTGACGGCGGGATTCGTCTATGCGGCGGAAAAGGGAACGGCCAAGGAGGCCCAGGACATGGTCAACAAGGCTATCTCCTATTTCAAGGCCAATGGCAAGGACAAGGCGTTTGCCGCCATTAACGACCCCAAGGGGCAGTTCGTGAAAAAGGACCTCTATGTATATGTGTTCGATTTCAACTACGTATGCCTGGCCCATGGGGCCAACAAGGCGCTGATCGGCAAGAACTTGAAGGAACTCAAGGACACCAACGGGAAGCAATTCATGAAGGCCTTGGTTGACAACGCCCAGGCGAAGGGAAAGGGCTGGGAGGATTATCAGTGGACAAACCCGGTGACCAAGAAAATCGAGGCAAAATCCACATATTACACCAAGGAAGGGAGTTACGTTTTCTGCTGCGGGATCTATAAATGACCCAAACTTGTCATTGACCGCCGGCCGGCCCCGCCCGCCGGCGGTCCCCAATTAAGAGGAACAGGAAGATGAGACGTATTATCAATAATTTGAAAATGTCTAAAAAATTGTTCCTGGCACCTACGATAGCCGTGTTCTTTCTACTGGTCCTGGCCTATGTATCCTATTACGGTCTCGCCTCTCAAAAGACCGCCCTGGAGGACATCTTCAACAACCGTTTCAAGGGTTATCAGAACAGCTCCGAGATCATTCAAAATATCGCCAATGTTCATGCCAACCTATACAAGGTGATCAGTTGGGCCGGCGCCAATATCGACGCGGAAAAGACGGAGAACCTGGGCAAGGAACAGCGGAAGACCATCGAGAAGACCCTTGGCCATATTCAGGATGTCATTAAATCCGAAGGTCTCACCCCGGAGGAGAAGAAACTCTACCAGGAGACCTTGCAGCAATTGAAGGATTATCAGACGCCGGCCATCGGGATCCTCGACATGGCCACCACGGACCTCAACGCCGCCACCCTGTTCATGGCCAATACGGACGATAAATACCGGATCCTGAGCAACACCTTGGAACAATTGATGGCCATCGAGACGAAACTCAGCCGGGAGAAATACGATGCGGCCCTGGCCAGCTTCGCCATGGTCCTCAAGGTCTTCATTCTCGTGATGGTGGTGGCGGTGGTTATCTTTGTCGTCATCAATGTATTTATGGCGAGGATCATCACCCTCCCCATCATGGAGACCATCGGGGCGGTGAGGAGGGTCGCGGAGGGAGATCTTACCAAGGATATCGATGTCCACTCCCGGGACGAGATCGGGGAACTCGCCCGGGCGGTGAATATCATGCAGAACAAGATGGGCGACGCGGTAGGTCAATCCCTCTCCACCTCCCAGGTCCTGGCCGATGCGGCCGCGGAACAGGCCGCGACCCTGGAGGAGACGTCCGCCTCCCTGGATGAGGTGGCCTCCATGACCAGGCGCAACGCCGACAACACCAACGAGGCGAACAGTTTGATGAATTCGGCGAAACAGGCCATCCAGAAGGCCAATGGCTCGATGGGCGACCTCACCTCGTCGATGAAACAGATCGCCTCGGCGAGCGAGCAGACCCAGAAGATAGTGAAGAGCATCGACGAGATAGCGTTCCAGACAAACCTCCTGGCCTTGAATGCCGCCGTCGAGGCCGCACGGGCGGGCGAGGCGGGCGCCGGCTTCGCCGTTGTCGCCGAAGAGGTGCGAAATCTCGCCATGCGCGCCACGGAAGCGGCGCGCAACACCTCCGAACTCATCGACGACATCGCCGTCAAGGTGCGGGACGGGGACGCCCTGGTCAACACGACGAACGACGCCTTCCAGCAGGTTACCGCCAGTTCCGCGAAGGTCGTGGAGTTGATGGCGGAGATCGCCGCCGCGTCCCAAGAGCAGTCCCAGGGGATAGACCAGGTCAATAGCGCCGTTGCCGGGATGAACGAGGTGACCCAGCAGAACGCCGCCAGCGCCGAGGAGTTGGCGGCGGTCATGTCGATTTTCAGGGTCCGCCAGGATTTTGACCCGCAAGGGCGCAGGGAGGTACGAAAGGCATTGCCCGCGGCGGGGACGGCGCGGAGGGAAAGGGACCCGAAAAGGGCCATCCCCATGGACGACGAGGGGGAGTTTTGAGGAGGATTCTCTTGGCGAGTAAATCGGGCGACGGTTGTGAACGCCCCCGGTTTCCTCACCCGGCGTCGGGCGGCTATCCCCACGAAGCACATATTTTCATCGAAGCTCCGCCGGTGAGGTTCAGGTGTTGACCCGGCGGATCAGCCAGTAGGCCGCCCCGCCGAAGAGCAGATTGGGCAGCCAGGCCGCCAGCGCGGGAGGCAGGCTCCCGGAGCGGCCCAGGGAGAGGGAGAAGGCGAAGACCAGCCAGTAGGAAAAGCCGATGATGACCCCGGCGCCGATGCTCTGGGCCGTCCCGCCGCTCCGCTCCGACCGGAGGGAGAAGCTGACGCCGATGGCCAGGAGGATCAGGCTGACCACGCTGAAGGCCAGCTTGCCCTGGAGATCGACGCGGTAGCGGGTGGCGTCGTAGCCCTCCCTCTCCAGCTTCCTGACGTAGGGATACAGCTCGAAGAAGCCCATCTTGTCCGCCTCTTTCTGCGCCTGCCTGAAATCGTCGGGTTTTTCCGGCATATCTATCGCCAAAACCGCATGGCGCTCCAGATTGGGGAAGCCGCCGCCGGGGGGCTGGGAAACGATCAGGACGTTCTCGAAGATCCATTTGCCGTCCCGCCAGCGGGCCTTTTCCGCATCTATGCGCCTTGCCAGCCGGAAGGACGAATCGAGGCAGTGGATGGTGACGCCGTGGAGGGAGTTGTCCTTCCCGTCGAACATCCGGACGTTGTAGATGGCATTGCCTCCCCGGCGCCAGATCTCGTGCTGCTTGAAGATCCCCAGGGCCTCCTGCTTCTGGACCTCCACCAGACGAATGTATTCCGCCCGGTGGAAGGAGCGGGGGGCGATGAGTTCGCTGAAGAAGAAGAGGATGACGCTCACCGCCAGGCAGATGAAGACCACGGGCAGGCTGAGACGGTAGAGGCTCACGCCATTGGCCTTCACGGCGACGATCTCGTTGTGCCTCGACATGGCCC
This sequence comes from Pseudomonadota bacterium, assembly GCA_030057915.1. GTDB lineage: Bacteria > Desulfobacterota > Syntrophia > Syntrophales > UBA8958 > UBA8958. Next base: position 46,379 of record JASGUC010000030.1, read on the forward strand.
CGAAGGTCATGAGGGTCGCCAGGAGGATCACGGCGGGCGTGATCTGAGAGACGATCGTGGGGATCATGTAGAAGAAATGCCCCGCCATCTGGGCGACCGTGGCGTCGTTGCTGATGAACATCCGGATCTTGCCGAAGAAGTCGATGATCAGGTAGATCGAGACGATGGAGGCCATCACGAGCAAAAATAGCTTCAGATATTCACCGATGAGGTAGCGGTCCAGGATCTTCACGGTTCGTCGCGCCTTTCCCGGAAGCCGATCCGAAGGGGCTTCTCCGCCGCCGCCTGGAGATACAGCCAGAGGCCGACGATCCCCAGGACGATGTTGGGTGCCCAGGCGCCGATGAAAGGCGTCAGTCGCCCCGTTTCCGCCAGGGCCTCGCCGCCCAGGCGGAGGAGATAATAGGCGATGACCACGGCCAGGCCGATGGTGAACCCCCAGTATTTGACGGTGCGGTGTTTCCTGATTCCCAGGGGGATGGCGAGGATGCCGAACGCCAGGGTGGAGAAGGGAATGGAGAACTTCTTGTTGATTTCGATGGCCAGCTCCCGCAGGTCCGCATCCTTGAGCTTCTTGTCCCGCATCCGCCGTAGCATTTCGCCCACGGTCATTTCGGTGCTGGCCTTGGTCTTCTCGGCGTCGCCGACCGCCGTCGTCCCGAAATCCAGCTTGAGGTCATAGCGGCTGAAGTCCATCCGCCGGTAGTTGCGGAGATTCCGGTCCACGCTGTGGGTGGCGCCGTTTTCCAGGCGCAGCGTTACGGTCATGGCCCGGGGATCGGCGACGAGATAGGCCTTTTCGGCGATTATGGCGCGCTGTTCCTCGGCGTTGCGGGTGTCGGAGATCAGGACCCCTTCCATGTGCTCGCCCCGGACCGGAACCTTGTCGGCGTAGAGTAGGATGCCGCTAAATTCGTCATTGAAGACCTTTTCCTTGATCCCGGCGCTGGCCTTCTGCCGGGCCAGGTCGAACAGCAGGGTCTTGACGGCGAGATTGCCGTAGGGGGCGAGGTAGTGGCCGGTCAGGGCCGTGAGCAGGAAGCAGACCGCCGCCGCCGCGAAGATGGGACGGGACAGCCGGTGGAGGCTCAGCCCCGCCGCCTTCAGGACAAGGAATTCGTTGTCGCCGGAGAGGCGGCCCAGCCCCATCATGATGGCCACGAACAGGGAGATGGGGATGGTGAACAGAAGAAACGACGGCATCAGGTAGATGACCAGCAGGGCGATGTCTAAAACCCGGATCCCCTTGTTCACCATGAGGTCCATGAGCTGAAGGATCCTCCCCATGAGCAGGACGAAGGTGAGGATGAGGAGGATCATGAGAAAGGGGAAGACGATCTCCTTCAGGATATAGCGATCGACGATCTTGTTCATGATCCTCATGGGGTCCTACATCATGAGCTTCAGCGGTTCGATGTATTCCGGATCTTCCCTGTCCATGATCTCCACGATGGACTTGTGCATCCTTTTTTTCATCTCCCCGAAGATGGCCCGCTTCTTCCGGAAGGTCTTGGCGAAGGCCACGGACTCCTTCATGAGTTCTTCATGATCCGCGCAGGCCTTGACGATGACGTGATGTTCCTCCAGTTCCTTGGCCCCCATGCGCTTGCCGCTGAAGACGGCCTCCTCGAATTTGTAATAGGGCAGGGCCTTTCTCAGCAGGGCGAACATGCCCGGGAGAAAGGGGATGCTGATGTCCACCTCGGGGAAGCAGAAGAACCCCTTGTCGGATTTCATGAACCGGAAGTCGCAGGCGCAGGCCAAGATGCTGCCGTCCCCGTAGGCGTGACCGCCGATGGCGGCGACGACGGGCATGGGATACAAAAGTATTCGCCTGAAGATCCGGTTGAGACCGTACATGAAGTCCTTGATGGCCTGGAAATCCTGCTTGCCGAAGACGTCCATCATCCAGGCCAGGTCGATGCCCTGGGACCAGTTCTTGGGGTCGTTGGAGGCGATGACGACGGCGGTGATGTCCTCCTCGGCTTCGATTTCGTCGAAGGCCCTCAAAATGGCCTCGATAAAGGCGGGGTTATGGCGGTTCTCGCCATTGGTCATGGTAACGACGGCGACGTTCTCATCCTTGGTCCATTCCAATACGGCCATGTCTTGTGTTCCTCCCTGGGGGTGATTTAGGCGGCGACTGTTGACGACGCCGCTGTGAGTTAGCACAATAGCCGTGAAATTTCAATAATCTCAGGGGTGATAATCCATTTGACATTTTCCCTGGCGGAAGGATACAAGAAGACATGGAAGGGGCGCTGTTCAAAGACATCATTGTAATTTTCCTCGTCTCGGTGACGGTCATCTATCTCTTTTCCAAGCTCCGGATCCCCTCCATCGTCGGGTTCATCGTCGCCGGCGTTCTGGCCGGACCCGACGGGCTGAAACTGGTGGGCTCCGAGCAGAACGTGAAGGTTCTGGCCGAATTCGGCGTCGTGGCGCTGCTGTTTACCATCGGTCTGGAATTCTCCATCCGGACGCTGCTCAAGATGAAACGGGCGGTCCTCATCGGCGGGGGCGCGCAGGTGGGCCTTTCCATCCTGGCCGGCATGGCCTGCGCGCTGATGGGAGGGTTTCCCATCGGGCAGGCGGTGTTCTTCGGCTGCCTCCTCTCCCTGAGCAGCACCGCCATCGTCCTGAAGCTCCTTCAAGATCAGTCCCAGATCGACAGCCCCCAGGGAAGGGCGGCCCTGGCCATCCTCATCTTTCAGGACATCGTCGCCATCCCCATGATCCTCCTGGCCCCTCTTTTGGGCGGGATGGGGGGGGAGGTCGGCGAATCGCTCCTCTCGTTGCTGCTGAAGGGCGTCTTGACGATAGTCGCCGTTTACGTGGGCGCCCGCTGGGTCATCCCCTATCTCCTGTTCAACGTGGCCAAGACGAAGAACCGGGAGCTGTTTCTCCTGGTGATCATCGTGATCTGTCTGGCCGTGGCCTGGATGACCAATGCCCTCGGCCTGTCCCTGGCCTTTGGGGCCTTCCTGGCCGGGCTGATCATCTCGGAATCGGAGTACAGCCATGACGCCATCGGCCATGTCCTCCCCTTCCGGGATGTCTTTCTGAGCTTTTTCTTCGTGTCCATCGGCATGCTTCTCGATGTCGGGGCGGTGTTCGACCTGCCGGTGGTCGTCTTCCTGCTGGTGTTGGGGGTGATCCTCCTGAAGGCGGCGGTGGCCTTCCTGTCGGTGCTCCTCGAAGGCCTGCCCCTGCGGGCGGCCCTCATCGCCGGTCTGTCCCTCGGTCAGATCGGTGAGTTCTCCTTTGTCCTCTCCCTGGTGGGGGTGCGGCACGGGCTCATGGGCGGCCAGGTCTATCAGGTCTTTCTGGCCGTGTCGGTGATCACCATGGTGTTGAGTCCCTTTCTCCTGAGGATCGCCCCGGCCCTGGCCGAGCGGGCGGCACGCTGGCCCCTGCCGGCCCGCTGGAAGACCGGCGCTCCCATTCATCGATACGAGAAACGAATCCGACGCCGGGACCACCTGCTCGTCATCGGCTACGGCCTCAACGGCCGGAACGTGAGCCGGGCCGCGGCCAAAGCGGCGATCTCCTACATGATCCTGGAGATGAATCCCGAGACGGTGCGGCGGGAGCGGAAAGTCGGAGAGCCGATCTACTACGGCGACGCCACCCACGAGGCGGTGCTGCGCCACGCCGATATCGAGCACGCCCGGGCGATGGTCGTCGTCATCAACGACCCCCCGGCGACGCGGCGGATCACCGAACTGGCCAAACAGATGAATCCCAAACTCCACGTGATCGTCCGGACCCGCTTCATCCAGGAGATGAAGGCCCTCTACGACCTTGGGGCCGATGAGGTGATCCCCGAGGAATTCGAGACCTCCGTGGAGATCTTCAGCCGGGTGCTGCGGAAATACCTGATCCCCAAACCGGAGATCGAGCAGTTCATCGCCGAGGTGCGTGCGGCGGGTTACGACATGTTCCGCAACGTGGCACCGGAATCCATCACCTGCTCTGACTTGAAGATCTGCCTTCCCGACGCGGAAATCGCCACCTTCCGGATCGACGGGGAGGCCCCCGCGGCGGGCCGGACCGTGGCCGAGCTGGCCCTGCGGAAACGCCACGGGGTGACCCTCCTGACCATCCGCCGGGGGGAGGGGATGATCTACAACCCCGAGGCGGAGACCTCGATCCTGGCCGGGGATATCCTGGTGGTCTTCGGCGCCCCGGAAAAACTGGCCGCCGCCGCGGATTTCTTTGCCCCGCCGGGCGCGGCGGCGACGGAAACGCTGGAGGACCGATGAGGCGCACCGTGTGGCGGGGCGCGCCCACGCCATTTTCGAGGGAACCGGGCCGTCGTGGCTGCGGGCCTCGTCATTCGAACGAAAAGAGAGCGCAATGGTAGGCGACCGACGGGGATGGAGAGGGGGCTCATCCCCCGCGGCCCGGCGAATCCCGTCTTTCGCTGACGGACCGCGGGATTCCTCCGCCCTTCCGGCCTGTCCAGGTCCGGGGTTAACCATGGCCGACAGGTGGGCGGCGAGGGGCGAGACGGGGACGTGGGACATGGGACCCGGGGTCCGCCGGCGCCCCACCGCCGGGAGGTTCCGCTCGTGAGGGCGGACTGGGAGCGGCTGACCCTGCTGTTTGTGGGCGCCATGACCCTCCTGCGCCTGCTGGCATCCCCCACCTTCGGCCTGGGCGTCGATGAGGCCCACTATTTCCTCTACGCCTATTTCCTGGACTGGAGCTACGTGGATCATCCCCCCCTGGTGGGCTGGGTCCACTGGCCCCTTTACCGGCTTTTCGGAACGAACGAATTCCTGGTGCGGCTCCCGGCGATCATCCTCTTCGCCGCCGTCTCCCTGTTTCTCTACCGGTGGGTCCGCTCCTTTTCCAACTCCCCGCGGACGGCCTTCCTGGCCGTCGTGGCGGTGAACGGTTCCTTCCTCCTGGCGGCCCTGAGCCTCATGCTTCTCCCCGACTGCTTCCTCCTTCTGATCGTCTTCCCCCTCATGACGACCATGGAGAACATCGCCGCGGCGCCCCGGGGACAGGCCCGGGGGCGGGATTTCGTCATCCTGGGCCTCCTCCTGGGCCTGGCCGGCCTGGCCAAGTACACCGCCGTCCTCTTCCTGCCGCCCCTGCTTGTCTATCTCCTCCTGAAGAAACGGGGCGACCTCCTCTTCGCCCCGGGGATGTTCCTGGCGGCGGGGATCGCCCTCGTCGTGATCGCTCCCGTTTTAATCTGGAATATCCAGAACGATTTCGTCAGCTTCCGCTACCAGGGGGGGCATGTGCTCGCGGACGCGGCCCCGAGCGCCAAGTCGTTCTTCGTCTCCCTTCTGGCCCAGTTCGGGGCCTACAGCCCCCCGCTGTTCCTCATGGCCTTTTACGGCCTCTATCGGGGCCTCCGGGAGGCCGACGACCGCCTCCGCCTCGCCGCCCTTTTCGGCGTCGCGATCCTGCTGTTCTTCTTTTACTCTTCCCTCTACGAGCGGACCCTCCCCCACTGGCCGAGTCTGTTCTATCTCCTGTTCATCCCCGTGGGCGTCCATTTCCTCCTCCGTTCCAGAAGCCGATTCCAGAGGAATTTATGCTACCTTTCCATTGGCTTCAGCCTGACGCTGACTCTGTTCCTCACTGTCTCCCTGGGGGCTAAATGGCCTACCTTCCCGGATTACCGGTCGCCATTCCGGGACATCGTGGGCTACGAGATCATCGCCCGGGAAGGAGACACCCTGTTGCGCCGGGGACCGACGGGAGCGGAAAGGGAGGTAGGACGCCGCAACGCCGCCGGGGGGCCTTCTCCGGGGCGTGGGGCCGTCGTGGACCGGCATGGCGTGGGGATCGCGCTGCCGGCGTTGAAGGACGCCCCGGTGCCCGGCGCCCCGCCGTCCCCCGCGGACGGGAGGGGGGAGGCCGTCGCGGCCCCCGCCCCCCGGCGGGCCCTGGCGGTGACCAACTGGACGATGGGGAGCCGGATGATCTATTACAGCCTTCCCTACGGTCGGGAGGTCTTCGTCCTCGACAATCGCCCGGATCAATTCGACCTGTGGCAGCCGGAGGCGCCGCGGGGATACGATCTCCTCTTCGTGAAGACCCATTTTCACGGGCTGGAGATCTGCCCGGCCTATCGCTGCGCCGCCTGCGAGACGGCGGGGAAACTGGATATCGTTCTTCGCGGCGGCAAGGTGGATTCCGTGGAATTCGTCTGGTGCCGCAACTACCAGGGGATCAGGTGAGGACATGAAGGCGGGCGAAAGGAAAGGCCATGATCGGCCCAGGTTCGGGAAGGGCGAAAACGAGCCGCCGGAAGCGGGCCGAGGAGGACGTTTCCCTGCCGAATCACCGGCGTTGCTTACCGCCTCCCGGAAGGAGATCCTGCTCTTCACCCTCCTGGTCGCGGCGGCCGTCGTGGCGGCCTATCTCTACCTCGATCTGCCTGTGGCCCGGGCCGCCAGGGAGCTGCCTTTCCGGACGGGCGAGTTTTTTCAGCGCGTCACCGCCCTGGGGGAAGCGACGTGGCCCCTGATCGTCGCGGCCCTCCTGGCCCTGGCGGCCCGGTTCCTCTGGCGGCGCGACGACTGGATGCGCCGCTCCCTCTTCGTTTTTACCGCCGTGGCCGCCGCGGGCCTCACTACGGACCTCCTCAAGTGGCTCGCGGGCCGGTGGCGGCCCAAGGCCTATTTTACCGATGGTTTTTACGGATTCGATCTCTTCGGTGTGGGCTACGAGCAGACCTCCTTCCCCTCGGGCCACGCCACCACGATCTGGGCCTGCGGGGTGGCCCTGGCGATCCTTTTCCCCCGCTGGCGTTTCCTCTGGTATGCCCTGGCGATCCTGGTCAGCATGAGCCGGGTGATCATCGGCGCCCATTATCTTGGCGATGTCCTGGCGGGGGCCTATGTGGCCGTCGTGACGACGCTCGCTCTGGTCCGCCTACGGTATTTCCGCCTGGGGCGCCCCGCTGGAGAGACATGAGTCCGACCCCGGCCCTCCCGGGGCGTCGGCGGCCCCCCCCGGCGCCCCGATCCCCGACGCCCCGGTTCCTTCTTCCTCCGGAGGCGCGGCGATGGGGTGCGGCGGCCCCGCCACGGCGCCCCCGGGGGCCCGTGTCCCTCCGGCAAGGCTGCGTAGGTGAACATTTTTGGAGGCCAGGGCGGCGGCGATGGCTACCCCGGGGCGTCCGATTGGGTGATAGGCAGCGGCAAAGGTATTGGGCGATGGCAGTTGATCAGGAGTCGTCTATGGGCAAAAGCGGCCTGGTAATTCCAAGGCATCCAGTGGGCAGGGTTCTTGAAGATGATCTCCGGCAAAGCTGCCCGCAAATCCAGGGCAAGGAAATCGGATGGTGTCAAGGTCTTCATCAAACAAGGCTTTATTTTTTCGATGATAAAGCATATTCTAACTGTAAGAAAAACCTACAAGGGTGTTCATCATGAGAACTTTGACAGTATCTGCAAAAGGTCAAATCGCTTTGCCAAAAGATTTGAGAACGATTCTTAACCTCCAAAAAGGAGATACTCTTTCTGTTGATCTGAAAGATGGGAAGATTATTTTAGAGCCGGTTATTGGCGTACCTCGATCACAATCCTGGTTCTGGACATCCGAGGTTCAGCAGAAGATTAAGTCATCCGAGGAAGAGTTTAAAAATGGGAAATTCAAACGATTTGAAGGCGTTGATGGTCTTCTTAAGGTTCTAAAAGATGCCTGATTATATTGTTGATGTATCTGATGAATTCTTCTCTCAATATGACGATCAGCCAAAAGACATAAAAAAGAAATTCCGAAAGCAATTAAAACTCTTGAAATCTAATCCCAAACATAAGCCATTGCAAATACATCTAATAGAAGGAACTGATTTTTGGGAATTCTATGTGGACATGGGTTATAGGTGTATCTTCAAACAAGAAGGATCTATCTACAAGCTGTACTATATCGGAACTCACAAACTGATTGACAGGATATAGGGTACATTGCAGCCAAATACTTACGTGCAAATCCCTAACCGGGCATCACTGATTTTTTATGAAAGGGTTGGTTAACTTGAGAGTCCATAATTTTATGTAATGGCATGGCGGCCTGGTAATTCCAAGGCATCCAGTGGGCAGGGTTCTTGAAGATGATCTCCGGCAAAGCTGCCCGCAAATCCAGGGCGAGGAAATCGGATGGTGTCACAGAGCCCGGAATATGGGCGGAACAGGCAGCGAGAAACCAGTTCTTCAAAGTGGCATGGTTCAGATGCAAAGCCCTGGACACCTTGGAAAGAGTATGCTCGGCGCATGAACTCACCGCGCCTTCCCACAAATCCTCGGGTATGGACTCGCTCCGCTTGCGATGCCCACGCCACTGCCTAAATCGCTCCTCAATATCCTCAAAACTGGGGCGGACGCTTGTTCCAAAATCGTTCTCCATCGGTCATCCTCCTTCGCGATTGATGACCAACCATACCCGC
>JASGUC010000031.1 GCA_030057915.1 Pseudomonadota bacterium
AAACCCCTTGCGCTCCTCGTTCTTGATATAGAGGATATCAGCCGCCAGCCGGTTGATGTACTGGATGCCCAGGGCGGCTTCCAGAGAGGATTTCAGCCGCACCTCCGAGTGGTCGTCAGCGGCAATGGCCTGTATTTTCTCCCCATCAAAAAAGAAGAACTGGGTGATACCCGGCGGGATTATGGAGCGGATAAAGTCCTGCCAGATCTCCTGGTTCTGCACCGAGACCCGCTTGCCGTCGCGCACCACCACCAGCCGCTCTGTCAAGTCCCTGGCTCTGGGGTCGCTGACCACCCCAGCACTCCATGAACGCTTGACCACCACCTTCGATAGGTCGTCCATCTCCATCACAAGCTCAAAAGAGACCGATGCATTGCCCCTGGCCTTTTCCCGGCGGTTGATGCTGCGGAAAATTACGTCTGCCTTGGCTCCGTACAGACAAAAATTGACTGCCTCCATGATGGAGGTCTTGCCCGCGCCGTTCATGCCTCCGATCAAAAAGATACTCCGGCCGTCTTCACCCACCGGGAAACGGATTTCCGTAGCGAGCTGAAAGGACTTGTAGTTCTCAACGGTCAGCTTCAGGAACTTCATTGATCTACCTCCTTAGCAAGATACTTGGCTCTGATCTTTTCAAGGCTGATACTTGTTCCATCAGTATTGATTTTACGCCAAAGTTTCCAGCCATTCAGTGATTGTCCGGCCAAATTCGATGCCGCCGTAGACAAGGAGTTATAGTGCTGCCACCCGTTGGAAGTTTTGACCATCACTGTACCATCAGATGTTACCTTTCCCGTAAGCACGGGGCCGGACTTATGCCATTGAAGTTCTAAGCGGTCATCGGTCGACAGGACACGCGCATCAAGAAGATCTCGTAACGTAATTCCGTAGTCCTTTTTCGAGGTTCTGATTTTTGTAGCCGGTTCAAGATTTTTTCTAATTGACCGGGCCATCTTGATAGTCTGCTCAAGCAATTGAATGAGGCTTTCTACAGCCTTCAGTCGGGCCTTTGTCTCTGGGTCGTTGATCTTTGGAGCATCTCTGGCAGCCAATCTCAGTTTAAGACGTTGAAAATCTTCCGGTATTGAGACCCTGTCACGCTGAAACTGAACAATGGCCTTGTTGACAATCTGCAATTGTTTCTTTTCTTCTGCAGACAAGCCTTCATGCCGTTCCGCCAAACGTTTAAATTGCGCGAGCCATTGTTCCAGTGATTTAATGTGCTCTCGAATCTCATCAGGTAACATAGGCACCTCTATTCTGCAGCAGGTTGACTTTTTAAAATATCGCGCAAGGCGTCATAAACGCCGGTACGCCGCTCCTTGAATTCATAATCGCAAACCGTTTTCAGCATCTTGCGCACCTTGGCCGGGTTCACGTCGTTTCGCCGGCACAATTCATCCAGCAATTGATGGTCTTCTTCGGATAGTTTCATGGTTTTATCTCCCACTGGCATGTGACACGTTCACCCATCCTTACATCTGCATCTTTCGAATAGAAGTCGGCCAGCTCCTTTTCGGCCTGTTTCTTGATTTCTCCTCTTTTATGACCCGCCGAAGGCAGGCAATTGCCCGTTTTAGACTTGCTGCTCGTCTGGCGGCGACCTCCAGTCGCCAATGGTTCAGGACATATTCGATCATTCTTGAAGCGTAGGCAGGCCCTACCGGCCATCCGCTGCCCTGCCGCGGCACCATGTCCTTTCGGATCGCCTCTTTTCGGGAACGGCGCGCAAGATTGACCATTTCCCTTTTCGGATCCGCAAGCCCCTCTGGGTCTTTGGGAATGATAGCGTGGCGGAGACCAAGAAAAGAAGCCAAGGTTTCCGCGTCCGCCATCAGCCATGACTCCACCTCCCGCACGGCCACACGGAAACAGAGATAGGGAGAAGGGGCTGTCACCCACTGGGTACAGAACGGAGGCGCGCATTCCGCATCATGGTCAAGGTCAACCAAAACCAGCCAGGGCCACGCTTTAGCCGCATTGTTGAATCCATGGATCTTTTGGTAAAGGAATACCTTGCCGGTTTTCCCGTAAATCGCTCCCGGAGAACCGCCCGCCTCAATAATCAGTTTTTGCACCACGGCCTCATCAATAATTCCCTCCACCGCCGCGTGGATGATCACGGTTCTGTCCATGTCAGATATCTCCGAACAGCGCCAATTGTTGTGATTTCTCCGGCCGTGTCTTGGGAATTACGACATCGGCGAGGGAGAGCCCACCTTGGAGAAGCGTCTGTATGTCCTCATGCGCCGCAGCCGCAGTTACAACAGTACCTTCCTTTTCCGGGATGAAAAGCAGCACCTCATCCAAACCGATTCCCTCATCCCGGAGCAGGTCGGGTGAATGGGTGCTGCTGAGGATTTGTCTGGCGGTGCGTCGCTGAATGCGGGCGAACATTTGTGGCAGCAACCGGATGATTTCAGGATGAAGGGAAAGCTCGGGTTCTTCCAGAAGCAGCGGACCGCTTCCCTCCATAGCCGCCCATAAAAGGCCCATGAGACGCAAGGTGCCGTCCGAGAGTTGTTCCTCGGTCTGCCATGCGCCTCGTGACCGCCAGTGCTGGAATTTCCCCCGCAAGTGGGGTGTTCCACGGTTATCACGTTCGAGCCCGATCTCCTGAAGCTGAGGGACGGCGACATGGAGGGCATCTTTTATTCGGCGCATTCGGGCATTGCGGGTCTTTTCCGGTGTCTTTGCAATCTGTTCGAGGAAATCGCCTCCAAACGGATCAGCAGAACGGCCGACGGAGCGATCGGGCTCTCTCACAAGCTGAGGGACGATATGGAGGTAACGGATGGAAGAAAAAAATGTTGTCAGATCGCGGAAGGGACGATTCACATTTACCTGTTCAAGGTAGGTCTGTGATAATCGGGCTTCGTCGTCACGGTCTTCATCATTGGGGCGGTCCAAAAGAACCTTCCCGTTGAAGGCCACTCGTTCCTTTTGAAGGATTGGACGCCGTTGTTTGTTTTGGTTGAATATGATCTCGTATTCCCATTTTGAAGTATTGCCTGGGTCTTTGAGTTCAACAGACAACCCGACATCCGGGTCGCGCCGGGCAGCCAGGCAACGAAGGGCCGTGACGCCACCGCGGCGTTCGATGGATTTTTGAAACCCTCCGCCAGGTGAAGCGAGATCTCTTAGAAAGCGGAACGTATCTAAAAAATTCGATTTTCCGGAGGCATTCGGCCCCACCAAAAAGGTGCGATTCTGGATGGCCACCTCCAAATTGGCGAAATTTTTCCAGTTCCTGAGACCTAAACGACAAAATATCAGGTTCTTGCTCACGGCTTCCCTTTCATACACATTTCATAAATGCCCAACATTACCCTCTTTATTACCCCTTTTAAAGGGTATTACCTCTTTTCCCTTCCGTATGGCTCGCTATCCTCCCTGAGTGTAATCGGTTTCGTCATGGCGTTTACTTCGAGCCAGTAGTGGGCGACCTTGGTCACTTCCCGCCAGGAGAATCTGGCCGGGTCTTTGATCGGCTCCTGCATGATCGGATGGGTGGCGCCTGTACGCGGATCAGGCAGGCAGTTAGTGACCACGTAAAGCCAATAGCAATCCCGGCGATCCTCGGCCACACGCCTTTCGTTAGGCGTGAGGAGGATTGTGCCTGTGGCCGCGGCCAGACCCTTGACTTCGATGAGCCGCAACTCGCCGGAGTTTAGATCCAGGCTGGTAACGTCGTAACCCAGGTTCTTTTCATGAACATCGTAAACCTGGCGGCCCTGGGCTTGCTCATGTTCCATCACCACCCGCATGGCAATGGCCTCGGTCTCCAGGTTCGGCCGCATACGACGCACATCCGGCGCCTCTCGCTCGGGATGAGGAAGGACAAGGACGCTCGCTATCCGTTCCACCGCCTGCAGGGACAGCGACCGCTGACGTTCCAGCTCCTGCCGGCGCCGTTCCCGCCTGACCAGGAGTTCGGCGTGTCGGTTTTCGGCCTGAGCCAAACGGCCGTCCGCGCCGGCAATACCCTTTTCCTTGTCTTCGTTGGTTTTTCCTATTTCTTCATCCGCACGCTGCAGCAACTCGGTCAAGGACAGCTCGACATGTTCGGCAATGCGCTCCACCTCTGCCGAACATTCTTCCCGAGTTTCCGCAAGAAACGGATGAAGCGCGCTCTTATGCAGCCAGTCGGACGGCTCGGGCGCCGACGAGGCCGACGGTCCAAGTCCCGTCATGGCCGGTGCGAGCCGTCTCCACGCGCATCGGTTCGTTAAAGAGCGAACCGGTTAAAACACACCCTTCATGTATTGAATCGCTCGAAGCGGTCATCCCCCCTCCGCCTCCCCGCCATCCTGCACCTCCCCACGGCTAAAGCCGGGGGGTTCCAAAGGCGAATCCCTTGTTTGGGTCAGGCATTGCGGCCGCCATCCGCCCCGTCCGTCTTCACCCACTCGTCCACCTCGTCTCTGCGGAATTTCCACAGGCGGCCCATGCGGTGCGCTGGCATCCGCTTTTCAGAAATCCATTTGTAAACCGTATCCCGTTTGATCCCGAGATAGGCCGCTATCTCATCCACGGAGAGCCATCGATCTTCCATTGCCGACTCCTGTCGCTTCATTTTTCGTCCCATGTCCAAATGCCTTCGCCTTGTCGATTGTATTATCCGCCGCTGCAGGATGAACTTATCCGCTTTCATCCGGGGCAACCGGAACAAAGTGGCCGACATTATATATAAGTCGGCGTGCCTGTCAATGGATTATTTCGAGTTTCTCCGGTTTTGGCCGAACAGGGGCTAACGGGGCCTCCCGGCTGGATCGATCATGAGGACGCTCCCGAAAACCCCTGGCCAACGGGTAGAGACAGAATACGGAATGCCCGCAATCTCCCGGCGGGAATCCCGGGGGTGAGACCTTTGAAAATCCACGCCTTCCTGTCGCCCCGGCAAGAATCTCGGCCCGGAACTCCTTGAAAACACCGAATTCCGGCCTACGCCGGTATGACGATCAGGGAGTCGGAGAGGGCGTTTTTCAAAGGCCTAAAGGGGTGGCTCGCGGTCCCCGCCGCACAGTTTACCGTTATCAGAGCCGACCCGATCTGTCCATGAACGAGTAGTTGCCCGCGGCGGAGAGTGAACGGTTAATCGGAGGGGGCGTCGCCGGGACGACGCCCCCTCATTGTCGTTTTTTGTCTAATTTCTCTTGCCCGCTATCGCCTGGAGGAGCCAGATCACCTCGGCCAAGCCGGACTTCGAGTCTCCATCCACATCCCAGGGTCCGGCCACAGCCAACAGATTCGTCGCCGTCTTGGACTGGGATGCGGCATCCGTCACCGTCAGGGTAACATCGTAAAACCCCGGCTGGAGGTCCGTTAGATTTGGCGTCTTTCCGGTAGCCGTCCGGTTATAGGCGGCATTCGTGCGGTGGGTCAGGGTCCATGCGTAGGAGACGATGTTCCCCTGGGAGGCCCCGGCGTCCAGGACCACGCGGTCGAAGACGACCCGGTCGGGGCCAAGCACCGCTGTCGTCGGGGGATAGAAAGCAGCCGTGACGACCGTATTGCCGTTCAGCGTAACCGTACAGGCGCCCGTGCCGGAGCAACCGCCGCCGCTCCACCCGGAGAAGACGGACCCCGACGCCGGCGTGGCGGTGAGCGTGACCTGCGTCCCCGCGTTGAAGGAGTGGTTACAGGCGGCGCCACAAGAGATCCCTGCCGGCGCGCTGGTCACGGTCCCAACCCCGGTCCCCTCCTTGGCCACGGTCAGGGTGACATTAGCCGGGGGTGCTGTTGCAACGGTGAACAGCTCCGCCGTCCCGTTGACATCGCCTCCGACGATGAGGACATCGACCTCCGGTTCTCCAGTAAAGAGCGTGGTTGCCGTATGGAAGACCCGGGCCGTGGTCATGGGGGTCGTCACGGGTGTGAAGGTGTCCGTGGCCAGGTCGAGGATCTCCATGGTCGGGTTCCCGGCGTGGGCCCCACCGCTGACCAGGAACCGCCCAAGGGAAAGCTGAGCCACCGCATGGCCCCGCCGGGCCTGGTTCAGGGACGCATAGGGGTAAAAGGCGCCCGTGGACGGATCGAAGAATTCGGTGGAGGCCAGCCAGGCCTGGCCGTTCGTGACCCCGCCTCCAAAGACATTGTATAAGTTGCCGATGCCGTGGGCCCGGCCGGCGGCCATCGACCCGGTGGAGGAAAAGGTCCCTGTCGTGGCGTCGTAGATCTCGGCACTGGCAAGGTAATCCGTGTAGTTGCTGCCCCCGGCGATAAGGACGTCATTCACGGGGATCGTCACGGGGCCGGCCGGCAGGTTGACGGTTCGGGGCGGACCCGGGACGACCACGGCCCGGTGGGTCCCTCGTCCGGTGACCAGGTTTCCCGTGGGGGTGAAGGTCTGCAAGGCCACGTCATAGATATCGGCCCTATTCGTGACGCTCCAGTTGTCTTCCGCCCCGCCGCTGGCGATCCCGCCGGCAATCAGGACCTTCATCGCATGGGTGATGGGGTCGGGAAACGCCGTTGCCGTGTGCTGCCGGCGCGGGGAACTCATCCTCGAGGACAGAAGGGTGAACTGGCCTGTTGCCGGGTCGTAGAGTTCGGCGGTGTCGAGATTCGTGTGGACGCCCCCCTGGTAGTTGTACCCGCCGGCGATGAGGACCTTGCCGTCGGGCAGAGGGGTGGCCGTGTGGCCCCAGCGGGGGGCCTTCATGGTGCCCGTGGGGGTGAAGGTCCGGGTGGCCGGGTCGTAGAGTTCGGCGGTGGCAAGGGCGTCCCTTGTGCCGATGTTGGTATGGCCCCCGGCGATGAGGACCTTGCCGTCGGTCAGAAGGGTGGCGGTATGGTTCCCCGCCCGCCTGCTGTTGAGGGCCCCCAGGGATACGACGGAACGGGCCAGTGGCGTGGCCAACTGCAAGATGTCGAAGTTTTGCCCCCCGAGGCTGATCGTGGCTCTGCGGGCTGCTCCATTGGAGTTCGGGTTCGCGGTGGCGGCAACCTGGATCTGGCCGTTGCCGGCGCCGCTTGCGCCTCCGGAGATGGTCAGCCAGTCGGCCCCCGGGACAACGGAGGCGGTCCAGGAGCAGGTCGGTCCCGAGGCGGTGACCTCCAGCGTCGTCACGCCGGCTCCGGGGCCCAGAAACGCCCGGGGCGCTAAGGGCACGGCCCTTCCCAGGGGGCTGCCGGGCTTGTCGAGCTGGTAGGCACAGGCGGACGGGGCGGCGCCCTCCATCAGGGTGATGTCGTCCACGGTGAAGTCGCCGGCATTCTCCTTGGCGATCTCGATCTTCGTGATCGCGGACGCCGTGTAAGGAAGGGTGACCGAGGCCGTGACGGTCCCCGTGAAGGTGGGGATGCCCTCCTGGGACACCGGGGTGGCGATCTCGGAATTGAGCGGATTGGCCAGCTTGTGGCGGACCGGGTTGCCACTGTACATGTAGGTGAGGTAAACGGCCACGGTCCGCCACGAGTCATCGGGGGTTCCCGTCTTCAGCAGCTTCATCGAGAAGCTGTAGGACTTCCCCCCGACGCCCGTTACGCTCAGGTTCTGATAGATAACCGTCCCTGTGTAGCCGCTGTTCACGACGGGGTGAAGGTTCGCCCCGCCATTTGCCAGGGGCCAGGGAGGGGTCTCCCCGGCCGGCACGATGGTCCACCCCGCCAGGCCGGCAGAAAAGTCCCCATTGGCGATGAGGTTCACGTTCTGGGCCTTCGCCGCGGGAAGAACGACCAGCGACGCCATGCAGACCAGAACGAACAAGAGTGATTTTGCTTGTCGTTTCATCTTTTCCTCCTAACGAGCATTGACAGGGACCGGTTATTTAGTGTGACAATAGGGACATACTTTTGACAGGTTTGATTTTAAGGAAGCTCCTTTTTAGTGTCAAGAGATATTTCATCTGGAGACCCCACTGCAATATATTGAATCAATTAAGTATTTTTCATAAATCCTTCTTCTCGGAAGATTTTTTCGTTCCCCTTTGTGAAGGAACTTCCTCATGGGGTGTTTTCTCGAAAAACAGGGGTGAGATGATGCAGCCGGACTGTGTATGTCGATTGGCGGCGTTCCTTCCGGCGGCGAAGACCGGCGGGGCGTGTTTATTAGCGGAAATCATTTCTATTCCCCTTGAAAGCAATCCTTTTCTGTGGTAGTTTTCCGCCTCACGATTTCGATGAAGGAAGGAGCGCGCCATGGACTACAAGGAAACCTTGAACCTCCCCAAAACCGATTTTCCCATGAAGGCCAATCTCGCCGCCCGAGAACCGGAAATGCTGGCCCGGTGGGAGGAGATGCGTATCTACCACCGGATCCGCGCCGTGTCCAAGGGCCGGGAAGTCTATATCCTCCATGACGGGCCTCCGTACGCCAACGGCAACATCCACCTCGGCACCGCCCTCAACAAGATCATCAAGGACATGGTCATCAAGACCAAGAACATGTCGGGTCTGGACAGCATCTACGTCCCCGGCTGGGATTGCCACGGCCTCCCCATCGAACATCAGGTCGATAAGGAGCTGGGGGACAAAAAATACGAGATCTCCCAGGCGGACAAAAGGCGGGCCTGCCGGGCCTACGCGGAGCGCTTCGTGGACATCCAGCGGGAGCAGTTCAAGCGCCTCGGGGTCTTCGGGGAATGGGAAAATCCCTACCTCACCATGACTTACGATTACGAGGCCATCACCGTGGCGGAATTCGGCAAGCTCTTCCTGGGCGGCGATGTCTATAAGGGCAAGAAGCCCGTTTACTGGTGCGCCACCTGCAAGACCGCCCTGGCGGAGGCGGAGGTGGAATACGGCGACCACACGACGCCGTCCATTTACGTCAAATTCCCCGTGATCTCCGACATCGCCGCGATCCGACCCAAACTGGCGGGGGAAAAGGTGCATGTGGTCATCTGGACTACCACCCCCTGGACGATCCCCGCCAACCTGGCCATCGCCTTCCACGAGGAGTTCATCTATGTGGCCGTGAAGACGGAGGGAGAGGTCCTGATCCTCGCCAAGGACCTCCTCGATTACTGCCTCGATGCCTTCGGACGACAGGGCAAGCCTTACGAGATCCTCGACGAGTTCCCCGGTGCGGTCATGGAGGGCCTGAAGACCCGCCATCCCCTCATCGACCGGGAAAGCGTCCTGATCCTCGCCCCCTTCGTCACCCTTGATGCCGGCACGGGCTGCGTCCACATCGCCCCCGGCCACGGTCAGGAGGACTATGAAATCGGGATGAAATACGGCCTGGACAACTACGCCCCCGTTGACGAGGACGGACGCTTCACGAAGGACGTGGCGGATTTCGCCGGGATGTTCGTCTTCGACGCCAACGACCCCGTCAACGACAAGCTCCGGGAGGTCGGGGCGCTCCTGGGTCTCGTCGATATCGATCATTCCTATCCCCACTGCTGGCGCTGCAAGGAGCCCATCATCTTCCGCTCCACGGAGCAATGGTTCATCTCCATGGAAAGGAACGGCCTCCGGAAGAAGGCCCTGGAGGCCATCGCCAAGGGGGAATGGATCCCTTCGTGGGGGAAGGATCGGATCTACGGGATGGTGGAAAACCGTCCCGACTGGTGCATCTCCCGTCAGCGCCTCTGGGGCGTCCCGATCGCCATGTTCTACTGCAATGACTGCCAGAGCGAGTTCCTTACCAAGGAGATCCTCGACCATGTCGTCGCCCTGGTCCGGGAGCATGGGGCGGATGTCTGGTTCGAGCGGGAGGCGAGGGAGCTTGTCCCCGCCGGCACGGTCTGCCCGGTATGCAAAAAAGGCCGGGAATTCCGCAAAGAAACGAATATCCTCGATGTCTGGTTCGACTCCGGCGTGAGCCACGCCGCCGTCCTGGAGACCCGTCCCGATCACCGCTCCCCCTCGGACATGTATCTCGAAGGGAGCGACCAGCACCGGGGCTGGTTCCATTCGTCCCTTCTGGAATGCGTGGGCACCCGGGGCCACGCCCCTTACAAGACCGTCCTGACCCACGGCTTCGTTGTCGATGGCGAAGGCAAAAAGATGTCGAAATCCGTAGGCAACGTCGTCGAGCCGGACGAGATCATCGGCGAATACGGCGCGGAGATTCTTCGCCTCTGGGTGGCGGCGGAGGATTACACCGACGACATCCGCATCTCCAGGGAGATCCTCACCCGCCTGGTGGAGGCCTACCGGCGGATCCGCAATACTAGCCGCTACATCCTGGGGAATCTCTTCGACTTCGATCCGGGGAAGGACCGCCTCCCCTACGCCGAGCTGGAAGAGATGGACCGCTGGGCCCTCCACCGCCTCCAAGAGGTCATCCGCCGGGTCCGGGAGGCTTACGACAGGTACCAGTTTCACATGGTCTATCATACCCTCTACAACTTCTGCGCTGTTGACCTGAGCGCCCTCTACCTGGACGTCCTCAAGGACCGTCTCTACACCTCGAAGGCGGCCTCCCGCCAGCGCCGCTCCGCCCAGACGGCCATGGAGATCATCCTGGACGCCATGGCCCGGCTGCTGGCCCCGATCCTCACCTTTACCGCCGAGGAGGTCTGGCTCGCCAGGCCCGCTTACGACGGCAAGGAGGAAAGCGTCCACCTCACGGAATTCCCCGCGGTAAATCCGGACTTCGTGGATGAGGAACTGGGGGAGAGGTGGCGGACCCTCGTCGCGGTCAAGGGGGAGATAGCCAAGGCCATCGAGACGGCCCGGAAAAACAAGATCGTCGGCCATTCCCTCGATGCGGCGGTGGCCGTCGCCCCGCCGGAGAACCTGCGGGAGCTTATCGCCGGACACCGGGAGGATCTCCAGGCCCTCCAGATCGTATCGCAACTGGACATCGTCACCCGAGGCGACCTAGACGCCGACGCCTACGAAAGCAAGGAAATCGAAGGCCTGTGCGTGGGGGTCGTCAAGGCCCGGGGGAAGAAATGCGGGCGCTGCTGGATCTACAGCGAAGACCTGGGGAAGGATCCGGAGCATCCGACCATCTGCGACCGCTGCCTGGCGAACCTGAGGTGAGACCCTTGAACACCCGCGCTCCTTTCGCCCCGGCAAGGACCGGGGGCCGGAAGGCCTTGAGAACGCCCTATTCCGACCTCCACCGGCATGACGAAAGGGGATCGGAAACGGCGTTTTTCAAAGGTCGCGAAGCAGGGGATCGGCCGGCTGAGCGATGAAAAAAGAGAACCTTGTCTTTGTGGCGACCGTGGCGGGGCTGCTGGTCCTCGACCAGGTCTCCAAGTGGGTCATCCACGCGGGGATGGCCCTCCATGAGTCCATCGTCGTGATCCCGGGATTCTTCAGCATCACCTACATACGGAATCCCGGGGCGGCCTTCGGCCTCCTCGCCGGGGCCTCGCCGACCTTCCGCTACGTATTCTTCATCGGCGTCACCTTGGCGGCCATCGGCCTCATCCTCCACTACCTGCGCATCCATGCCGACGACGATCGACTGCTGACGATCTCCCTGGGGATGATCCTCTCCGGGGCCCTGGGGAACTTGATTGACCGGATCCGTTTCGGAGAGGTGATCGACTTCCTCGACTTCCATATCGGCGCCAACCATTGGCCCGCCTTCAATGTGGCCGATTCCGCCATTTCCTGCGGGGCCTTCGTCCTCTTCCTCCACATCGTCCGGAGGAAAAGATAAACCCAAATTTTCCCCCGGGGTTTCAGCCCTTTCGCCGCGGCGCCGGAGACGGCGGCCGCATGGATTGCCGGAACCCGCCCCAATGGAAGCCATTGGAGATTCTTCCTCGATTACATCGCGTGGCGTGGGCCCCGCGACCCGTTGGCCCATGACCCGGCGGCATCGCGCCATGAATCATGAGGCGAGACCTTGGAAGAACGGCCTATCCTGTCCCGCAGGGCCGGATCCGGCATCCCGAAGACACTTGAAAACAAAAGATTCCGGCTTTCGTGTTAGCATCGGTGAGATTGTCCCCCTTTTTCATCGGTTGTAGATGCCCCCCATGGAGCATATACAACAGGTTTTTCTCTTCCCTTGTATCGTCACCCCCCCTGATATGGTGACGACAAAGAAACCAGAAAAACCAGAGAAATCAAAGGACTAACCCAAGTTCATGATTTTTCCCCTCAAAAAGTGGTAATTTGGCAGTTTTTGAAAATATGAAGTTCGTTATATCAATAGGTTACGCTATCTCGGAGGCCAAAAAGCCGTTTGTAGTACCAAAATATTTATTAACGACTTGACATGGGTGCTTTTCTGTTATAGTGAGGCGGCATGTGGTCATTTATGATGCCCTGCATCTTTCTCATCGGCCAGGCCAGACAATAAAAACGATCATCTGAGCCCCCTCCCAAAAATATGTAGTACCCAAACGACCGTTTCGCCGCTCGGAAGCACTCGATAATGCTAATAATATTTTTTACGATCATGAACTTGGGCTAAGAGAAACAAAAAAACAATAAAATATCTTTTGTCCATTTTTCAGGAACTAAAGGAAGCAAAAAAGAGCTACAAGGGGGGGGGACCACCGAATCGATGCTTTCGGGGGATGTTCAAACTGGTGATTACAGCTTTCGAGGGAATGACGGCGGGGGGTCGTGACGGCGCCTCTCAAAGGTCTCGCGGCGGGTTCAACTCGATTGCCAGGTCATCGTAAGTGGCGAAACTGGCGGGGAAGATGACGCGGGCGTCCTCCTCGGCCTCCCGGCGCAACTCCAGATCGGGATAGATCCGGGCGTCGAAATGGACCAGCGCCAGGCGCTTTGCCCGGGCCTCCCACGCTATCCGCGCCGCCGTCTCCGGATTCAAGTGGGGCCAGTCCTCGCTGCCCTGCCCCCGGCGGTAGGCGCATTCGGCGATCGCCAGGTCCGCCTCCCGGCACAGGGCGACGGCATTGGCGCAGTAGCCCGTGTCGGGGCAGTAGCTCAACGTCAGCCCCTCCAGAGTCAATCTGAAGCCCAGCGTCAGGGAGGCATGACGCAAGGGAAGGGCCGTGACCGGGAAGGGAAGCGACCCCCCTTCGTCGGGCAGTTCCAAAACGGCGGCGGGATAAGGAAGGTCCTGCAAGGGCACGGTAAACGGCTGATTCACCAGCGTCGTCAGGATGTTCCGGGCCCCGGCGGGACCGCAGATCGTAAGTCCGCCGGGAAAGGAGAACTTGACGAGGGTATGGAGCCCCGCCACGTGATCCAGGTGGAAGTGGCTGAGGAACATGAAGACCGGGCGGCCGTTGTCTCCGACGCCGTAACGGTCCGCCTTGGCCAGTCCGTAGCCCGCATCGAGGATGATGTCCCAGGCCGCCGTCCGCGCCAGAATGCAGATCGTGTTGCCCGTGGCCGTGTCGTACCAGCCGTTGGTTCCCAGGAAGACGATCTTCATTCGCCCAGGATCGCCCGCCGCGCCCGATCCATGATCTCCGCCTTAAAAGACGGATAGCCGGGGATCGTCTGATTGAGAAATTTATGAACGTACTGGGTGTCCCAGACGAGCATCCGTTCGAAATCGGCCGTCTTTCCCATAGGTTCCAACTGCCTTGCCACCTCGGCGACAAAGAAATCCTCTATCCGCCGGGCATAATCCCGCCGTAGGACGCGCCGATCCTCCTCGGCCTGGCCTTCCAGCCGACCCGCCGCCGTCAATTCGTCGATCCACTCCTGGGCGATGTCTTGAAACATGACCTTCCTCCTCCCCCCTATCGTTGCGGCGGCTATATGTCCTTACCGCCGGGACGGCCGCCAGGATCGAGGCCCTCGCCCCGGCGGGGCGAGCTTTATTCTTGACAAGCGCCGGGAAAGCCTCTACCAATGTCTCCGTCTTTTGAAGCAACCGGGATGATCGGTCACATCGCCCGCTTTATGGCGCTTGTCAAGGACAAAAACGCCCGAAAGCGGGGGGAGTGGGAACCAAAACGAGGAACGAACAGGAGCTATCGAGGAGGCAGCAATCATGGCGCTCAATTTGGAGGCGATCGGCAAGATAATCGGCCCCGTCGTAAAGACCTACACCTGGAAGGACGTCGCCCTGTACGCCCTGGGGATCGGCGCGGGCTTCGACGAACTGGATTACGTCTATGAGAGGGACATCAAGGTCATCCCCAGCTTTTCCGTGGCGGCCATCTTCGACTTCTTCTGGCAGGCGGCCGCCGCCGCCAACGTGAATCCGGCGGGCGTCCTCCACGGCGAGCAGGACATCGTCTTCTACCGTCCCATCCCCTCCGGGGGAACCCTGACCACCCAGGGGGAGCTAACCCACTACTACGACAAAAAGGACAAGGGGGCCATCGTCATCGCCCAGGGGGATACGGTCGATGGGGACGGCAACAAGCTCTTCAAGAACGTAATGACCATCTTCAGCCGTCTCGACGGCAACTTCGGCGGGGAAGAGGGGAAGGCCACGCCCTTTGTTTTCCCGGCGGGCGAACCCGATTTCGTCGTCCCGGCTCGGCCTTCCCCGGATCAACCGCTTCTCTACCGCCTCTCGGGGGACCTCTTCCCGCTTCACGTCGATCCGGGCTTCGCCCGGCAGGCCGGATTCGAAAAGCCCATCATGCACGGCCTGTGCACCTACGGCTTTGCCTGTCGCGCCCTCATGGAAAAACTCACCCCGGGACGGCCGGAACTGGTCCGGCGTCTGGCCTGCCGCTTCTCGAAGACCCTCTACCCCGGCGAACCCATCGAGACCCTCATCTGGAGGACCGGGGAGGGCCGGGCGGTCTGGCGGACCTTGAACGCCGAAACCGGTGCCATCGTCATCGACAACGGCCTCTTCGAGTATGGTCCCGTCGCCGCCGCGGACGAGATCCGTTTTGACGGCCGGGTGGCGGTGATTACGGGGGCGGGAGGCGGATTGGGGCGGGTTTACGCCCTGGAGTTCGCCAAACGGGGCGCCCGGGTCGTGGTCAACGACTTCGGCGTCGCCCGGGACGGCGCCGGGGGCGGCGTCAGCTCCCCCGCCGACGCGGTCGTGGCGGAAATCAAGGCCGGCGGCGGCGAGGCCGTCGCCAACTACGACAACGTCGCCACCCCCGCCGGCGGCGAGGGGATCGTCAAAGCCGCCCTGGACGCCTTCGGGCGTGTCGATATCCTTATCAACAACGCCGGCATCATCCGTGACAAGGGCCTCCTCAAGATGACGCCGGAAAACTGGCAAGCCGTCCTCGACGTCCATCTCAACGGCGCCTACCACGTCACCAGGCCCGCCTTCGCCGCCATGCGCGACCAGGGCTACGGACGCATCGTCATGACCACCTCCGCCGCCGGCCTCTACGGCAACTACGGCCAGACCAACTACGCCTCCGCAAAGCTCGGTCTCGTGGGCTTCATGAACTCCCTCAAACAGGAAGGCCGGAAATACAACATCACCGTCAACGCCGTCGCCCCCATCGCCGCCTCCCGCCTTACCGAGGACGTCCTGCCGCCGGACATCTTCGCCCAACTCAAACCCGAGTTCGTCGCCCCCATCGTCCTCTATCTCGCCTCCGAGGCCTGCGGGGAAACGGGGAATATCTACAACGCCGGGATGGGTTACTACAATCGCGCCGCCATTCTCACCGGCCCGGGAACCGTCGTCGGGGACGGCAGGAGGATCCCCACCGTGGAGGAGGTGGCGGCCAACTGGGAAAAGATCCGCAACATGCGGGGGGCCAAGGAGTATTCCCAGCTCATGGACCAGGTGACGGACCTCCTCGGCGCCTTCGCCCCGAAGGCCGATGCGTCCGCCGCGGCCCCGGGCGAGGACGACGCCCCGCCCGCCGGGCCCACCGTGGCGGGGATCTTTGCCGGAATGCGTCAGGCCTTCCAGGCCGACAAGGCCGCCGGGATCAATGTCGTCTTCCAGTTTCACATCGCCGGCGAGGGCGGCGGCGACTGGTTGGCGGAGATCGAGGATGGGACGTGCCGCATCGAAGCGGGAAAACACGCCGCCCCCACTACGACCATCACCATGGCGGCCGGGGATTTTCTCGAGATGATGGGCGGGAGGCTCTCGGCCATGGAGGCCTATACCGCGGGCAAGGTCAAGATCGGCGGCGATCTCCTCAAGTCGCGGTTGATCGAGAAGCTCTTCAAGCTCGGCGACCTTTGAAAAACGTCACTGCGTCCCCCATATGGTCCTTCCCGGGAAAGCGGGGATCCAGGGTCTGCGACCTTTTTCTGGATGCCGGGTCAAGCCCGGCAGGGAATGGGCAACGGTTTTTCAAAATTGCCGCTGCCGCCGGCAGGGTGGCGGGGAGCGGGAGACGGAGTTCCTTGAAGGCCTCGAATCATGAACCTGTAAAATTTCTCTTGGAAAATCCGGGATTATGGGAGAGCTTTGAAAAGCCGGCGCTTATAGCCCGGTGATCCTCGCCCGCCGCCGTGTTCGCCACGAGGCCTTCGGCGAACCCGCCGCGAACCCGCGCCTGGCATGAAAAACGGGGCGAGAGGGCGTCGGGAGTCAAAAGAGGCTTTGCAGCAACTCCCCGAGGGTGCGGATGGCGATGAGGTCGATATCTTCCCTTTGGTCCATAGGAACGCCGTCCCTCCCGAGAGACGGCATGAGGGTCGTCGCGGCGGCGCCTTCGCGTTCGGTCCGGGCCGTATAGGGAAGGAGGCAGCGGGTGAATCCCAGGCGGGCGGCCTCGCGGGCGCGGATATCGGCGCGGCTGATCCCCCGGATCTCCCCGGCGAGGCCCACCTCCCCGCAGACCACCGTCCCCGGCGCCACCACTCGGTCGAGAAAGCTCGAGGCCAGGGAGGAGACGATCCCCAGATCGATGGCCGGCTCGCTGACCTTGACGCCTCCCGCCACGTTGATGAAGATGTCGTGATTGCTCAGATGAAGGCCGCAGACCTTGTCCAGGACCGCCGCCAGGAGCGACACGCGGTTGGCGTCCACGCCGATGACCGTCCGCCGGGGCATCCCGAAATTAGTCGCTATCACGAGGGACTGGATCTCGATGAGGATGGGGCGCGTCCCTTCCAGACTGGGGACCACCACGGAGCCTGCCGCCTGCTGTGGTCGCTCCGCCAGGAAGAACGCCGAAGGGTTGGCCACCTCCCGCAGGCCGTCGCCCCGCATCTCGAAGACGCCGATCTCGTTCGTGGCCCCGAAGCGGTTCTTGATCCCCCGGACGATCCGGTATGCATGGCCGCCGTCCCCCTCGAAGTACAGGACGGTGTCCACCATGTGCTCCAGGACCTTCGGCCCGGCGATGGCGCCGTCCTTGGTTACGTGCCCCACGAGAAAGACGGGGATGCCCGTCTTCTTGGCCTGAATTATCAGACGCTCCGACGATTCCCGCACCTGACCCACGCTGCCGGGCGCGGAACCCAGGGCCGCCGAGCAGACCGTCTGGATGGAATCGACGACCACCGCCTGGGGCCGGGTCGCCTCGATCTGCCGCAGCATGCTGTCCAGGTCTATTTCCACCAGCACGAGGAGATTCACCGCCTCCGCGCCGACCCGTTTCCCCCGGAGCTTGATCTGCCGGGCCGATTCCTCCCCGGTGATATAGAGGACCTTCATCCCCCGGACCGCC
The DNA here is from genome assembly GCA_030057915.1 of Pseudomonadota bacterium. Lineage (GTDB taxonomy): Bacteria > Desulfobacterota > Syntrophia > Syntrophales > UBA8958 > UBA8958. The sequence continues at coordinate 17,409 of JASGUC010000031.1, forward strand.
AGGTTCTGGAGGAGTTGCAAAAGCAGCGTGGATTTGCCGATCCCGGGATCGCCCCCCACCAGGATCGCCGACCCCGGCACGATGCCTCCGCCTAGGACCCGGTCCATCTCCGCCATCCCCGTCCGCAACCGTTCCCCCTCATCGGCGGCGATGTCAGCGATGGGCTGTGGCGTCTCGGAAAACGAAAGGGACATCCTCCCCGGCGCCCCCGCTCCCCCCGCCGCTTCGCCCCATTCCTCTTCGACGAAGGCATTCCACTCCCCGCAGCCCGGACACTTTCCCAGCCATTTCGGGGAGTCATAACCGCAATTCCGGCAGAAAAAGGCCGTCCGCGGTTTCTTGTCAACCGATCTCTTCGACATGCCAACAGGGCGAATCATGCCAACTGGACGAATAGGGGACGGTCCTCGTGGGGAGGTCTTTGAAAAACGCCGCCTCCGAGTTCTTCTCGCCATGCCGGCGGCACCCGGGGCGTTTTGTTTTCAAGGCGCTCCCGAGCCCGGATTAGGCCGGGGCGGCAGGCAATTGTCAACTCGCGAAGGTCTCGTGGTCGCTATCGCCACGCCGCCGTCACGGGGGGAACGTCCCATGGTTCCGAGGGATAAATATGGGAAATGTCTCTATTTTTCAAGGATCCATCTACGGGGGGCAAAGGTTTCCTCGAGGCCGATTCGCCAGGCGCCGTCCTCCTTCTTCAGGAGGAGGTTCGCCGGGTTTTCCGATTTTCGGTAGTGGATGATTACCCTGGCCTCGGCCCCTTTGATCGAGCCTAGGGACCAGCGGCTCTGCTCGAGGACCAGGTCGGGATCGAAGATGTCGAGATAGGCTCTCCAATAGGCGCTGGCCTGGGGGCCTCCCACGGCGAAGTCATTTCTCAGTTGCGCCGTCGTTAGCTCATATCCGGTTTTAGCGGCACCTTTGAGGACGCTCTTGACAATCTCCTCTTTGGTCTTGGCGGTCAGACCCGCCCAAATCGCCGGGAAGTCCCGGGCCTTCATGGCCTTGAAGACCCCCTCGGCAGCGTTGAGCACCGCCTCCGTCTCGGGGTTCAGGGGCTGCGCCGACGCCCAGGGCGGCATAAGCTGGACCGTCGCAAGCAAAACGACAACCGCCACCAATCTCGAAACGAAGATCCCTCGTCGCATGAGTATGCAGTGAAAAAAGCAGCATGCCGCGATCCCCCGGGCATGCTGCAAACAAGGAAAAAAGCCGCTCTTGCCGCGATATCCTCTCGGCAAAGAGCGGCCGGTGTCACTATTTAGTGGTGTGGTGTCGTATGGGTCGGAGGCGTGGAATCGCTCTTGGTCGAAGCGGAAGCGATCGCCGCGGTAGCTATCGCCGCCGCCGCCACGGCGCCCGCGGCGATGGTCCCTGCCCCGACACCCGCCGCCACCCCGGCGCCCGCCGCGGCGCCCGCGCCAGCCGCGCCGGCCGCGCCTGCCCCAGCCGCTCCGGCACCAGCCGTGCCTGCCCCCGCCCCGGTCGCTCCGGCCCCAGCCCCAGCTCCGGCACCCGCTCCGGTACCCGTTCCGGTACCCGTTCCGGCGCCCGCTCCGGCCGCGCCCCCCGCGCCTTCCGCCTGGGCGAAGACGCTCATGGGGAGCATCGCCAGAAAAAAGACCACCAAGACGACGAGGACATGCCTGCCAACGGTTTTTATCCTTCTTGCCTTTCTCATACCCTCTCCTTCTCCTTTCTACCTATCTCCCTGAGTTTATTATAATTATACCCCTAGGCCTGATCGACAAAGTACCACCTGATTTTATAATTGTCAAGGAATATTTTGCTACCACAACTTGATAATCGTCGCCGCTACCACGGCGGTGTTCATCAGGATCTGGGTGATGTCCCGGATCTCCCTGAGCCAGGCGATGCCCTCGAGCTTTTCCGGAACGATGATCGTATCGCCCGGCTCGATGACTTGGATATCCTGACCAAAGGACGCCACTTCCCATCGGTCGTCCTTATCACTCCAGTTCAAGGCTCCTCTTTTTAGCCTACGGGCGCTGCCATCGGCTTTCAGAACAAAAGTCTCCGACTCAAATGCGTAATTGGAGAAGCCTCCCGCCATGTTTATATAATCCTTATAGGTGAATTTGTCGAGGTAGATGAAGCTGCCCTGCGACATGACAGCCCCCATGACGTTCACAACGCTATTCTTTTTGGGAATGAAGAGGCTGTCGCCATTCTCCAACTCGATATCGAACTCGCTTCCTTTCAGCAGCCGTTGATTTGCCAAACGAATCGTCATCCGGCCCACGGCCTCGAGATTCCTTATCGTCTGGATGAATTTATGCCGCTGCGCAATCTCCACCTCTTTCGCCTTCACTTCATCCGCCGACAGGGAAGTGGAAATGCTCTTGCCGCTCTCGGCCAGCAGTTCCCTTTCCAGACGCTTCGCCATTTCTTCGAGGCCTTTTTGCTGCATCGCCCGCACCGATTCCCGTCGGAAGATGGCGCCACGCAGATATGCCTCATTCGTGTAGCCGCCAGCCCTGTCAATGAGAGAAGACATCTTCTCTTCCTTGCGCACGGCATATCGCCCTGGAAACTTGACTTCCCCGGCTATGGTGACGAATTCTTCCCGCCGCCAGTCCGTAATGCGTTTGATCAGGACCCGATCGTAGGGTTTGAGCTTTACGTTCTGCTCCGGATCACCGGCCAGGGCCTTCTGGAGATTAAAATTTTCAATCACGATCTTAGCGATCTTGCCACCATCGACGATCATGGATGACACTTCCGCTTCGTCGAGATATGCGGATTCTTGAATATTTCCGGCGGCAAAAACAAGATCCCGCACCGTCATCCCCTCGGTGTACTGAAACGTCCCTGGTTTATGGACGTCGCCATCAATGCTCACGCTCTTTTTGAAGATCTGTTCCCAGACGGAATGCACAACCAGGTGGTCCAGATCCTTCAGCGGCAGGTTATGCTCCGGATCACCAGAAAGGGCTTTTCTCAGGTCCAGTTTCCGCAGAACAACTTCCTTAGTCCGCCAATCGGTCCGATACAGTTCCACCTGGTCGTAATAAGTATCACGGGTAGGACCGCCAGCCTTGAAGAACAGATCCGCCACACGCATGTTATCCATGAGGGGAGTATCGAGGTTTTTTTTCACCTCGCCGGTGATCGACACCGTCTCACGCCATTTTTCCTCCCATATGGAATGTATGACAATCTGGTCCTCATCCAGGAGGAGAATGTTCTCCTGGACGTCGCCGGCCATGGCCTTGGCGGGGTTAAAATAGATTGTCTGATACTCCCGCTGCTTATTGACGCGAATGATCTCTCCTTTTTTCAGATGGGCGTTCCGGGTGAAATCCCCGGCAGCCAGGATGGCGTCACGGACTCGGTAATTATCGTTGAGATCAAACCGCCCGCCCTGGCGTACTTCGCCAGAAACGGTAAACATCGGCTTATCTTTGAAAAACCACTTATTAAAGATAAATATTTGGTCCGACGGTTGCAGGGGGATATTCTCGGCCTGATCCTGATGGAAAATGATTTTTCCCAAGTTAAATGGAATCAGCATGGGTTCCATGGAGGGAGGTTTCAAGCGCTTTATCAGGGCATAGTCCATATAAGTTTCCGGCAACAGCTCATCCGGTCTGGAAAGTATGTCCTTGAAGGTCATCCCCACCTTGTATTCATATTTTCCGGGACGCTTCACGTTGCCGTTAAGGTAGATGGCATTGACATTGGCATCGACAATGGAAAAAACCTTGACTAAGTCCGCATCCTGGAGTTCGAATTGAATCGCCCTTTCCATGTGTTTGTCGTTTATATCGACAACAACATGCTTCTCCCCCTTGATAATTCTTTCGATCTGAAGCTGCTGGGTATAGGCCGTCGGAATGATGCCTCCGGCGTAGGCGACAAGATGTTCGAGATCGTGATGGTCTCTAAGTTCATAAACAGCGGGACGCTTCACGTTTCCCGCTATCCCTACCAACGGGCCCGTTACGGGCACAAAAATCACATCGCCAGACTGGAGGACCACATCTTTTGACTTGTCTCCCTTGAGCAGGAGATCGTAGAGGTCGAAGGTCGTCAACAGCCTGTCCTTTCGTTTCACCTGAATCTTGCGCATTGTGCCGATGTCCGACGGTCCTCCCGCAATCATGAGGGCGTCGGTGATGGTGGCAAAGGAGCCGATGGTATAGGCCCCGGGCCGTCGTACATCGCCGAGGACAAATATGGGAATTGTCTTTAGGGAGCCCATGGAGATATCGATGTTCGTACCAACGATCTGTTCCGCCTGTTTGATGAGATTTTTTGACATCTCTTCAAAAGTCATCCCCGCGACAAAGATGGGACCCACATTAGGAATGGTGATCTTGCCGTCGCGATCCACCGTCAGGTTGTGTTGCGCGTTCACGCGACCCCAAAGGAGTAACCGCACTTCATCGCCGGGCCCGACGACGTATTTGAGGGGCACCGGTATATCCTTCCGGTCCGTCGCTACCCGAACCGCGGCATCCCGAAAGAACTCCGATCCGAAGAGGCGGAGATTAAGGGATACCGCCTGATATCTGCCCACCCGCCTGGATCGTTCAAAAAGGGAATCTTCAACAGATTCACCGCCGATCACTGTCTTTTCCACCCAGGGAGGGTCTTTTTTCTCATGCGCTTCTCCTTTCTTCTTCCCGACCTTATCATCATCTGTTTTTTCCGGGGCCTTTTCCTGCTGGTCGAGAAGTTGCTTGCCTTTGTTCACATCATCAGGGGATAAACCCTTGAATTCCGGTCGCGCCTTCAGGGCCTCCACCGCCTGAGGCGTTAACTGACCGTCTGTTTTCCCCAGTTCTTGCCGCAGCTCTTGCTGCTGCGCCGGGGAAAGCTTCTGATAGGCATCCGCCTGTTGAGTGGTCATCTGGGACCTGGCTGCCTGGGGAACGGTGGCGCCGGCGCCGTCAGCGACAGGAATTGCCTGAACGGTAGGCGACGGACCAGGCGAGGATGGCGGCGCTATCGAACCCGTCGCAGGCGCTGATGCCGCCGACGCCTCTCCTCCTCCCGTCGATTGAGCGCGGGCATCGAGACAAAACATACAGGCCAGGCAAACGAATATTGCAAAAATGGTCAAATATCCTTTTATAGAAAACCTCATCTAAACCTCACTTCGATATTGCAAAAGTCAAAAGCTTTACACAGGTAAAGCTTCAAGATTAAAGTTTTTTTCTCAGCCCGGGCAACGCAACAATCCATTTTCGCAGACCCGGCATTAATTTCCCGACAATCGGCATCTCACTCAATTTATCAGGCGTTACATAGTTTTCCACCTTAATCCCATGTTTTTCCAGATACTCCAGGAAAAATGCCGTGAAGCCCCCGATGAACAACGCCACGACAAAGGACAGCACAACCATCTGGGCCCGCTTCGGTTTGAACTTCCGGTCCGGGGCCTTGGGGGGATCGAGAATCTTGAAGGCGAAGTTTTCCTTCACCTCCGCCATCATGGAGGTCTCCACCTGCTGGGCGATGAGATTGAATATCTTCTGTTTGATAAAGGGATCTGTCGCCCCGCCCAACTGGCTCTCCAGGTATTTCTGGTTGGTGAGGGCCACCCGCCGGGCCTCGGCGCTCATGTGGTCCGTCAGGGTCGTGAGGAAGTATTCCACAAGCTTCGCCGCCAGTTCGGGATCAGGGAATTGGCCGGTAATGGTAATGACGCCCTGTTTCATGTCGTGCTTCACCGTCACCATCTTGTCCAGGGCCCGGATGCCGTCCCAGACGTCGGGGATTCCCGGCTTCTTTTTGGCGATGCTGGGCGGGGGTGGCGGCCGCACCAGGGCGAGAAGGCTGGAAACCCAGGAAAGGGGATTCAGGTTTATACGGAATCCGCCCCCGCCCCCTTCCGCCTTCCAGCGCTGTTTCTCCGCATCCCAGTCTTCTTCGAAAAGCACCGGCAGCAGTTTGTGCTGCTCGATAACCTTCTCCCGCAACACATTGGATTTCAGAAGGCTGACGATCTCCTGCATCGATGTGGCGCCCGGCGTCGCGATCCCGGGCAGAGCGCCAAACTGGGCGGCCAGCGCCGCCGCCGCCCCGCCGCCCGCGCCTCCTTCCTTGCCGGCGACCGGCACGATCACCGCCTCGGACTGATAAATATTGGTCATGAGCAGTGAGACCGCCACCGTCAGGAAGACCATCGCCGCCACGATATACCCTATAAGCCGCCGCCGTTTCCAGATCACCCCCCAGATCTCCAGCAGGTCGATCTCGTCCTCCCCGGAGGAGCTCGTATCTCGGCCTATGTTGTATCCCAGGCCGGGCGGCGGTCCGGAGGAGGCCATTTCAGGCGATGGGCTTGCAGCTTGCCGGTTGGTGAACGGCGGGCTTGACGCGGCGGCGGGCGGGCCGCCGGTTGACGTTCGCGGATCCCGGCGAATGCCGGCGCCGGTCTCTTCCGGCGTCCCCGCGGGTGAATCTGTCATGCTGTTGAATCCCCTTCCTCTATCTGAACGTGCACTATTATGGCTTGACAGGAGGAGCTATAATCAAGATGGCTCTTCCTGTCAAGGCGCAACAAAGATTTCGGGGCGGGGCGGCGTTCCCCCTTGACATAAGCCGGATTTTGAGGATAGGAAGCTCCCTGAGGGCCGCCCATGAGAAGAACCATTTTCGACACCCCCGTGCTGAAGCAGGTCCTGTACCTGCTGGCCGTCTCTTATATGCGGGTCTTTCGCTGGAAAAAGGAAGGGCAGGTCCCCGATGCGCCGAAGTTCGTCATGATCGCCGCGCCCCACACCTCCAATTGGGATCTCCCCATGACCCTCTTTCTCTCCCTGGCCTTCCGGATGAAGGTCTTCTGGCTGGGAAAGCACACGATCTTCCAGCCCCCCTTCGGCAAGCTTTTCAAGTGGCTGGGAGGGATTCCCGTGGATCGCCGGCAGGCCAACAACCTGGTGGCCCAATGCATCGAGACCTTCCGGAAGAGCGACCGCCTGATCATGATCATCCCCCCGGAAGGGACCCGTTCCAGGGTCCGTTACTGGAAGACGGGATTCTGCTACATCGCCCACGGCGCCGGCGTCCCCATCTCCCTGGGGTATGTGGACTACAAACGCAAGGCCGGCGGCATTGGCCCCACCGTAATCACCACGGGGAATATCGAGGCGGACATGGGGCAGATCCGCTCCTTTTACGCCGGGGTGACGGGGGAAAATCCCCACCAGTGGGCGGAACAGGCCATCGGCGTTACCCGCAAATAGAAAAAATGGGGGCGCATCCAGTTCGACGCCATCATATTTTTATGGACTTTTTACGATGTCGTCTATTTTCATCTGAGAACGCGCTCGCATATAATCGACTTCAGTCGCGCCGGCGGCGGATCTGAAGGTCCGCGCTACATTTTCATCCCCCTTTGCGACGGAACGCCGTCATGAGCGTTTCATCTTTTAGCTCTTCCGGCTGGTTTTGATCAGGAAGCTACTGATCTGCTGTTTGACCTTCTCGCTCTTGCATTTGGGACAGGTCACCTTTGTCTTGCCATGTTCCGAGATCTTCTGGATCAAGGTGAAGGACTTTTTGCAAGCCTCGCAGCGATATTCATACGTTGCCATGGTCATTTCCTCCCTCAACTAAAAAGTTTTGTCCGGAAAACGGGGACGGCGCTCCGCTTCGCCGCCCCATCCCATTCCGATTTCTTACCATTTCTTGCGATTCTTCAGTCGAAGAGGCCCGTGGCGGCGAATTCGGCGATCCGCTCCTCCGTATATCCCAGGGACAAGAGGACCTCCCGGTTGTGGGCGCCGGTCTTTACGCCCGCAAAGGGATAGGAAACCGGGGTGCGGGAGAACTTCACCGGGTTGGCCAGTTGGCGCACCGCGGCGGCCGGCGCGGCGCCCCTTCCGCCGCCCGCCCCTCCTTCCCCCATCTCCGTCGTTCGGTCGCCGTGGCGCTCCCCTGTCGTCGCGGCGGCAGACATGCCTTTGGGACCTGCCGCTCCACTCCCGCCGTCCGCCGCCCGCAGCGGCACGTCCACCACCATCTCCCGCCCCCGGGCCAGTTCGCCCTCCAGGGCCTCCGCCAGGGACAGGACGGGCTCCACGCAGGCATCTACCTCCTTGAAAATCGCCTCCCATTCCGCCCGGGTCCTGGCGCGGACAATCGCCCGGATCTCCTCCCGCACCCGCTCGAAATCCTGGGGTTTGGGCGTTACGCCGCCGGGGATGAGATCGGGGCGACCGATGACCTCGCAAAGAACCCTGAAGAACTGCGGCTCCAGGCTGCCGATGCTCAGATAGCCGCCGTCTTTCGTCGCGTAGAAGTCGTAGAGCGACCCTCCGTTGAGCCAGTTTTCCTCCCGTCCCGGCGCCTCGCCCCCGGCGAGATAGGCGGCCCCCGCCATGGCGTTGAGCGCCATCACCCCGTCGGTCATGGAGATGTCGATATGCTGTCCCTCCCCGGTCTCGGCGCGGCTCACCACCGCCGCCAGGATCCCGATTATGGCATTGTTGGACCCTGAGGCGAGGTCGGCGATCTGAATCCCCATGAGCGTCGGCCCCGTGGCCTTCCGCCCCGAATAGCCCATCACCCCCGACAGGGCCATATAGTTCATGTCGTGCCCCGCCCGGTCCCGGAGGGGACCCGTCTGGCCGTAGCCGGAGATGGAGCAGTAGATCACCCGGGGATTGACCTTGTTGAGACTGGGGTAATCCAACCCCAGCTTGGCCATTATCCCCGGCCGGAACTGCTCGATGACGATGTCATAGTCCGCCAGCAGTCGATGGACGATCTCGATTCCCCGGGGGTCCTTGAGGTTTAGGGCCAGGGAGCGCTTCCCCCGACCCAGATAGGCGCTCACGGCGCCCACCCCTGTCGCGGGGATCCGGGGAGGGAGGAATTCCACCAGATCGGGTCGCGATCCCGAAGTGACGCGCAGGACGTCCGCCCCCATGTCGGCGAGGCACATCGTCGCGAAAGGCCCTGGCAATAACGTGGTAAAATCCAATACCTTAAGTGATCTCAGCGCTCCGGACACAGCCCCCTCCTTTTACCTTGATGACTGAGAGCTTTGAATAACCGCCATTTTGTAATTTCGACCGAAGGGAGAAATCTTTAACAAACTGCCATGATTAGGATTTCTCGTCGCTCGCCCTCCTCGAAATGACATTTTTCAAAGGTCTCATGACTTAAGGTATCATAAACGGGCGTCATTTTCCAGCAGGATTCCCCCGGCATCGGCCCCGGCGCCCGGTTCCTCTCCGCCCTGACCGCAGGGCCAATTGGTTCTTTCTGCCGCCGCTCGATTTCCTGGGGCTGCAAAAGACGGGAAACCCGCTATTTCGGCTTATTTCGAGGGGCGCGAACCTGTCCTGGCCCTGACTGTCACGGTAAATTTGTTCTATCTCTAAATGGCTGAAAACAGGACGTGCCTCAGTTTTAGTAGCTCATTCAAGATCAACTACTTACCTTGAGAACAAATTTACCCTGCCCTGACCGTTTCCCCGGTTGACAGGCCGTCGAAAATGTGAAATCTTCACGGACCGGCCCCAAGGCACATGCCTTATCGAGCCCTTTGAAAATCTACGATTTGCTTTCGCCCCGCTAAAATCCGGGGTCGGAGATACCTTGAAAACACAGTATTCCGGCTGCCACTGGGATGACGATGGGGACTCGGAAAACGGCGTTTTTCAAAGGTCTTTTATCATAAAATCAAGAAGGTATGAGACAATGATCGAAGAGAGATGCATCAACGCCATTCGTTTTCTGGCCGCCGACGCCGCCGAAAAGGCCAAGTCCGGGCATCCGGGAATGCCCATGGGGGCGGCGGCCCTGGCCTACGCCCTCTGGATGCGCCATCTCAAGCACAATCCCGCCGATCCCGCCTGGCCGGACCGGGACCGGGTCGTCCTGTCCGCCGGACATGCCTCGATGCTGCTCTACAGCCTCCTGCACCTCACCGGCTACGACCTCTCCCGCGAGGACCTTCGGAGCTTCCGGCAATGGGGAAGCAAGACACCGGGGCATCCGGAACGGGGCCGCCCTCCGGGAACGGAGATGACCACCGGCCCCCTGGGCCAGGGGATCGGCCACGCCGTGGGCATGGCGCTGGCGGAGGCCCACCTGGCGGCGACATACAACCGTCCCGGACACGGGATTGTGGATCACTTCACCTATGTCCTGGCCAGCGACGGCGACATCATGGAAGGCGTCACCGCCGAGGCCTGCGCCCTGGCCGGCCATCTCGGTCTGGGAAAACTCATCGTCCTGTATGACGACAATGGCGTATCCCTCGCCGGGGCCACGGCCCTCGCCTTCACCGAGGACGTGGGCGGACGCTTCGCCGCCATGGGCTGGCAGGTCCTGGAGGTGGCGGAGGGCAACGACGTCGCCGCCATCGCCGCCGCCATCGCCACCGCCAAGGAGGAACGGCGTCGGCCCACCCTCATCGGGGTGCGGACCTGCATCGGCTACGGCGCCCCGACAAAGGAAGGCACCGCCGCCTGTCACGGCTCGCCCCTGGGGAAGGATGAGCTGGCCGCCGCCAAGGCGCGCCTGGGCTGGCCGGAGGCGCCGGATTTCCACGTCCCCGAGGAAGTCCTGGCCCACTGCCGGCGGCCGTCCCTGGAAAGAGGCGCCGCCTGGCAAAAGGCCTGGGAGGAGGCATTCGAAGCTTATGCGGCGGCCTTTCCCGAAGCGGCGGCAGAATTCCGCCGGGTCATGGCGGGGGAACTGCCCGCGGGATGGGAAGAGGCCGTTCCGGATTTCTCCGTGCCGGCGGGTGAGCAAACGGGCATCTCCACCCGCAAGGTCTCGGAAACGGTGATGCAGGCCCTGGCCTCCCGCCTCCCCGAACTCATGGGGGGCTCGGCGGATTTGAATCCTTCCTGTCTGACGTGGCTCAAGGGAAAAGGGGACTTCCAGCCTCCCCCCGGCGATGCCCTCACCTCCGGAACGACGCCTGCCTCCTCCGGGACACAGCGCCAGGACGACGCTGGCCAGGGAGAGGGCGATCATGCCCCTCCTTCCATCTCCGGCGCCGTCGGCGGCGGCTGGAGCTACCGGGGTCGCAACATCCACTTCGGGGTCCGGGAGCATGCCATGGGCGCCATCGCCGGCGGCATGGCCGTCCACGGCGGCCTGATCCCCTATACGGCCACCTTCCTCACCTTCGTGGACTACATGCGGCCGCCCATGCGCCTGGCCGCCCTCATGGGCCTCCGGGTGATCTACGTCTTCACCCACGACAGCATCGCCGTCGGCGAGGACGGCCCCACCCACCAGCCCGTAGAGCAGATCATGAACCTCCGGGCCGTGCCCAACCTCAGCGTCATCCGCCCCGCCGACGCCGCCGAGACGGCTCAAGCCTGGCAGGCCGCCGTCGCTCGCCGGGAGGGACCCACCGCCCTGATCTTCACGCGCCAAAACGTGTCGCTGCTCGACCGCCGGGAGCTGGCCGACGCCGCGGGCCTCCAAAGGGGGGGCTACATCCTCTGGGATTCCTCCCTCGTCAAGCCGGATATCATCTTTATCGCCACGGGGTCGGAACTCCAGCTCGCCCTGGCAGCGGCACGAAAACTGGCCACGGAAGCAATCCGGGTCCGTGTCGTCTCCCTCCCCTCCTGGGATATCTTCGATGCCCAGCCGGCGGACTATCGGGAGCGCGTCCTCCCCCCGTCCGTCAAGGCCCGCATCGCCGTGGAGGCCGGGGTAAAGCTGGGCTGGGAGCACTACACGGGCCTCGACGGGGCCGTTATCGGCATGGAGGGCTTCGGCGCCAGCGCCCCCGCCTCCGTTCTCCACGAACGGTTCGGCTTCACGGTGGATAGCATCGCCGACTGCGCCCGTTCCCTCCTCGGGAAATGAGACCCTTGCAAAACCCCGTTGTGTCCTCCCTGCGGCCCTCCCGGGAAAGAGGGAATCCCGCGTCGAGACCTTAGTCCAAAGTCCAAAGTCCATTGAAAAACGCCGTTGGCGACCCCTGCCGCCGTTCCGGAGGAAGCCGGAATGCCCTGTTCTCGAGGTGTCCCCGACCCCGAATTATATCGGGACGACAGGAAGGATTTCTCAGTCGCTTCGCTCCTTCGAAATGACATCTGGGTAGGCTCGCGCTCCTTCGAAATGACATTTTTCAAAGGTCTCGCCCGACAGGGCATGGGCGGCGGCTTTTCAAAGGCCTCAAAATAGCCCGGGAGGTTGGCAAAGTGCCTATTTTAAAGACCTGACCCCGAGGATTCCGGGCGATTGCCGACATGGAGGTAGGTGGCGCCGAGGGTGAGGGGATATTGGACGATGTCGCGGAGGCCCGCCGCCGCCATAAGGGACCCAAAGGCGGCAGGGCCGGGGAAATTGGATATAGAATCAACCAGATAGCGGTAGGCTGCGGGATTGGCGGAGAAGAGGCCGGCGATCCGGGGGAGCAGGCGATTCAGGTAGAGGCGGTACAGGGGACCCATATACGGACTTTCCGGCAGATGCATCTCCAGGATCATCACCTGGCCCCCGGGGACGACGCAGCGGATCATCTCCTTCAGGACCCCCTGACGGTCCGCCACGGGGACATTCCGGATCCCGAAGGCGATGGCGGCGACATCGAAGTCCGCTCCCCGAAACGGCAATTCCCGGACATCTCCCTGGACAAGATCAATCCGCCCCGGCCCCCGGATCCGCCCCAGCGACGTCTCCTCCCCCACCGCCATCATGTCCGGGCCTGGCCGCCCCGGACGGTCTCGTTCTGCTAAACATCCTCCTTCTCCTCCGCGCCCTGCTCCCGGCCCGCTTTCCCGGAGTCCGCCCCACCTTCTCTTCCGGACCGCCCGCCGGGTCTTTTCCAGCCCCCGCATCAGCATCTGCCGGGCAAAATCCAGTCCCACAACCTCGATGTCGCCATGGCGCCGCAGCGCCGCCAGGGCCAGATCCGCCGTTCCCGTCGCCAAATCGAGGAGCCGGCGGGTCTGGAAGAACCTCATCCGCTCCACGGCAAAGCGCCGCCATGCAACATCCCGCCGCAGGCTCAAGACGCGGTTGAGAAGGTCGTAAGCTTCGGGGACGGTATCGAATATCTCCTGAACTACCTCGGCGTGCCGTTTTCCGGGGAGTTCGCTGACGGGGGGATAGGCTGTTTGTTTCACTTTCGATCCTGCAAGAATATCCATCCTTTAAGGCCCGAACCCATGGGCGTCTCTGAGAGCTTTGAATAACCGCCATTTTTGTCATTTCGACCGAAGGGAGAAATCCATGTCCCGAATGTAATGAGGGATCTTAGGATTTCTCGTCACTTCGCTCCTTCGAAATGACATGAGGGTAGGCTCGCGCTCCTCGAAATGACATTTTTCAAAGGTCTCGTCTCTAAAAGGCTAGGCCCGACCCCAGACGGCCGCGGTCCTTCTTCCAGTACACCTCCTGGTTGCGGCCTATGAAACCGAAGAGGCTGTTGGCGTGGTCGATGTCTTGGGCGACGTCCCGGGTCCAGGGGGAGATGGCGAAGGAGTATGTGGATTTGGTGTCTCTCCCGATGAACATCCGCAGCGGCCAGACGATCCCGATGCCCTTGTTGTGATAACCCCGGTTGTAGGAATCGACGAAGACGTCGTTCGTATTGGTGAAGCTGTACCAGGCATACAGGATGATCCCGTTGAAGAACTTCGACAACGTCACCCGGGTCCCCCGGTCCCCCGCCAGAAACTGACCCGTCCGCAGATCCAGCGTCATATCCGCCTCGGGGACGTTCAGGGCCGTGTTGAGGAAGGCCGTGGCGTAGGAGTTCTTCCAATCGTTCTCCTTGAATGAGAAGGCCTTCCCTATCTCCCGTTTCTTAACCACACTGCCGCTGAGCCCCACCATGAGGCGTCCCCCCCACAGCGGCTTGGCCACCTCCCAGTCCATCCCTGCATACTCCGTCTCCAGATAGCCTACGGCCGCCCGGGCGTAGAATTCATGGGGCAGCTTCACCATTTGCTCCACCAGCAGCTTGTCCATGAGCACCTTCTCGTGGGTGTAAAAGACGTAATCCGTCCGCACCGGCTGGGACGACGCCACGTTGACGGTGGAGACGTTATTGAGGGGATACTGCTCCAGGGCCGCCATGAGGGTCGAGCCCTTCCAGGGAAAGACGCGGACATATTCGTTGAAGCCCGCCCGGTATTTGAAGAACCCCGACGGGTCGTTGACGAAGAACCGGAAGGCCGGGTTGACTCCCCAGTCCCACCAGGTACGGTGCTTCTTCTCTACCTCCAGGTTCCGATAGACGTCCGTACGATACTTGGAGACATGCAGGAATTCCCCCAGACTCAGTTTGTCTGCGAAGAAGGCGACGATGTCTTCTCGGTGGGTGGCAAAGCTCAGGGTGGGAATCCCCAGATCCGTGAAGGCGATATGCACGTTCTCAATATGGGAGGGGAGGAGATCCCTGAGGATTCGCAGGACCACCCCCAGTCCTTTAGGGTCGTAATAGTACTTGTCGTTCCGAGCCTCGATGCGGATGTCATTCCCGACGAGCCGTATGCCGATGTCGGAGAAGCCCGACTCGCCCAGCGCCCGCGTCAGCCGTTCCACCAGGGGATGGGGCCGCAGCTCCGTCTTTTCCCGATACGGCAGATCATAAATGGGCAGGAACGGCCGCCCCAGTTCGAAGTTCATGGAGATATTCACCCCCAACTGCTGCCCCCTCTGGTAGCTCACATCCGCCTCCAGCCAGTCCCAGGGCCGCCACCGCACACCATAATTGAACTTGGAGGGCACGGCACTCTGAAAATATTTACGATGCGCCGGATCGGAGGTCTGCTGGTCATAACGGATGGGGCTGTATTCCGCCATGAGGATCAGTCGGTCCGTCACGGCGAACTGCACCCCCCCGAAGAGCAACCCGTCGGATAGCCAACTCCGGGGGTCCTGAAAAATCTCGAACTTGAAATCGTCACCGCTGCTGGGCAGCGGTCTCCGCCCATAGCGGCCGTTTCCAAAACCAATAGTGAAGTCAAATGGATACAACTGTTTGCTGGCAACGATGAATTGGGAGCCGTATAGGCGCGTCCCGTGGGGGTCGTACAGGCCCAACGCCAAGCCGGGAAACCATTTCGTCTCCGGCAAAAACTGGAACTTTATGCCCACAACCTTGTCCTTGTTATTACCGTAGCCCTGCCAATACGGATCGTTGGGATTGACCGGTGTATCGGCGACCTCCGTGAACCGTCCGTCTATCTCCACGCCCCGGAAAGGGCTGATCGCCCCATAGTAGTGCCGATACGGCTCCACCAGCCCCACCCCGAAACGGAACTGTCCCTCCTTCAGGACCCGCGCCGTAGGAACCTCCATAATCCCGGTGCCCCCCCAGTTACCGGGCGTGACAAACGGCTCTTCCCCCGCCCACGCCACCCCGGCGGCAAGCAGAAAAAAAATAAAAAAAATGGGGACTGTCCCTTTTTTTCGCAAGAAAAACGGAGGCCGTCCCCAGTTTTTTCTTTCCTTCATTACTTTCCTTTGTTTACGGACCTATGAGCCGCCACGAACCTCTCCACAAGCACCATCGCATCGCCCCGAATAATATGCAGGTTCCCGATATTAGCAATACCCGTCATGTTCATACTCCAGGTCGTCGCCATCGTCCGCACCAACGGGTTGGCCTCCAGGCAAACCACCTGCCGCAGCTCCACTTTGACATCATAGGCAAACCAGTACTTCTCCGTCTCATGGGTGTTGATGCTGACGTACAGAAAGGGGTTGCCGGGAGTCCGCCGCCACTCCTCGCTCTCCACCATGACAATGCCCGCCGCGGCCAAGCGTCTCTCGGTTTCCTTTTTGATCGCTTCTCTCTCAATCCCAGCCTTCTCGGCATATCGCTTGATGTTCGGCTGGATTTCTTCCACAAAAACGGATAACCTCTTCAAACTCGTCAGGGTTTCCCGGCTGACCTCCGAATCTTCAGCGCCAACCGGACAGGCAACAAGAGTACACACAAGCAAAACAAAATAGATCAACCCCCGGCAATTCATAATCCCTCCTCATTCGCTGCTCCTTAACAGACGACCGCGCACTGTCCGGTCAAGGAACGGGCAGCGCCATTTAACATAGGGACAAAAACAATAAATGACCGACTTTCCCTCTTTCCGATTGCCTTGGCGCACTGCCTTCTCAGGCATGGGCCTCCCCCCCCTGCCGGAGGCTAAACGGGTGGCCGCATTGCCTTCCAGGCATGGGCCTCCCCCTGGACAATTCAGGAGGAGGTTGTCGAGAATAATCGGGAAAATCCTTAACGCATAAATATATGAGCGCCATGCCAAAGCATGAATTCCCCGCACGTGTCAAGGGATATGACAGAAGCCTCTTCAGGTAAGGCCGCATATTTTTTCCAAGGGGCGGCGCGGCGTCTTCGCAATGGCGCCATGAAAAAACCTCCGCCGGCGCCCCGGCAGAGGTTAAATGATGGATATTAGCAGAGAATTCATGACATGGCCCGCCTTGATCGCTTTTTTTCCCTCCCTCGCCGCCAGGCCGGTCCGGCCGGCCGCAACCTGGGAACCATCCCGTTGGGCCGCTTTGGGTCAAGGAGACTGCGATGGCGGGGAGGCGCGATAAGACCGATCAATCCCGATGGCTGTTCTTGGGCGGCCTTTCCCGAAGCCGGAGGAAGGTTGCGGAGACCCGGCAGACATTCCGGCCGGCGTCATCCGTGATAAGGCAGTCACCGATGATGAGGCTCTGGCCCGTCTTGAACACCCTAGCCGTGGCGGTGACGGCGCCGGAATGCACCGCCGCCAGGAAGTCGCTTTTCAATTCGATGGTGGTCAAACCTTCCCGGTCATTCAGGGCGGTGATCATGGCATGGGCGAGGGCTTCGTCCGCCAGGGACACCATCAGGCCGCCCTGTAGCCTGCCCGCGCCCTGCAGGTATTCCGGACGGACCGGCAGCCGGAAGCGGGCATAACCTTCTTCGATTTCCAGGGGTTCGATCCCCATATAATCCATAAAGGGATTCAATCCCCTTTTACCCGCCCGTATATTCTCCAGGTATTTCTTGAGGTCAGGAATGGCTATCCTCCTTGTCTTCCCGTCGCCGTCTCGGACGTCCCGGCCCCGCCGGCCCGGCGCCATCAGGGGTCCGCCGGGAGAGCGCCTCCGCCAGTCGCGCTTCGTCCCCCCGTCCGGTCCGCCTCGGGCGGCCAGTCGTCGTTACAGATCGTAATTGCCCGCCGCCTCGGGCTGGTATAGGACGCTGACGATCTTGTAAGTCCGTTTCTTCCCCGAGGGGAGGGGCCATTGAATCTCGTCGCCGGCGCTCAGGCCCAAAAGGGCCGTGCCCACCGGGGCCAGGATGGAGATCAGCCTCCGGTTCACGTCGGCCCGGGACGGATAAACCAAGGTGACCTCCGTCTCCTCTTCCGTTTCCAGGTCCCGGAAGACGACCCGGGAATTCATGGTCACCACATCGGCGGGTATCTCCGCGGAGCGGACGATCACGGCCCGTTCCAGTTCCTCCCGCAGTCTTCCGATGTTGGGATGGTTTCCCGCCGCCGCCACCATGGGTTCCAGACGTTCCATGTCCTTTTCCGTGATGAATATATTCCTCTTCTCGGTGTTCATGGCCAAAATCCTCCTCAGGCCGGAGGGATAGGGTTCATTGTTTCCTCCGGGCGTTTTGCGCCGGCGCTTGTCGATCAGGATGGAACCACGTCCCATGCCCCGCTCGGCGTCGCGCAACATGGGGGCTATCCGGCCTGGCGCGGATATTTTTATCTTTAACGGTCTGTTGCAAAACTAATATGAAACAACGCTTCTGTCAACGCGAAAAGGAGTTGATTGCAGGGAAGGCGGCAAATCTGATAAGCAGGCGGGACGCGTCGCCGGGGCATCGCCGCGCCGCCGGAGGTGCGGGAAGGGGGGGCGGGAGGAGCGAGGCGCCTGGACGATGAGCGAAGGTAAGATGAGATACGGCCCCCTGGTCCGGACGGGGATGCTCATGGGGCTGAGGAAGGGATGGAGCGGATTCATCTGGATGATGAAGATCGTCCTGCCCATTTCTTTGCTCACGGCGCTCCTGGAATGGAGCGGCTGGCTCCGACACATGGACTTCCTCCTCACGCCGGCGATGAGTCTCCTCCATCTTCCCGCCGCTGCCGCCCTCCCCTTGATCGTCGGGATGCTGGCCAACATCTACGGCGGGATCGCCGCAATGGTCCTGTTACCCCTCACGGAAGGGCAGATGACCCTCATCGGCGTCTTCCTCCTCATGGCCCACAACCTCATCCAGGAAGGGATGATTCAGGGCCGGTCGGGCATCCACCCGTTGAAGGTCACACTGTTTCGCATTGCAACGGCCTCCCTTACCGTGATGATCATCGGCCCCTGGGTGGCCCCCGATCCCATCGTCCCACCGCCGCCGCCGACCCCGCTAGCCGCCGGTCCCGTCGCCGATTCCATCGCCGGTCCCGCCGCCGCCCGATCCGGGATCGAAGGGATGGGGCGTCGGGGACCCCTTGACGCTCCATCGCCGCCGGCCACCGGGAATCAGACAATCCCGATGACCGGACGCCCCGTCCCCGGGGAGGACGATCCGGGTTCCCCGACCTCGCGGGCCGGGGGAATCGCCGCGGCGAACGCTTCCCCCGCCCTCCCCCTGGGAGACATGCTCCGGCAGTGGCTCTGGACCACGGCGGTCCTCTGCGGCAAGATCTTTCTCATCATCATGGGGATCATGACCCTGCTGGAAACGATGAAGTTTCTTGACTGGATCAAGCACATCGTCCGCCTCTTTTCGCCACTTCTCCGGGTGATGGGCCTGGACGCCCAGATGGGTCTCCTCTGGATGACGGCCATCGTCTTCGGGCTGGCCTACGGCGGCGCGGTAATCGTCGAGGAGGCGAAAGCGGAGCGCCTCTCCAAGGACGAACTGGAGATCCTCCACCTATCCATCGGCATCAACCATTCCATGGTGGAAGACCCGCCCCTGTTCATATCCCTGGGCCTGAGCCCCTTCTGGCTCTACATCCCCCGCCTGGTCGTGGCCCTGGCGACGGCACGCCTGATCCGCCTTTGGCGTCGGGTCCGCCGATCCCGGTCCGGGCGGTGATGCCGGCGCCGGTCCACCGATTCGTGCGAACCCCGGCAACGCCCCCGCGGACAAGGACCCCATGGACCACCGGCAGGTCCGAAACGCGGCGATCGACGCTCGCGGCGAGTCTCCCGGAAGGAACCCCGAAATAATCCTTGCTATTTTCCGGCGCGACCTGTAAGCGCCATCCCGTGCCCGCCATGGTCGCCGGCCTTCTCCCGCTTCTCTTTCCGGAAACCCTGGCGGGAAGTCCGGATCATCCCGCCGAATCACGGCCGGCGGCGATGTCATGGCTCTCGTCCGGACCGGCGCGGAGAATCTCGACCCCCGGGCGGCGGCGGGACGGCCTTCCGGGGTCATCTCGAGCCCTCGCAACCGCGGCGGCCCGAGAAAAGGGGAGACTCACCCATGCCTTCAAAACTGCGGCTGCTGCTTGGAACCAGATGCTTTCATTTCTGCGCGTACCATCTTATCCGGATTTACAGCCTGACGTTCCGGCTGCGGGTCGAAAACGAGCAGGGATGGATGGACCACCTCCGGGGCGGCGGCCGGGTTGTGTTGTGCGCCTGGCATCAGCAATTCTTCGCCGCCATCGGATATTTCCGGGTCTATCGCGAATTCGAGCCGGCGATCATGATCAGTAAGAGTTCCGACGGGGACATCATCGCGGATGTCGCGGAGAGAAGCGGCTGGCGTGCGGTGCGGGGCTCCTCCTCCCGGGGGGGGAAGGAGGCCTTGAGAAAAATGATCGACCATTTGCGCCTGACCGGGCTGGCCGGACATATTCTGGACGGCCCCCGGGGACCGGCGGGGATTGTGAAGGCGGGGGTCATCGAACTCGCTCATGCCGCCGATGCGGTCATTGCCCCTTTTTACACCTCCGCCGATCGGACCTGGCGCTTCAACAGTTGGGACGGATTCCTTCTACCCAAACCCTTCGCCAGGGTAATGATTTCCTTCGGAGAGACGATCGAACTATCACCCATGGAGGACGAGGGCGCCTTTGAGCGTCAGCGGCGGGAACTGGAAAAGACCATGCTTCCCGGACTTAGGGCGCATCCCGCCGGAAAATCCGCCCATGCGTGATCGCGCCGCCCCAAGCCCGCCCCATCTCCCCGGGAGACCTTGTCCATAAGCCGGTCGGGACGCAAATTCGCTCCCGCATTTCCCGGAATCGGCCCGAGTCCGAAATGATTCCCCCTTGCCCGGGGGTGCTTCTTTTGCTATATAATCACCGACGGAGACCTTCACAAAACCTCGAAAAACATTCGATTCGCCGCCGGCTAAACATTCTTCCGAGGTTATGCAAGGCTCTTAGAGAAAGAATGAAACAGGAGAGGATGGCCCCATGATCTACAACGACGAATTTGAAACCCTGCCCAGGGAAGCCCTGGAAGCCCTGCAACTCAAGCGCCTTCAGCAGACGGCGCAGCGGGTGTATCACACCGTGGGCTTCTACAAGCGCACCTTCGACGCCGCCGGGGCGACGCCGGACGACATCAGGACGATCGGCGATCTGCAACGCCTCCCCTTTACCTCCAAGCAGGATCTTCGGGACAATTACCCCTTCGGCCTCTTCGCCGTTCCCATGAGCAGCGTCGTGCGGCTCCACGCCTCGTCGGGAACGACGGGACGGGCCACCGTGGTGGGCTATACCCACCGGGACATCGAAACGTGGTCGGAACTCGTGGCGCGGTGCTTTGTGGCGGCGGGCCTGACCAAGAACGACATCATCCACAATGCTTATGGCTATGGTCTCTTTACCGGCGGCCTGGGCGCCCACTACGGCGCGGAGAAACTGGGGGCCAGCGTGATCCCCATATCCGGGGGCAATACAAAGCGACAACTCATGATCCTCCAGGATTTCGGTCCCACGGCCATCTGCTGCACCCCCTCCTATGCCCTGAATCTGGTCGAGCAGGGAAGAGCCATGGGGGTGGATATGCAGGCGCTGAAACTCCGGGTCGGAATCTTCGGGGCGGAGCCATGGAGCGACAAGATGCGCGACGAAATAGAAAGGGCCTTGGATATCATGGCGTTGAACATCTACGGGCTTTCGGAGGTCATGGGTCCCGGGGTTGCCATGGAATGCCAGGAAGGCCGGGAGGGGATGCACGTTTTCGAAGATCACTTTCTGGTGGAAACCATCGACCCGGAGACGGGCGAAGTCCTGCCTCCGGGAGAGACGGGGGAAATCGTTTTCACCACCCTGACCAAGGAGGCCTTTCCCCTGATCCGTTACCGGACCCGGGACATCTCCCGGTTGATCACCGCCCCGTGCCGGTGCGGACGAACCCATTTCCGCATGGACCGGATCCAGGGAAGGAGCGACGACATGCTCATCATCCGGGGGGTGAACGTCTTCCCCTCCCAGATCGAGGCAGTCCTCGTGGGCATCCAGGGCGTCGAGCCCCATTATCAGCTTATCGTGGATCGCGAGGGCGCCCTGGACACCCTGGAGGTACAGGTGGAGGTGAGCGACGCCCTCTTTTCCAACGCCGACGAGGTGCGGGTCCTCCAGAAGATCGAGAGACGCATCGACAAGGATTTGAGGGACTATCTTGGCATCTCGGCCAAGATCAAGCTGGTGGAGCCCAAGTCTATCCAGCGTTCCGAGGGCAAGGCCAGCCGGGTGATCGACAAAAGACAGTTTTGACGGGGAGGTAAAACCCATGAAGGTCGAACAGGTATCAGTGTTTTTGGAAAACAAGCCGGGGTCGCTGGAGGAGGTGACGAGGATCCTCAAAGAGGCGGACATCAACATCCGGACCCTGTCCCTGGCGGACACCACCGATTTCGGTATCCTCCGTCTCATCGTCAACAACGTGGATGTCACCAGTCGGGTCCTCCGGGACAATGGATTCCGGGTCAGCCGGACCACCGTCGTCGCCGTCGAGGTGCCGGATCGCCCCGGCGGCCTCCACGGCATCCTGGCGGCGCTGAAAAACGACAACGTCATGGTCGAGTATCTCTACGCCTTCGTGGAGAAAAGCGGGGAAAACGCCGTGATCATCTTCCGCTTCGATGATTCCGACGCCGCCATCGACGTCCTCCGGAAGAACGGTTTCAATGTCATTTCGGGGGAGAAACTGTACAGTTTCTGAAGGGACGCATTAGCAATCAACCAAAGGAGGGTCGTGGGATGAGAGGAAAATCGATACGCTCGGCGGAAGCGCTGGTGGAGGAACAACTGGGGAAATGGCGTCTGGCGGGAACCGTGAGAAAAAAGGAAAAGACCAAAGCGGGTCCGGTCATAACCGTTTCCCGGGAGTCGGGCTGCGGAGGCACAAAGATCGCCCAGAGACTGGCAAAGGAGCTGGGCTTCGACCTCATGGGCGGCAAGATCATCCAGATGGTGGCGGAAAGCGTCGAAATGAGCGAGAAGGTCATCTGCTCTCTCGACGAAAAGGAGGTCACCAAACGGGACGACTGGCTCACTTCCCTTTTTGAATCCCGACACCTCTGGCCCGATCAGTACCTGCACCACCTAACCAAGGTTATCGGCACCATCGGCCGTCATGGGAATGCCGTAATCCTGGGCCGCGGGGCCAACTATATCCTGCCTCAGGAAAACACCTTCCGGGTGCGGATCATCGGCCCCTTCGACCAGCGGCTCAAAAACGCGACCCGCAATACCGAAGAGGAAGCCCGACGCTATCTCATCAAGGTGGACGCGGATCGGGAGGCCTTCATCCGGAAATACTTCAACGCCGACGTCAAGGACCCCGCCCACTATGACCTGGTCCTCAACATGCGGGTCGTTTCCATCGACGGAGCGGTAAGAGCCGTCATCGCCGCCTTCAATTCCTGGAAACGCTGAGCGGGCGGGCCAAGATGCGCAGACCTGAATGATCCTCAATATCCGCCGCAAACTGTTCCTCGGTTATCTCGCCATGGCCCTTCTTGCCATTGTGGCCAGCGCGTATGCCGTGGGGCATCTGCGCTCCCTCAACAACCTGGCCGCCAAGATGATCCATCAGGATGCCCGCCTCCTCGACAGGGAAAAGAAGATGATGGACGACCTATTGGCCTGGGAGGGGGCGGAGAAGAGGTATCTGATCCTCAAGGACCCCTCCCTGGCGGATATCTTTTGGACCCGGAGCAAGGACTTTCAATCCCAGTTGGAAAAACTCAAGACAGAGGCCCCTCCGGAACAGGTTCCCGCTATCGCCGACCTGGCGGCGCTGGCCGGTCAATACGCGGAGATCTTTTCCCGGGAGGTCGTCCTGGCGGAGGAGAGTCGCCTCGAGGAAGCGGCGGCCCTGTCGTCTCACGAGGGACGGCAGGCGATGGAAAAGATGGAACTGGCCCTGCGGGCCCTCCAGGCGCAAACGGAGAAGAACATCGACCAACGGATGAAGGCCATCAATGTCAAGGCCCTGGAGGCGAGCCGCATGACCATCGCCCTGACGGCGGCCAGCCTTCTTGTCGGCATGATCCTGGCCGCCGCCATCACCTTCAATATATCCAGGCGATTGCGAAAATTGGAGGCGGCGACGGGCGATGTCGCGGAAGGCAATTTCGACCGGGAGATCGACATCCGGGGGAAAGACGAGATCTGCAGCCTTGCCGCGGCATTCAACGCCATGACGAAGCGCCTCAAGGTCCTGGAGGCCATGAACATCGACGCCAGCCCCCTTACGGGGCTGCCGGGCAATCTGGCCATCGAGCAGGAAATCCGTCGTCGTCTGGAATTGAAGAGGCCGTTTTCCCTGTGTCATCTCGATCTGGACAATTTCAAGCCTTTTGCCGATCACTACGGATACGCCTGGGGAAGCGAGGTCATCAAGGAGGTAGCGGCGATTCTCGCCGAGGGCAAGCGGCTGCGGGGTGAGGCCGGAGATTTCATCGGTCATATCGGCGGGGACGATTTCGTCCTCATAACGGAACCGGGGCGGGCGGAAGGGCTTTGCGGGTTTGTTGCGGCCGAATTCGATACGCGGGTCGGGAGGTTCTACAGCGAGGAGGACCGCCGCCGCGGCTTCATCCTCGCCAAGGACCGCCAGGGGCGGCGTCAGGAATTTCCCCTGATCACCATTACGATCTCTATCGTGAGCGACGACGGCTCGCAGTATCGCAACCCCCTGGAGATGGCCAAGATGGCCGCGGAGGTCAAGAATTACGGCAAATCCCTGCCCGGAAGCAAATATGTCCTCAAGGAAGACATGCCGGCCTGACCTATGTCCTCAAGGTCCAAAGTCCAATTTGTCATTTCGACCGAAGGAAGAAATCTTTAACAAATTGCCATGATAAGGAAGACATGCCGGCCTGACCGGAGTGGAAAAACCGTGACTAAGGTCATGAATCCTATCGATATTGCAGGACAACATCCCTGTCGCCCTCGCTGGACTTGCCGATCCCTGACGGTTCTGTTGCTGGCCGCGGCGGTCGCCCTCTTGACGGCCTGCGCGGCTAAGGGACCGCCGCCTCCCCCGGGAAGCCTGGCGGCCCGCTTCCAGTCCGACGCCGCCCTGTTCCAGGAGGGATGCGAGCGCCTCCGGGGGGTGGAAAGACCGAAGGATGAGGAGATAGCCCGGCAGGCATTCATCATGTTGACGGAGCGATATCCGAAAAGCAAATGGCGCGGCTACGCCGAGCTTTATCTCCGCCTCCTCGAGGAAGAGCGACGGCGCCAAGAAGAATTGCAGGAACTCCGCAACGGGGCGCGGGCCAGTCGGGAAGAGGCAACCGCCCGGGAAGCGTCTCTGGAAGGACAACGGCGGGAGCTGGAATCCCTGCTCGAGAAGGGGCGGGCGGAGACGCTGCGGCTGCAACAGGAGAACCAGTCCCTGCGCCATGAAAACGACCGGCTCCGGCACAATATCGACTCCCTGAAACGACTGGAGATCGAGTTGGATCGGCGGGACAAGCTCTACCGTTGAAGGGCCAGGGTCAGCCCCAAGGCCGTTTTCACATCCCGAATGGAACCGTCGGCCAGCAAGGCGCGGACCTCCGCCGGCGATGCCTTGACGATGGCGATGTCTTCGCCGGGGTCGGGAGGAAGGGGCGCCGCCTCCAGATCCTCCGCCAGATAGAAATGCATATACTCGTTGCCGTAGCCGGGGAGGAGATAACCCTCGAATAGCTTGATGATCCGGCCGGCGCGATAACCCGTTTCCTCCCGCAACTCCCTTTGCGCGCAAAGCTCCGGCGCCTCTCCCGGCGTCATGCCGCCCGCGGGTATCTCCAGGAGGCTGCCGCCCGTGGCATGGCGGTATTGGCTGATCAAGATGAAAGCGCCGGTTTCGTCCCTGGGCGCCACGGCGACGCAGGGGTGGTGGTCGATCCAACTGAGGCGGGAGCGCCGTCCGTTGGGGAGGGCGACTTCTTCTTCCAGAACCCTGAAGATGGGACAGGCATAAACGACGGGCATGGGCCTCTCCTTCCGGGGGATCAGTTCGGTTTCATGACCGCCAGGAGGCGGCGTTCGATCTCTTCCTTGGGAAGGACGCCGACGGTGCGACTGAGGAGCTTGCCGTCCCGAAAGAAAAGCAGGGTGGGGATATTGCGGATGTCGAACTGGGCGGCGGTGACGGGGTTTTCATCCACGTTGAGCTTGGCGATCCGGACTCCCCCGGCGTATTTCGCCGCCAGTTCCTCCAGGAGGGGCGCCACCATCCGGCAGGGGGCGCACCAGGGGGCCCAACAATCGACGACCACGGTTCCGGGCGGCGTCAAAACCTCGCGGGTGAAGGCGGCGTCGGTGATGTCGAAGGGCCGGCCGGCCTCGCCGACGACGACCAGCGGGGCGCCGCACCGGCCGCATCGCGGTCGTTCGTTGAGCCTTGTCTCGGGCATGCGGTTCTTCGTCCCGCAGCTCAAACAGCGGATAATCATATCGTCCAGGGGCGCCCGACATTTGCCGCAGGTCGGGCGGTCCTGCATCCGCTCCCGGGGGATGCGGTTCTTCGTACCGCAATTCAGGCAGCGGACGACGATCTGTTCATCCGATCCAGACATTGTCGTTTAAACTCACCTTTCTATCGCCGCCCGCACCGGGACGGGCCGCAGGATCCGGTCGAGTTCCCCAGGGCTCATCTCCGCCAGGATCCCCCGGCCGCCGGCGTTGATGAGGATGGTGGGCATGGAGAGGATGGTCTCCTCGATATAGACGGGCAGTCGCTTTCTGGTTCCGAAGGGGGAGACGCCCCCTACCCTATAGCCGGTATGGCGCTCCACGACTTTAGGGTCGCAGGGATTGATCGCCTTGACGCCGAGAATCCGCGCCATGGATTTCGTGGAGACATCCCGATCGCCGTGCATGAGGACGATCAGGGGGCGGCCGCTCTCGTCTTCCATGACCAGGGTCTTGATCACCATGTGCTCGTCCACCCCCAGCTCCTGGGCGGAGACGCGCGTTCCACCCCGGTCCACATATTTATAGGCCACAAGCTGGAAAACCGCTTCCCGGCTTCTCAGCTCCCGCATGGCCGGCGTCGTGGGGAATTTATCTTTCGACATGCGAACCCCTGCTGTCCGGTAAGATATTGATTCTCGACGGAAGAGTCAATACGCTGCCTGGCAACCATAGCCGAAAACGCCTCGCATGTAAAGATCAAGACTTTTTCACCGTTCTGTTGTATATTCGCGGGCATTCAAGGAATGCGGGAGGACGTCATGCGCGTCATCATTATCGGCGCCGGCGAGGTCGGCTATCATATTGCGAAAAAACTGTCCGACGAGAACCAGGAAGTGGTTCTCATCGACCAGAATCCCGCCAAGATCAGGAGGATCAACGACAATCTCGACGTGCAATCCTTCCTGGGGTCCGGAACGAGTCCCCGGATCCTCCGCGCCGCGGGCATCGAGGAAGCGGAATTGATGGTGGCCGCCACGGACAGCGACGAGGTGAATCTGATTGCCTGCCTGCTGGCGAGGAATCTCAACCGTCATATGGTCAAGGTGGCCCGGGTCCGCAACCGGGAGTATCTGCAGGAGCGATCGCTGTTCAGCAAGGAACTCCTCGGCGTGGACCTCCTCATCAATACCCGGGATATGATGGTGGAGACGGTCCTGGGACTCATGGAAGTCCCCGGGGCGTCGGAGGTCATCGACTTTGTGGGCGGCAAGGTGAAGATGGTGAGCTTTCTCATCTCCGGCGATTCGCCCCTGGCCGGGAAAAAGCTCAGCGATTTGAAGGCCTATGAGGGGAATCTCCTGGTCGGGGCCATCGTCCGGGGCCACGGGATCGTCATCCCCAGCGGACGGGATGCCATCCAGCCCCACGATCTGGTGTATTTCGTCATGAAAAGGACCGAACTGGAAGCCTCCCTGGGCAGGCTCAACATGGCGAACCGACCCATGAAAAACATCATGGTCGTCGGGGCGGGGGAGACGGGGATGGCCATCGCCCAAGCTTTGGACCAAAGGCGTCTGAACGTGAAGATCATCGATCAGGACGGGGAAAGATGCAAAAAACTGGCCGGCAGTCTGAATCGGGTGGTTGTGATCCGGGGCGATGGCGCCGATCGGGACCTCCTACGGGAGGAAAACGCCGGGAAGATGGACCTCATCGTCGCCGTGACCGGGGACGAGGAGAGCAACGTCCTGATCTCCCTGCTGGCCAAGGAACTGGGCGCTCGACGCACCATCACCCGGGTTAGCAAACTCAGTTATATGTCCGTCGTCTCCGCCGTGGGGTTGGACACGGTCATCAACCCCCGCATGGCGGCGGTGCGGGCGATCCTCCAGTACATCCGCCGGGGCCGGATCCTGTCCGTGGCGCCCCTGCGGGAGGAACAGGCCGAGGCCATCGAGGCGGAGGCCCTGGAGACCTCGGACATCGTCAACACCCCCCTGCATCGGGTCAACTTTCCGCCCGGCGCCATCCTGGGGGCCATCGTTCGAGGCGAGGAGATCATCATCCCCCGAGGAGACTCCATCGTCCTTCCCCATGATCGAATAATCATCTTCGCCCTCCAGCGGGTCCTTCCCAAACTGGAAGAGCTGCTGACCGTAAAGCTGGAGTTTTTTTGATGAACATTCGCCTCATCGCCTATCTGGTGGCGGTTCTGCTGTGCTGCCTCGGGCTGTCCATGGCGGCGCCCCTGAGCGTGGCCCTATACTTCGGCGACGGCAGCGCCCCGGCCTTCGCGGGCTCTCTTTTGCTGAGCTGCGGCGTCGGGGGCGGGATCTTTCTGTGGACGCGGGGACAGGAGGACTTCCATCTGAGCCATCGGGACGGGGTGGTCATCGTCACCCTGGGCTGGTTGGCCGCGGGGCTGGCTGCGACGCTGCCCTACCTCTTTTCCGGGACGATCCCCGTTTTCACGGATGCCTATTTTGAAAGCATCTCCGGATTGACGACCACCGGTTCGAGCATTCTGAAGGATGTCGAGGCCATGCCGCCGGGAATCCTCTTCTGGCGCGCCCAGACACAATGGCTGGGTGGGATGGGAATCATCGTCCTGTCCATCGCCATCCTCCCCTTTCTGGGCATCGGCGGCATGCAGCTCTACAAAGCCGAAACCCCCAGCCCCGTGGTGGACAAGCTGACTCCCCGGATTTCCGACACCGCCCAGGCCCTCTGGAGGATCTACATCGTCCTCACCATCATCCAGGTCCTCCTGCTGATGGCCGGAGGGATGCACTGGTACGATTCGGTCTGTCATGCCTTCGCCACCATGCCGACCGGAGGTTTCTCCATAAAGAATGCCAGCATCGGGCATTACCGAAGCGTCTATATCGATTTCGTCATCCTCCTGTTCATGTTCGTGGCGGGGATCAATTTCTCCCTGCATTACAAACTCCTCAAAGGAGACGCCCGGCGGTTCCTTGGGGATCCGGAGCTTCGCGCCTACCTGTTCATTACCGCGGCGATCACCCTGGCGATCGCCATCGATCTCCACGGCGCCGCAATCTACAAGGGGATCTTCGAGGCCTTCCGCTATGCCTCCTTCCAGGTGGTGTCCATCATGACCACCACCGGTTTCGTCACCGCGGATTTCGAGCAATGGCCCACCCTGTCCCAGCAGCTCCTGCTGCTCTGCATGTTCCTGGGGAGCATGGCGGGATCGACCGGAGGCGGCATCAAGATCATGCGCGTCGTCCTGCTGCTCAAGCATTGCTATCTGGAGATCTTGCGCATCATCCATCCCCATGCCGTAACCGTGGTGAAACTGGGGGAGATACCCGTTCCCCAGACCGTCATGCGGAGCATCTGGGGATTTTTTCTCCTCTACGTGGGGATCTACATCGTCGCCACCGTGGCGATGGCGGCTTTGGGACTGGACATGATCTCCTCGATCTCCGCCGTGGCCACCTGCCTGGGGAACGTGGGCCCCGGCCTGGGCAGCGTGGGTCCCATGGACAACTTCTCCGGAATACCCTTCCTGGGCAAATGGATTCTCATTTTCTGCATGCTCCTGGGGCGCCTGGAGATTTACACGATCATCGTCCTGCTCATGCCGGGCTTCTGGAGGAAGTAACCGTCCCGTTCCGGCCCCATCCTCCGGCATGTCCAGGCCGGTTTTTCAAAGTTCTCGCGCTTGCCCTTTGACAGCCGCCGCGAATCTATTGTAGCTAAAGGTCCGGGAGGCATCCCAGCTTCGATCGTCAAGGCAGGAGGCCCATCTTCATGAAGAAAATCTTGATTGTCTATCACACCCAGACGGGGAACACGGAAACAATGGCCCAGGAAGTGGCGGCGGGGGCCCGGGCCATCGAGGATACGGAGGTAGTTTGCAAACGGGCCGCCGACGCTACCCTGGAGGACCTCCTGACCGCCGACGGCCTGGCCGTGGGCACTCCCGAGAACTTTGGGTATATGTCGGGAATGATCAAGGATTTTTTTGACCGAACCTATTATCCCGCCCAGGACAAGGTCTTCCGTAAACCCTACGTGGTGTTCATCAGCGCCGGCAATGACGGCACGGGGGCGCTCAAGGCCATCGAGCGCATCGCCCTGGGCTACAAGTTCAAGCCGGTCTATAATGCCGTCATCTCCCGGGGAAAGCTCACGCCGGAGGTCCTGGCCCAGTGCCGGGAACTGGGCGGCGTCCTTGCCGCGGGCTGCCAGGCGGGGATCTTCTGAACGAGTCCTAAGGGACGATGATGTCTTCCAGGCGTCGTTTCGGGACGTGGTGAACCCCCTGGGGGTCCCGCCAGTACCTGATGTCGCCATGGGCGTCGATGGTCTCGAGCGCCACCTTTTCCGCCGGTTTCCCCAGGGCGATGACCAGGGCGATGTCGCACCTTGTGGGGACGGCCAGCTCGGCGCGCAACGCCTCCCTTTCGATGGAAGCGATCATACAGCCGCCGAGGCCGATTTCCGTGGCCCCCAAGAGGATCGTCTGGGCGGCGATGCCCAGGTCGTGAGGCGCGCCAGGACTGATGTCCCGATCCACGAGCATGACTATGTAGGCGCTGGGCCGCTCCCCCTTGTCCGGGCCGGGCCAGTCATGGAGATAACCGGCCCAGGACAGCAGGGGAAATATCCTGTCGTTGGTCTCCGACCTCCAGGAGAGCAGGTATTTAA
This sequence comes from Pseudomonadota bacterium, assembly GCA_030057915.1. Lineage (GTDB taxonomy): Bacteria > Desulfobacterota > Syntrophia > Syntrophales > UBA8958 > UBA8958. Next base: position 47,879 of record JASGUC010000031.1, read on the forward strand.
GCGGCTGGCGATTGGCCGCCGAGGCCGTCTGCCTGGCGAGATCCACCAGCCCCAGGAGGACATCCCGACCGACTGGCGCGGATTCATCAAAACGGCGGTAACTGCGATTCTTCAAAACCAGTTCTTTCAGCATGGGGGCCTCCCGGTTATGGCGTTGCGGCTTCACGCGGTTGTGACGTTGCGGACCCTCCCGACGGGGCGCCGCTTGCCCCGTCGTTATTTAACAACTTCTCGAAGAAAAGCCTTCGGCAGGTCGTCTCCAGTTCTTCCAGAAGGCGGAAGGCATCCCGAAAATCTTCCCGCCCCGCGGTGAATACGCCGTGACCGTGGACGATGGCGGCGCCGGTCTCCCGGACGGCGGGCGGAACGGCCCGGTCCAGGCCGTGGGGTCCGCCGCCAGCCTCGCCGGAGACGACGGCGTGGCCGGCGATCCGACGTTCCCGAGGACAAAAGCGGTGACAATCCCCCCGCGCCGGACAGTCGTATTCCCGGCAGTCCAGGGAGAGGATTACGCAAAACGGCGGATGGCCGTGCAGAACCGCCCGGTACGGGGTTTCCAGGACGATGCGCCGGTGCGCGGGGAGTTCCGTCGAAGCACCGGCGTCCCGCGGCGCCGGACCCCCCAGCGGGACGACGACGATTCCACCCTCCAGGTCGTCCAGGGCCCTGCCCCGGCCGGTTATGAAAAGCTCATCGTTCCGGCGATAGGAGATATTGCCGAAGCTGGAGTTTACCAGACCCGTCGCCACGGTCCTGCGTCCCGTCGCGGCGATGGCGGCCCGGATCGCCGTCTCCGTCGCGAAGGGCCCGACCGGGAGGGGGGTGGTCGCTTCGGGCGGAGGGTCTCCCCTGGGGGGGCGATCGAGCTGGGAACGGATCTTCGCTGCCAGGGCAGCCGTCGTTTCGTCCGGCGCCCGCCGCTGCCCCGGACGCGGCAGCAGATCGAGGAAAAATTTGACGAAAACGGCGAAACTCACGGCGCTGTAAATGACAATCGCCGTCTCCAGCTCCCTCTTGGCCGTGGCGACGATCATCCCGTCCGCGGCGACGACGGCCCGACGCCTTTCCAGCCGCGTCGTCAACTCTTCCTCCCCGCCGGTTTTCCATACGGGCAGGTCGGTGAGAAAGACCCGGGTTTCAAAATCCTGGGGTCGGATGACGCCCTCCGGGGCGGCGGCGAGGCAGCGGACGATGGACCGGCATGGCTCGGGCGGGATGGCGGCGAGGATCGCCCCGCGACCCAGGCGGCGGGCCGCATTCGTCAGCGTCGTCGTCAGGGAATCCGCACGGTTCCAGATCATCCCGCCTCGCTCCCCGGGGGCGGAGGGGGCGCCGCCTTCCCCGGCGGGGGATTGCCGAGGATGGGGAGGGGCTGAAGGGACGACCGGGGGCGTGGCCGCGCCCAAGAGCAGCGTCTCCCCGGCGGCGGCAAGACCCGCCCGGATCAGCTTTTCCTCGTAGCGTTCAAAAGGCCCCAATCCATCCATACGTTCAGGGAATCGACCGTTCCGGCATACCTACTCAAAGCTGCTTATACAGACTAAAAGCTGACCTCCTGTCTCCCCATATTGTATAGAATAGCACAGAATTAGTCAGATTACAAGCGAGCTGTTAAAACCCCTGCCGTTCCTCATCGCCGCCCATCGCCGCAGGGAGGCACCGAATCGTCATGATCCTCGCCGCCCTCCCCCGCTCCGGCGGCAAGACGACAGACGGCATTCCCCGCGCCTCCGCATATGTCCTTTGCCAGTTCCAGCAGGTCGCGCGCAATGAAAACGATGGCCCGCGAGGCACGCCGGCGGGGGAAGTTCGGTCTTGCAAGGGCCTTCCCATGGAGACCTTTGAAAAACTCCTCCACTATCTCCCCGGTCGCCATCCCGACGGGAGACAAATGCCGTGTTTCCAAGATGTTCTGGAAGCCGGTTTTAGTCGGGTCCTCGGGAAAGGGTAGCTTTTCAAAGCTCTCCCATAGGGAGGCGATCATTATCGGACCCCGCCGCCGGTCCGGCCATTTCTCGCCCCGACCCGGCCAGGCGGCGGACCTCCCCGCTTTCTCACCCTTGCCCGTGGGGGAGGAGGATCACCTTCAGACCTTCGCCGCCGTCCGCCACGAGCCGGAACCCCCGCTGGGCCTCCGTCAGGGGCAGGCGATGGGTGATCATCCGCTCCACGGGGACGCGACCCAGGCGGATCAGCTCGATGGCCGTCACGGCGTCCTGAGGGCTGTTGCCGTAAGAGGGCATGATCTTGATCTCATTGCGCCAGAAGTCGTTGATCGGGACGGCCAGATCGATGCCCGGCGCCGTGGTGGCGAAGCAGAGAATCGTCCCCCCCCGGTCCACGCACTGAAGGGACTGGACGAAGGCCGCCGGGGCGCCGGCGCAGACGATGACCAGGTCGGCCAGTCGGCCTTCGTTGACCTGCCGCACCCAGGCCGGAATATCGTCACGGGCGTCAGCCACGGCGTCGGCGCCGAGGCGGGCGGCCTGATCCCGGCGATAGGCGCTGATGTCCGTAGCCATTATGTTTCCCGCCCCGGTAGCCCGGGCCAGCATGACGTGGAGAATCCCGGAGATGCCGCTGCCCAGGATCAGCGCCGATTGGCCGGGCTGGAGCCGGGCCAGGCGCTGTCCCCTGACGACGCAGGCCAAAGGCTCGATCATCGCCCCGGCGGCGAAGGAGACGTTCCCGGGCAGGAGAAAGGTCCCCCGGTCGACATTGAGGCGGGGAACCCGCAAATACTCGGCGAAACCGCCGGGATCGTAGTTGCCGCCATGGAGGGTCTCGCAGGCGGTATGACAGCCCGAAAGGCAGTACCGGCAGGTGTTGCAGGGTATATGGTGGGAGACGAAGACCCGGTCGCCCGGATGCCAGGCGTCAACTCCGTCGCCCACCGCGACGACGGTCCCTGCGATTTCGTGGCCCAATACCAGGGGGGCCTTCTTCATCCGGTACCACTCCATGATATCGCTGCCGCAGATCCCGCTGGCCATTACCTTGACCAGCAGCTCCCCGGGGCCGATATCCGGAATGGGCCGCTCTTCGATCCGGACATCATCGTTGCGATAATACATGGCGACGCGCATGGTCTCCTCCCTATCGTCGGCCTTTCACCTTTTTCTTGCCGCCTTGCCCTCTTTTTTCGTCTTCTTCCCCTTGAGGTCGTTGAACAGCTCCCAGGCCTCCGCGGCGTCGAGACCGCCATGGATGATGCCGTGCAGGGCCTGCATCATCGCCGTCGGATAGGGGTTCTGCCAGACGTTTCGTCCCAGGTTGAGACCCACGGCCCCGTTTTGCATCCCGTCGTAAACGAAATCCATGACCTCCTTTTCCGTTTCGCATTTGGGTCCGCCGGCCATGACCACCGGCACGGGACAGCCGCAGGTGACCTTATCGAAATCCTTGCACCAGTAAGTCTTTACCACCCGGGCCCCGAGTTCGGCGGCGATGCGCGAGGCCAGGGCCAGATAGCGGGCGTCCCGTTTTTCCAGCTCTTTCCCCACGGCGGTGACGGCCATGACGGGGATGCCGAAATCCTCGCATCGATTGACGATTTCCGCCAGATTCATCAGGGATTCCCGTTCGTAATCGCTGCCCACGAAGATCGATATGCCCACGGCGGCGGCGTTCAGGCGCAGGATCTCCTCCACGGAGGTGGTCAGGGATTCATTGGCCAGATCGCCCCCCAGGACGCTCGTTCCTCCGGACACCCGCAGGATGATGGGCTTGCTGCCCACGGGATTGACGGCGGCCCGCAGGACCCCCCGGGTGACGAACAGGGCGTCGCAGTATGGAAGCAGCGGCTTGATCGTCTCCCCCGGTTTTTCGAGACAAGAGGTCGGCCCCTGAAAGTAACCGTGGTCGATGGGCAAAAAAAAGCAGCGCCCATCGGCCTGAATGAGTTGCGAAAGGCGGTTTTCCATTCCCCAGTCCATAATCTTCCTCTCCCAAATGTTTTGGAACAGGCATAGCACATTCCCCTCCGCAAGGATAGAGGGCACAGTAAATTTGTTCTATCTCTAAGTGGCTGAAAACAGGACGTGCCTCGGTTTTAGTAGATCATTCAAGATCAACTACTTACATTGAGAAAAAATTTACCCTGGGATAGAGGGATATTGCCGGATCGCCGCCGGGACGGGATTTGCCCTGGCATATGGCGCGGAATTCATATATGCTGCCCCGGAGGCGTCGGGGATGGAGGTTTCCACGGCAACCGCCGACGCCAAATGACTAAGGGGGCAGGGAACCATGAACAGAGAAGCCTTTCGGAAGATTAGTTACGGCCTGTATGTGGTCAGTTCCATTCAAGACGGCAAGTTCAACGGTCAAATCGCCAACAGCATGTTCCAGGTCACCTCGGAACCCTCCACCATCGCCGTGAGCATCGCCAAGGAAAACCTCACCCATGCCTATATCGCCTCCAGCCGGGTTTTCTCCGTCTCCATCCTCGCCGAGGACACCCCCATGACGTTTATCGGCCTGTTCGGCTTCAAATCGGGGCGGGATACGGATAAGTTCAAGAACCTCAAGCACAGGATCGGCAAAACCGGCGCCCCCATCGTTCTGGACCATGCCGTGGCGTATCTGGAGGCGAAGGTGGTCCAGGAGCTGGAATGCGGCTCCCACACCATCTTCGTCGGCGAGGTGGCGGACTACGACAGCCTTGGCAACGAGGCGCCCATGACCTACTCCTATTACCACACCGTCCGGAAGGGCAAGGCGCCGAAAACGGCGCCGACCTACGAAAGGGAAGAGCCGCGGGCCACGGCGGCGGCGTCTCGTTATGTCTGCACCCTCTGCGGCTATGTTTATGATCCCGCCCTCGGGGACCCGGAGAGCGGAGTCCCGGCGGGACGCGCCTTTGAAGACCTGCCGGCGGATTGGACCTGCCCGGTCTGCGGCGCCGGCAAGGATCAATTCGAGCCCGAGCAATAACCTGCGACGGGCGTGGAAGCGACGATTCCCCTCCTGGCCCTGTTGTTCGGCGGCGGGCTTTTTATCCTCTTGTCGGTTCGCAGGGGGGCGACCCTGACGGCCCGGGAGGTCCTGATCAACTACCTTGACGCACGCCGCCGGGGCCGCGCCGAGGAAGCCTATCGTTGTCTTGCCGCCACCACCCGGGCCGGCTGCGGCCTTGAGGGATACAAGGAGGCGAATTCCCTGGGCAGCGGACTCGTGGCCGAATTAGTGGGACGCCATGTCTCCTTTACGGTGGAGCGGATCGAGGAGAATCCGGATCGGGTCGTGGCGCGGGTAGCCGTCACGGCCCCCGATTTCCCCCTGATGCTCGGGGATATCTGTCGGGCCCTGGACCCCGCCCGCTTTCCGGAGGATCCACTTGCCGCCCAGACCTTTCTGTGCCGCCGGATAAGCGCCTTCCTCGACGCATATCGACGGGAGGGTCCGCCGTTGCGGACGACGACGGCGGACTATCTCCTGCAACTCGAGGCGAACGGCTGGAAGATCGCCGCGACGCCGCCTTCAGATGCCGTTGCCCTTCCTCGCCGTCCGGCGGAGACGCAGGGAGTTGCTCACGACGGAGACGGAGCTTAGGGCCATGGCGGCGGCGGCGAACTCGGGATTGAGGAGGATGCCGCCGAAGGGGTAAAGCGCCCCGGCGGCGATAGGGATGCCGATGACGTTGTAGAGGAAGGCCCAGAAGAGATTCTGGCGGATCACCCGCATCGTCTGGTGGGACAGGCGGATGGCCGCCGGCACGGCCCGGAGGTCCTCCCGCATGATGGCCATGTCGCTGGCCTCCATGGCCACGTCGGCGCCGCCGCCGATGGCGATGCCGATATCGGCCGCAGCCAGGGCCGGGGCGTCGTTGACGCCGTCCCCCACCATGGCCACCACCTCGCCGTTTTTCTGCAATCTGCCGATTTCCGCAGCCTTGTCTTCCGGAAGGACCTCCGCAAGCACCGTGTCGATCCGCAGGGCCGTCCCCACCGCCCGGGCCGTCCGGGCGTTGTCGCCGGAGATCAGGGCCACCTTCAGGCCCATGCCTTTAAGGATCGCCACCGCCTCTCCGGCGGTGTCCCTGGGGGTATCCGACAGGCCGAAAAGACCGATGACGTCCTTGCCCCGGGCGATATAGACGCCGGTTTTGCCCGCCTCGGCCAGCTCCTCCTCCTGCTTTTCCCAGTTCCGGACGGCGATGCCGGCACTTTCCAGGTAACGCCGGTTGCCCAGGAAGCAGCTTTGACCGGCGACGCGGCCCCGGGCCCCCAGTCCGGCCGCGGACTCGAATTCCTCCGCCGCCTCGGCGGACAAGCCCCGCCGGCGTCCCTCCCGGACGATAGCGACGCCGAGGGGGTGCTCGGAGACCGTTTCGACGGCCAAGGCGGTCCGGAGCAGGTCGTCTTCGGCCACCCCCGGTCCGGTAAGGATATCCGTCACCCGAGGTTCTCCCCGGGTAAGGGTCCCCGTCTTGTCGAAGACGACCATGGTTAGCCGGCAGGCCTTTTCCAGGGCTTCGCCTCCCTTGATGAGGATACCCCGCTCCGCTCCGAGGCCGGTGCCCACCATGACGGCCGTGGGGGTGGCAAGACCGAGGGCGCAGGGACAGGCAATGACCAGGACGGAGACGAAGTTCAAAAGGGCCCGGCTGAAGCTGCCGTCGGGAACGAAAAGCCACCAGACGACAAAGGTTACGATGCCGACGGCGAAAACCGCGGGGACGAACACCGCCGCCACCCGGTCGGCGAGGCGCTGGATGGGCGCCTTGGCTCCCTGGGCCTGTTCGACCAGGGCAATGATCCGCGCCAGGGCCGTTTCCGCGCCGATCCTCGTGGCGGTAAAGGCAAAGGCGCCGCTTTTGTTGATCGTGGCGGCGTAAACAGCGTGGCCCGGCTCTTTGAGGACGGGCATACTCTCCCCGGTGAGCATGGCTTCGTCAACGGCGGAAGACCCGGAGACGATCACGCCGTCCGTGGGGATCCTTTCGCCGGGCCGGACCAGGAGGAGATCGCCCCGGACGATGCCGGCGATGGGTATATCCCTCTCCTCGCCGTTGCGGATGACCCGGGCGGTCTTGGGCCGGAGTTCCATGAGCCGCTGGATGGCCGCCGAGGTCTTCCCCTTGGCCCCGGCCTCGAGCAGACGGCCCAGGATGATGAGGGTAACGATGAGGGCGGCGCCGTCGTAATAGACGTGGGGCGCGACGCCTGCCGCGGCGAACAGCGTCGGCACGAAGGTGGCCAGGGCGGAATAGGCATAAGCGCTGAAGGCCCCGACGGCGACCAGGGTGTTCATGTCCGTGGTTCCCTGCCGGGCGGCCTTGAGGGCCCCGACAAAGAAGCGGCTGCCCACCCAGAAGACGACGGGGGTCGTAAGGATGAATGTGGCGATGAGCAGAGACGTCCGGGGCAGGGCGGCCAGGAAGGGAAACCAATGCTGCATGGAACCGAAGAAGATCACGACGCTCAGGATCATGCCCACGGCAAACCGACGCCTGAGGTCCCTTATCTCCTCCGTGCGGGCCGCGGCGATGGGATCGACCAGGAATTCCTCCGGCGGGCCCAAATAGTCGTAGCCCGTTGCCGTGATGGTCTTCCCCACTTCGTCCAGCCCGGCCCAGTCGGGGCGGTGGCGGAGGGTTGCCCGGCCCGTGGCGAGATTGACGGCGGCCTCTTCCACCCCCGACAGGGACTGGAGGGCCTTCTCGACCCGGCGCACGCAGGCCGCACAGGTCATGCCCCCCACGATGACCGTCGTTTCCGGACGGGGGTCGTCGGGGGCGGCGGGGGTTCGCCGGGGGCCGAGACCGGAAGGCTCGGTCCCGTTTTCGACGCCCGGGGGCGCCGGCGCGGCGGCCTCAGGATCTTTCCGATGAAAAGGCGCTCGCAACATACGGCTCAAGGAAGATCGTACGCGGGAAGATCGCACGGCGGATGTAGTATCATGCTAAACCTCCACGCCTGGGGGCAGGCGCAACCAAAGCTGAAGCCTCCATGACGACGCCCGACACAAAGGGGCATGAAGATGTACGATCTCCCATGGATTATTCCGCTGGCAATTATTGCAATAGCCTAAAGGCGAATTTTCAGGTGAAACGCCCATGACGGTATCCCGTCACAAAGGGGGATGAAAGCGAAGCTTAATGTTCACAAAATGCGAGACCCATCCCCACCTTGATCATCCCCTCGAAGGGGAAAAAATTATAAGTGAATGAAGACAAGCATGTAGGAGAGCATTTTCAGATGAAAATATCCGAACGGTTGCAGGCATTTCCTTGGAGTGCATCGAAGAGGGGGCCTTGCCCGCCCATGCCCGCCCTTCGAACCCCAGAAGATGCCCCTTGACTAATTCGGCAAATCGCCTTATCGACTCGTCCATGCATCGAGGGCTTTGAAAAATGGCTTCGCCGCGGCGCGGAGTTTTTTCGCTCCGCCATGGGCAACGCGTCATTCCCATGAGCATGAAAACGCCGCCGCGCTCCCTTCCCGGGGCTTCAGGAGCCGGGAGGTTAATCTACCAAAATGGCGACGCCTTTGCATCTTAATTCTTTGGGGTTGCATAAACGGAGGCCTTTGAAAAACTGCCGCCCAGGCCCTGGCGGGCTTGAGACGGCATCCAGAAAAAACTCGAGGACACCGGATCCTCAACTTCCCGGGAAGGACCATGGGGAGGACACAACGGGGTTTTGCAAAGGTCTCAAAGGACGAAAGGAGCGATCGAACATGAAGACCACCATCGCGATAAGGGGAATGTCCTGCGGACACTGCGTGGCGGCGGTCGCGGGGGCGCTGTCCGGCCTGCCGGGGGTGAAGAACGTCCAGGTAAGCCTGGAGCGGGGGGAAGCGACCTTTGAGGAGGAAACGCCGGTCTCCCGGGAGTCGATCCGGAAGGCCATCGCCGCAGCGGGGTATGAAACGGACTGAGGAGCAAAGGCCCCCGGGGCGCGACGGCCCGCATGGCGAAAACGCCGCCCGCCGATCGCCGCCGGCGCCGTCCGTCAGCGGTTCGTCAAAGAGGGCAAGGAAAAAGGGGGCCAAGCAATGGTTGCCCATGCACGACCCCCTGATCATCCCCATGGTGCCGAAGCCGGGATTTGAACCCGGACAGGCCTACGCCCACTAGACCCTGAACCTAGCGCGTCTACCAATTCCGCCACTTCGGCATTTCCGCGAGGTTGTTTTTTACACTTGTCCTCGTCTCCTTGTCAAGCAAAATTGACCATTGGAAGGTTCACGGGTCCATGATTCATGGCGCGATGCCCCTGGGTCATGGACCAACGGGTCGCATGGCGAAGACGACATAATGAAATCGATGAAGAATTTCTGATGGTTTCCCTGGGGCAGGCTCCGGAAATCCTTGCGGCCGCCATCTGCGGCGCCGCCGAGAAAGGGCGGAAACCTCCTGATGGAAAATTTGGGTTAAAAAAATTCCGTTTCCGAGGCCCTATCGTCATCCCAGTGGCAGCCGGAATACGTGTTTTCAAGGCGTTCCTGACCCCGGACCATGCCCCTGGCCGATCCGGAAAGGGGATCTTGCCGGAGCGGCGATCTTGGAGGCGAAAAAAATTCTTGACAAAAACTGCCCGGTTTCGTACGTTGCCTCCACTTTTCCATTTGAAAGCGGACGGGGCGTCAAGATGAAGAATAAACTCATTGTACCGGGCATGGTCGTCGTAGTCGTCGTACCGGGGGGGACTGCTGCTCGGTGTTTTTAAACAACCTTTAAAAACCAGAGCCGCGGGCCCCTGAAACCCGCGGCTTTTTTGTTGACGAAAGCCGCATCTCCAAAAAAGGATCGCGGCTTTTTTTGTTGCGGATAAAACGAACATCCATAAGGGAGGTACATACCGTGCAATTGAAAGGAGCGGAAATACTGATCAAGGTTTTGCGGCAGGAGGGGGTCCACACGATCTTCGGCTATCCCGGAGGCGTGCTATTGGACATTTATGATGAACTCCACAAAGGCGATATCCGTCATATCCTGGTCCGCCATGAACAGGGGGCCGTTCACGCCGCCGACGGATTCGCCCGGGCCTCCGGACAGGTCGGGGTGGCCCTGGTGACCTCCGGACCCGGAGCGTCCAATACCGTGACGGGGATCGCCAACGCCTACATGGATTCCATCCCCATCGTCGTCCTCACCGGCCAGGTCCCCACGCATCTCATCGGAACCGACGCCTTCCAGGAAGTGGACATCGTGGGCATCACCCGACCCTGCACGAAGCATAACTTCCTCATCAAGCGGGTGGAAGAGGTGGCCAAAACCCTTCACGAGGCCTTCCATATCGCCCGCTCCGGGCGGCCGGGCCCCGTGCTCGTGGACCTGCCCAAGGATGTCATGGCGGCTCTGACGGAATACAAGCCCCAGCTCCCGCAAAAAGCCGCAGAGGCGCCGCCCCGCCCTGCCTCGAAGAAGGCCTTTTATGTCATGGACCTCATCGCCGAATCCACCAAGCCGATGATCCTTTCCGGCGGCGGCGTCATCCTTGGCGGCGCTTCGGCGGAACTCCGGAAGATGGCCTGGCTCACCAAAATGCCCGTTTCGTCCACCCTCATGGGACTGGGGGCCTTTCCCGGCTCCGATCCTCTCTGGCTGGGCATGCCGGGGATGCATGGAACATATTATGCGAACATGGCCATCAGCCATTGCGATCTTCTCATCGCCATCGGCATGCGCTTCGATGACCGTGTTACCGGCAAGATCGATCACTTCGCCCCCAACGCCAAGATCGTCCATGTGGACGTGGATCCCTCGTCGATCAACAAGAATGTCATGGTGGACGTCCCCATCGTCAGCGACTGCAAGAGCGCCCTCCAGAGCTTCAACGCCCTTCTGGAGCAGCAGAAGTTCGTCGTTGGCGATGACCAACGCCAGGAGTGGTTCGACCAGATCGCGGCCTGGCGAAAGGAAAACCCCTTGAGCTACTGCCACAGCGACACGGAGATCAAACCCCAGTTCGTCATCGAAACCCTCTACAAGCTGACCAGGGGCAGGGCCATCATTACCACCGAGGTGGGGCAGAATCAGATGTGGGCGGCCCAGTTCTATCACTATGACGAACCCAACACCTTCCTGTCGTCGGGAGGATTGGGGACCATGGGCTACGGCTTCCCGGCGGCCCTGGGCGCGAAGATCGCCTTCCCCGACAAGCTGGTCATCGATATCGCCGGCGACGGGAGCATTCAGATGAACATCCAGGAGATGGCCACGGCGATCCAGGACAACATCCCCGTGAAGATCGTCCTTTTGAACAACGGCTATCTGGGCATGGTCCGCCAGTGGCAGCAGCTTTTCTACGGCCGTCGGTATTCCCAAACCGACATAACCTACCAGCCAGATTTTCTGAAGCTGGCCGAGGCCTACGGATGGCTGGGACTCCGGGCGACCAGGCCCGAAGAGGTGGAGACGGTTCTGAAGCAGGGCCTGGAGGCGCCCGGACCGGCCCTGATGGACTTTCGCGTCTCCCGCGAGGAATGCGTCTATCCCATGGTGCGCCCCGGCGGCCCGATTCATGAAATGGCCCTGGGACGGGAGATGGCTAATTGACAGAGAACGCGAACGGATCAAGCCTTCGCTAAAAAAGGCGGCCACCGCGTCGATGGCCGCCGCGGGGCGGGGGCCGGGGCAAAGGGGCGCAACGAATCCCCAGGGGACCGCCCCCCGGCGCCTAGGGATGACGTCTATATTCAACAGGAGGAAACGTTTAGACATGGAGAAGAAAGAATACACATTGGCGCTGCTCGTCAGCAACAAACCCGATGTCCTGGCCCGCGTGGCCGGCATCCTGGGCGGCCGGGGTTACAACATCGAAACCCTGTGCGTTGATGCAACCCTGGATCCCGCCTATTCCAAGATCATCCTCACGGTGATTCAGGATAAGACGACGATGACCAAAATCGAAAAACAGCTCATCAAACTCATCGACGTCCACAAGGTGACGGACCTCACCAAGGTGGAATCGGTAACCCGGGAACTCATGCTGGTCCGGATGAAGCTCTCCGATACGAACAAGGGGCTCTTGGCCCTGATCATCGACACCTTCAACGGCCGGGTGGTAACGATGAACGGCGACAACTGCGTCATCGAGATAACCGGCGACCGGGCGTTGATCGAAAAGGCCGTGGCGAGCTTGAAACCTCTGGGCATCGACGATATGGCCCGAACGGGGATCATTTCCCTGGAACGACAGAATTGACGCCCATGCCAGCGGCGGGCGTAAACGAAAGGGCCAATTGCAAAACTGCCGGAAATTGCTTTTTGTCATTCCCCACTTGATACGGAAGTCAGTGAATTCAATTGGTTCTTGATTCCGTCCCACATTGGAGTGGCAGATTTGACGAGTTTTGCAATTGACTCGAGAGATAAAGGCATTCAGATAGTTGCGGACATTTTCAAGCTAAGGAAAAGGAGGAGGCGGTTATGGCAAAATTGAACATTGGCGGAGTTGTCGAAGACGTGATCACCGCGGAGGAGTTCACCCTGGACATGGCCCGGAAGGCCCTCAAGGACGAGGTGGTCGCCGTTATCGGTTATGGGGTCCAGGGGCGGGGCCAGTCCCTGAACATGAAGGATAACGGGATCAACGTCATCGTCGGCGAGGGCGCTTACAATTGGCAAAAGGCGATCGACGAGGGCTTCGTCCCCGGTAAAACCCTCTTTCCCCCCATGGAGGCCGCGGCACGGGGGACGATCATCCAGTATCTACTCTCCGACGCCCAGCAGAAGGCGATCTGGCCGGAATTGAAGCCCCATCTGACCAAGGGCAAGGCCCTGTATTTCTCCCACGGCTTTTCCATCGTTTACAAGGAGCAGACCGGCGTGATTCCACCGCCGGACATCGACGTGATCCTCGTGGCCCCCAAGGGGGCGGGACGGACGGTGCGGGACAACTTCCTCGCCGGCAGTGGCATCAATTCCAGCTTTGCCGTCTTCCAGGACGCCACGGGCCGGGCCCGGGAGCGGGCCCTGGCCGCCGGCGTAGCCATTGGCTCCGGCTACCTCTTCCCGACGACCTTCGAGATGGAGGTTTACAGCGACCTGACCGGCGAGCGCGGCGTCCTGATGGGCTGCCTAGCCGGCATCCTGGAGGCCCAGTACAACGAGCTGCGGAAACGGGGCCACAGCCCCAGCGAGGCCTTCAACGAAACCGTGGAGGAGTTGACCCAGAGCCTCATGCCCCTGGTGGCCCAGAACGGCATGGACTGGATGTTCTCCAATACCAGCACCACTGCCCAGCGGGGCGCCCTGGACTGGAAAGACCGCTTCCGCGACGCCGTCGCCCCGGTGTTCACGGAACTGTATGACCGCGTAGCCGCGGGCAAGGAGACGGAGATCGTCCTGAAGGCTTGCGCCGCCGTCGATTATCGCGACACGCTCCAAAAGGAATTGGATCTGATGAAAAACAGTGAGATGTGGCAGGCCGGCGCCACTCTCCGGGCACTCCGTCCGGAGCGCCGGAAGAAATAACGGAGGAGGAATACATGCGCAGCGACTTGATGAAAAAGGGCCTGGAGCGGGCGCCCCACCGCTCCCTGTTCAAGGCCATGGGTTACACCGACGAGGAACTCCGCCGCCCCATCATCGGCGTTGTCAATTCCGCCAACGAAATCGTCCCCGGCCACATCCACCTGCGAATCATTGCGGACGACGTCAAGGCGGGCATCCGTCTCGCCGGTGGGACGCCGGTGGAATTTCCCGCCATCGGCATCTGCGACGGGATTGCCATGGGACATACGGGGATGAAGTACTCCCTTGCCAGCCGGGAGCTTATCGCCGATTCCGTGGAGGCCATGGCCATGGCCCATCCCTTCGACGCGCTGGTAATGATCCCCAACTGCGACAAGATCATTCCGGGGATGCTCATGGCGGCCATGCGCCTCAACATCCCCTCCATCTTCATCAGTGGCGGCCCCATGCTGGCGGGAAAGCTCAAGGGCGAGACCATCGACCTCATCAGCGTCTTCGAGGGAGTGGGCAAGGTGAAGGCCGGCAAGATCTCCCAGCGGGAACTCGATGCCATTGAAGATTGCGCCTGTCCCGGCTGCGGCTCCTGCTCCGGGATGTACACCGCCAATTCCATGAACTGCGTCACCGAGGCCCTGGGACTCGGCCTGCCGGGCAACGGCACGGTGCTCGCCGTCCACGCCGCCCGGCGGCGCCTGGCCAAGGAAGCGGGGATGAAAATCATACAACTCGTAAAGGAAGACGTAAAACCCCGGGACATTGCCACCCTCGCCGCCTTTAAGAACGCCATCGCCGTGGATATGGCCCTGGGCTGCTCCACCAATACCGTTCTCCACATCCCCGCCATTGCCCACGAGGCGGGAATCGAACTGAATCTGGACATCTTCAATGAAATCAGCAGGAAGATCCCCAATCTCTGCAAACTGAGTCCGGCGGGGGCCCATCATATCGAGGATCTGGAGGCCGCGGGGGGGATTCAGGCGGTCCTGAAGCGTCTCCTCCCCCTCCGGGTAATCGATCAAAAGGCCATCACCGTTTCGGGAAAGACCGTGGGCGAAAACATCAAGTCCGCGGCCGTCCTGGACGACGACGTGATCCGACCCCTCGACAACCCCTACACGAAAGAGGGGGGGCTGGCCATCCTCCGGGGCAATATCGCCCCTGACGGCTGCGTCGTCAAACAATCCGCCGTGGCGGAAAACATGCTGATCAACGAAGGCGCCGCCCGGGTATTCGATTCGGAGGACGATGCCATCCAGGCCATCCTGGGCGGCAGGATCAAACCGGGAGACATCGTGGTGATTCGTTATGAAGGTCCCAAGGGCGGTCCGGGGATGCGGGAGATGCTGGGCCCCACCTCGGCCATCGCCGGCATGGGGCTGGACACCACCGTGGCCCTCCTCACCGACGGGCGTTTCAGCGGCGGCACCCGGGGCGCCGCCATTGGGCACATCTCTCCGGAAGCGGCGGAAGGTGGTCCCATCGCCCTGGTGAAGGAGGGGGACATCATCGCCATCGACATCCCGAAGAAAAAGATCTCCCTCAAGGTTTCCACGGAGGAGTTGAAAAAACGCCAGAAGGCCTGGAAGCCCAAGGCGCCTGCCATCACCTCCGGCTATCTGGCTCGCTACGCCAAGCTGGTGACATCGGCGAGCACCGGGGCGGTCTTCAAGGACTGACCCGGCGGACCCGGCGGCAGTGGCTTCTTGGCACAACGGCCGGGACATGCGCGAACCTTCACCTGCAACGCCCCCGATTACGATGTGCGATCACATATGTAATCCGGGGCGTTTTCATTTCCAGAAATGTTTGACCTCTTGTCTGATGTCAATTATTATGAAGGGGGAGAAAATTGTTGCGAGTGAAATCGAGCATTGAGGAGTGCATTATCCGATAAAAGGAGGCCGACATCATGAAAATGTTTCTTGTCGTTTATGCGGACTACTTCGATGAACGCATCAGCAAAACGTTCTTGGAAGCCGGGTTTGGAAAATATACGAAAGTGCATGGGGTTACGGGTCGGGGCGAGGAGTCGGAGGCAAAGTTGGGCACCCATTATTCCCCCGGAAAAAACAACAGCATTTTCATGGCCGTGCAGGACGAGGAGATTCCCCGTCTTCTCGAAGTCATTCGGGACCTCAGAGCGGAGTATCCCGGCTCCGGGTTCCGGGCGTTTACCCTGCCCCTGGAGGAATGCATCTAATTCTTATTCGCATTCAAGTTGATGCAAATGGTTTGTCACGCTGCTACCATATGCAGTTATTGACGTAGGGATAACATATCGCCTTGTTTGCAAAAAGGAATAACGATAGTAAGCGGCGTCTGTTCCAGGACCATTATGATCGGCAACGGCACACGTTTCCCGGGACCTTATACAGGCCGAAACCTTGACCTCCATGGCAAACGGTCATGATGGAGCCATGTGAACCGGAGGGGCGATCAGAGCTGCCGGTCGAATGGCGCGTCAGGAGGCCGTGACTATAAAGGAAACAAATATGGCCGGCCACTCTGCCGATCCTGTCGCTCCCCCCGGCGCCGGCTTAACCACCTTCCCAGCCCTTGAAGCCGCTCAGGGTAGGAGCGGTTATCGGGTTGTAATGATAGACGTCATATTCCGTCTTTACCCCCAACAGGTCGTCGATCCGCTTCTGGATCGTCATCCGTTCCGGACTGGACTGCCATTGCCTCCAGGCCGCAACACTGTCCCAGGTGCTGATGACCAGGTATTCATCGGGTCTTTCCACGTTGCGCATCGTCTCCCCGGTTATATATCCGGGGCAGGCGTTCGCGGCATTGCGCAGGCCTTTGATGAGCGTCAGGAGATCCCCTTCCTTCTCCGCGGGAACTTTTCTCTTGATCAGAATCTTCACCGACATGGCCTCTTCCTCCTTTCGTTTTACATGAAAACACCTGCAACTATTCGGATATTCCCATCTTTAGTCGCGTCTGCCACAGGCGTGGGGGGCTGGAGACGATTTCTGCGACCCATGGCAGCCATTGGCCGACACCCCGCCCCCGTCCGCCTTTATCTCCTGATTTCCCGCCTCCTCCTTGCCTTTGAGAAGCGCCACCGTGGGGATGATTTATTATAAGCTCCCGGACCGGCGCTGTCAATGCGCTCGTCGAGGACGGTGCCATTGCGATTCCCAGGCGGGGCGACGGATATTGGTCGTCCCGCCGGAGCAGGGTAAATCCGTTCTTCCCGCAGGCGCTTGATTTCATGTGGCTGCAAAACACGGGAAACGCGCTATTTCGCATCTTTCCAGCAGAACCGATTTACCCTGTCCGCCGGAGATGACGGGTTGACAAAAGACGACAAATCGTCGTAGGTCGGAGGGGCCATGATTTCCGCGCATCTGGACAATTTCACCGTCGTTCTCCATAGGCCCAAGTATCCGGGCAACATCGGCGCCACGGCTCGCTGCCTGAAGAACATGGGGATGGGCAAACTGATCGTCTCCGAAGCGGGCCCTTTCGCCCCGGCGGAGATGAAGATCATGTCCACCCATTTCGCCGCAGACATCGTGGATCGGATCGGCTATCACGATCGTCTCGGCGACGCCCTTGCCCCCTTTCAATACATTGTCGGCGCCACCTCCCGCCTCGGCGCCGCCCGGGGACCCGTCCTCTCTCCCCGGGAGATAGCACCGTCCCTGGCGGAGTTGTCCCGGCGCAACACGGTGGCCCTGCTCTTCGGCGCTGAGGACACGGGGCTGAGCAACAGCGATCTCCGTTATTGTCACGCCGTGGTTGCCATCCCGGTGTCGGAACAACTCCGGTCGATCAATCTCTCCCATGCGGTAATGATCCTCTGCTACGAAATCTTCCTGGCCCAAGCGGAGGCAAGGAAGGTTTTCACCCCGAAGCTCGCCTCCTCCCGGGAAATCGAGGGGATGTACGAACAGCTCAAGGAGGTGTTGATGGAAATCGGCTTCCTCAATCCTCAGAATCCCGATTACTGGCTTATGCACATCCGCCGGATGCTGTCCCGGACGGGACTTTTTTCCCGAGACGTCAAGATCATCCGGGGCATCTGCCGCCAGATCCGGTGGGCGGTGGGGAACAAAAAGCCTTGACATTCTCACGCCGGAGTTGCAGGAATAGGCGCTCGTCGGTGACTGCTCGCGATTCGGTGACTGCTCGCGATATGGATTCACCCGGAGGCAACGACAGCATCCCCGGCCGGAGGCGCCAGAGAAGGGCGAGGCTGGGGAGCGGAAAATTTGCAGGGAATTCTCGGGAGAGGGAATCGTATCGAGGGAAGAAAAGATCGCGGCCATCAAGCAACGAGCCAGGAAGAATTTTGCCCTGGGTTGCAATTGCGCGGAGTTCATCGTCTAAGCGGTGACCGGCGAAGTCGTCACCGACCCGCCGCCGGAAGTGAAGAAGGCGGCCACGGGGTTCGACGACGGCGGCGGCCTATGCGGTGACACCCGCGGCGCCCCCATAACCGGGGCATTGCCTTTGTGGGGTGCATACCCCGAAAAACGAGAGGGTCATCGGTCTCGCCCGGCCCGGGAAGATTTGTCGAGACGGTTTGAGGAGGAGAGAGTAATGAAGGAATTGCTCGTATTCCACACTGGAAACCCCGCCTGAGTATCCTGCAAAAAGGCTATAGGCGTAGCCCAAAGGATGAAAGAAAAGTATGGCGGGAGATTGGCGCTGCAAATATTCACCACCGACGCCCCGGAGGCGGAACCTTACCGGTTCCGGAGTTCGACCAATGTCTTGTTCGAGAAGGAACTGGTCCCCGTCGATGTGGCCACGGATGTAAACAAGATGGCGGCCTTTCTCGCAGCGAGGATGTGAACCGCTCCCGGAAGCGGCCATCATGGGTAGGATCGCCGTGGCACCGCTTATTCCCGGAGAGGATTGAGGTAGCCCCATGCGCATCGTCGATGGCAAGGAAGTCTGTAAGTTCTGCGGTGAAAATCCCGCGATAATCTATTGTGACGGCTGTGACAAGCCTTTGTGCCGCTCGTGTCGGAAGTTCGACATGTGGCAGCAGGATTGCGGCTCCATAAACACCAAGGTCTTTTGCCCGGCCTGCGCCGCCGATCCATGGATCAATCCCTGGGGCAGCGCCATCGATTGAGCCGCCGGAGTTTCCTCTTCCCCGATTCGGAAAGCTCGACGATCCTAAGACTCTCTCGGCCAGTGGACGACCGCCCCTACATGTCGATCATCGCCGGTCCATAGGTATTCCCGCGGCAAATACCTCCCTGTCCCCGCTCCAGGGCAAGACATCTCCCCTTTATAGCTCGATCACCTCTCCCACGCCGCCGGGAACAAACTTCCCCGAGAACAGGGATGCTATCCGCTCCTTATGTTTCGTGCAGTGAGTGGCGCATACCAACTCCAGACCGGCCAGGAGGTCGAAGTCGGAAAAACCGTGCAAACCCCCGATCAAGGCCTTAGGCTTTCCATACGGCGCCGCCGCGTCCAGGATCTCCCCCACCCCCGGATGGGAACAGCCCGCGATGATCACCGTGCCGCCGGGGGTTGCCACCACCAGGGCCTGTTCCCTTCCCGGCAGTTCTCCCGTGGAAAACATCCGGTCGTGCAGTTTGCGGGCGGAGTCGATCCTGACGACTTCCGCGCCCGCCAAGGCGATGGAGAACGATGCGGGGACATAGACCTTCATAGTTTTCCCCGCTTTTTCGAGGAATGCGGCCAAACCGCCGGTGTGATCCCAGTGATGGTGGGAGATGAAAACCTCGTCCACCACCGCGGGGGCAATGCCAAGCTTATTCATGTTCGCCAGTAGAATCTCTCCCTGAGCGCCGGTATCGAAGAGGATCCGTCGGTCGTCCACCGCAACGACGCAGGCAAAGCCCCAATCGGCCTTCAGCTCCCCGTGGCGGGTCTCGTTGTCGTAAACAATAATGATTTGCACCATCATTCCCCTTTTATCCCAGATTTTCCATAATAAATTTCAAAGGCTCATGATTCATGATTCCAGGCGCGATGCCTCTGGGTCATGGGCCAACGGGTCGCATGGCGAACGCGACATAATGAAATCAATGAGAATTTCTGATGGTTTCCTCAGGGCAGGTCCCGGAAATCCATGTGGCCGCCATCTCCGGCGCCGCCGCGAAAGGGCGGAAACCTCCTCATGGAAAATTTGGGGCTTATCGTCGTTTTTTCCCCCAGGCCGCCGCCCCGCGCCGGCATCAGAAACGACCCCTCTTCCCCCGGCCGCGTCGTCCGCCGCCGCCCAGGCCCCGACCTCGACCCTGACCCCAGCCCTGACCCTGGCCCTGACCCTGGCCCTGACCCTGGCCCTGGCGATGCCCCCCTCCAGTTGGGTTCCCGAAAAAGGCAAAGATCCTCTCCATGAGGCCCGCGGCGCCATTTGGAGGCCGGCCGGCCTTCCTGAGGGATCTCCAGGGAGGTGACGGCCATGCCGGTTGCATGGGAACGTCCATGCCTGGGGACGCGACCGGACGATTCCGGAGGGAGGATGGGAGGGGCGCCCTTCGATTTCCGGTCATGACAATGGCGCCCTGGGGACATTCCGCGATACAGGCGCCGCACTCCGCACAGACCGCGGCATCGATCTTCGCTGTCCCGTCAACGGTTATCGCTTCCCAAGGACAGGCCTCCACGCAGACCCCGCAGCCATTGCACTTCATCTCATCAACTTTTATGGACAAACAAGACTCCTTATGGCAAATTGCTCGTCTTTGCCGGGCAGGCATTGGAGATCTTGGCAACCAAGACCACCTCATCCTCCCGACAGGCATTTTCAAAACACTCTCGCAGGACCCGGAAGACCTCGTCGCTACGCCCGGTGACTACACTGCTCATGCTGCCGGGGGTAACGGATAAGCCCGACTTCGACAACGCCGCGATGAAATCCTTCACCGCTTTTGCCAGCAGCGGCGTTTTCAAAGGATAAAGACTCAATTCCGCTTGCACGATCACACCTTCATCCGTCATCTTCCGCATCTCCTCCCTTGGTCTCGGCTAGCCCTCGCCCCTGTCGTTGTCTTACGCACCGGAATTCTCCCCTGTTTATATGAAAATATTTGCAACTAATCGGATATTTTCATCTTTCGTTGTGCCCGGCCCGGGCATGGCGGTTAATCCCACTTTACCCGGATTCGCGGGCAACGAGTTCCGACCCTGCCGTCATTCCGGCGGAAGACCAATGCCGTATCTCCAAGATGTTTTGGAAGCCGGCCTTAGTCGGGGCCACGGGAAAGCGTGGATTCAGAGTTCTCAAAACATGTTTCCGCTTGCGGCAAAGCCCCCCGGCGGACGCCGGGGGGGTGCCACTGTCTTTACGGTTTCCGCTCTCAACTCTTTGCGGCGTCGGTGTCCATCTCCTCGAGGCGTTTGCGGATGAGATCCAACTCCGCCTGCAAGGCATCGGCTTGACCCTTGAGAGACTGTCTTTCCAGCTCCGGATCGGGGTTGGAATAAGGGGCCGCGTACCCGTAAGGCGGGATGTATCCGCCGAAACGCATCCATCCCGGCTGACCGGTGGCGTAAAAGGCGTTTCGCCACCCACGACCTCCGAATCCGCCGCCCCGTCCCCAGGCGCCCAGGCCTCTCCCGAAGCCCATTCCGAAACCGCGTCCGGCAACGGGATTTGCATATCCGGGAACTCCGAATCCGGCGCAAAAGCCCGCCGCACGTCCGGTCATGGCCCCCAAGCCTCGGGGTCCGGTTCTATCTCCTCTTGGCATGATTCAATCCTCCTTTCTCAAAAATTATTTGCTTTCATTGTTTTATCTTGCCGTCATTACCGCTCCGCAGCAGGGACAATAACGGGCCCGCCAAGGCGCCCCGGGCTCAGGGGGCGTCCACTGTCCACACCGGGGACAGACCCAGCCTCCCGCCCTGACCGCCGCCGGAGATCGTAACCCTTTCCCGCCCCAACCGCGGACCTGCCTTCCCCATCCCGGGCCTTCCCCGGGATGGGGCTGTTGAGACCTGCCGCGACGGCCGCCGCCGAGGCGACGACGATTTTTACCGTAGCAACCGGGCATGGCGAAGGCCAGGCAATCAAAAGCGCCGCCGACCCAAGCCCGAATTATCTCCTCCAGATCGCCCGCCACAAAAGGGACGACCCGGATGCCCCAACCGGCAACGGTCTCCTGCAACACCCGAGAGATGGCGCCGCAGACCAGAACATCGACGCCCAGCTCCGCCAAACGCAAGGCCCTGGCCGCCGGCAGCCCTTCCACCAGCAACTCTTCCCTCTCCAAGACAATCCGCCGGTTATCTTCCCCTACCAGACGGATCTGGCAGGACGTATCGAAGACCGGAGCGATGCGATTGTCCCAATGTGAGAAGGCGATCTTCCTCATGGTTTTCCTCCACGCCTTACTTTACAGCAAACGACGTGCCATATAACGCCGGTGACGGCGCAGGAGGAGAAATCCTTCGCCTCCATATAAGGATCCATGTCCATAAAATGCCGATATATTTTGTGTTTTTTATCTCCTGCTTCCGAGGGAGCACCCGCGCCGAAACAGGTGAAGGGGGCTAAGGGGAAAGGATACAGTAGCCGATGAGCTACTGTATAGCCCGTCTTCATTGCGCCAGCGCTACTCCCCCGGTAGGGAGCGTCCATCCCGCTTCGGCAGGGCCATGCCCGGCCTTTTCATATGAAAATACGATCCTATGTACTTGTCTTCATTCACTAATAATCTTTCCCACCCTTCAGGGGGAGGACCAAGGTGGGGGGGGGTCTCGCATCTTCATCTCCCTTTGTGACGGCTCGCCCTCATGATCGTTTCATCTGAAAAAGCGCCTCGGTGTTATTGTAAAAATCGTCTGAGAAAAATTCGTGGCTGTCACCGGCCAAAACCCGCTTCCAGATCACCTTGGAAACACGGTATTTGTCTTCCACCGAAATGACGACAGGGGGACGGTATTTGTCTTCTTGTTAGTATCGGTGAGATAGTCCCCCTTTTTCATCGGTTGTAGATGCCCCCGTGGTTGGGGGAAGTTATTGATGAGGCGCACTTATCCATTGATGGGTTATGGGTCATCACCGGCCAGGAACAGGGCCAGTTTCACCGGAATAAAAGGGGGCCATTTCCAGCCTGCGCCGCAGGGAAATAGGGGGGTGATTTCCGGAGGCAAAACTTTTTGACCGTCGTCGATTCCACCTATGAT
>JASGUC010000032.1 GCA_030057915.1 Pseudomonadota bacterium
GCATAATTTTCACTCTTTCAGGAATAGCGCGATTTATCGAATAATTATGTCAAAGAGCAGAAAAAACCGACAGCATCAATTGCCAATGGTGGCATGAATTACATAAAACTTTGGACTCTCAAGTTACAATTAACATTTTGATTAAGAGTTTACAGAACATTTTGATTAAGAGTTTACAGAATATTTTGATTGACAGTATGCTTGAGATCGTGTATGCATGAGCGCATGAAAGCGACCATCAAGTACGATGTGCCCGACCGGCTGAACGAATCTGTAACGCCACTGTCCCCAAAGCAGCGGGAAGTTCTCGTTTACCTCTTCGAATACTTTCATGATCACAACTATTATCCCACTCACCGAGAGATCGTAAATCATATCGGCGTTGCCGGCACCACCGCCGCCGCCTATGTGAATCCCTTGATCGCCAAAGGGTACGTTGAAAAGACGGTGGCCGCGGGGAGGGGCAGAAACATCAGGATCACCGAGCTGGGTTTGACATATCTACGTACTATGGATGCAAAACGGCGGCAACTGGAGCTGGATATATAAGTGTGCCGCAAGCGTTGGCGCATTGGAAAGCGGTTATGGCTAGAAACAGCGAAATAACATCGACGGAGAAGCTGTTGAGACTCATCCGCGGCAGGCGGGAGGCCGTAGCGCCCGTTACCGAGGATGAGGGGCCGGAGAGGGTGGCGATAAAGAAGCGAGGCCTTCGCTTCCCTTCTCCCCGGCTCATCTCCCTCCAGAAGACCAGCGTCATCGGCGTCGATATCGGCCATAACCGGCTTCGCATGGTCAAGACGGCGAAGACCCCGGGAGGGCAGTGGAGGATCGCGGACCACAAGAGTCTGCCCCTGCCCTTGGATACGCCGCGAGATTCCAGCGAATTCCGTGCTTTTTTGAGGGCGGCGCTGGCCTCCATTTCAGGACCGGAAAAAAAGGCCGACCTTTGGGCCATCATGTCCGCGGCGCGGGTAGAGGTGCGTCACATCCGCATTCCCAAGGTGCCGAAGAATCAGATCTCCAACGCCGTTTACTGGACGGTGAAGAAGGAGAGCCATTTCGATGACAAGGAAATGATCTTCGATTACGAACTCCAGGGGGAGGTCATCGAACAGGGGATCGCGAAACTGGCGGCAATGGCTTACACCGCCCCGCGTAAGGAGATCGAGGCCCTGAAAGACCTCTTCGCCCGGGTTGGGCGTCCCCTGACGGGGATATCCATCGTTCCCTTTTCCCTGCAGAATCTCTTTCGCGCCGGCCTTATTCCCTCCCGGGAGGGGGCGGTGGCAAGCCTCTTCATAGGCAATGATTTTTCCCGTATCGACATCTATGCGGGGGACAATCTGGCCATGACCAGGGGGATCAAGGCGGGCTTCAGCAGCATGGTCGAAGCCCTGGTGGATGGGTTCAATGAACGGGGACGGGGTTTGACGGCGCCGCCGGCCCTGACCTTCGAGCAGGGGAGAAAGATACTCAGGACTCTTGGCACCGATGCCCCTCCCCTTGGAGAGGACGACGTGGGATACGAACTCTCCAAGGAGGAGATTTTTTCGATGATCGAGCCGGCCCTGGAACGGCTGGTGCGGCAGGCGGAGCGGACCTTCGAACATTTCACCGCTACGTTCGCGGGGGAGAGGATGTCCCGGATGTTCGTCTCCGGCGTCATTAATCTCTCTCCCCCTTTTATCGAATACATCTCCTCCCAGTTGGGGCTGGCCTGCGAAATCCTTGATCCCATGAGTCAATTCGCTCTGGCCCTGGGGATGGAAACCGGAGATGGGGCCGCGGACAGTCTTGCGGAACGAATCGCCTTCGGGCCGGCCCTGGGAATGGCCTTTTCCGGGAACGATCATACGCCGAATTTCGTGTTCACCTACAGGGAAAAGGAAACGGCGGCCAGCGTGGCCCGGATCAACATGGCCGTCTTTGCCGTCTTCATTGTCGCCGTGGTACTCTGCACCGGTGTCTTTGCCTTCCAGAAAGCCGCGGTAGCCCGGAAAAGGGCGGCTATTCAGGGGCTGGAGACCCGCATGGCGGCCCTCGGTCCGGCGGTCGATCGGGACGTCCTATCCAGAATGGTCGTCCGGGCCCGGGAACGCCATCAATTGTGCCGCGGATATGCGGCTCGTTATCTCGGCATGGTGTTCATCAGCGAACTCGTCGAACTTACCCCGGCGAACATCCATTTTATTGACCTGAAGCTCACCCTGGGGCCATTGCGGGCCGCCGCCACCCCCGCCGCCGCCCCCGCCGCCGCCCCCGCCAGTCACGCTGCCCCGGCGGCGAGCCCTCTCGCGGGGATCGTTGTCGAGGGTTTGATCTTCGGGAACAGACAGGAGTTTGAGATTGCCCTGGCCCACTATGTCATGGTCCTGGAGGCCTCGCCAATCTTTCAGCAGGTGACGATCGAAAAGAATGTCGTGGAACCCTTCGCCAAGAGCGAGGTTCTCCATTTCGTTCTTAAAATTGGCTCTGAGGCGCGGATCGATGGATAACAAACGAGGGGGCTTCGCGATCCCCCGGCAAAGCAGGATATATATCGCCTTGTGCCTGATGGGGATCCTTATTTTCGTTATGGGAGGGATCCTCCCGGAGAAGAAGGCCATGGAGAGGTTGAACAGGACGATCACGGAAAAGAAAAACGCCCTGGCGGAGCAGGAGGCCCTGGCGCCGCTGTTCGTAGCCGCAAAGGCGGACGCGGAGCGGAAGGGCACGAAGGTCTTGCCTCTGCCGCCGCCGGGGAAGCTGCCCCAGGACCGGATAAACGAACTTCCCGTAGCCCTGAGGACGGCGGCTCAAATGAGCGGAATGACCCTGGTGTCGGCCACGCCGAATCCCGGCGGCATGACCGGGGACCTGCAATTCATTCCCGTCGAGGTGGTGCTCCGGGGCGGGTTCATGGATTTCCGGAAATTTTTGATCCAAATCGGAGGCATTTCCTATCTGCAACATATCGAGGAAATTACGGTCAAGGAGAATGCGGATTTTCGGGAGTTTAGACTGAAGGTTTGGACGGCGGTGGGTTGAGATGGAGACGGCGGAGAAAGGGAGGAAGCGACAGATGATAATTATCGGGATAATGGGCATCGTTATCCTCTATGCCGCTTTCGATTTCTTCGTTCCCAAAAAAAAGGCGCCGGTTTCCGTCGGCACCTCCCAGACGGCGCCCCTGGAGGCCTTTGTCACGGAGATTACGACGAGCATGGCCAAGGAAGGAAATGAGAAGGTCTCCGCTCTTATCTTCAGCCGGGCGGAGAAGGAATGGCGCCGGGATCCCTTCCTGGATGCCAAATCCTACCGCGCCTGGACCAGGGCCCAGGCCCCCGCCAAGGCCGAGGGAGGCGCCGCCGCCCCCAAAATCGAATTTCGCTATACGGGCTATCTGGAGGCCAACGGAGAAAGAGTCGCCATCGTCAACGGCGCGGAATGCGGCGAAGGCGATGAGACAGAAATAAAAGGGTATGTAATTAAAAAGATTTCACCAACCCGGGTCACCATCGAAAACCAGTTTAACGGGACGGTGCAAAACATTTCCCTGCAGGAGTGAGAGAGGCGGCCGTGGGCATGGCGAAAAAGGGATATTCAGGGAAGTGCTTGACATTGCTGCTGATCTTTACGCTCGTGATCGGTGGCTGCAATGCGAAGAAGGGGGGCGGGCAAGATCCCTTCTTCGGCAAGTGGCACACTCTGGCGGAAACCGCCACCGGCCACACCCCCCTTCCCAAGAAGAGGGCTTCCGCTCTGGTCGAGGAGCTGCTGAAGGAAGCGGGGGACACCGAGAAGGGGAAGGCGCCGGAAGCCCCGAAGATCCTGCCGACCCAGCCCATCAGTCTGAAGATGCGTCAGGCGGACGTGAAGGCGGTGCTCCGGTCCCTGGCCCGGTCCGTCGAGCGGAACATCCTGGTCAAAAACGACATCAAGGGCGAGATTACCGTCGATTTCCGCGACGTCCCCTGGGATCAGGCCTTCAACAGCATCCTCAAGAGCCAGGGGCTGATCTATCTCTGGGAGGGGGACATCATACGGGTCTTGACCCTGGAGGACCAGGAACTGGAGCTGAAGCGGAAAACTCAGGAACAGGGCATCCAAAGGGTGGCGCCGCTGCTTACCGTGGTGGTCCCCATCGATTACGCCCGGCCCAAGGATCTCAAGGACAATCTCGAGTCCTTCCTGACGAAGACCAAGGAAGACAAGCCCCGGGGATCGGTCCGGGTGGATGAGCACAGCAATTCCCTGATCATATCGGCGATCCGGGACGATCTCCTCAAGATGATGCCCATCATCGAGAAGATCGACAAGCCGACGCCGCAGATCCAGATCAAGGCGAACATTGTCGAGACGACGAAGGAAATCGCCCGGGAGCTGGGCATCCAGTGGGGGGGGATGTATCAGACGACGAGCACCCGGACCGGGGGCAACATCTATGTGACCCCCGGTGGGACAACGATGTCGGGCGCCGGGATTATCGATCCGCTCACGGGAAACTATACCCCGTCCTATGGTCTGCCGGGGCTCTCCAACCAGGGCTTCGGCGTCAATTTTCCGCCTTCCAACGGGGCGGTGACGGCGGCGGAAGGCCTGGGCACCCTGGGTCTCCTGATCGGCACCCTGGGGGGGAACATCCTGGAGATACAGCTCAACGCCCTGCAGAAGGACAGCAAGCTCAACATCCTCTCCAGCCCCTCCATCATCACCCGGGACAACCAAATGGCCTACACGGAAAACGGCGAGCGGATCCCCTATGTGACCAATCAGAGCAGCGGCGGCACGGTGACCCAGACG
The DNA here is from genome assembly GCA_030057915.1 of Pseudomonadota bacterium. Classification (GTDB taxonomy): domain Bacteria; phylum Desulfobacterota; class Syntrophia; order Syntrophales; family UBA8958; genus UBA8958. The sequence continues at coordinate 4,786 of JASGUC010000032.1, forward strand.
ACGGAGTTTCAGGACGTGGTCCTCCGCCTGGAGATCACCCCCCACGTCATCGACGACAAGACCCTGTCCATGAAGATCCTGGTCAAGAAGGACGAGGTCGATCCCTACCGGAACGTCCAGGGGAACCCGTTTATCATCAAGAAGACGACGGCGACGAATCTTATCTGTCGCGACGGGGAAACCATTGTCATCTCCGGGCTTTCCAAGCAGCGAATTTCCCGGGGCGATACCGGCGTCCCGGGCGTCAAGGACGTTCCCCTGCTGGGCTATTTGTTCAAAAACGACAGCCGTGCCGACAAGATGGAGGAGGTCCTCATCTTCATTACGCCGCGGATTCTTCCCCCTTATCGGGATATGGCGGCGCTGGCGGCGCCTCCCCCAGAGGGCGCCGGCGGGAGCGGGCCCGGGGTCGAAACGGGACCGGAGAAAAGACCGCCCCCCGCCGCCCCGCCGGCAGGCGACGGGGGCCGCGAGGCGCCCGCCCGTAACGATGCGCCTGTCAGGGCGGCCCCAATGACAATGCCGAAGGCGGCGGCAACGCCGCAAGACTGACGACCGGGCGAACACCGAGGCGAATCCGCTCCGCCCGAACGCCATCATGGAGGGATGACCATGCAATACTTCAAGATCCTCAACATGAACCGCGAGCCATTCTCCAACTCTCCGGAGCCGGAGTTCTTCTATAAATCCACCCAGTATCAGGAATGCCTACAGCAGTTGGAACTGGCCATCCGCCTCCGTCGGGGGCTCAACGTGGTCATAGGTCATGTGGGAACGGGAAAAACCACCCTCTGCCGGGAGTTTCTCCTTCGTTTCACGGAGATGGAGGACGACCGCAACGAGTTTGAGACGCACCTGTTCCTCGACCCCTCCTTCAGCACGGTCCGGGAATTCCTCGCCGCCGTCGCCGTCTCCTTCGGATATTCCCTTGGGGATGGGGAGACGGAATGGCAGATCAAGGAGCGCATCAAGAACCATCTGTTTCTCCGGGGCGTGGAGGAAAAGAAGATTGTCGTCATGGCCATTGATGAGGGGCAGAAGCTCCCTGCCCACTGCCGGGAGGTCCTCCGGGAGTTTCTCAATTATGAAACCAATGAGCACAAGTTGCTCCAGATTGTCATCTTCGCCCAGGAGGAGTTCCTGGAGATCATGAAGGAACAGGACAATTTCGCCGACCGGGTGAATCGCTGCTTCTTCCTCAAGCCCTTAAGCTTTCCCGAGACCAGGGCCATGATCCAGTTCCGCATCGCCCGGGCCGGCCGAACCTCCGGGGCCCCGCTTTTTTCCGTCCCGGCATGCTGGGCGGTTTACCGGGCGACGGAGGGCTATCCCCGCCGGATCGTAAATCTTTGCCATCAGGTGATTCTTGCCCTGATCATCCAGAACAGGAACCGGGTGGGATTTCCCCTCGTCCGTTCCGTCATCCACAGGCTGGACCCCCGGGGACCGGGGTGGCGCCGTTGGGCGACGGTGGCCATGACCGCGACGGTCTTTCTGTTTCTGGCGGGATACCTGTTGTTTGCTCTTAAACCGTCGCATACGATCAACCAGGTCGCTTCCCTCGATAAACCGGCGGTGACGGCGGGCAAGACCGCGGGTGGCGCCTTGACCCTCCAGGGGGGAGACGAAGGCGGTCCGGCCCATTCGGGTTTCGGCGGGGGCGGGGGTGGGGGAGCGATGCCGTTGCCGGCAAGCAATGCCGCGATGGCCGGGGCCGCCGCGGATCAGGCCGTGACGCCGACGGTTATCCCGGCGGCCAGCACAGTCTTTAGCACCGCGACGCCGTCGTCGGGAAGGGCAGGTCGGGATGGCGCGGCGGTGACGTCGCCGCCTGCCGCCGCCTCTCGGCCTGCCGCCGCCTCTGGGCATGATGCCGCCTCTGGGCCTGCCGCCGCCTCTGGGCATGATGCCGCCTCCCCACGACAGGATGCCGCCGTTGCCCCGGGGACGTTCCTCCCCGTGACGTCACACGGCGCCGGCGGGAAAAAGGCGGCCCCGGAGAAGGAGGCGCCCCGGAGTCTCGGGAAATTGAAGATGAAGGAAGGAACCACCGTCCACCGGCTCCTGCTGGCGGTGTACGGCAAGCAGGGCCCCTCCCGCATGGCCGCCCTGGCGAAGACGAATCCGGGCATTCCCAACATGAATCTGGTCCGCCCGGGACAGGGGATCGAGTTTCCGGCCCTGCCCGCCCCCCGGGAGTCCTGGCCGGGGGCGGAAAAGCGGGTCTTCGTCGGTTCCGGGGAGGATCTCGAGGAGGCCTATGGATTGTACCGGCGCTATGGCGAGGGCACCATGATCCTCCCGTTCTGGAGCCCCCGAGAGGGCATGGTCTTTGCGGTTGCGCTGAAAAAGACCTTCGCCACGGAAGCGGAGGCCCGGCGGGCAATCCACGAACTTCCCCCGGAACAGGCGAAAAGGGCGAAAGTCATGGCCAGGCCGGGGGCCGATACGGTCTTCTTCGCCAATTGATGATGGATTCGTAAAAAGCGCTAAACAATGGCCGTCAAGAAGAAACAGAAATTAGGGGAGATGCTGGTCGAGACCGGCTTTCTTACGGAGGAACAGCTCCGGCAGGCCCTGGGGGAACACAGGAAGGCCGGACTGAAGCTTGGCCAGTACTTGACCCGGCAGGGGATCGTCAACGAGAATCAGATTGTCGATATCTTGAGTCGGCAGCTCAAGATCGAGAAGTACCATCCGGAGGACTATCCCATCGATGTGGATCTGGCCCGTCTGATTCCGATCGAAACGGCCCAGAAATATCAGGCCGTGCCTCTGAGGAAAAAGGGCCGTCTGCTCACCGTGGCCATGACGGATCCCCTTGACATCAACGCCCTGGATGCCATCGAGATTGCCGCCAACGCCGAGGTGGCGCCGGTGGTGTGCACGGAGCGGGAATTCAACCAGTTGGTGAATGCCGTCTATGGCACGCAGTCCGGGGTTGGCAGCGTCCTGGAGACCATCGAGAGCGAAGCCCCGTTGGAAGTGGAAAAAGCGGCGGCGGATCAGGTGGCGGAGGATGTGCAGGTGGCGTCTCTCCAGGACATGGCCGGCGAGGCCCCGGTCGTCCGCCTGGTCAACTCCATCTTCGCCCAGGCGATTCGGGAGGGGGCAAGCGACGTCCACATCAGTCCCCAGCAGACCCGGCTCCAGGTCCGTTTCCGCATCGACGGCAAGCTCCATGAGGTCCCCTCGCCGCCGAAGGCCCTCTCCCTGTCCATCATCGCCCGGATGAAGATCCTGGCCAACATGGATATTACCGTTTCCCGGATCCCCCAGGACGGCCGTTTCACCCTGAGGATGGAGAGGCGGGAGATCAATGTCCGGGTCTCCACCGTTCCCACCATCTATGGGGAGAACCTGGTCCTCCGTCTGCTGGACATGAGCGTGGGCATCTATTCCCTCGACAGCCTCGGGATGGTCGCGGAGGACCGGGAAAAGATCCAGACGATGAGCCGGAAGGCCTATGGCATGGTCTTGAGCACCGGACCGACGGGGAGCGGCAAGAGCACGAGCCTGTATTCCATCCTCAGCGAACTGGACAGCCCGGACACGAACATCGTCACCCTGGAAGATCCGGTGGAATACCGGATCGATACCATCCGGCAGATCCAGCTCAACCGCAAGGCGGGGATGACCTTTGCCAGCGGTCTTCGGGCCGTGCTCCGGCAGGACCCGGACATTATCATGGTGGGGGAGATCCGGGACTCCGAGACGGCGGCCATCGCCATCCAGGCCGCTCAAACCGGGCATCGTCTCCTGAGCACCCTCCACACCAACGACGCGGCGGGGGCGATCACCCGTTTTATCGATATGGGCATCGAACCCTTTCTCGTCGCCTCGGCACTGTTGGTCTCTTTTGCCCAGCGTTTGATGCGGACGGTCTGCCCTTACTGCACCCAGCCCTACCGCCCTCCGGAGGCGGCCCTGGCCGCCTGGGGGCTGGACAAGGTGGAGAACCCCAATTTTCAGCGGGGGGCGGGATGTTATCAATGCCGGAATACGGGCTACCGAGGACGAACGGGGATCTTCGAGGTCCTGGTGAACGACGAGACGATCCAGGAGATGATCCTGAAACGGAAATCCGCCCAGGAGATAACCCGGGCGGCCGTTTCGGCCGGGAAGCTCCGGACCCTTAAACAGGACGCCGCCGACAAGGCCCTCCGGGGGATCACCACCCTGGAGGAGGCCGCTTCCGCGGTCATGGTGTGAGGATGTGAGGATATATGGCGACTTTTTTCTATCGGGGCATCGATGAAAGCGGCGTGAAGGTCTCTGGAACCATGGAGGCGGACTCCCTGGAAATGGCGGAGAGCATCCTCCTGTCCCGGGGGTACATCCCCTCCCGGGTCGCGGCGGTGACGGCGGGCGGCGGGGGCGGTTCTTTCTGGAGCCGGATAAACGAGGCCCTCTCCAAGGTCAAGACCTCCGACCTGATCCTCTTCACGAAGCAGTTTCGCTCCATGATGCAGGCCGGGGTGCCCGTCCTGAGGCTTCTGCAGGTTCTGGAAAACCAGACCCAGAACAAGACCCTCCGGAAGGTGGTCCTGGAGGTGAGCGGCGACATCAGGGCCGGATCGACCCTTCATAATGCCATGAAGAAGCACCCGGCGATCTTTTCTCCCCTCTACCTGAGCATGATCAACGCCGGCGAGGTCAGCGGCACCATCCCGGAAATCCTGGGACGCCTCACCGACATCATCGAGCACGAGGCAAAGATCAGGGAAGACATCAAGTCCGCTCTGCAGTATCCCTTCATCGTTCTGATTGCCCTGGGGATCGCCTTTTTCGTTCTCCTGACCATGGTGGTGCCCAAATTTGTGGTCATCTTCCAAAAGGCCGGGGTCGCCCTGCCCCTGCCGACGAAAATCTGCATGATACTCTACAGCGCCATTGCCAATTGGTGGCACCTCCTGCTGATCGTCGTCGTGGGGGTTGTCATTGGGCTGCGCTTCTATTTGAAAACGCCTCTGGGGCGCCTTACCCTCGATTCCCTGCTTCTTCGGCTTCCCCTGTTCGGGCCCCTGTTTCAGAAGGCCGCCATGTCCCGGTTCGCCAGCATCTTTGCCATCCTTCAGGCCAGCGGCGTACCGGTGATGCGGGCCATGGAGGTCCTCTCCGCGACGATCGGCAACAGCGCCATCTCCCGGGAATTCGACCGGGTCCGGGAGCGGGTCCAGGAAGGGCAGGGGATCGCCGGCCCCCTCGGCGCGGCGAAGCACTTTACCCCCATGGTGGTGGATATGGTAGCTATCGGGGAGGAATCGGGCAACATCGAGGACATGCTCCGTCAGATCTCCATCCACTACGACGATGAGGTCGGCTACGCCGTCAAGCGCCTCTCCGATGCCATCGGCCCCATCCTCATGGTGGGCCTGGCGGGGGTGGTGGGGTTTTTCGCCATGGCCATCTTCATGCCCATGTGGGATCTGACGAAAATGGCCAAATGATGTGGGCGGCAATCCTTGCCTGGCGGGCGATGAAATAGGCCCGGGATCAAAGGATCGACGAGACGGAATCTATCGTCTGGCTGGGCCTCGCGGCGGAACTCCTCGGCATCGATGCCACCAGAATCCTCTTGCATCGCGTCAAAAAAAGATATAACATCGATGCCCAAGTCGATGAATTCGTAAAGAGTCATGAGGGAGACGACGAGGCAGGAGGCCCCCGGGGCAAGGCGTGCGAATCCCGAGGAACGAGGCGCTTGGGCGTACGCCGCGGTGACGAGGGATGAGGCGCTTCCGCCGCCTATGGACTTCCAAGTAAGTCGCACGTAACTAATTGGATTCTTTAGATACGTTTTTGTCAGTTTCGGGCCGGCTTCATGGCGCGGACGCGACCTGCTTCTTTTATACAGGCCCGGCAGTCGGCGGGTTGGGGCGCTCTTTACGATGTCGTCAGGGTAAAAAAGGTACAAAATTCGCGGCGCCGGCGGCAAATTGTGGTTAGTGTCGGACGGGAACCGGGGATTCGTCATTTCCATATCCGGATCCAGTCGATTTCGTTCGAGAGAGATTTGCCCTTATCCGTGGCGCATGGAACGGATCTTGCGTAATAATTTTGTGGATTGAACATGGAAGGACAAACAAGCATTCGGCGGGAGGAGGTGAGGGGGATTCGAGTTTCAGGACGGGGGTGGTTCCGGACATTCCGCGGGGATGGAGGTCGGGACCGAGGACAATCGATGAAATGACACACATATCGCTTTACGACAAAACAATGGAGGAGGTTTGACATGTTGAGGAATCAGAAAGGTTTTACCTTGATCGAAATCATCGCCGTCCTGGTGATTCTCGGCATCCTGGCGGCGGTGGCGATCCCCAAGTATATGGATATGCAGGGGGAGGCCCGGGCCAAGGCCCTGGAGGGGGCCAAGGCCGCATTGATGTCCTCCGCGACCATGGATTACTCGAAGGGACTGCTGAACGGGGCATATACCGCAAGCAATGGGCCGGCTGCCAATACGGGCGTGGTTGTTGGGGATTATACAGGCAGTTGGACCCAGGCCAGCAGCGGCTCGGTAACAGTTACGGTCACCAACGGACCTACTAACTGGGATCAGGATCTCCCTACAGGGACAAATAAGTCAAAAGCGTTTAGACTCTATTGAGACACCTTTTTTGATCCGTGCGGCGAGCGGTTTTGCGACGCCCATTTTCAGGACCACTGGAAGCGACCGTCTTTACGGGAAGAAGATAGCCAATGCCCGGGGCATTGGCTATCTTTGCTTGCGCCTCGATCTGCCCGATTGAAGATTGACCGTCTTCTGTCGTCGGCCCCGTCGCTTGCGATCTTCAGGACCATTTGATGACTTCGGACCGGATTCCACCGCCCCGACAACGCCTCCTCCGTTCGCTTGTCCTCCTGCTGTGCCTGGGGGTCCTTGGATGGACCGGGCTCCGGGTAGCGGGGCAGGGATTTCACCCCCGGGACGATGCCCTGCGCCATGTGGCCAAGGTGGTCTCCGGGAAGCCCTGGACGGAAATCCTGGTGGTCCGCCCGGAGATCTCCATGGACAGTCATCCGGGCTGGCACGCCCTTCTCGGGGCCGTCCGGTCCGTCACGAAGGCGGATAAACAGAGTCTTCTCAACTTTTCCGTGCTGTTTCTCTTTTTCGCCTTCACCATGCCGCCGGTCTTCTATCTCCGCCGGGGCGAGGCCTGGATCGCCGCCCTGGCCTTGTCGGCCGTCGTCTCTTTCGGGCCGGTCTGCCGCCTCTTCTTTGGCCGCCCTTATATCGCCAGCATGATCCTGATCCTGCTGTTCTGTTTCTTGTGGGAGAGGATCGAGGAAAAAAAACGACCCGGGAACGAACTGGCGGCCCTGGCCGTCGCCGCGGCCCTGGCCGCCTGGATCCACGGGACCTGGTATCTTTTCACCCTGCCGCTTTTGGCCCTGGCCCTGGCCCGGCGGTGGCGGGCCCTGGCCCTTGTGGCGGGGGCGGTGGGGGTGGGCGTTGTGGTGGGGGCGGCGCTTACCGGCAGCCCCCTTGTCTTTTTGCACCAGATGCTCTTTCATGCCCTGGAATCCCTGGGCAAAAAGGATTTTGCCCATCAACTGGTCGGCGAGTTCCAGCCCTTTGCCGGGGAGGCGCCGGCCCTGTTCCTGGCGGGGGGCCTGCTCCTGTGGCGTCGGGCCCGGGGGGCCTGGGAGATGCGGGTGGTTGACAATCCGGTATTTTACCTGGCGGTTGTCGGTTGGATCATGGGCTTTTTCACCCTCCGGTTCTGGACGGACTGGGGGTGGCCGGCCCTGGCCTTTTGGGTGGCCGGTGAAATTCAGGCCGTATTGGAGGCATATACCGATGTCTTCAGCATCCGGCGACTCTTCCTGGCGGGGGTATTCTGCCTCGTCCTGCTGCTCGCCACGACCAATGACCGGGACAGCAGGTGGTCCGGCGGGGCGGCGGTCTGGCCGGATATGGAAAAGGCGACGCACCGCCCCTGGCTCCCCGAGCCGGGGGGCATCCTCTACAATGACAACATGGACTTGTTCTACCAGGTGTTCTATCAAAATCCCCAGGGTCCCTGGCGGTATGCCCTGGGTTTCGAGCCGATTTGGATGACCGCGGAGAACCTGAAGGCGTATCGCCGCATGCAGCTTACCCGGGGCAAGGACGAAAGCTACCGCCCCTGGGTGGAGAAGATGACCAAAAGAGACCGGATGATCCTGATCCGTCACCGGAAGCCGGAAATCGCCGGCCTGGAATGGCACGAGATCACGCCCACGGTATGGAGCGGCAAGGTGTCGGAGGTAAAGTGAGAGGGCGGGGAACGCTTCTTTCCCTTCAACGCCACGCGGACCTCCGGAGCCGCCATGGCGCCGCCAAATCCACGCGCTCCATGGCGGGAGAAAGGGTTCGGCCCCCGCAGTCGAACACACGGGAACGAATTTGCAAATGAAGCTCTCGGTTTTGATCCCCTGCTACAATGAAGCGGCCACCATAGAGAGGGTGATCGACACGGTACTCCAGGCCCCCGTCCCGGACAAGGAGATCATAGTGGTGGACGATCATTCCACCGACGGGACCCGGGAGATTCTCCGGGAACGGATCGAACCCCGCATCGCCCGGGTCGTCTATCATCCGGTCAACAAGGGCAAGGGAGCGGCCCTGCGGTCCGCCCTCCGGGAGGCGACGGGGGACATCGTCATTGTTCAGGATGCGGACCTGGAGTATGACCCCCAGGAGTACCCGAAGCTCATCGGCCCGATTCTGGAGAACAAGGCGGATGTGGTTTACGGCTCCCGGTTTGTCGGCAGCGGACCCCACCGGGTGGTCTATTTCTGGCATCGCGTGGGCAACGGGATTTTGACTCTTTTCTCCAATATGCTGACCAACCTGAACCTCACGGACATGGAGACCTGCTACAAGGCCTTTCGGCGCGAACTCCTCCAGTCCTTGGTCATCGAAGAGGACCGGTTTGGCTTCGAGCCGGAAATAACGGCGAAGATCGCCCGCAAGAAGGCACGGATCTACGAGGTGGGGATCTCGTATTACGGCCGCACCTACGAAGAGGGAAAGAAGATCAGATGGACGGACGGCCTCTGGGCTCTCTGGTGCATCCTGAAATACAACCATATTTTTTCCCGCTCCCATGACGGCCCTCATGACTGAAATGCCTGATCCCCCGAAGAGCCCGCCCACGACGGATTCCAGGCAAGATTTTCGTCCCACCACGGGTTCCAGCCAAGGTGCGCGTCTGCCAACGGATCCGGGGCAAGATGAACCGTCCGCGGCGGCTTCCCAACAAGGTGACGGGAGGGAGACCGGCGGTCTTCAGGATATTTGCCGACGACTGACCCCGATCCGGGACCGGGGGCGTCTTTGGGTGTTGCTTTTCTTTGCCGCCTACCTTGCCCTTGGTTTGTCCATTTACCGGGACTATGGCATTTCCTGGGACGAGCCGACGCATCGCGAGATCGCCAGCGTGACGGCGAAATATCTGGCGGCGCTCTTCCTTCCGGAGGTTCAGATTCGGGAATTCGCCCATACGCCCCCCCTGGGGGAATATGGGGCGAATCAGTATGGCGTGGTCTTCGATTTGCCCATGTATGCGGCGGATCTTCTTTTAGGCTATAACGGGTCCATGGCGGAGGCCTTCTACCTGCGCCACCTCTGCACCTTCCTGTTGTTTTACGGGAGCGTCATTTTCTTCTATTCGATCGTTCGGAGACGGTTTGCCAGTCGCGCCCTGGGTCTGGGGGCGTGTCTGTTTCTGATCCTCAGCCCCCGGATCTTTGCCGATTCCTTCTATGGCAAGGATGTCGTGTTTCTGTCCCTGTTCATAATCGCCATCTATTTCTTTCTGCGGTATCTGAATCGAACCACCGTCGTCAATGCCCTGCTGTTTGCCCTGGCCACGGCCCTGGTGGTGGATCAGCGCATAACCGGGGTTTTTATCCCGGCCCTGGCGGTGTTCATGACGGCAATCGAGTTCCTCGATGGGTCCCGGCGGCCTCAAAATCCGGCCCGGCTGCTGGGACCCCTGCTGGTCTATCTTGTCGCCACCGCCCTTTTCATCCTCCTGTTCTGGCCTTACCTGTGGGAAAATCCGGTCGGAAATTTCCTGGCCTCTTTTTCGGGGATGAACAGATTTCCGATTGTCTATCCCGTTCTCTATCTGGGCCGTTTCATCAAATCCACGGAAGTGCCCTGGCATTACATCCCCCTGTGGATCCTCATCACGACGCCATTGATATACACCTTTTTTTTCCTCCTTGGGGCCATCCGCATCGTCGTAAACGGCGTCAAGAATGGCCGGTTTCTCTATGGGAACGAGGCGGAGCGGGAGGATTTCTTATTTCTCCTCCTCTTCCTCGCCCCCCTGACGGCGGTCATTGTCCTCAACTCCGCCCTCTACGACGGGTGGCGCCACCTATACTTCCTCTATGCCCCCTTTCTCCTGGTGGCAATGACGGGGGCGGGATGGCTCAAGGGGCTTTTGACCGGACCCCTGTCCCGGCGGGAGCGCCATGCCGCCGCCTTCATCGTGATCGTCATCGTGATTTCCCTCATTAACACCGCCTCCTGGATGATTCGCCATCATCCCTTCCAGAACGTCTATTTCAATATCCTGGCGGGGAGCCATGCGGGGGAGAACTTCGAACTGGATTACTGGGGGCTGTCTTTCCGCCGGGGTCTGGAGTTCATCGTCAAGAACGATCCGCGACCTCGGATCGGCCTGACCGCCAACGTGCCGGCGCCACTGATCAACAATGCCGTTTTTCTCGACCCCCGGGACTTGAGGAGATTGAAGCTGGTCCCCCAGGTGGAGGCGGATTACTTTCTGACCAACTACCGTTGGCATCCGGGGCCTTATAAATTGTCGAACGAGGTTTATTCGATCACCGTGGGGGGCGGCAAAATCTTTTCCGTATTCAAGTTGCGCTGACATCCTCATGACGGCAGGCCGTTTCTATCTTTGCAGCAGGAGGCGCAGGAAAAGCTCCCCGCCTCCGAGGATGTAGGCGACGGCGGCCAGCGACAGGAAAGGCCCGAAGGGGAGGGCGTATTTCATGTCCCTGCCTTTGGCGACCATGAGGGCGACCCCCACCGCCCCCGCCGCGAGGGCGCTGACCAGGACGATGAACGGCAGCGATTTCCAGCCCAGGAAGGCCCCGATCATGGCCAGAAGCTTGATGTCGCCCCCCCCCATCCCCTCCATTTTCCTGATGAAGGCGTAGGCGACGGCGACGAGATACAGGAGGCCGCCGCCGATGAGGAGCCCCCACAGGGCCTCCATAAACGGCAATCCCATGACCGTCACGGCGAGGATCAGGCCCAGGGGAATCCCCGGGAGGGTGACGACGTCCGGGATGATCTGGTGGTCCAGGTCGATGAAGGTGATGACAAGAAGGGCGGAGACGAAGGCGAAGGCGGCGGGAAACTGCCAGGAAAAACCATATTTCCAGAAGAGGAACAGGGCCAGAATGGCGCTCGCTCCCTCCACAAGGGGATAGCGCCGGGAGATGGACGCCCCGCAGTCCCGGCAGCGACCTTTCAGGAGGGCGTAGCTCAAGAGGGGGATATTGTCATAAACGCGAATGGCGTGACCGCAGGCCGGGCAGGAGGAGGGGGGGGCCAACAGCGAGCCTCCCGCCGGCAGGCGGTGGATGCATACATTCAGAAAGCTCCCCACGGCCCCGCCAAAGGCGGCGATCAGAACGTCCATCCACCAGGTCATGGCCTGCCGTGCCCTCCGCCGTGATCTCTAGCGAGTCCTTCGATATGAGACCTTTGAAAAACTGTCTCACACGTCATGCCGGGCTCGACCCGGCATCCAGAAAATAGCTGAAAACACTGGATTCCCGCTTTCGCGGGAATGGCAATATTGAGGCCGGAACGGAGTTTTTCAAAGGTCTCGATATGCCCCTCGCCGCGCCCTCCCTGGCGTTTTTCGTTGCCCACTCCGCCACGCCCTCCCTGGGGTCCTCCCATACGCCCTCCATCCCACCCCGCGATTTGCCCCGCACCGGGGCGGCTATTGCTGGATTGGTGGCAGGAACCCGGAGCTGGACTTGATAAACAACTGGATGCCAAAATCATCGTAATAGGTGTTGGTGGCCTTGTCGGACATGGTCATCAGCGAGATGCTGTCGCCGCTGAAGTTGGCCGGTGTGCTCGTGTCGTCCCAGGTGCCCGTCACCAGGTCTCCCGTCTCGATGATGGCTTCGGGCTGGCTTGTGGATGTGACGGCGGAAACCCCCGTATTGTAGTCCGTCCACTGGACCAGGGTTACAAAGTCGTTGGCGGCGGCGAGGTCGGTGAGGTCGTCCGGCGGCCAGTTAAAGCTTCCCCGGGGATTGGCCAGGCGGTTGTTGTCCGTTTCGATGGCGTTGGCCGTCCCTTGGGTAGTTGGCCTGGTATAGTAAACCCGGATGAAATTGCGCTTGGTCGCGTTCAGGGGGCCGGCTGCCGTTGCCCGTTGCGCGCCCCCGACAAAAAGGCCTTCACCTGCGACAAAGGCGTTGCCCTTGATGGAGGACAACACGAAGGTCCCCTGGGCAGTGCGTGTGGCCCAGGTGCCTCCCGTGAGGATGGGGGTCATGATTACCCGGGCGCTTTTCGTGCCGTCTGAATTCGTGATCGTGTCGCCACTTTTGATGGGGACGCCGACGCCGGTCAGGCCGCCTCCCCCGGTGAAGGCCAGGGTGCATCCCTCCGCCACCCGGACCATGAGGGTTGACCAGTTGACGAGCCGCCACGCTTTGGAACTGCTCGTGTAGGTGACGATCCCGTCCGCTGTCGTGAGGGTTCTATAGGCCAGCCATTTATTCCCCGTCGCCGTCCGCTGCCACAGGACGATGGCGGGGAGGCCATAGCGGTTTTGCGTCCCGGTACCCAGGAATCCCAGCGATGTTGCCTCTTCGAGGTTTCGGAAGAGCCCCGGGTTGGAGAAAAGTGGGCCGGCCGCGGCGTCCGAGGCATAACCCGGGATGAGATCACTGGGAAGGTCGTTGGGGGCGCCCCAATCGGAGCAAATCCATAAAATACACGACTTGATCTGTCGCGGCTTGAGGAACGAGACGCCATAGGTATAAAAATCCGTTCCGTCCGCGTTGTTTCTACTCCGGAAGCCCATCCCCGCCATAAAGTTGGGCTGATCGTTGCGCGCCTTGACCTGGAGGTCGTAGGTGAGGAATCCCTGGGCATCCATCCAGGATTGGGCGAGGTTCGCTTCGGTGCCGCCATAATTGAAAAAGGACAGGGCGAGGTTTCCCAGGTTGGTCCCGGAGGTGGCCGAATTTACCTTCAGGGCATTGCCGCCGTCAACCGCCTGGATGCCGTGGGTTCCCCCGCCGCCTCCCGTCGGCGCCTGCCAATTGCTCATGGTGTCGAAGGTATCGTGGTGTTGCACCTTTCGCATCTCGGCATCGCCGGACATCCAGCCGATGGGGATGTTGTAGATCACCTGCCGGTTGTAAGTGCCGAAGGAACCCGTCGAATCCAGACGGAGATACTTGTCGAGGACGACGGTGGCACTGGCACCGACCGCCAGATTGGTCCAGGTCCGGCTCGAGTCAACGAGGTCAACCCCCTGGAGGGTGTTGCCGTTCCTCTTTTGGTAGGTATAAACCGTCGGGTTGGTGTCGATCCGAAAGTTGCCGTTGATGAGGGGGAAAGCGCCCGTGCCGGTGCCGGAAAGCGTGAGATTGCCCCCTTTGGTCACGGTTTGCGCCGCGCTGGGAAGGGCCGCGGAATACACAACCGTTCCCGATGCGATCGCCGGCCAGTCCGTGGCGGCCACAAAGGTAAATGATTTGGCGCCGCTGGTCGCGCCACTGACGCCTGTATATGGATACCGCACGTTATTGATCCAGAGATTGCCCGAGGAAAGGGCGAGGGAAGATTCCAACTGCCCATGAACCTTGACAGTCAAGTTCTTGCCGGAGACGGAGGTAGCGGTGAACCAGTAGGGATAGACCTTCAACTTGAACGATCCGTCGTTATCCGCCAGATTGAAGACCTTGTCGTCCAGCGCCGACAGAACCGCGAGCCGGTTCGCATCCGTGCTTTCGTTCAGATACCGGCAGGCGGCGTAGCGGAATCCCGATTCGGCGAGAAAGTAGGCCCGCTGACCGCCGGCATGAGCGGTCTGGGTCAAGGTGGAGGAGGAATAAAGGGCCACCATCCCGGCGCCCACGATGGCGATGGCCGTCATGGCAATGATCAGCCCGAGCAGGATGCTTCCTTTCCCGGGGGATGGGAGCGGGAAAGACCGCGCTCTCATGGCGACCTCCTTTTAAAATGCCCGATGCCTCCCAGGATAAGGGCAAGAGCGGGCAGAAAGATAAACCCCGCCGGGGCGTATAGGGCCATGAAGGCCAGGCCGATGAAGGGAAGCAGGAGGAGCCGCACGACGCCCGCGGCGTTGGGATGGGATCGCAGCCAGTTGGCTGCCGGCTCGCCGTGGTAGTAGTAGGCCCGGGTCAGCATACTGCCTCCCCACCAGGTCAACAGATAACGGTCCCGGAAAATTCTCAATATATTCACCCAGGGGTGGTTTGGCCCGCCATAGGCCGCCGTGGCCACGAAGCATCTCATACTTGGCGGCGCCCCTGGGGGAGGCGTTGCCGGGGGGGCGGCGCCGCCGATATTCTTGTTGTTCCGCGGTGCGATCCGACTGGCGAAATGGAGCATGCCTCCCTCGGGGTGGTTCAATTGGAGGTCGATATCGATGGCGGCAAGGCGTTGGAAGTCGTTGGAAAGCGGCCATGTGGAAGAGGAAGTGGGAGGATCTCCCGACCAGTAGGTAATGGAGAAGCTCTGGACGTTTTCGATCAGGATGTCTCCCGCGGAAAGAGGGCCGCCGGAGGCATTGATCTTGAGTTTGCCGCTGTCCAGACCGAGGGTGCGATTCCCCGCGATATGGGCGATGCTCAGCGTCGAGGCAGTGCCGGCGGCGGTCATGCTCTGCATCTCTATGATTTCCCGGCCCAGGCGGGCCATGGCCAGCTCCGCCTGCTGGCTGAGCCGGGTGTTGTCCTTGACGGTCAGGAAGCCACTGGTCGCCTGAAGGAGGAATGTTCCCCCCAGGACCGTCATTACCGCCACCAGCACGAGGGCGATCACCATCTCGATGAGTGTGAAGCCGGAGTCGCTCATGATTAGGATTTCTCGTCGCTCGCGCTCCTCGAAACGGCGTTTTTCAAAGGTCTCATACTTCTTTCGAAACGTCATGAGACGATGCCCCTCTAAATTTAAAAATGCGTTTATAACCCCGCAACGATAATATAAGGTCCAAGGTCTAAAGTCCAAGGTCCAAGGTCCGATGAGAGCTTTGAATAACCGCCATTTTGGTCATTTCGCCATTTTTGTCATTTCGACAGAAGAAGGTCCAAAGTCCAAAGTCCAATTTGTCATTTCGACCGAAGGGAGAAATCTTTCAAAGGGAGAAATCCATGTCCAGAATGCCATGAGGGATCTTAGGATTTCTCAGTCGCTTCGCTCCTTCGAAATGACATCTGGGTAGGCTCGCGCTCCTTCGAAACGGCGTTTTTCAAAGGTCTCATATTGAGACGACGAAGTAAAAGGCTCCAGCGGCAAGGCGCGCAAATCCCGAGGAATGAGGCGTACTCGCACGTACGCCGCGGTGACGAGGGATGGAGCGCTTTTGCCGCATATGGACCTTTCACGATGTCGCCATCGTTGCCTACATGCCGAACAAAGCGGTCAGGTTCTGACCCTGATAGCTAATCGTTATCTTTTGCATCTTTCCGTTTGCGTCCTCCTGTTCCGTCGCCGGATTCCCGGTGGTGAAGGAGATGCGGCGATTGACGACCACGGAATACTTGCCGTAACTGTTGTCCTGGTTCGAACCCGCTGGGCCGACCCTCGAGACCAGGGTTGACAGCGGCGATGCATCCGCTATCTGGAGGCGCTTGTAATCGGCGGTGATGTTTTCCATGACCTGGACAAGTTGCTGTTGTTGCTGGACCGAAACCACCACCATTGAACTCCGGGTCAGGTTCGTCCCAATGTAGGGGATGAGCATGGAACCCACGATCGCCGCTATGATCAGGGTGATGATGATCTCCAGAAGCGTGAATCCCCGGTTGTCAGACTTTTGCCTGTTCATGGAATATATCCCGTGTTGGGCGTGATCTGGATCGATTCGCTGACGTCTCCCTTGGTTACCGTCAAAGTCCGGGTTCCCGATTGCGCC
Organism: Pseudomonadota bacterium; assembly: GCA_030057915.1. GTDB lineage: Bacteria > Desulfobacterota > Syntrophia > Syntrophales > UBA8958 > UBA8958. The sequence continues at coordinate 20,952 of JASGUC010000032.1, forward strand.
GTGACGGCCTGGGCATCGGTATGGGGGGTCCCCCAGGAGTTGAAGGAGACAATCCCTGAGCCCAGGTTGGAAATGGTTATTCCCTGGCCGGAGAGATCGACGGGATTGGAATCCGCCCCGGCAATCTGGACCTGCACCCCCGTATTGCCGTCCTTGAACATCGCATATCTGCTGCCGTCGATAAAGTGAATTCCCCAGACCACGCTGGAATTCATGGCCTGGGACTGGGCGTGCCGGAGGTGGCTCTTGATGACCTCCGCCTGGGATTTTGCTCTGTACTCATCCGTCGAGATGGAGCCGGCAAACAACACGGCGGCAACCACGCCCATAATCAACAGGACGGCGATCACTTCCAACAGAGTGAACCCGAAAGGGCCGTTTCTGCGACCCCGCCGCTGCTGGGTGTTCATGGCGTTTCCCTCCCCCCGCTCTGATAGTTTACCCCTCCTGCCTGATCGAGGAGCCGCCGGCCGGATCGATGAAGGTTTAAATGATTGATAAGGTATTGCTTTTCGGGAAAGAAATTCTAAGCCAACGTCAATGCCCTGTCAAGGGAAAATTGTCACCGGGGAAATCCTTCCGGGCAAAGAAGTTGACATTTCCCGACGACATCCTAACTTGATGATCCCGTAAAAAGTCTGAATTTTTAAAAAGTGGCTTTTTAACTCAATGGAAAGATTGGGCTCGATTTTCAAAATTCGTCATTATTCGACCTTCAAGCAATTCCCGCGCAACGAATTGGATTCTTTAGATGCGTGTGTGATGGTTTTGGGCCGGTTTCATGGCGCGGACTCGACTTGCTTCTTTCTTATGCAGGCCCGCCGGTCGGCGGGCCGGGACGCTTTTTTGCGAATTCATCTAACTTCTCCCACAGATTTTCCGTACGAATTCATCTAACTTCTCCCACGGATTTTCCGAGGGCGCCCCGCTGTTTCACGACCTTTGGGGGCGTCCCCGGGTAGGTGCGCCTGGACTAATAAAATCGGCCCCTTCTCGGGCCTTCCCGCGCCCCCGAAAAAAAGGGTATGCCGGCGCGCCGGCATAGGTAAAGTACCTGAAATCATATGTGGAATCGACGACGGTCAAAAAGTTTTGCCTCCGGAAATCACCCCCCTATTTCCCCTGCGGGGCCCCCGCCTCCAAAGGTCTCTACTCGATTCGAAATCGAAATAGGTATCCGGGAAGAGACGGGATGGGCGGGGGTCTCGAAAAGAGAAATCTCTACTCGATATCGAAATCGAAATAGGTATCCGGGAAGGGCTCCTCCTTCAGGGTGAAGTGCCACCATTCCTTGTCGTAGTTGACGAAACCGTGTTTTTCCATGAGGGTCTGGAGGAGGGCGCGATGGAGCCGTTGTGTGGGGCCGAGGGTCCTGTTGAGGGTGTGTGCCCGGCTGTCGAAGCAGTCGAAACCGGTGCCCATGTCGATGCCGTTGTCGCCGAAGCGCTGCCCGTAGGGGCGATAACAGGCCCGGAGATTCTTGTGGGGCCGGTATGCCTCCTGGGGTTTGGCCGGCAGGGCGACGATGGTGAGGTCCACGGTGCTGCCTCTACTGTGGCCGGACTTCTTGGCGATGTAGCCATCCCGGAAGAGATTGCGCTTGTCCACCTGGGGGTAGAATTCGGCCTTTGTTTTGACGTCCTTGACGTCTGCGGCCCAGCGGACGAAATGATCCACCGCCTTCTGGGGGCGGTAGCAGTCGTAAATCTTGAGGCTCAGACCGAAATCGGCCAATTCCCCCTGGATCTTTCCCAGGGCCTGGGCCGCCGGGCGGGTCAGGTAACATTTGGGGGCGAGATAGCCGTCGATCCTGGCGCCCACGAAATTATGGGGGGTGTGATAACGGATGTCCAAGAGCACGTCGGGGATCACCTCCCGGATCTCCGTGAACTCCGGGGGGATGCCTTTTTCTGCGCCGCCGGCGCTGCCCGCCGCAAGGAGGGACAACAGACACCAGCCGATAAGAAAAGAATGCCACCGCCACGACGAACCTTTCGCCGGTTTTCCCTTTGCGATTCCGATCATGTCTTCCGCCTCCCCTGAGATTTCCAAGCCGAAGGACGATGACACATCGCACGGTCGATGGCAAGCCTTTTCCCGTGCCGTTTCTCTCCCCGGCCGTTGACATTTCCCGACGACATCCTAACTTACCTACGGGCCCTCGTCTTGTCCGCCGCCGCAACCTCTCCGGGCCAGGGGCGAGAGGCTAGGGGCGAAAGGCTATGGGCAATAGGCAAGGGGCAATAGGCAAGGGGCGAGAGGCAAGGGGCGAGAGGCAGGGGCAATAGGCTAGGGGCGAGAGGCAGGGGGCAATAGGCCAGGGGCAATAGGCTATGGGCGAGAGGCTATGGGCGAGAGGTTATGGGCAATAGGCAAGGGGCGAGAGGCAGGGGCAATAGGCTAGGGGCGAGAGGCAGGGGGAGGCGACCGGGGATGAAGAACATCCTCATTTGGACATCGATCATGATTGCCGTCCTGGTGGGCGGCTGCCGAGGCGACGGCGGCGCGGGTGGCGATGGACGGCATCGAAAGGAGGGGACGAACCCCATGGAAAAGATAGAATCGCGGCTCAAGACCGCTGTTTTTGCCGGGGGCTGTTTCTGGTGCACCGAAGAGGAATTCGCCAAACTCCCCGGGGTGGTGAAGGCGATTCCCGGTTACACCGGAGGAACGAAGCCAAATCCGACCTATCAGGAGGTCTGCGGGGGCGGGACGGGACATGTGGAGGCCTTGCAAATCCATTACGATCCGGAACGGATCACATACGAACGACTCCTGGCGGTCTTCTGGCGTCATATCGACCCCACCGATCCCGGGGGGCAGTTCATCGACCGGGGGTCTCAGTATCGCAGCGCCATCTTCCATGCCGACGAGGGGCAGCGCCGGGCCGCGGAACATTCCCGGGAGGTGCTGAACCGTTCCGGTCGTTTCCCCCGGCCGGTGGTCACGGAGATACTCCCCGCCGGTCCCTTTTACCCCGCGGAGGAGTATCACCGGGAGTACGCCCGCCGGAACCCGTTGCGTTACGAGTATTACCGCCGGGGCTCGGGCCGGGACCTCTTCCTGAAGCAGTTCTGGGGGGACGAGGCGTCGGGGTGCGCCGGGAATTCTCCCCTGTCGGGAGGGAATGCAACCGGAGTCTCCCCGGAGGATTCCGGGCTGCCGGTGGTTAGGCGGGAAAGGGACGGAACGTCGCGGCCACGCCCCCGCCACGACCGGGAGGGGCTGAAGCCCGACGGCTTGTCCGCCCCCATCGGCCACGGATCGAATGCGGGGGCGAAAGCGGGGGCGAAAGCGGGGGCGGCGATCAACGGTGTCTTGTCCGCCGCGGCGTCGGTTGGCGGCGAGGCGAATCCGGGAGAGGGAAGGGGGCTCCCGAGGGAAGAGCCGCCGCGCCCGGGAGAAAAGTACGTCAAGCCCGACCGGGAGACCCTGAAGCGGCGTCTCACCCCGCTCCAGTTCGCCGTGACCCAGGAAGGGGGAACGGAGCCCCCCTTCCGGAACGAATACTGGGACAACAAGCGGGAGGGAATCTACGTGGACGTGGTTACCGGGGCGCCCCTCTTCAGTTCCCGGGACAAGTACGATTCCGGTACCGGCTGGCCTTCCTTCACCCGACCCCTGGAAGGGGCGGAGCTGGTGGAGCGGCAGGACCGGAGTTTGTTCATGAGCCGCACCGAGGTCCGGAGCCGTCGGGGGGATTCCCATTTGGGCCATGTCTTTCCCGACGGACCGCCGCCCACGGGGCGTCGTTACTGCATGAATTCCGCCGCCCTCCGGTTCGTCCCCAAGGAAGACCTGGAGCGGGAAGGATACGGACAGTATCGCCGCCTCTTTTCGCCCTGATTGATTATTCTGTCTTCCCCGAATCTATGACTTTTTTTTCTGTCATCCTCGAATGTCTCGATCTTTTCGTCATCCCCGAATTTTTCAGTCGGGGAGCGATGACGTCTCGAGACCTTTGAAAAACGCCGTCTCTGACTCCCCATCGCCATGACGGCGGAGGTTGGAATGCTTTGTTTTCAAGGTATTCCCGAGCGGGGATTATGCCGGGGCGGCGGTAGGGCGCGGGTATTCAAAGGCCTCGTTCCGCGCTTGACACGGAAGCCGGCAGGTTCGATCGGTTTCTGAGTCCGTATTGCCTTGGAGCGGCCGATTTGATGAGTTTTGCATTTGACCCGGAGGTCTCGGCGTGGCGATTCTTTCAATGCCGGGTTCGCCGGCCCGTGCGCCGCTCCTTGAGACGGACGACAATGACGCCGGCGCGGTCTTCCCGCCCCTGGAGGTAGGCGGCGAGGGTTTTCGGGGAGACGATAACCTTTCCCGCCTCGGAGGAGGCGTGGAGGAGATGGAGCCTCCCGGCGCGGTGGATCGCAAGGCCCATGTGGGCGACATCGAGCCCTTCCTCGCGGGTGGCGATGGCGAGGATGTCGCCTGGGGCGATCCTTTCCTCCCAGCGGGCGATCTCCTCCTTCGGGAGGATGTGCCGGGGGAGGGTGGAGAGGCGCTCCTCGACGGCCCGGAGGCGATGGAAGGTCTCGTCGTCCTGGAGGGGAGGATAAAGCTCCCGATGTTTTGTCATGAAATCGATGGCCCTGGGGTCGGGGCGGCCCCCCAGTTGGGGGGTTGCGTCGATAAGGAGGCCGCCCCGCCGGTTGTTGTCCACCCAGTCGGCAAAGTAGTGGAGGCGGGAGGCGTAGCCGTCGATGACCCCGTCCCGGTACCGGAGGGTTTGCAGCAGGGCGGTGAATACGTTGGCGAGCGCTTCGTTCGCAGTGTCCGGTGGGCGGTGGTCCTTCGCCGGATCGTTCATGATGATCCGGCAGGCCAGCAGGGCCAGGGCGCAGCAGCTCTCCACCAGGGTGAAGCAGTCGAAGCGCCGGAGATTGACCACGAGGGCCTCATCGCCGGAGGTCTCCAGGGTGTGGGCCTCGTAGGGGGCGTCCAGGAAAAAACATCCGGCCCGGAGGATGATGTCTCCCGACGCCCCGGGTTGCCGCCGTGGCGGCGCCCCCGCTGCGGCTAAGGCATCCGTCAGGATTTCCCGGTCCTTTCTCCGTTCCGTCATACCTACTCAAATCTGCTTATGCAGACCCAAAGCTGATTTCCTGTTTCCCTATATTGTATGGAACAGCAAAGAATTAGTCAGAATGCACGCGAACTGTTAAAACCCTATGGTGACGACTCCGTCGATAACGCCCTCCATCCCCGGGTTGCCGCCCTTGCCGTCAGGCTAACACGGGCCGCCGTCCCGGTCAAGGGCGGCATGACCTGTCCCCGGCCCCGACGCCGTCATCGCCGTACAGACCTTCGGGGATTTCCTGGGCTTCAATCCCCACGGTCACATCTTCGTCACCGACGGCTGCTTCCAGGGAGACCAAGGCATGTCACGGGCCGCCACCTCGGCGAGGCCGGTCATCCCGACGGGGCGGATTCGCGCCTCCCGTAAGGGGTCGATTGCCCTCCGTTGCCAGGCATGGGCGCCCCGCCGCTTTCGCCTGCTTCCGGGCGGAAGGGCTCTGCCCCGGTCATATCCCGATCCGGGACTTGACAACAGGGGGAGCAATGAGCTTTACTTCAAACCTTTCCGCCGGAGGGGCGGATGGCGGGATTGCCGCCGCCGGAAGGATTGTCCCTTGAAAAAGATCATCATTGTTGACAGTCATGAAGAGCAGCGCCTGGCCCTGGCGGAGTTTCTCCGCGGGGAAGGATACCAGACCGATGAGGCCGCCACGGAGGTGGAGGCCATGCGGCTCATCGACGCCAATTTTTATGACCTCGCTGTTATCGACCTGTGTGAACCCGATTGCCTGTGCACGGGGATGCTGCACTGGATAAAGACCCATTATCCCGGGCTGGAGGTCGTTGTCGCCACCTCCTTCGGGGCCATCGACTGCGTGGTGAAGACCATTCGCCTGGGTGCCCGGAACTATGTCATGAAGCCGGTTGCCAACAAGGAGTTCCTCGACGTGGTTCAGGATGCGATGCAACAGCGGCAACAGGGGCTCAGGTCCCTCCGCCGGGTCAATGAACCCTACTGCTATCGCGTGGGCAAGGTGGTGGGGGTCTCGCGGAGCATGGAAAACATCGTTCAGACCGCCCTGAAGGTGACGGATTTCGACACCGGGATCATGATCCGGGGGGAAAGCGGGACGGGAAAGGAACTCATCGCCCGGATCATCCACGACCACAGTCGGACCAGAAAGGACAAGGAGTTCGTGGCGATCAACTGTGCGGCCATTCCCAACGACATCCTGGAGAGCGAGCTTTTCGGCTATGCCCGGGGGGCCTTCACGGGGGCCCTTCAGCGCCGCCGCGGGCTCATCGAGGCGGCGGACGGCGGGACCCTGTTCATGGACGAGATCGGCGACACGACGCCCCAGTTCCAGACGAAGATCCTCAGGGCGATCCAGGAAAAGCAGATCCGCCGGGTTGGGGAGAACACGAATCGTTCCGTGGATGTCCGTATCGTGGCGGCGACGAACAAAGACCTCGCCCGCCTCGTCCGGGAAGGCGCCTTTCGGGAGGACCTGTTCTACCGCCTGAGCGTCATCGACATCTTCATCCCGCCCCTGCGGGAACGGCCGGAAGACATCCCCACATTGGTTGACTACTTCCTTGGGGAGATCAATGAACGCCTGAAGAAGAACGTCCTGGGCGTCGCCGAGGAGGCCATGAAGATGCTGCAGGCTTACAACTGGCCCGGCAATGTCCGGGAATTGCGCAACACCCTCGAACGGGCGGCGGTTCTTTCGGGGCATCAACTCCTCCAGGCCGAGGACTTCCCCCTGGCCTACGAACATTATCGTCGGCTCACCGCCGCCCATCCCGATGACGAGATCGTCACCCTCCAGGAAATGGAACGTCGCCATCTCCTCAAGGCGATGAAGAGGTATAATTACAATCAGAAGCTCGTGGCCCGTAAACTGGGCATCGGCTACACCACGCTCTGGAGAAAGCTGAAGCTGTTGGAAAAGGACCTCGGCGCCACCCCTTGATGCGTGCGCCACCCGCACGTGCCGTTTCATTTTGAAACAATTCCCGCCCCGCTTCGGCGTCTCTCCCGGAGCCTTTTCCCCCGGAACCATCCCGTTGCCCCCGCCGCAGACAAAAAAATAATCTTCAATGATGACGGTCTGTTGACACACCGGCGATCACCGCCGGCGGAGATTTTCGTCCCGCCGCCTGCTCTTCCGGCATGGCGGTTGCTCTTCTTGCCGTGTCTGCACAAGGGCTGAAACGCTCATGACGGCATGCCGTCACAAAGGGGGATGAAACGGTGTGACCCATCACCCTCCGAACCTCCCCTTGAAGGTGGGGGAAATTGTATGATGAATAATAACGATCATCTATGAAGGCATTTCCAGGTGAAATCATGGCAGGGCTTTCGCTTGTTTTCTATATAGGTCTGGTGGTGGCCACGGCCGTGGGGATCGTGGCCGTTTCCCGATTCCTCGGCGGCAAGCCCCTGACGGCGGCCAAGGATACGCCCTACGAATGCGGCATGCCCCCGGTGGAGATGGACAACGCCGTTTTCCCCGTGCGCTTCTATAAGACGGCCCTTCTGTTCGTCGTCTTCGACGTGGAGATTGTCTTTCTCTTTCTCTGGGCGCTGGTGGTCCGGGACCTGGGATGGTTTGGCCTGGTGGAGATAGGGGTGTTCATCGCCATTCTCATGGCGGCGTTTCTATTTGCCTGGTGGAAGGGGGATTTGCGTTGGGAATAGCGAGGATCGAGGAGATGACCATCATCTCCGGCAATCTGGACCGCCTGGTGAGTTGGGCGAGGAGGAATTCCCTCTGGCCCTTGACCTTCGGACTGGCCTGCTGCGCCATCGAAATGATCTCGGCGGCGGCCTCCCGTTACGATATCGCCCGGTTCGGTATGGAGGTTTTCCGGCCCTCGCCGCGGCAGGCCGACGTCATGATCGTCGCCGGGACGGTAACGAGGAAGATGGCCCCGGCGGTCCGACGCCTCTACGACCAAATGGCCGATCCCAAATGGGTGATCGCCATGGGGGCCTGTGCCTGCTCGGGAGGGCTGTTTCCCACCTATGCGGTCGTCCCGGGGGTGGACAGGATTTTGCCCGTGGACATTTACATCCCCGGCTGCCCCGTGAAGCCCGAGGCCCTTCTGGACGGCCTGATGCGTCTCCAGGACAAGATCGGCGGCGAGGCGTCCCGGCGGCGGAGGGAATATGGAGAGTATGGAGAATATGACAAGGCGCGAGCGGATGAACCTTGATTCCCTCGGGGAGAGGTTCGGCATGGAGGTCGCGACTGCCTGGGACGCCGGGGGGGATCTGTCCCTGACGGTCCACCGGGACCTCCTGATCCCCCTCATGCGTTTCCTGAAGGAGGACGAGGCATGGGACTGCAATCTCCTTGTCGATCTTTGCGGCGTGGACTATCTCCCCATGACGCCCCGTTTCGGGGTGGTTTATCATCTCTGTTCCCTCCGGCATGGACGCCGCCTCCGGGTCAAGGTCGCCCTGCCGGAGGACGACCCGGTAGCGGATTCCTGCGTGTCCCTCTGGCCCGGGGCGGACTGGATGGAGCGGGAATGCCACGATCTTTTCGGGATCGTCTTCCGGGGACATCCGGACCTGCGGCGGATTCTCCTACCGCCGGATTTTGTGGGGCACCCCCTCCGGAAGGATTTCCCCCTGGAAGGATTGGCGGGCTAATGAGCGCGACGACGATGGAGATAAATCTCGGCCCCCACCATCCCAGCACCCACGGCGTCCTCCGGGTGGTCCTGGAACTCGATGGCGAAACGGTGGTGAATGCCCATCCCGATATCGGTTTTCTCCACCGGGGTATCGAGAAGCTGGCGGAGTACCGGACGTATCACCAGTTCATCGTCTTATCGGACCGTCTTGATTATCTGGCCGCCCTGAGCAACAACCTGGCCTATGTGACGACCATCGAAAAGCTCATGGGGATAGAGGTCCCCCGTCGGGCCCTCTACGTCCGCGTCGCCCTGGCGGAACTCCAGCGGATCGCCAGTCATCTGTTCTGGCTGGGGACCCACGCCCACGATCTGGGGGCCATGACGCCTCTGTTCTACGCCCTCAGGGAACGGGAGGCCATCATGGACATCTTCGAGAGCCTGACCGGTTCCCGTCTCACCCCGAGTTACCTGCGCATCGGCGGCCTAGCGGCGGATATCGACGGCGATTTCATCGCGGCGGTTCAGGCCTTCACCGCTTCCTTCGCCACCCGGGTGGCGGAGTATGAGACCCTCCTTACGGAAAACCCCATCTGGAGGGCCCGGACTCGGGGGGTGGGGGTCCTCACGGCGGACGAGTGCCTCGCCCTCGGGGTTACTGGTCCCATGCTCAGAAGCGCCGGCTGCGATTGGGATATTCGCAAGGCCTATCCCTACTCGGCCTATGAGGAATTTCATTTTGAAATACCCACGGGACGCCAGGGCGATGTCTATGACCGTTACCTTGTCCGGATCAGGGAGATGGGCGAAAGCGCCAGGATCGTCGATCAGGCCGTCGCCGGACTTCCCGAAGGCCCCTGGGTGGCCGCCGAGGCCCGGACCGCATTTCCCGACAAGGAAAGGGTGGCCACGGACATCGCCGCCATGATCCGCCATTTCGGTCTTGTCATGGAGGGGTTCAACGCCCCTCCGGGAGAGGTCTATCACGCCGTCGAATCCCCCCGGGGCGAACTGGGGTTCTATGTGATCAGCAACGGCGGTCCCAGGCCCTGGCGTCTCCGGGTCCGTCCGCCGTCGTTTGTCAATCTCCAGGGACTGGTCGCCATGCTGCGGGGGAGGCTGCTGTCCGATGCCGTGGCGGTCATCGGCGCCATCGACATCGTCCTGGCGGAGGTGGACAGGTAGATGAAAAAGTCGTTCGGGGAACATCCTCCTCCCCCCGGTCTGGAGACGGTTCGGGGGGAGGAGGGCCGCCAACCCCGAGGAAGAGGATCCTTGGCCATGCGCAACGAGCTTGTGGAGATGTTTACGGAAGAAAAGATGACGGCGGTGGACGCCATCATCGAGAGACACAGGGACAACCCGGGGGAACTCCTGATGGTCCTCGTGGAGGTTCAGGATATCACCCGCTATCTCCCCGTGGAACTGCAACGATATATCGCCTGGCGGATGGGAATCCCGGCGAGCAGGGTTTATGGGGTGGCCTCGTTTTACTCCTACTTCAGCCTGGCCCCCCGGGGGAGGAAGGTGGTCAAGGTCTGCACCGGGACGGCCTGCTACGTGAAGCGGGCGGGAGAGATCAAGGAGCGCTTGAAACAGAGGCTCGGCCTGTCCGAAGGGGAGGTCTCCGCCGACGGCGAGTTCTCCATCGAAGAGGTGCGCTGCCTCGGGGCGTGCGGCCTCGCCCCGGTGGCGGTGATTGGGGAAGAGACCTTCGGGCTGATAAATCCCGATAACGTAGAAGAAATACTGGAGAAGGCGTCATCATGACCATGGAAGAACTGAAACAAATCAAGGAGTCCTACATCGACGCCCGGCGTCAGGAAGTCGCCGCGGGATGCGTGACCGTGGATGTGCATATGGGGACCTGTGGCATTGCCGCCGGGGCGAAGGGTATCCATCAGACCCTCCTGGAGGAGATGGAAAAGGTCCGGGCCGCAAACGTGAATCTGAAGATCACGGGCTGCGCCGGCCTCTGCAGCATGGAACCCATGATCACCGTGACGATACCCGGAACGGCGCCGGTAAAATACGGGAAACTCGACGCGAAAAAGGTTCGGGAAATCTTCTACAGTCATATCCTGGGGGGGCATCCCAAGGTCGAATACGCCATCAGCCGGGGTCTCGAAAAACCGCAGAAACGAGTGGGAAGCCCATGATCTCATCGGTCAGCAGGATCGCCTACTGCGCCAGCACGACCTGCAAATTTCGCAAGCCTATCGACGTCAGGGGCCTGTTGACGAGGACCCTCGAGGAGTTGGGCTATGCCGAGCGGATTGGCCTGGTGGAGACGGAGTGCCTCATCTCGTGCCATCAGGGGCCGTCCATCATGTTTCTCCCCGGCGGTAAGGTCTTCCAGGTCCGCACGGAGGAGAATTTCACGGAAACGCTCCAGGGCTTCTTCGCCGCTCTCCAGCATCCCACCTCGCCCCTGCTGAGCGAACCGCGGACGAAGAAAGAGATACCGGGCATCGAAAGCGTCGATTTCTTCGCCAAGCAGCGCCTCATCGTCCTGCGGAATCGGGGACATATCGATGGGGAAAGCATCGAGGAATACATCGCCCATGACGGCTATCTCGGCCTTTACAAGGCCCTGACGTCCCTGACGCCGGAGGAGGTCATCGGCGAGGTCAAGACCTCGGGGCTTCGGGGTCGTGGTGGCGCCGGCTTCCCCACCGGCAGGAAATGGGAAGAGGCGAGAAGATACCGGGCCTATCCCAAGTATGTGATCTGCAACGGCGACGAGGGAGACCCCGGGGCGTTCATGGATCGGAGCGTCATGGAATCGGACCCTCACGCCGTCCTGGAGGGGATGATCATCTGCGGATACGCCACCGGGGCCACCCAGGGCTATATCTACGTCCGCGCCGAATATCCCCTGGCGCTCAGGATGCTCCGGACGGCCATCGCCCGGGCCCGGGAGAAGGGATTTCTGGGCCGGAACATCTTAGGCTCGGGCTTCGACTTCGACGTCCACATCTATCCCGGCGCCGGCGCCTTCGTCTGCGGCGAGTCCTCCGCCCTGATGGTTTCCGTGGAGGGAAAGCGGGGCATGCCCCGGACCAAGCCGCCCCGTTCCACCGAAGCGGGGCTCTGGGGAAGGCCCACCTGTCTCAATAACGTGGAGACCTTCGCCAACATCCCCCAGATCATTCTCCACGGCGGCAACTGGTTTCGCGCCATCGGCACCGAGGACAGCACCGGGACGAAGGTCTTTTCCCTCACCGGGGCGGTGAAGAATGTCGGACTGGTGGAGACGCCCATGGGAACCGATTTGCGCACGATCATATTCGAGATCGGCGGCGGCATCCGGGGCAACGCCAGGTTCAAGGCCGTCCAGTTGGGGGGGCCGGCGGGGGGTTGCCTTACGGAGGATCACCTCCATCTCCCCGTGACATTCGATTCCCTCCAGGAGGTCGGGGCCATCATGGGCTCCGGAGGCATCGTCGTGATGGACGACTCCAACTGCATGGTTGATGTGGCCCGCTTCTTCACCCAGTTTTGCGTGGATGAATCCTGCGGCAAATGCGTCCCCTGCCGGGTGGGTTTGCGGGTGATGCTGGGGCTACTGGAAAAGATCATCCTGGGCAGGGGAGAGCCGGAGGACCTGGGTGAACTGGAAAGGCAGGCCCGGCATATCCAGACCACCTCCCACTGCGGGCTCGGCCAGGCGGCGCCGAATCCCGTATTGAGCACCCTGCGGTATTTCCGGGACGAATACGAGGCCCATATCCACGAGAAACGTTGTCCCGCCAGGGTTTGCGTTGACCTGCTCCGTTTCGAGATCGATCCGGACAAATGCCGAAAGTGCGGTTTGTGCGTGAAGGTATGCCCCGTGGGGGCGATGACCTGGCAAAAGGGGGAATACCCCGTGATCCATCGGGATCTCTGCATCCGCTGCAAGTCCTGCATCCGGGCCTGCAAATTCAAGGCGATCAACTGAGCCCGGCGGGGAGAGGAGAGAGGGCAAGTCCATGTACGTGAAACTGAAGATCAACGGCATCGAGACGACGGTTCCCAAGGGCGGCACGATCCTGGCGGCGGCGAAGGCGGCTTCCGTTTACATTCCCACCCTCTGTCACGACCCGCGGGTGGCCCCCACCGGCGCCTGCCGCCTGTGCGTCGTCGAAGACCGCCGGAGGCCCGGCCAGCTCATCCCCTCCTGTTTTACCCCGGCCCGGGACGGCATGGACATCGTCACCGACTCCCCCGTCGTTACGGCGGCGATTAGGGAACAACTGAAGCTGATCCTGATCAATCATCCCCTGGACTGCCCGGTTTGCGACAAGGCGGGAGAATGCGTCCTCCAGGAGCTGGTGATCAGGTACGGCATCGTCGAGGCCCCATACACGCTGGAGGCGCCGTTCCGCCCCGTGGATCGGGAATCGCCCCTGATCGAGAGGGATATGACCCGCTGTGTCCTCTGTGGGCGGTGCGTGCGGATCTGCGCCGAACTCCAGGGGAAGGGGGAACTGGAGTTCATGCGGCGGGGTTATGGGACCTATGTGGACACCGACGGCAGCCGGGCTCTGGACTGCGATTTTTGCGGCCTCTGCATCTCCGCCTGCCCCGTGGGGGCCCTCACGGACAAGCTGTTCAAGAACACGACCCGGCCATGGAAACTGGAAAGGCGGGAAACCGCATGCCTCCATTGCGGCCTCGACTGCCGTATCTACCTGAATATGGAAGGGGAGATCCTCCGGCGGGTGACGGCCCCCCCGGACAAGGACGGGGCGGAAGAACTCCTCTGCGTCCGAGGTCGTTTCGGCTGGCGGGCCGCCGCCGGGGCAGTCCGGCGACCGCCGGGACCGTGGCTCCGAGACGCCAGGGGGCGGCGGGATGCGACCTGGGAAGAGGCCCTGGACTTCGCCTCCCGGCGTCTTGCCGAGATAGCGGGGGAGCGTGGCGGCGGGGCCGTGGCCGTCTTGACGGCGGATCTGTTGACCACGGAAGAGGCCGCCGTGGCGCGAGGGTTTTTCCGAACCTTCCTGGGCAGCCACGATATCGCCTCCCTCCAGGCGGCGGGGTATCGCCGCCTGATGGACCAACTGGACCGGATGCTGCCGTCTCCTCCGCCGCCCGCATCCCAAGAGGATCTCCTGGCGGCGGATGTCTTGCTGGTCCTTGGCGGCGGGGCCGCCGAATGGCACCCCGTCCTCAAACCCCTGATCAACCGCTACCGGCAGGGGGAGGGCAAGGAACTGATCGTGATTTCCTCCTGGCCCGATTACCTCTTCGAACGGGCGACCCTGCCGGTGGCGGTGGCCCCCGGACATCTGGAGGGCTTCATGGCGGAGCTGCAGGCCGCCCTGGAGGGACGGGAGGTGGCCAGCGGTCTCGACGCCTCCCGGCGCGGCATCGATGTGGGCCGACTGGCCAGGCTCGTCTCTCTCCTCCAGGGCCAGGGGGAGATCGCTGTCCTCGTCGTCCCCGATCTGTACGCCCGGGGCGACGCCCGGGCCGCCCTGGCGGCGTCTCTCCACCACCGGGTTCAACGCATCCTCCCCCTGGGGGGGCAGTTCAACAGCCGTGGCGCCCTGAGCGCCGGATTCGCATCGCCCCGGGATTTTCAGGATATTCTCGCGGACATCGAAATGGGGCGCATTCGGTCCCTCTACCTGATCGGGGAAGACCCCCTGGAGGACTTCCCCGATCCACAACGGGTCCGGGCGGCCCTGTCCCGTCTCGATCTCCTGATCTGCCAGGCGCCTTACGCCACGACGGCGGCGGAGGCGGCGCACGTGTTTCTGCCCACGGTGCTGCCGTGGGAAAAAGAGGGTTCCGTCCTGGCCGTGACGGGGCAGCGGCGTCACCTGAGGAAGGTTATGACGGCGCCGCCGGGGGCGCGGGGCGATGGAGAGATTCTCGAGGAGCTAAGAAGGATGATGGGCGATCCGCCCGCAAACCTCCCGGGCCGCGTCGCGGCGGTGGGCGAAACGGGATCGTCCGGGTCCCCGGCGGCGCCGCCCCCTGGGTCCCCGGCGGCAACCGCGGCGGGCGGTCGGGGTTTCCCGGAGGATCGGACCTCCGAGGCGAACGCGGTCGGAGCGGAGGCCCCGTCTCCGGCCTTTCCCTTCCTCCTCGTTCCCGTCCCCTCGCTCTTCGGCGACGGCCTGGTGAGTCGTCAGAGCCCGGAGCTTGCGGGCCTCAAAGGGGGCCTTGGGGTGGTTATGAACAACGATGATTTCGCCGCCCTGAACCTCAAGGACCGGGAGACGGTATGGGTCGCCACTCCCTACGGAGCGGCCCCGGCAAGGGTGAGAGCGCTGGCCCGGATCAGGCCGGGGACGGCCCTTCTCCTCCACGCCCCCGGCAATCCCGAGGGTCTGTCGCTGCTCCGGTCCGACGTCGCCGCCGTCCCCGCCGCCATCGGCAGGAAGGAGGCGCCATGAAGGCGGAAATCGGACTTGTCTGGCGGCTCCTCGAGGTCATCCTTTTCTTCGCCGTGATCATGGGGCTCGTGGCCTACATGACCCTCATGGAGAGGCGGTTCCTCGGTTTCTTCCAGGTCAGGATGGGTCCGAACCGGGTGGGGCCTCAGGGGCTGCTTCAACCCATTGCCGACGGGATCAAACTGCTCTTCAAGGAAGATCTGACGGTGAGCCACGCCCGTCGGTTCTACTTCACCCTGGCCCCGATCATCTCCCTGGTTGCCATCCTGGCCTGTTTTGCCGCGATTCCCATGTCGGGACGATTCCATGTGGCCGATCTTTCCCTGGCCCTCCTCTATATAATGGCCTTTTCCTCCCTGGGCGTCTATGGGGTCCTCTTGGGCGGCTGGTCTTCGGGCAACAAGTACTCCCTCCTGGGCGGCCTGCGGGGGGCGGCCCAGATGGTCAGCTACGAGATCCCCCTGGCCCTCGCGCTGGTCGGTGTCGTCGTCTTGTCCGGGTCCCTGAGCATGACGGAGATCGTCCAGGCCCAGGAGGGACGATGGTTCATCCTGCGGCAGCCCCTGGGCTTCCTGATCTTTTTGACCGCCGTTTCTGCGGAAACGGGCCGGACGCCCTTCGATCTGGTCGAGTGTGAAAACGAACTGGTCGCGGGCTATCAGACGGAATACTCGTCAATGAAATTCGGCCTCTTTTATATGGCCGAATACGCCCATGTACTACTGGCGTCATGCCTCGCGACCCACCTGTATCTCGGGGGATGGAACGGACCGCTGCTGCCTCCCCTGGCCTGGTTTGGGATCAAGTCGTTCCTGGTCTTCTTTTTCTTCATCTGGGTGCGGGCCACCTTCCCCCGTCTCCGTTACGACCAGTTGATGTCGCTCTCCTGGAAGGCGTTGATGCCGCTGGCCTTGGCGAATCTGCTGATCACCGCGGCGCTTGTAGTATATCCGCCTTTTGGTTGATCGGAAGGCGCGTTGGGGTTGAAAATGGGCAAAGCCTTATTGAAAGGGTTACTTCTCACCCTGCGACATTTTTTCCGGAAGCCGGAGACGATACCCTATCCCGAGGTCAAACGGCCCGTCCCGGAACGTTTCCGGGGGCGTCCCGTCCTCCTGTCCGGGGATGACGGCCAACCCCTGTGCGTGGCCTGCGGCCTCTGCGAGCGCGTCTGCCCCTCCCTGTGCATCGCCGTCATTCCGGAAAGCGGCGAGGACGGCGTGCGCCGCTTGGGTTCTTATCGACTGGACCTCAGCCGCTGTTCCTTCTGCGGTTTCTGTGTCGAGGCCTGTCCGGTGGGGGCGATACGCATGGGCGGGGATTATGAACTGGCGGTTTACAGGAAGGAGGAACTGATCATGGATGCGGAAGGATTGCAAAGGGAAACGGTCAAACGGGAAACCGGCCCGGGGAGGGGATAATGGAAACGGCGATCTTCTGGGGCTTGTCCTTTTGCGCCGTCGCCGCGGCCCTGGCGGTCGTTTTCCTCCGGCAGGCGGTCAACGGCGTCATGTCGCTCCTGGCCCTGATGCTGGTCATGGCGGGGCTGTATCTCCTCCTGGGGGCGCAACTCGTGGCTCTCTTTCAACTCATCGTCTATGCCGGCGCGGTGCTGGTCCTGTTTGTCCTTGTCGTCATGCTTCTCAACCTCGAACGAAAGCCGGCCCGCCCGTTGCTTTATCCGGGGAAGCCTGCGGTGGCGTCCCTGCTGGCGCTGTGCGGCGCCGGCTTCGCGGCTATCTTACGGTGGGCCCCGCCCCCGGGGGGAGGGCCAATGGGGGGCGCGGTGAAGCCGGCGCCGCCGATCGAACAACTGGCCATCGACCTGTTTACCGAGCGCCTGCTGATCTTCGAATTGACGTCGGTCCTCCTGCTGGCCGCCGCGGTGGGCGCCATCGTCATGAGCAGAAAGGCGGGTGACCTGTCATGACGCTCTATCATTTCCTTGGACTCGGCTTGCTCCTCTTCGCCATCGGCGCCGCCGGATTCGTCATCCGTAACAACGCCGTCGTCCTGTTGCTGTGCATCGAGATCATGCTCAACGCCGTCAATCTGATCCTGGCGTCTTTCGCCCGCTATCTGTACGGAGCGGAGGGGCAGATCTTCATCTTCATCATCATGACCGTCGCCGCCGCCGAGGCGGCGGTGGGTCTGGGGATCGTCATCGCCCTTCACCGCGGTCACGGGACGCTGGCGATGAATCGCATCAAGGACTTGAAAGGATGAGGGTATGAATCCTGACTGTCTCTGGCTTCTTCTGGCCCCGCCGGCCCTGGGCTTTCTCGTCAACGGCCTGATGGGACGTCGTCTTCCGGCCTCCATCACGGCGGCCGTGGCCCTGGCGGCCGTGGGCTTGCCGCTGGCCGTGGCCCTGGGGTTTCTCCTGGAGATGACGGCCGCCCCTCCGGAGGCCCGTGTCGTTGCCACCAGCCTCTATACATGGCTTTCCGACGGCGATTTCCAGGTCCGCGTTGGCCTGCTTCTCGACCCCCTGGCCATGGTCATGTCGTTGGTGGTCCTGGGCATCGGTTTCCTGATCCATATCTACTCGGTGGGGTACATGGAGGGCGACGTCGGCTATCGACGCTTCTTCGCCTATATGAATCTCTTCGTCTTCTTCATGCTCCTGCTGGTTCTGGCGGACAATCTCGTCCTGACCTTCTGCGGCTGGGAAGGGGTTGGGCTGTGTTCCTACCTCCTCATCGGGTTCTGGCACGAGAGGAAATCGGCCTGTGACGCCGGCCGGAAGGCCTTCATCGTCAACCGGGTGGGCGATTTCGGGTTCATTCTGGGGATTCTGCTGACCATTACGGCCTTTCAGACCGTTGACTATGGCGAACTGGCGGAGATCGCCGCCACGGCCCCCGGAGACGCCTCGCCCATAATCGCCCTCATGGTTCTGTTGATCTTCATGGGTGCCATGGGAAAATCTGCCCAGTTTCCCCTCCATGTCTGGCTTCCCGACGCCATGGAGGGGCCTACCCCGGTATCGGCCTTGATCCACGGGGCCACCATGGTCAACGCCGGTGTCTATCTCATGTGTCGTCTGTCTCCTCTTTTGAACCGGTGCCCCGAGGTGCTGCTCGTCATTGCCGTCCTGGGCCTGGTCACGGCCCTTTACGCCGCCCTGGCCGCCCTGGGGCAGCGGGACCTGAAGCGAATCCTGGCCTATTCCACGATCAGCCAGATCGGCTTCATGTTCGTCGCCGTGGGAAGCGGCATGTATGCCCTGGGGATCTTTCATCTGGTGACCCACGGCATCTTCAAGGGGCTTCTCTTCCTCGCCGCCGGGGCGGTCATCCACACCCTGGGGGGCGAACAGGATTTAGGCCGTATGGGCGGCCTCTTCCGGGAGATTCCCGCCGTGGCCGTGGCCTTCCTTGCCGGACTTCTGGCCCTGGCCGGGGTCTTTCCCCTGGCCGGCTTCTTCAGCAAGGACGCGATCCTCTGGGGCGGCTTCCAGCGCTTTGGGGCGTCTTTCTGGATCGTTTCCCTTAGCGGCGCCCTCCTGACGGCCCTCTACTGCGGAAAGCTCTTCGGTGTCTTCTTCGGGCCGCGCCGGGATGAGGGACCGCCGCACCGCCCCGGGGCACTCTTGATCTGGCCTCCGGCGGTGCTGGCCCTGGGCGCCCTGATCGCCGGCGTCCTGGGGCTGCCCATGTTCGCCCAGGACACCCTTTTGAGCCGTTTTCTCGGGTTTGCCTCCCCCGCCGTCGCTTCGGGGCAAGGTCACGAACTGGAGGTAATCATGACGGTCTTCCAGGGGATGGTCATCCCGGCCTTCCTTGCCGCGTCCGCCTATCTGTTCGTCCGCCGCCGGAGGCGGATGGAGGAGTTGGAGCGGGCCTTCCCGAGAGCGGCCGCCTTCCTGGCCGACGGGTTCGGTCTGGACAAGCTCAACGCCCTCCTGCTCGCGACGCCCCTGCGGGGCGCGGCGCGTTTCAGCGCCCGGATCATCGACAACCGGATCATCGACGGCGCGGTGAACGGCGTGGGTTGGGCCGCCATGCGGGCCGGACGTCTCCTCGCCCTCCTGCAGACCGGGGAACTCCGTCATTACGCCCTTTCCATCCTGGCCGGCGCCGTCGCCCTCCTTGGGGCGGCCCTGTATGCGGCCGGAATCTTTTAGAGGAGAGAAGCAAGGATGCCTTTCATGGATCAAATCCCACTCTTGACGGTTATCGTCGTCCTGCCCCTGGCGGGGGCCCTCGCGGTCCTGGCGGCGAAGGGCCCGCGAGGCGTTCAGGGGGCGGCCTTAGGGACGACCTTGGCCGTGTTTGTCCTGACCCTGCTTCCCCTGTGGTCGTTCCAGCCTGAGCGGGCCGGGTTTCAGTTGGTCGAACGCGTCCCCTGGATCCCTTCCCTGGGCATTTCCTATCACCTGGGCCTCGACGGACTTTCCCTGTTTCTGTTGCCCCTTACGGGATTCCTCTCCGTCGCCGCCGTCCTCGTTTCCTGGAGGCGGGTCCAGGAGAAGATAAAGGCCTATTACGTCTCCTTTCTCGTTCTGGAAACGGGGATGCTGGGGGTGTTCGTCTCCCTGGATGCGGTGTTGTTCTACTTCTTCTGGGAGGCGATGCTGATTCCCATGTTCTTCATCATCGGGATCTGGGGCGGCGCCAACCGTCGCTACGCCGCATTCAAGTTCATCATCTACACCATGGCGGGGAGCGTGTTTCTCCTGATCGGCCTGCTCCTCATGGCCTTTCTGCACCTGCGGCTCGGCGGCGTTTTCACCTTCGACATGGTTTCCTGGTTCGGGTTCCATGTGCCCCTCCAGTGGCAGTATGGGCTCTTTGTCCTCTTCTTTGTCGCGTTTGCCGTCAAGGCGCCCGTCTTTCCCTTCCATACCTGGCTGCCCGATGCCCACGTGGAGGCCCCCACGGCGGGGAGCGTCATCCTCGCCGGGGTCCTCCTGAAGATGGGGATATACGGCATCCTGCGCTTCTGCCTGCCCCTGCTGCCGGAAGCGACGGTGTTCTTCACCCCGGTGGTCATGGCCCTGGGGGTCATCGGCATCGTTTACGGCGCCCTGGTTGCCTACGCCCAGGACGATCTGAAGAAGCTGGTGGCCTACTCCAGCGTGAGCCACATGGGGCTCATCGTCGTGGGCGTCATGGCGGGAAACCTGGCGGGGATGAAGGGGGGCATCATCCAGATGGTCAACCACGGCCTCAGCACCGGGGCGCTCTTTATCCTTGTCGGCGCCGTTTACGACCGGCTCCAGACCCGGGAGATGGGCCGCCTGGGCGGGTTGGCGGGGCGGACGCCGGTCCTGGCCGCTTTTTTCATGATCATGACCCTCTCATCCCTGGGGCTGCCGGGGCTAAACGGCTTTGTCGGGGAGTTTCTGCTCCTGCTGGGGGCGTTCCGGCATTCGTGGTGGATCGGCGTCCCGGCGGCCGCCACGCTTATCCTCGGGGCGGTCTATATGCTCTGGATGATGCAGCGGGTCTTCTTCGCGACCTATAGAGGGGGGCGCCTCGGCGCCGTGGCCGATCTGTCCCGCCGGGAGAGGCTGGTCATGATCCCTCTGACCCTGCTCGTTTTCGGCATCGGTCTGTACCCGTCCTTCCTGACGGACCGCATCGACACCGTTTCCCGGCTGCTGACCGCGGCGCCGGCGGCGAGGGTCATGGCGCCCATGACGGCAGACCATTCCCTTGCCTATCACCCCGACCGCCTTGAGGAGACAAACGATGGCACCGATTTTTCAAGACGTTAACCTCTACTGCCTTCTCCCTGAACTTGTCCTTCTAACCGGGGCCGTGGTCCTCCTCTTCGTCCGCGGCGCCGGTCGGGGGAGCGCCGCCCTGCCCGTCGCGGCGACGACCGTAATCGTCGCCCTGGCTGCCGTCCCCCTGCTCTGGGGAGAAAGGGCCGTCGGCTTCGGCGGCATGATCGTGAAGGACAACGGGGCCCTCCTTGCCCAGGCGCTGCTTCTGATCACGGCCCTCGTCAGCTTCGCCGCCGCGGCGGACGCCCTGCCGGAGCGGAAGAATAACGGCGAATACTACAGCCTCCTCCTCTTTTCCCTCGTGGGGATGGGGATCATGACCGCCGCGGGGGATCTGCTCGTCATCTTCCTCGGCATGGAGATTCTCGCCCTGTCCCTTTATGTCCTGGTGGGCTTCCTGAAGGTTGTCCGGGCGGGGATGGAAGGGGCCGTGAAATACTTTCTCCTGGGCAGCGTCGCCTCGGCCGTCTTTCTGCTGGGATTGGCCCTGACCTATGGCGCCACGGGGTCAACGCAACTTGTCGCCTTCACCGCCCCGGCGACCATGCCGGCCCTGCTGCCGGCGGCGGCGGTTCTACTGGTCGTCGGTCTGGGTTTCAAGATCGCCGCCCCGCCCTTCCATATGTGGGCCCCCGACGTCTATGAAGGGGCGCCGATCAGCGTCGCCACCTACATATCGGTGGCGCCGAAGATCGCCGCCTTCGTCGTTCTCCTCCGCCTGGCCGGGGAAAGCGCCGGACCGGGTCGGGAGGCGCTCACCGGGGCCTTCGTCTTCATGTCCGTCGCCGGCATGGCGGTCGGGAATCTCGCCGCCCTCCGGCAGACGAGCCTGGTGCGGATGCTGGCCTATTCCGGGATCGCCCAGGCGGCCTACATCCTCATCGGCCTTCCGGCCTTGTCCGCGGGAGGCGCCGCGGCCGTCTCCTTTTACCTCCTGGTCTATATGTTCATGAACCTGGGCGCCTTTGCCTCCCTGGCGCATTTATCGCGGCGGCGGACCGGGACGTTGCGGATCGACGACCTGGCCGGCCTGGCATCCCGGGCACCCGGCCACGCCTTCGCCCTGGCGGTTTTCATGATCGCCCTGACGGGGATACCGCCCACCGGGGGATTCTTCGCTAAATTCTACGTCTTCAAGGCGGGCATACAGGCGGGCTACCTCGGGGTCGTCCTTGTTGCCGTCGTGGCCACGGTTGTCTCCTGTTTCTATTACCTGCGCGTCGTCATGGTCATGTACGGGGAAGAAGGCGGCGCGGGGTTGCGAGGCCTGCCGGCGGGGGTGACGATGCTCGGGGCGGCGATCGGGGTCATGGTCGTCATGACGATTCTTACGGGCATCCTGCCCGAGAGGTTTCTTCAGGCAGCCTCGGCAGCGTTCCCGTTGCTTGCGGCCGGGATGTGAAGGCCGCCCGGCGAGTGGCCTATTACATGAAACCGTATTTCTTGAGCTTGAGATGGAGGGTGCGACGGGTGACGCCCAGGCGCCGGGCCGCCTCGCTCTTGTTGCCCCCGGCCTCGGCGAGGGTGCGGATTATCGCCTCCCGTTCCACCTCGTCAAGAGAGACGGGGCGGCCCTCCCCGGTTGTCCCCCCGGCGGCGGGGAGGGGAGGGATTGCGGCGCCGGTAGCCGCCGCGACGCCGCCGAGGCCGGAGTCAGCGCCGGCGTCCGCGGGCGCGGGTGGTTCCGGCGCCGCGCCCGGCGTCGTGCTCAAAGACAGTTCCGCCTCCTCCAGATAGTCCCCCCGGGACAGGACCACCCCCCGTTCCACGGCGTTCATCAGCTCCCGGACGTTGCCCGGCCAGGGATGACGGCGGAGGCGGTCCAGGGCCTGAGGGGTGAACCCCTTGATCCGCCGGTGATTCTTCTCGGCAAAATGTTCGAGGAAGCGCTGGGCCAGTATGGGGATGTCCTCGCGGCGTTCCCGCAGGGGCGGCGCCGTGAGCGCCACGACGTTGAGGCGGTAGAAGAGGTCCTCCCGGAAACGGCCGGAGGCGATCTCCTCGGCCAGGTCGCGGTTGGTGGCGGCGATGACGCGGACGTCCACCTTGACGACCTCGCCGCCCCCCACCCGGGTGAACTCCCGCTCCTGGAGGACCCTGAGGAGCTTCACCTGCATGGGCAGGGACATCTCGCTCACCTCGTCGAGGAAGATCGTGCCCCCGTCGGCCTGCCGGAACTTTCCCTCCTTACGGCGGTCCGCCCCCGTGAAGGCGCCTTTCTCATGGCCGAAAAGCTCCGATTCCAGAAGGGTTTCCGTGATGGCGGCGCAGTTGATCTTCACGAAAGGCCCCTCCCGGCGCGGGCTGTTGAAATGAATGGCCCCGGCGATCATCTCCTTGCCGGTCCCCGATTCGCCGCTGATGAGGACCGTGGCCTCCGAGGGGGCGACTTGGGCCACGGTTTCCAGGAGCCTCGCCATGACCGGGGCGCTGCCGATGAGGTTCCGGCGGTCGAAGCGGGCGCCCAGGCTCTCCTTCAACAGGACGTTTTCCTCCTTGAGACGGCGGTGCTCCATGGCCCGTTCCATCTTCAGACGCAGTTCGTCGAAGTCCAGGGGCTTCTGCAGATAGTCGTAGGCCCCCTTCTTGACGGCCTCCACGGCGGTTTCCAGGGAGGCGTAGGCGGTCATGACGATGACCGGGATGGCCGGATTGATGGCCTTGATCTCCACCAAGGCCTCCAGGCCGGAGATCCTCAGCATTCGGATATCCATGAGAACCAAATCGAATGGCCGCTCCCGGACGGCAGCGATGGCCGTATCCCCGTCGTCGGCCTCCCGGATCAGGTATCCCCAGCCGGAAAGCAGGGTCTTGAGCATCGTGCGGTGGGCCCGGTCGTCATCCACCACGAGGATCGTATCCTTCTCCTTCACCGGTAATGCCTCCTCTCGATTGTCGCCCGTTGAAAACAGGGGAAACGCCCCCGTGTCATCCCCGGGGCAGATGGAGCACCGCCCGGGTCCCTTTTCCCCGCTCGCTCTCCATCGTTATCTCTCCGCGGTGCGCCGTCACGATATTCTGGACGATGGCCAGCCCCAGTCCCGTTCCCGCGGGTTTGGTGGTAAAATAAGGGTCGAAGATCCGCTCCAGATCCGCCGCGGCGATGCCGACGCCGGTGTCGGAGATCTCGATCCGGATCCCTCTTTCCCCTTCCTCCCCGGCCGAGACGGAAAGGACGCCGCCGCGATCCATGGCCGTCAGGGCATTCAGGAAGAGGTTGAGGAAGACCTGCTTCATCCCGTCCCGGTCAAAGGGGATTTCGGGCAGCGGGGGCAGGGTCCTTGCCACGACGATCCCTTTGGCCGCCAGGTCGCCGGCGACGATCTTCAGGCATTCCTCGATCAGCGCGTCGATCCGGCCCGGAGCGGGCCTGAGGATCGCGGGACGGGCGAATTCCAGCAGTTGGCCGATCACCCGGTTGAGACGCTCCACCTCGCCGATCATGATCTCCGCCGTTTCTCTGTCGTCCGGAACATCCCCATATCTCTCCCGGAAGTAGGTGGCGAAGCCCTTGAGGGAACTCAGGGGATTGCGTATCTCGTGGGCGATTCCGGCGGCGAGGCTGCCCAGGGCGGCAAGATGCCTGCTTCTGGCGATCTCCTCCTGCAGGGTCCGGAGGTCGGAGATGTCCCGAAAGAGGATGACCTGTCCCATCGCTTCGCCTGCGGGCGTCTGGAGCCGGGAGACGATGATCTCCAGCGGCGCCGTCCGACCGTCCGGGAAGCGATGCCTCACCTCCCGGACGATCGGTTCCCCCGCCGTCGCGGCGCTCGCGACGATTGCCCGACAGGCCGGGGGGAGGACCGTCGCGGCGGATCGCGGTGGCGTTTCCCCTTCCGGGATCGCCAGGATGGCGGCGGCGGTCTTGTTGCAGGCCATGATCGCCCCCTGGGGATCCACGGCGATGAGCCCCATAGGCATGTTTTCCATGAGATGGTCCGAGAAGGCCCGGGCCCGGAACAGGGATTTCCGGGTGGCCTTGTAGCCTTGGGCCAGGAGCAGGGAAACGACCCCGGAGAGCCCCACCATGACCATCGCCACTCCCATCCAGATGGTGTGTTGCTCGTCGGCCCGACGGGCGGCGAGGACCGGCCCCATATCCAGGCCGACGAAGATCACCAGCCCCGACGGCATCCCGGGGGCGTCCGGCTTCTTCCGCCAGATGGGGAAGGGGCCGGGGGTAGGGGCGAAACCCCGGTACACCTCGAAGGTATCGGCCCCCTCTTCGTTGGCCACCTGACGCCACTGAGCGGTCTTGACGGCGACGAGGCGGTTCAGGTCGAGGTTGGCGCCGTAGAAGTCGCCGATCCGGTACGGGTCGCTGTCGGCCAGGATGGTCCCGGTGGCGTCCGTTATGATGAAGTAATCGATGCCCGGCTGCTGCGCCGTCTCGATGAGGAGCTTCTGGAGCTGGAAGGCGTCCCAGCGCAAGCCGGCGCCGGTGCGGGCCCCGGCCTCGAAGGATCGGATCAGCGCCTCGCCCTTCTCCACCAGCAGCCGGGTGGTTTCCTCTCTTTGCCGATTCAGGCTCTGCACGGTCATGAAGGCGAACAGGGGCGTCAGCACCAACGCCGCCCCGATGATGAACCATGGGGAGAGGATGGTCCAGGACCAGCCCTGGCGTGTCGAGACCTTTTTCTCCATGTCTGCCTGCCCCGGTAGTAGGGTGGATACTTTTTAGACGCTTGAATAACATAGGCGGATAACTATTAGCCAGTTTTTTTCTTTTCCCTGGCCCCAAGGAGGGGCCTTCCTGGTTAGTCGAGTAATAAATGAGTATAATCCAGGGCATGCCATGTATGTGTCGCTGTGGCACAGCGGTTGCAGTATCTCACCGCAAAGAGAAAAGAGAATGACCGGGAACGAAAACAAAAAACGATATTGGAAAGGAGATCGAGATGAGAAAAGAACTAACGACAATTTTCATGGTCCTCGTGATTCTGGCCCTGGCGACCACGTCCTTCGCCTACGGTTGGGGTCAGGGGCCGCACGGCGGCAGGGGACCCGGCTATGGCCCCTGTCAGAGCGGCGATATCCGAGGTTTGGCGGGCATTGACCTGACGGCGGAGCAGGAAGGCAAGATCAGGTCCCTGCGGGAGGCCCATTTAAGGGAGATCAAGCCGCTTCAGGACCAGCTTTTCAGCAAACGGGGAGAATTGAAGCTCCTGTGGCTCCAGCAGCAGCCCAGCGAGGAGAAGATCACGGCGGTGCGGAAGGAGATCCGCCGCCTGCGCGATCGGCTTCAGGACCGGCAGACGAGCTATCGCCTGTCCGTATTGAAGGTCTTGACCCCGGAACAGCGGACCAAGGTCCAGACCTACGGCGCCATGAAGGGCTTCGGGCCGGGCAAGGGGTTCACCCGCGGCGGCGGCTGCGGCGGCTATGACGTGGGTCCCCGGGGCGGCAGGTAACCCGAAAGGCCGCCGTCGGACCCAGGACGGCGGGCGAAGAAGTATCCCTTCCCCCTGAACCTTACCGACCCTCCTCCCTTCCGGAGGAGGGTCCTTTTTTGCCTTCCTCGATGTCGCGGTCGCCGTGGGCCTCCCGGGCTTTGCATAACGAGGCTTCCTCGCGAATACCCTGTCATGGATATGAAACCTTCATGACGGTGTCCGACACAAAGCGGCATGAAAATGCGTGAACCATCCCCTCCTTAATCCTCCCCTTGAAGGGAAAATAAAAGTGAGGAAAGTCAATTGTATGCGTGCGCATTTTCAGGTGAAATAACGTTCTTGTTTGGCGCCGCTAAAGCCCAATTTTCCTCGGGGAGGCCTTTGAAAAAACCGCTGCCCAGGCCTGTCGGGCTTGCGCCGGCAAAAGGAAAGCGGTTGAAGGCGTCGGGTTCCCGCTTTCCCGGGAGGGGCCATATGGAGGACAAAACGGGGTTTTGCAATGGTCTCCCGGGAGATTTCAGCCCTTTCGCCGCGGCGCCGGAGATAGGGGCGGCATGGATTCCCGGGACATGCTCCCGTTGTAACCATTAGAACGGATGTTCCAGGCAGAAAATTTACAATATCTTGATTATATTGAGGAATGTGTTTTTAGGGGGCGATTATGTAGTCACTAATTTATATTTATAAAGAAAAATAATGCTTGACAATCAGCTTGTA
>JASGUC010000033.1 GCA_030057915.1 Pseudomonadota bacterium
ATCATTTCATCCGGCACTTCATCTGGCTTGAATCGCCTTATGCTGCGGCGTTCTGTTATGACCTTAAGAAATTCCATCTATCGGACCAGCACCCTAATGCTTCCTCTTTCATTGACCTGTCTAACGCTTCGAATTCACCTACACTCAATAATCCTGGACAAACTCCTCACAAGGTCATATCCATCCCAGATTACGCCGATATCCAGGGCCGCGCCGATGGGCACAATGCGGTCGATGCCGCGCAGGCGATTCGTGAGAACAAAATCGAGGAGCTTTGCCTTGTCCATGCCGAAATACGTCAAGGTCTGGTATTTTTCGTTAACCACCGGGGCCAGGCTGTTGAGATCAGACGTGCTGTATTCGTAAAACAACCCGTTTATGCCCCGGAGCGAATCCAAATCGGGGGGCAGGGCATCGATCTCCAGGCGGTAGATGTAGTTGCCATGTCTCTTAAAACCACCGATATGGTCGCGTTCGACGGCGTTTTCGCACAGGAGCGTAAATTTATCTACCGCGTTTACGGGCTCCAGATCGTATTTTGCCGCCGCCACCTCGTGGACGCTGCCCCAGAACCGCTCCTTTGCTTTCGATACCAAGTCGCCCTCGCCCAGCCAGACGACCAGATGGGGGGAGGAGCAGGCGTTTTGATCCATTAAATAGGTATCGTTATAGAAAGAGGCGGACAACCTTTTGATAATTGCGTCATCGGCATGAAAAACGCTGGGGCCGTCCAGGACGCAAAAAGAATAACGGTCCGCAAAGGCGATCTCCACGCATCTCTCCGGGGTGGGCAGCGTCCGAATGTGCTGAATGGTCTGATCTCCGCCCCAGATGATGCGGGCATGGCATATTTCCGAAAACGCCCCGGTGATCGCATCGTCCTGCTCGTATTTCACAAAGGCGGATTCATTGCCTATTTCTTCATAATTGGCATCCCCGCAAAGGCGCTTTACCGTCCGGCAGACGATGTTTGTTTGGGGAAAATCCTTTGAAGGAACCCGGACGATGTTGGCGTTACCCGCCAGCAGTGAAAAGGCGAAGGAAAAGGCGAAGTTGATCGGTACGTTTGACGGCGCGATATGGAACGCCAACCCCAGCCCCAGCCGGGGGCGCGTTTCCCCGAACTCCTGTTTGAGTCTGGCGATGTTTGCCTTTCGACACCAGTAGGCGAAGGCGATAACATCAGGGTGCGCCTTGGCCTCTTTATCGGCGAGCAAGGCGGCAGACAGGCTGTTGAGAAAATCGCACGCCAGGTCATTATAGGGCGCCCGGGACCGCATATCTCGGAAACCTTCGGGCGCGCCCACCAGATATTGGATTCTCTTACCGACTGCGGGAAGCATAGGTATCGCTGCATCCTCTGGTTTCGGCATTTTTTATGCGTCCGTGAATGGCAAAATATTTGCCCATTCTTCCACAGGGGCAATCGTCCTCCCCCAGGATCTCCCCCACGTCCTCGGATAAGAGGGAATGCCCAGGATAGCTGAGGGGCAGCAGCGACAGCAGTTGCACCAGCCCCTGTTTGCCCGCGGGGAGGGACGAGAAATCCCGATGATCACGGATCAGGATATCCGAGAAGATCGACGCATGCAGGCGGCCCGCTTCACATTCCATAAATATGGACCCCGTTTGTTCTACCATTCCGTAATAGTTATAGATTCTGGAAATGCCGCATACCTCGTGCAGTTCCTTCTTGAAAATGTCGTTATCCACTGCCTCGTCTATCAATTTCTTCCAGCCGCCGCCGTGGATCAAGATGCCCCTTTCCAGCGACAGCTTGACGCCTGACGCCTTAAGGGAACTGTAGAAATGCTCCCAGATCATGAAGGTGAAACCAAAGAGCAAAATGTGTTCATCCGCATGTTTTTCAATAAACGCCTGAATCAGCGGGATGTCGATTTGCATATGCTCATCCAGGGCATAGGTCACATCGTAGCCGCACATGGAGAAACCGAGGATGCCCGCGCCACGGGCAGAGAAGAGGTTCCGGTCTTTGATTGCCGCCCTCGTGTCGATCACGAGCATGGGCAGTCTTTTCTTGCCCAGGAAAGTGGAAAGCAATTTGGTCAACACCCTGGTCTGGTTGGCCGCCGTGTCTCTGTCGAGAAATATCTTTGAAGGTCGTTGACCCGTGGTGCCGGATGAGGTCATCGTCTTTACGATTTTTGCCCGCTCCGTGCTGAGGAGATCATATTCCTTGAAGAGGCGCACGGGGATAAAGGGAAAATCCTCGACGTTTTGGCACTCTCCGGGCTCCACCCCCAGGACATCCAAGAGGCGGCGATACGGGGCGCAGTTTTCATAGTGATAATTGGTCAGCGCGGATAGCGCCCGGACATACAGCGCCGTCTTGTCCGCCCGGGAAAGGGAAAAAGGCGGCGAATCGATTATATCGGCCAGGGCAAACATATTAGCCTGACATCCTCGGGAAAAGCCCCTGTTCAACCATTTGCACGGAAAAACCCCTGTTTATTGAAAGCATCACGTTATTTCAGCTCCGAATAGAGTATTTTGCCCGCGTCGCTCCGGGGGAGCCGTTCGATATACGAAACTTCCAGTCCGGAGGGGGGGATGTCCATGGCATGGGCGGCAAAATTCTTTATCGCCGCCAGTCCTTCCCTGTCGGTCGTGAAGATGCGCAGGCGATCATCTTCGCCCGTGCAGGCACAGTTGTAACCCAAGTCTTTGACAAGCCGCTCCACTTCGTCGAGGTTTACCCGGTTCCCGAACATCTTGAGAAATCGCTTCTTTCTACCCACGATGTAGTAGAAGCCATCGGCGTCCCGCTTGGCGTAATCGCCCGTTTTCAAGACATCGCCATTTTCGCGGCCCTTGTCCAGGTCCGCCCAACCCTCCGCATAGCCCATCGCCACGTTGTCGCCTTTGTAAACAAGCTCCCCAACCGTGTCGTCTGCCGTTATGACCTCCCCGTTTTCCGTTTCCAGCCAAAATTCGCCACCGGGGATCGCAATCCCCATGCTGCCCGCCTTGGTTATGGCGTACTCGCTGGGCAGGTAGGACATGCGGGCCGTCGCCTCCGTCTGGCCATACATGACAAAAAAACGGATACCCTTCTCCGCGCAGACAGCGGCAAATTCCT
>JASGUC010000034.1 GCA_030057915.1 Pseudomonadota bacterium
ATCATTTCATCCGGCACTTCATCTGGCTTGAATCGCCTTATGCTGCGGCGTTCTGTTATGACCTTAAGAAATTCCATCTATCGGACCAGCACCCTAATGCTTCCTCTTTCATTGACCTGTCTAACGCGTCAAATTCACCTACACTCAATAATCCTGGACAAACTCCTGACAAGGTCGTACCCATCCCAGATCACGCCTATATCCAGGGCCGCGCCTATGGGCACGATGCGGTCGATGCCGCGTAGGCGATTCGTGAGAACAAAATCGAGGAGCTTTGCCTTGTCCACGCCGAAATACGTCAAGGTCTGGTATTTTTCGTTAACCACCGAGGCCAGGCTGTTGAGATCAGGCGTGCTGTATTCGTAAAACAACCCGTATATGCCCCGGAGCGTATCCAAATCGGGGGGCAGGGCATCGATCTCCAGGCGGTAGATGTAGTTGCCATGTCTCTTAAAACCACCGATATGCTCGCGTTCGACGGCGTTTTCGCAAAGACGCGTAAATTTATCCACCGCGTTTACGGGCTGCAGATCGTATTTTGCCGCCGTCACCTCGTGGACGCGGCCCCAGAACCGCTCCTTTGCTTTCGATACCACGTCGCCCTCGCCCAGCCAGACGACCAGATGGGAGGAGGAACAGGCGTTTTGATCCATCAGATAGGTATCGTTATAGAAAGAGGCTGCCAACCTTTTGATTATTGCATCATCCGCCCGAAAAACGCTGGGGCCGTCCAGGACGCAAAAAGAATACCGGTCCGCAAAGGCGATCTCCACGCATCTCTCTGGGGTGGGCAGCGTCCGAATGTGATGAATGGTCTGATCCCCGCCCCAGATGATGCGGGCATGGCATATTTTTGAAAAGGCGCCGGTGATCTCATCGTCCTGCTCGTATTTCACAAAGGCGGATTCATTGCCTATTTCTTCATAATTGGCATCCCCGCAAAGGCGCTTTACCGTCCGGCAGACGATGTTTGTCTGGAGAAAATCCTTCGAAGGAACCCGGACGATGTTGGCATTCCCCGCCAGCAGTGAAAAGGCGAAGGAAAAGGCAAAGTTGATCGGCACGTTTGACGGCGCGATATGGAACGCCAACCCCAGCCCCAGCCGGGGTTGCATTTCCCCGAACTCCTGTTTGAGTCTGGCGATGTTTGCCTTTCGACACCAGTAGGCGAAGGCGATGACATCGGGGTGCGCCTTGGCCTCTTTATCGGCGAGCAAGGCGGCAGACAGGTTGTTGAGAAAATCGCACGCCAGATCATTATAGGGCGCCCGGGGCCGTATATCCCGGAAACCTTCGGGGGCGCCCACCAGATATTGGATTCTCTTACCGGCTGCGGGAAGCATAGGTATCGCTGCATCCTCTGGTTTCGGCATTTTTTATGCGTCCGTGAATGGCAAAATACTTGCCCATTCTTCCGCAGGGGCAATCATCCTCCCCCAGGATCTCCCCTACGTCCTCGGAAAGGATGGAATGCCCCGGATAACTGAGGGGTAGCAGCGACAGCAGTTGCACCAGCCCCTGTTTGCCCGCGGGGAGGGACGAGAAATCCCGGTGATCCCGGATCAGGATATCCGAGAAGATCGACGCATGCAGACGGCCCGCTTCACATTCCATAAAAATGGAGCCCGTTTGTTCCACCATTCCGTAATAGTTATAGATTCTGGAAATGCCGCATACCTCGCGCAGTTCCTTCTTGAAAATGTCGTTATCCACTGCCGCGTCTATCAATTTCTTCCAGCCGCCGCCGTGGATCAAGATGCCCCTTTCCAGCGGCAGCTTGACGCCTGACGCCTTCAGGGAACTGTAGAAATGCTCCCAGATCATGAAGGTGAAACCAAAGAGCAAAATGGGTTCATCCGCATGTTTTTCAATAAACGCCTGAATCAGCGGAATGTCGATTTGCATCTGCTCATCCAGGGCATAGGTCACATCGTAGCCGCACATGGAGAAACCGAGGATGCCCGCGCCCCGGGCAGAGAAGAGGTTCCGGTCTTTGATTGCCGCCCTGGTGTCGATCACGAGCATGGGCAGCCTTTTCTTTCCCAGGAAAGTGGAAAGCAATTTGGTCAACACCCTGGTCTGGTTGGCCGCCGTGTCTCTGTCGAGGAATATCTTTGAAGGTTGTTGACCCGTGGTGCCGGATGAAGTCATCGTTTTTACGATTTTTGCCCTCTCCGCGCTGAGGAGATCATATTCCTTGAAGAGGCGCACGGGGATAAAGGGAAAATCCTCGACGTTTTCGCACTCTCCGGGCTCCACCCCCAGGACATCCAAGAGACGACGATACGGGACGCAGTTTTCATAGTGATAATTGGTCAGCGCGGAAAGCGCCCGGACATACAACGCCGTCTTGTCCGCCCGGGAAAGGGAAAAAGGCGGCGAATCGATTATATCGGCCAGGGCAAACATATTATCCTGACACCCGCGGGAAAGGCCCCTGTTCAACCATTTGCACGGAAAAACCCCTGTTTATTGAAAGCGCCACGTTATTTCAGCTCCGAATAGAGGATCTTGCCCGCGTCGCTCCGGGGGAGCCGTTCGATGTGCGACACTTCCAGCCCGGAAGGGGGGATGTCCATGGCATGGGCGGCGAAATTCTTTATCGCCGCCAGGCCTTCCCTGTCGGTCGTGAAGATGCGCAGGCGATCATCTTCGCCCGTGCAGGCGCAGTTGTAACCCAAGTCTCTGACAAGCCGCTCCACTTCGTCGAGGTTTACCCGGTTCCCGAACATCTTGAGGAATCTCTTCTTTCTACCCACGATGTAGTAGAAGCCATCGGCGTCCCGCTTGGCGTAATCGCCCGTTTTCAAGACATCGCCATTTTCGCGTCCCTTGCCCAGGTCCGCCCAACCCTCCGCATAGCCCATCGCCACGTTGTCGCCTTTGTAAACAAGTTCCCCAACCGTGTCCTCTGCCGTTATGACCTCCCCGTTTTCCGTTTCCAGCCAAAATTCGCCGCCGGGGATCGCAATGCCCATGCTGCCCGCCTTGGTTATGGCGTACTCGCTGGGCAGGTAGGACATGCGGGCCGTCGCCTCCGTCTGGCCATACATGACAAAAAAACGGATACCCTTCTCCGCGCAGACAGCGGCAAATTCCT
>JASGUC010000035.1 GCA_030057915.1 Pseudomonadota bacterium
ACCCTCAAAAATCGAAGAAGCCTATGACCACATACATCGCGGATTATCACAATTAACTCAACAACTTGCCATCAATGCAGGCGCATGAAAAAACGAGAATTTTCCTCGCGTTTTTGAAGGGAAAAGCATACCATCCCTATCAACATCCCGCCCCTTCGGGCGCGCAAGGAGGAAATCGCCCGTCTGGTCCAGTTGATGATGGAAAAGATGAACCGGGACGAAAAACGGACCAGGACCATGGCGCCCGCCGTGATCGCCATCCTGCAAGCCTACGATTGGCCGGGTAATATCCGGGAGTTGAAGAATGTCGTCGAGGGGGCCTGGATCGAGGCGGAAGGGGGCGTGATCACGACAGAGAATCCGCGGATTCGCGCCCTCGTTTCTCAACCGGCGGCGTTGGCGGGGGAACTCCCGGAACCGGCGGAGGGTTTCGAAATGCTGACCTATCTCGAACAGGTTCGCCAGGGTCTTCTGGAGAAGGCCCTGGCCAAGGCGGGCGGCAACCGGAGTCGGGCCGCCAATCTCCTTGGCATCACCCCCCAGGCGGTAAGCAAGCACTGCCAGGCTAAGGCGCTCCCACGGGACGAGGGACCGTCGGCCAGCTCGCTGGGGTCCCAGGTGAAAGGCTAAGGCGCTCCCTCGGGACGAGGACCCGTCACCCCGGCCGTCGTAGTCCAGGCCTTGGCCCGGCATCCAGAAGATGCGTGGGAACACGGGATTCCCGCCTTTGTGGGGTGGATACTCGGGATTCCCGTCTTTGTGGGAATGAGGCCCCTTTTCTGTCATCCCCGAGTGCGCCTGTCGGGGATCGATGACATCTCCGGGACCCCCGCCGGGCTATTATGCAAAGGTCTCAAAGCGAGGCTTATTCCCCAGAATGCCCCGCGGGGAGGGGCCATGCGCCGGCCGCGCCCCCCTTGCGGCTTCGTTTTTTTGTTTGCCTGAGGGGAAAAAATGATATAAGCGTATCTGCATTTCCTGGAAGATCGCGTTGGAGGCAACAATACGGGCAATCCGTGGGTTTTTTTTCAACGCCCCGTTGCCTGCCCGCCCGAGATGGCCGTTGTTGGGAGAAGGCGATTACATTGAAAGCAAGGATCCTGCTTTGTCTATTATCGTCGTTGATCCTGTTCACGTCGGCGATCGCCGCCCCGGCGTCCGAGGAACGGTGGAAGCAAATCGACGACGGCCTGCATTACGGGGTCTTTGAGGCCCCGGCGCCGCACGGCGTCGGCAAGGCGAGGCTCGTCGTCGTCCGCATCGATCCCGGGCTTTACGAATTCCACCTCCTTGCCGCCTCGGAGTTGCGTCCGCCGACGGGTTCCCTGACCGTGAAAGAGTGGGCCGACAAATACCGCCTCCTTGCCGCCGTCAATGCCGGCATGTTCCAGGAGGACATGAAGACAAACGTGGGCTACATGAAAAACTACGCCCACCTCAACAACCCCCGGATCCACCGGAAATACGCCTCGGCGTTCGCCTTCAATCACAAGACGGCCGAAGCCCCCCCCACGATCTGGGATACGGACACGAAGCAACTCAAGCAGATCAGCGGCGAATACCACACGGTGATCCAGAATCTCCGGCTTATCAAGCGACCGGGGCTGAACCGCTGGCCCCCCCAGGAAAAGAGGTGGAGCGAGGCCGCCCTGGGGCAGGACGAAGCGGGCAACCTGTTGTTCATCTTCTCGAAGTCTCCCATGAGCATGCACGATCTGGGAAACATCCTCCTTAAGCTGCCGCTGGGCATTGTCTGCGCTCAGCACCTCGAGGGCGGCGCCCTGGCGTCTCTCTACCTTCGTCACCGGGGGGTGGAGATAAGGGAGGCGGGGGCATCCGAGCTGGTCATGGCGGTGAATCGTGCCAACGACGGGTTCCTCCCCATTCCCAACGCAATCGGCATCAGGAAGAAGAAAAGCGCCAACCCTTGATATGAAAGTAGGTTAAAGTAGCTAATTATTCTCAATTTTCGTTGTGCCCGCCCCGGGCATGGGGTCAGAGAGGTCGTCACCATGTTCCCACATCCGTCGATAGCCGCCAAGGAAGAGGAGATAATCCGGGCCGTGGTGGAGAACATGCTTGACGCCGCCCTGCTTTTGGACTGGGACGGCACGATCCTCTTCGTCAACAACACCGCCCTCCGGCTCATGGAGATGACGTCGTCTGAGCAGATTATCGGCCAAAACGCCTCCCAATTCGTCCAGCCCGGATCCCTGGCCCGCGTCGTCTCCGACCTGGAAGCGGTCCGAAGTGGCCAGGGCGGCTTTCTTTCCCAATACCTTCTCCGGACCGCCCAGGGCAACGACCTTTGGGCGGAGGGTCTGGGCACGATGATCACCCTGGGCAGCCGACTGTTGGACCTGGTCATCCTCCGGGACATATCCGCCCGACGCCGTCTGGAGACGGAACTCCGGAAGACTTACGCGGAGTTGGAACAACACGTGGATGAACGGACCGCCGAGCTGGAGCGGCTCAACCGGACGCTGCGGGAGGAAATCTCCGAACGGCGGCGGATCGAGGCGGAACTCCGGGAAAGCGAGGAAAAGTTCCGGAAATGCGCGGAAGCGGCCCCCGTGGGAATCTTCGTCTATCAGGGATCGCGGTTCCTCTACCTGAACCCGGCCTGCGAAAGCATTACCGGCTACAGCCAGGACGAACTCCTTGCCATGGACATCTGGGAACTCGCCCGCCCCGACCTCCGGGAGGCCGTCCGCAATAGGGTCGAGCGGCGTCAGCAGGGGGATTTCCCCTCGGAACGCTATGAGTTGGTCATCATCGCCAAGGGAGGCGAGGAACGCTGGCTCGACACCTCCGCCACGGCGACGGAATATCGGGGCCGGCCCGCGGGTCTCGCCGTCCTCGTGGACATCACGGAACGTAAACGGGCGGCGGCGGCCTTGAAGAGAAGCGAGGAACGCTATCGGTCCTTCCTGGACACCCTGACGGATATGATCTTCATCACCGACAGGAAAGGACGCCTCATTTACATGAATCCAGCCATGGAACAACGCCTGGGCTACCCCGAAAGCATGGCGGGCAAGCTCTTCACCGAAATCGTCGTCCCTGAATATCGACAGGAAGCGGTGGCTCGTTACCGCCGGGGGATGGCCGGGGAGAGAGTGCCCATCTATGAAATCGAATTCCTGTGCGCCGACGACGTGCGAATCCCGGTGGAACTCAACGTCACCACGTACCATGACGAGGATGGGCATCCCGCCGGACGGATTGGCGTGGCCCGGGACATCGCCGAGAGACGGGAAGAGGAAAAGCTCTTTCAGATCATGGCCCGGACCTCCGCCGCCGGCGTCTATATCGTCCAGGACGGACGGTTTCAGTACATCAACCCCAATGCGGCGGCCTATGCGGGCTACGAAAGCGAGGAGATGGTCGGCATGGAAAGCGGCAGCATCGTTCACCCCGAAGATCGGGAAAAGGCCGCCCTCGAGGCCGCCCGCATGCTCCGGGGTGAATCCTCCCATCCCTACAGTTTCCGGGTCATAACGAAGGACGGGCGGATCCGCTGGATCATGGAAACCTTGGCCACCATTCAATACCGGGGCCGGCGGGCCATCCTGGGCAATTCCATGGATGTGACGGAGCGGATGGAGATGGAGAGGCGCCTGGCGGAAAACGAGGTCCGGTACCGCTCCCTCTTCGAAGGCGCCGGCGATGGCATCCTAATCCTGGAGAAGGGAAGATTCACCGTCTGCAACCGGAAGGCCCTGGCGATTTTCCAATGCCGGGAGGAAGACCTCCTGGGCCGGGGCCTCGCCCACCTCTCCACCCCCCACCAGGACGACGGCGGCGAATCGAAACAGCAGGCCCTTGGGCTACTCGAACTCGCCGAGCGGGGGATCCCGCAATTCTTCGAATGGCGCTTCCGGCGGAAGGACGGCAAGCCGTTTTTCGCCGAGGTCCATCTCATCCGCATCGACATCCCGGGCAAAAACCTGATCCAGTGCATCGTCCGCGACATCAGCGACCGCAAGGCCGCCAAGGCGGCCCTCCAGGTCAGCGAGGAACGCTACCGGATGATCGTGGAGAACATCGAGGAGGGTTTCTACGAGACGGATCTCGAGGGGAACATCACCTTTGTAAACGATGCCTTTCAGCGCATCGTCGGCGTCGATCGCCGCGAGATGCTGGGGAGCGATTTCCGGTCCTTCGCCAGCGCCGAAGAAGCGAAGAAGACCATTCTGCACTTCAAGAGGGTCCTAAGGACCTGCCAACCCCTGCAAGGTCTGGTCTGTCAGGTCAATCGCCCCGACGGTCGGGAACAGCATCTGGAGATATCCGCCTCCCTGATCCGGGATGCCGCGGGCCGACCGGCGGGGTTCCGGGGGCTAATCCGGGATGTGACGGAACGACGCCGGGCAGAGGAAAAGGTGCAGTGGATCGCCTACCACGATCATCTGACGGGACTCCCCAACCGGCTCCTCTTTCGGGATCGCTTCACCCAGCTTCAACTTCAGGCCAAGCGGAAAGACGAGCTGTTCGCCGTGGCCGTCATGGATCTGGACCGTTTCAAGGAGGTCAACGATCGCTTCGGTCATGCGATGGGGGACGTGCTTCTGTGCGACGTCAGCGCCCGGCTGTCCCAACAGCTCCGGGAGGGGGATACGGTGGCCCGTATGGGCGGGGACGAGTTCCTCTTCCTCCTGCCGGGCATCCGGGACCGGCGGGACGCGGCGCCCCTGGGTGAAAAGATCATGCAGATTTTCCGGCAGCCCTTCGAATTGTCCGGCGATAGCATCACGCTGACGGCCAGTATCGGTATGTCGGTTTTCCCCGCTGATGGAACGGATTACGATGCCTTGCTCCGCCGGGCGGATCAGGCCATGTATCAGGCAAAGTCGGAAGGCGGGGGGGTGATCGTCAGTACCGACCCGTGAGCGCCAGCCCCACGGTAAATTTGTCCTATCTCTAAGTGGCTGAAAACAGGACGTGCCTCAGTTAAGGTCTCCGTCCAGGAAAGCGGCCACGGCGGCCCTGATCTTCTCCTCTTCACAGATGAAGGCGAAGTGGCCGCAGCCACCGGTGAGTTCCAACGACTTTCCCCGAACGGCCTCCGCATGGGCGAGCGCCGGTTCCGGGTTCACCAGCATGTCGTCCCGGGCGACGATCACGAAGACCTCCGTCGCGGCGGCGGCTTTTTTCCCCACCGCGGCGCCGGGAGGCAGGCAGGCGTTCTGACCCATGATGGCCTTGAGCTGCCAGGCCCAGTCATCCAGATCATAAGCGGCCAGATTCTTTTCCATCCCCGCCAGCAGGGCGGGAAAGGCCGCCGGCGGCGTCTGACGGGCATAATAACCGGGATTCCGGATCGCATAAGCATGGATGGCCGCCAGGGCCTTTCTCCCCGCGCTCTCGCCCCCCGGGCATCGGCGCGCCCCCTCGATCGCCTGGAGTTCGGCGGTGAAGACGAGCAGATCGGGGGTGGTCAAACGGGGCGAGGCCACCATGGGCACTGCCTTGCGGGCAAATCCGGGATAGGAACAAAGCCACTGGAAGGCCTGCATGCCCCCCATGGAGATCCCGATGACGGCATGGAGAGACGTCAGGCCGAGATGCTTCGTCAGCAGTTCATGCTGGACCCGCGTCATGTCCCGGATGGAGAATTCCGGGAAGGAGCGCCCGCCCTGGGTCGCGCTCCGGGAGGGGGAAGACGAGACGCCGTTGCCCAGGGCATCCACGGCCACGACATAATACCGGTCCGTGTCGGCAAGCCTTGCCGGACCGATATAGCCGAGCCGCGCCAGGTCTTCCGAGGACCCCGCCAGCCAGGAGGGAAAGAGGAGGGCGTTGGTCCGTTTCGGATTCAGCCGGCCAAAGGTGCGATAACCGAGACGACAGTCCTCGATGACCCGGCCGTTCTCCAGGGTGAAATTCCCCAGGGAGGCGAAACGGAGTTCCCCGTCGGCGTGGCCCGTCCCCGGCGGGGACAGGGGCGAGAGCGCCAGCAGACAGACAAGGAGCGCCACCCGCCAAAGCGCCGACCGCGCCCCCGCCGCCGCCATCCCACGCCCCTTCCGCCTCTGGAGACCCCTATTTGCCATGGTCCTGTCGCCCCCCTTCGCGTCATCCTCTACGGCTTTTACGTCCTCCCCTCCCGTCCGGACGTAAAAAACGAACTTATCGATCGCCGGCGGGGCGCATCGTCTCGGTCGGGCTTGTCCGCGCCGCGGCGGTCCTCCCGCGGCGTCGGTTCTTCCCGCGGAGGTTTATTTCCGAGGAGCTTTAATTCCGAGGACGTGAGGTAGAGTTCGCTGTAGCCGCACTCGGCGCAGGCGTAAATATCGAAGCCCGTGGATTTGTTCTCCATCTTCAGGCGGTTTCCGTATATCCAGGTGGCGAGGCGGAGGGTGTGAAAGGTATCCGGATTGTCCTCGTTGAGAACGACCATCTCCCGCTCCGGGTGGTTGAGACAGTATAGTTTTCCATCCTTTTTCGGCATCTTCATCCTCCTTCCCGAAACACGTCCCCGCCGACCCTGCCGAAGAATGCGATTCCAGCGCTCACATGCGCCTTCGATCACTGACTTCGATTGCCGGGGGCAAGAAGCGATCCCGGGTGGAACAGGGGCAAAAACGAGACCTTTGAAAAACCGCCGCCCTTGCCCTGTCGGACTTGACCCGGCATCCAGAAAAATAGTCGCGGGCAGCGGATTCCACCTTCCCGGGAAGGACCACATGGAGGACGCAACGGGGTTTTGCAAAGACCTCCAAACGGGACCTTTGCAAAACCCCGTTCCCGAATTCCCGCCGCCATGCCGGCGGAGGTCGGAATGCTTTGTTTTCAAGGCACTCCCAACCCCGGATTTTACCGGGGCGACAGGAAACCGTGGACTTTCAAAGGTCTCAAAACAAAAAAGGCGGGCCACGGCGGGCCGCCCCCTTGCCGGTCGCCGTATTTCCGGTTGCCGTTTACCGCGCTGACTCGATGTACTCTTCCACCTTTTCGGCGATGGTCTTCACGATCTGTTCGAATTTGTCCTCGTCCTTTTCCAGGAGGGTCATGCGGAAGCCCTGGAGACTGGTGAAAAACGAGGTGAGGGGCACGACGCAAATCCCCGTGGCCCCGAGCAGATAATAGACAAAGCGCTTGTCGAGTTCGATGTTGTCCTCGACCAGGCCCTCCACAAATTCTCTGATCTCCCGCTGGGCGATGGGGAGGGTCTGACGGTTGTTCAGGAAGGCCTCGTTGAAGACCGCCGTCATGTAAAAGGCCCCGTTGGTGCGGTTGACCATCAGGCAGTGCACGTCCTTGAGGATGTTGTAGGCGATGTTGGACAGGCGCTCGTAATGCCGGATCCGGGCGTTGAGATAATTCTGGTACTGGGGATGGCTCATGATCCGGGGGATGGAGATCTGAGGCAGGCTCGTCGAGCATACCTCGGACATCTTCTGGGTCAGGATCGTATTGATGTATCGGGCGAAGGTTTCATCCTTGTCGGCGTTGTACACCTCCAACCAGCCGCACCGCGCCCCGGGCCAGGGAAACTCCTTGGAGATGCCCTTCATGCTCATTCCCGGCACGTCGCCGATGACGTCGGACAAGCGCACGGTCTTTTTGTTGTTATAGACGATATTGATGTAAGTCTCGTCGAAAACCAGGAACAGATCGTATTCCTTGGCGATTTTGACCACCTGGCGGATGGTTTCCGCGGGATAGACGAAACCCGTGGGATTGTCCGGATTGATCACCAAGATGCCGACGATGGAGTTGTGACTCTTGACCTTCTGCTCGAGTTCCCGGATGTCGGGATACCAACTGCTGTAAGGATTCATCCGGTAGGTATTCGGAGGAAAGGAGGCGTGCAGAACCTCGGCCAGAAAATGGGTGGAATAGGTCGGCTCCGGCACGATGACCCGGGCATCCACGCGGATGGCGCTGTAAGAGCGGGCGATGGCGTCCCCGAGACCGTTGAAGAAGATGATGTCTTCCCGGCCGATCTGCTTCTTGCCCCGCTTGTTGACCTGCTCGACGAGATAATCCCGGGTGGCGTCCACCCCCTTGGTGGGCGAATAGGCAAAGGAGTGGTCATCCTTGATGATCTCCATGAGGATCTCCTTCATCCAATCGGGGATGTGCTCCCCCTTTTGGACGGGATCGCCGATGTTTTCCCAATGGACCTCCACCCCGTATTCCTTGAGCTTGTTGGCCACAGTGACGATGTTTCTGATTTCATAGGTCAGGCCGTTGCCCGCCCTGGCGATATCGAATCTCATAACCCCTTCCCGCACCTCTTCCTTGCATCTTTGCATCTTTGAGACCTTTGCGTAATTGCGTCGAAAACCTCCTTTCGCCATGCCCGCGAAAGCGGGAATCCAGCGTTTCGAGCAACTTCCGGCTGCCGGGTCAAGCCCGGCATGACAAGACGGGCCGTTTTCCAAAGGTCTCTCTTTGTGAGCGAAAAACCTTAATGCATCTCGGAAAAAATATCTACAAATTTTTTTTGCCCCGCCGGGCGTTTTCCGGCCCGTTTTCCGTCCCGTGATCACGTACCGTTGTCACGGATCGTTGTCACGGATCGAGACCCTTGAAAATCCACGCCTTTCCGTGAACCCGACCAAAACCGGCTTCCAGAACAGCTTGTGAGCACGGCATTTGTCTTACACCGAGATGACGGCAGGGGGGCGGCAACGACGTTTTTCAAAGGCCTCGGATCAGGGCATATTTGTTCTCGATGTAAGTAGTTGATCTCGAATGATCTACTAAAACTGAGGCACGTCCTGTTTTCAGCCACAAAGAGATAGAACAAATTTACCTTGGGGCCTAGGATCGTTATTCTTGACTGCTCGCCAATAGTCCCCTATGATGGCCCGGCAATCTCCCCGGAGGCGTCATGACGGCAAACAAATGGATATGGGTCGATGCGGCGGCGAAACGCGACGACGCGGCGCGGGAAATAAGTCGGGCGCCGGTGATCGGCCTGGACACGGAATACGATTCCTTCCGGTACTTTCGGGAGAGACTCTGCCTCCTCCAGGTAAATTCCGGGGAGAAGAGCTACGTTTTCGACCCCTTGGACTCCCTGGACTTCTCCTTTCTGGGCGATGTTTTTTACCACCCCGACAAGGTGAAGGTAATCCACGCCGGCGACAACGACATCCGGATCCTCAAGCGCGATTACGGCTTTTCTTTCCGGAATGTCTTCGACACCCATCGGGCCGCCGCCCTCCTGGGCCGGAAGGAACTCTCCCTGGCCGCCCTGATCCGTCATTATTTCCAGGCCGGTTTCGAGAAGCAGAAGAAACTGCAACGTTCCCGCTGGGAGAATCGCCCCTTGTCCGAAAAACAGCTTCGCTACGCCGTGCAGGACACCTTTTACCTCATCGGCCTTTACGTCAAACTGCGGGAAGAGCTGGCGCGGGCCGGGCTGCTTGACGCCGCCGCCGCCATCTTCGCGGAGATCGCGGCGGTGACGTGGCAGGAAAAAACCATGAACAATCTGGGACACCGCCACATCCACGGGTATGACAGCCTGTCGCCGGCGGAGCAGGAACGGCTGAAATGCCTATACCGCTGGCGCTTCCATAAGGCGAAAAGCAGCAACCGGGCCGTCTTCATGGTCTGCACCGATCAGGAACTCCTCAGGCTCGCCCAGGCCTCCCCCCCTTCATCCCTGGACGATCTCGTCGCCTGCGGCCTATCCCGGAGCAAGGTCCAGCGGTATGGGAGCGAATTTCTTGACATCCTCAACTTAACGATTGCAGAATGAGGCGACTTTGTGTATTGTTACCGTCGTATCCGGATTAAACCAATTAACTACAACAAGGAGGAAAGATCTATGAAAAGGGCGGCTTACGTTTTATTCTTGCTGGCGGCGCTTTGCCTGGCATTCACGGGCTGCGCAACAAAAAAGGCCTATGCGCCTCTGGACCTCAACGCGGAATTGCAGTCGGGAAAATTGGCGCAGAAAACGAACAACTTCGTAGTCCTTCTGGATCATTCGTCTTCCATGAACGATCCCTATAAAGGCGTTGCCCGTCACGACATCGCCCAGGACGTTACCAACAAACTAATTCAGACCATCCCCAACATCCCCCTCACCG
Organism: Pseudomonadota bacterium; assembly: GCA_030057915.1. Taxonomy (GTDB): domain Bacteria; phylum Desulfobacterota; class Syntrophia; order Syntrophales; family UBA8958; genus UBA8958. Next base: position 10,056 of record JASGUC010000035.1, read on the forward strand.
CGGGGCTGAGGACCTTCTGGGCCGACAAGACCAAGCGCCTCTATGGGATGGCGCCCCTGCACAAGGAAAACTTCATAAGCCGGGTGGACACCGTGGAATGGGGAAGCGGACAGACGCCCATGGGGCGTGCGCTGACCGCCGCGGGGGATGAGGATCTCAAGGGGCTGCCGGGCAAATCGGCGATCATCCTGGTGAGCGACTTCGAACACATCGAGAACGTGGACGACCTCCGGCCCCAAAACGTCATGGCCGCCATCAAGAAGCTCAAGGCGGATTACGGCGACCGGGTGTGCATCTATACGATCCATGTTGACAACTGCGCCAAGGGCAATATCCTCGCCGGCAACATCGTCAAGGAAGCCGGCTGCGGAGAGACGGCGCTCGCCGAAAACCTCCAGGATCCCGAGGCCATGAAAGAATTCGTGAAGCGGATATTCCTTGAGGCGGTCCCGGAGAAGGCCGCGGCAGCGCCTCTGCAGGAGCAGGCCCGACCGGCGACGGAGGCGGCGGCGGCAGCGGCGGCGGCAGCCCCCGGGGTTGCGGCGGCCTTCGAACTGGCCAATATCCACTTCGATTTCGACAAATCGTCGCTCCGTCCCGGGGACCGCAAGATCCTCAAGGGACACGCCGAGTGGCTCCTGAACAATAAGGACGTCAACATAATCGTCGAAGGTCACTGCGACGAACGCGGGACGACGGAATACAACCTTGCCCTCGGCGAACGCCGGGCCACGGAAACGAAGAAATACCTGGTCGAGCTGGGCGTTCCGGAAGGCCGGATCAAGACCATCAGCTACGGCGAGGAGCGGCCCCTGGATCCCGGGCATACCGAGGAGGCCTGGGCCAAAAACCGTCGGGCGCAGTTCGTCCTAAACAAGAATCCGTAACCGCGACACCAAGATTAATCGTTAGCCGCATCTCAAGGCCTTTCCCGGTTGCCACGGGCCGGGAAAGGCCTTTTTCTTCGAGACCTTTGAAAAACGCCGCCTCGGACTCCCCATCGTCATGCCGACTGAAGCAACCCGCGGTGTTTTCAAGGAATTCCGGGCCCCCAAATTTTGCCGGGACGACAGGAAGGCATGGATATTCAGAATTCTCGTTTCCCGCCGCTCTTTACAGACGGCCCTTTTTCTGGTAGCTTCCTTCTCCGCCGGGGGGCGGCGGAGCCTGGCGTCCTAGCGCCGCCGTCCCCCGGCGCGCTCGAAGGCGCTTTCCACCTCTCGCTGCCATGCTGGACCGTCTCTTCCCCTGTCGCTGTCGCTAAAATCGGAAACCGAAGCGCGCATTCAAGCCTCCCATGCCTGGGACGGTCCAGGTCTGGCGAAGAGGACGGACAGGCCATTGCCGGCGTCGCCCATAAACGTCGCATCGCCGTGAAACGCCGGAAGTTGCCGGGATAAATCGCTCCGGAGAAAACGAAAATCATGTCCTTTCGCCTGGCCCCGAAAGCGCCCTGCCCCAGGATCCCCGGGGCGGACCGGGCATCCCGGGGACGCCGCCCCTGATGTCCCCGCCGGCCATCCCCAGAGGACCGGCGGTCGTCTTCACCGATCTCGACGGGTCCCTGCTGGATCACCACGGCTATTCCCACGCCGGGGCCGCCCCAACCCTGGCCCGGATCCGGGAGAAAGGGACGCCGTTGATCCTCGTGACGAGCAAGACCCGGTCGGAGGTGGAGGAGATCCGGCGGGAACTCGGCAACGCCGACCCCTTCATCGTGGAAAACGGCGGGGCGGCCTATTTCCCCCGGAGCGGCCCCTATCGTTGCCTTGCAGCGGGGGAGGAGACGGGGGCCTACCGGCGGATCGCGTTCGGTAGAAGCTACGGGGAGATCAGGGCTTTTCTCTGCTCCTTGGGACGCCAGGAGAACAGGGCGGCGACGATAAGGGGGTTTGGCGACATGGATGTGGAGGAGATCATGGCTCTCACCGGCCTTGACGCGGCCCGCGCCGGGATGGCCCAACGGCGGGAATTCAGCGAGCCGTTCCTGATCGCCGGGGAAAGCGACGCCGCGGCGGCGGCCTGCCTCCGGAAGCTGGCGGCGGCGGCCCGACGCCGGGGCTTCACGATAACCCGGGGTGGGAGATTCCATCATCTCCTGGGGGCAGGGCAGAACAAGGGCCGGGCCGTGGCCGCCGCGGCGAGAATCATGCAAGGCCTCGCCGGCGGGGAGATAACGACCGTCGGCGTCGGGGACAGCGAAAACGATTTGACGATGCTGGCCGTGGTGGACATCCCCGTCCTCATCCCTCGCCCGTGCCGGGGTTTTCCCGCCGGGGCGCCGGCGGGGACCATCCGGGCGACGCGGCCGGGAAGCGAAGGGTGGAACGAAGCGATAGGAAAGGTACTGGATGGACTTACGGGCGCGGGCGGTTGACATATTTCGGGACGCGGTGGCATCCATTCTTCCGGAACGGCTGCTGGCGGGGGTCATTCAGGCAGACCCGGAGGGGCTCCGCATCGGCCGCCGCCGCTACCCCTGGCCGGCAGGGCGGAAACTCTGGCTTCTGGGGAGCGGCAAGGCCTCCCTGACCATGGCCCGGGCCGCCCTGGAGATCCTGGGCCGGGAACGGGTGGCCGGGGGCCTCGTCATCTCCAGTTATGACGACGGCGCCCTCGGGGAGCTGCCGGTGGCCGTGGGTTCCCATCCCCTCCCGGACGAACGGAGCCTGGCGGCCACGGAACGACTCATGGAACTCATGGGCGCCCTCTCGCGGGAGGACCTGTTCGTCTATTTCCTCTCCGGGGGGTCCTCCGCCCTCCTGGAAAAACCGCTCCCCCCCATTACGCTCAACGACCTCCGGGAGACCCATGGGCTGCTCATGACCCGAAGCATCCCCATCGAGGAGATGAATGTGGTGCGTAAGCATCTGTCCATGGTCAAGGGCGGCCGGCTCGCGGCCCGGACCAAGGCCCGAGGGGCGGTGCTGGTCATGTCCGACGTGATCGGCGACGACCTGGAGGCCATCGGCTCCGCCCCCCTGTACCGCGACCGGTCCACGTACCGGGAGGCGCGCCGCATCCTGGACTACCACGGCCTCTGGCCCCTCCTGCCCGCCTCGGTCCGCGGGGTGGTGGAGGCGGGCGACGACGGCACGCTGCCGGAAACCCCGAAAGAGGCGCCGCGACGCATCGCCCACCACGTCATCGCCGGCAACGCCCGCCTGCTGCGCCAGGCCCAACTGCGGGCGGCGGCCCTGGGCATGGAGGCGCGAATCGTAACCTCGTCCCTCCGCGGCGAGGCCCGGGAGGTCGCCAAGGTCATCATGGCCGTGGGGGAAGAGGCGCGGAAGCGGCGGCGATCCAGCAGGCCCCTGTGCCTTCTCTGGGGCGGCGAGACCACCGTGACCCTCCGGGGCCGGGGCCGGGGGGGGAGAAATCAGGAGCTATGCCTGGCGTTCCTCCGGGAACTCCGCTCCCGGCGGGGCTTATGCCTCCTGAGCGCCGGGACGGACGGCATCGACGGCAACTCCGACGCCGCCGGCGCCGTAGTGGACGCCGCCAGCCATCATGCCGCCGTCCAGCGGGGATTGTCACTGGAAGATTATCTGCAGGACAACAACGCCAACGAGTTTTTCCGACAGACCGGCGATCTCGTCGTCACCGGTCCCACGGGAGTCAATGTCATGGACTTGACCCTGCTGTTGGCAACAAAGGAGTGACCTCAATGGAACCGATGCGATTCACCACCACCCTCCGGGAACATGTGCGCCGGAAGATCGAACTCCTCCGGGAAACGGATATCGTTGTGGGCGTGCCCGCCTACTACAGCGCCCCCTATATCGTCCATGTCATTCAGACCATCATCAAGGGACTCAACGAGCACTATCCCGGACAGCGGGCGCTGGTCATGGTCTCCGACGGCGGCTCCACGGACGACACCCGGGAAGTGGCCAATCTGGTCGCCGTCGATTCCTTCCATATCAACAAGATCGTCACCATCTACCGGGGCATGCCCGGCAAGGGCACGGGGCTCAAGGCGATCTTCGAGACCGCCGATTTCCTCAAGGCCAAGGCGGTGGCCGTCTTCGATTCCGATCTCATCTCCATAACCCCGGAATGGATAAAGAACATCCTGGCGCCCATCTTTGAGGGTTACGACTATGTGACCCCGGACTACCGGCGCTATAAGCTCGACGGCACCATCACCAATACCATCGCCTACAACCTTACCCGGGCCCTCTACGGCTGCCGGATCCGCCAGCCCATCGGCGGCGACTTCGGCATCTCCGCGCCGCTTGTCCATCGCTATCTCCAGGAGGAGGTCTGGGAAACCGACGTGGCCCGCTTCGGCATCGACATCTGGATGACCACCACGGCCATCGTGGGGGGCTACCGGATCTGCCAGGCGAGGCTGGGCGCCAAGATCCACGGGGAAAAGGATCCCACCGCCGATCTGGGTCCCATGTTCCGCCAGGTCGTGGGCACCACGTTCCAGTTGATGGGTCAAAACGAGCGATATTGGCAGAGCGTCACGGGCTCCCAGCCCGTTCCCAGCTTCGGGCAGTACCGGGGCGCCGAGCCGAAGGAATTTGTCATCGATCATGACGCCCTGATCGATTATTTCCGCACCGGCTACCGGAATTTCCGGGGTGTCTGGCGAAACGTCATCACGGAGGGGGATTACGAAATAGTCCGGCGCCTGGTCCGCAACGGCGTCCGGGACAGGTTCCGGATGCCCATCGAAACCTGGGTTCGGATGGTATATTGCTACGCCGGGGCCTTTCACGCCACGCCCCGCCAGCGCTTCAAGCTTCTGGACACCCTGATTCCCCTGTACTACGGACGGGTCGCCTCGCTGGTAAACGAACTCAAGGACAAGGACGGCGACGCCGCGGAGGAACATTTTGAAACCCAGGCCTTCATGTTCGAGACCCTTAAAGATCACCTGCGGGCCGTTTGGGCGGGAAAGGAGGATTGAAATGGCCGATTTCTGGCAACACGGCATGATCACCACCCTGCAGAAACTCAAGGATCGCCCCGTTACGGCGATCGAAGAGGAGTTGCGCATCATCGCCCGGCGAAGGAACATGACCCTGCTGCTGCCGGCCCTCTATTCGGAATTCGAAACGCCGGCCATTCCCAGGATCATAGCCGAATTGAAGAAGGTCAACTATCTTTACCAAATCGTCCTCTCCCTCGACCGGGCGGACCGGGAGCAGTTCCAGCGGATCCGGGAAATCATGGCCGCCCTGCCCACGGCCACCAGGGTCGTCTGGCACGACGGGCCCCGGATGCAAAAGCTCTACCAGCTCCTCAGGGAGAACGACTTCAGCCTCGACAGGCCCGGCAAGGGAAGATCCGTCTGGATGACCATGGGCTATATTCTCGCCGACCGCTCCGTTTACGCCATCGCCCTGCACGACAGCGACATCGTCAACTACGAGCGGGAGATCCTGGCCCGTCTCCTGTATCCCGTGGCCCACCCGGCCATAAGCCTGGAATTCAGCAAGGGCTATTACGCCCGGGTGACGGACCGCCTATACGGCCGGGTGGTCAGGTTGTTCTATACGCCCCTGATCCGAACGCTGCGCCGGATCCTGGGCGTCAACCCCTTTCTGTCCTACCTGGATAACTTCCGCTACGCCCTCTCGGGCGAATTCGCCCTCATCGGCACCCTGGCCCGGGACCTGCGGATATCCCCGACCTGGGGGCTGGAGGTATCACTGCTGAGCGAGGTTTACCAGCGCACCTCGGCAAACCGCATCTGCCAGGTGGAAGTCATCGAATCCTACGAGCACAAGCACCAGCTCCTGGACAAGGACAAACCCGACCAGGGCCTGATCAGGATGGCCACCGAGATCGCCCAGACCCTCTTCCGGGTCCTTTCCCAGGACGGGGTGGTGATGAGCGAGGCCTTCTACCGCACCCTGCTGACGGCCTATATCCAGGAATCGCGGACCGCCATCGAAAAGTACCACGCCCTGACCCTCTTAAACGGCATCCACTATGACCGGCACAGCGAGATCGAAGCGGTCGAGGCCTTCGTCGGCTCCCTCCGGACGGCCATCGACGAATTCATATGCGATCCCGTGGGGGTTCCCATGCTTCCCGCCTGGGTCCGGGTGGAGGCGGCCTTGCCGGATTTCTCCGACCGGCTCCAGGAGGCCGTGGAAGCGGACAATCAGTAAGTCCTTAGAAAACCAACATCTTTCCTTAATCCCGGCCAGGGCCGGGGCCCAAAACGCCTTGGAAACACCGCATCCCGGCCCGCCGCCGGCACGACGACCGGGAATCCGAGGCGGCGTTTTTCAAAGGTCGCACGGTGGATCGCGGCGCGGCGCCGGCCGGGCATCCCGCCGGCGGGCCGGGGGGCTTGCTTTATAAACCGTTCCCGATTATGAAAGGGGGCACAACACTCAAGGAGCGCAAATGAAAAAGGCCAATCTGATCTTCATCGCCATTCTCCTGGTCATCCTCGTCGTGGCGCCGCTTTTGTCTTCCCTGCTCAACCTCTACATCGACTGGCTCTTCTTCGTCGAAACGAGCTACACCGCCGTCTTCACCAAGACCCTGACCGCACAGATCGCCTCGGGCCTCCTCTTCTGCCTCCTGTTCCTCGGCGCCGCCCTGGTCAACCTCTTCTTCGCCCGACGTGTCGAATTCAGCCGCCCGGAACGGTACAACATCAGCGGCACTCCCATCACGATCGATCTCGCCCCGCTGCGGACCATCCGGCGGGCGGTTTCCTTCTTCATCCTTCTGGTCGTCGCCTTCATGATGGCGAAATGGGGCGCCTCCCTGTGGTCGGAAATCCTGCTGTTCGCCAACGCCCTCGAGGTCGGCCAAAACGATCCGGTCTTCGGAAAGGACATCGGCTTCTATCTCTTCCGGTACCCCCTCCTCGAATCCCTCAAGCAGTTCGTCGATTTTACCCTCATCCTCTGCGCCCTCCTGGCGGGGACCGTCTATTTCCTGGGCGGCGGGATTCTCGTCTCCCAGCGGCAGGTAACGATCGACCCCCGAGTCAAGCGGCATATGGGCATCCTCGTGGGGCTAATGATCGTCAACATGGGGCCGGGTTTCTATCTCGAGGCCCTGAGGATGCTCTACGCGGAACACGGCGTCATCTTCGGGGCGAGCTACACGGACGTCCACGCCAAGCTCGCGGCCTATCGACTCCTTGCCTTCCTGGCCCCCGCCGCCGGGGCGGTCCTGATCGCCGGGATGTTCAAAAGACAGCGGCGTCTGACCATGATCTCCCTGGGCGCCCTGTTCGTCGTCTATTTTGTCGGCATCATGATCTATCCGGCCCTCCTCCAGAAGTTCAAGGTCGCCCCGAACGAGATGGTCATGGAAACCCCCTACATCGAAAACAATATCCGCATGACCCGCCTGGGCTACGATCTGGACCGCATCGAGGAGATCCCCTTCGACGTGGACTACAATCTCACGGGCCGGGACATCGACAAAAACGACGCGACGATCCGGAACATCCGCCTCTGGGACCATGCCCCGCTCCTGCGCACCTACAGCCAATTGCAGCAGATCCGAACCTACTACCGCTTTCAGGACGTGGACAACGACCGCTATACGGTGAACGGACAGTACCTCCAGGTGATGCTGTCGCCCCGGGAACTCTCCTACGCCGACCTGCCCAGTAAAAACTGGATCAACGAACGCCTGATCTTCACCCACGGCAACGGCATCACCCTGGGTCCGGTAAGCCGGATCAGCCGGGAGGGTCTGCCGGAATTCTTCATCAAGGACATCCCGCCGGCCGGCACCACGGATCTCAAGGTGCGACGTCCGGAGATCTATTATGGAGAGATGTCCAACGATTACGTGATCGTCAAGACCAAGATCCCCGAGTTCAGCTATCCCACCCCGGAGGGAGGCAACATCTACACCTCTTACGAAGGCGCCGGCGGGGTGAAGACGGGCTCGTTGAGCCGCCGCCTCCTCTTCTCCCTGAAATACCAGACGGAAAAGATCTTCTTCTCCTCCGACATCACCGCCGACAGCAAGATCCTCTTCTTCCGCAACGTCAGGGAAAGATTCCAGAAGATCGCCCCCTTCCTCCTGTTCGACCACGATCCCTACCTGGCGATCACCGACGACGGTCGGCTGGTCTGGATGGTGGACGCCTATACGGTGTCGTCGCGTCTGCCCTATTCCAAACCCTCGACCCGGAGGATCAACTATGTCCGCAACGCCGTCAAGGCCACCCTCGACGCCTACGACGGCACGGTGACCTACTACGTGAGCGACCCCACGGACAAGATCATCCAGGTTTACCGGCGGATCTTCCCGTCCCTCTTCAAGGACTTGGCCGCCATGCCGGAGGACCTGAAGCGCCATGTCCGCTACCCCCAGTGGCTCCTTCAGTTGCAGGCCTCCGTTTACGCCGCCTATCACATGACGGACCCGAAGATCTTCTACAACAAGGAGAATCTCTGGGAAATCCCCACCTTCGACGAAAAGGCGATGCAGCCGTACTACACCATCATGAAGCTCCCCAGCGAGAAGCGGGAAGAGTACATCCTCCTGCTGCCCTACACCCCGGCGAAGCGGGACAACCTCGCCGCGTGGCTGGCGGCGCGTTGCGACGACCCGCATTACGGCAAGCTCGTCGTCTATACCTTTCCCCGGGACCGTCTGATCTTCGGCCCCAAGCAGGTGGACGCCCGGATCAACCAGGATTCCCACATCTCCCAGCAGCTCACCCTCTGGAGCCAGCGCGGTTCCCGGGTCATCCGGGGGAGCCTGCTCGTCATCCCCGTGGAGCGGTCCCTCCTCTACGTGCAGCCCCTCTACCTGGCCGCGTCGGATGCCGTGGGGCTTCCGGAGCTGCGGCGGGTCATCGTCGCCTATGAAAACGAGGTCCTCATGGAGGAGAATCTCGAACTGGCCCTGCAACGCCTCTTCGGCAGCCGCAAGGCCGGGGCGGCCCCGACGACGGCGGCCAGCGCCCCGACGGCGGCGGCCGCCGGGCGCGCCTCCGTGAAGGAGATGGCCGCCGAGGCGATGAAGACCTACCAGCGGGCCACGGATATGCAGCGCCAGGGCAACTGGGCGGGTTACGGAGAAGAGATCCGCAAGCTGGAGCAACTGTTGAAGAAGATGGTCAATTAGATTGCCTTGAGGGGAAAAATGCGCTATGGCGGGGAGCATTGAAGCGAGGGGGAGGACAGGCCGACGCCGCCCCCAGCGCGATGACGCATGGAGAGCCTTGAAAATCCGCGCCGCGCTTACGCCCCGACAAAGGCCGGGGCCAGAGCGACCTGAAAACACTCCATTCCGGCTTGCACCGGCATGACGACAGGACACGGGCAAGGGCGTTTTTCAAAGGTCTCGCATAGGCTTCCCCAGGCAGGGGGCAGCGGGGGCCGCAACCTCCGGGGCGGACTCGGGACCGTGGCTCCGGAGGGGTAAGCCAAATAGAAGCGCCCCAGCCCGCCGACTGCCGGGCCTGTATAAAGGAAGCAAGCCGAGTCCGCGCCATGAAACCGGCCCAGGACTGTCAAACACGTATCTAAAGAATTCAATTGGTTACGTGCGACTTACTTGGAAGAAATGACCTTCGCCAGACCGTTATAACGAACACATACCGAACCATGAAGGCGCTGCGGAAACTTTACGACTGGGTTCTCCACTGGGCCGACACCCCCTACGGGGCGCCGGCCCTGTTCATTTTATCCTTCGTGGAATCCTCCTTCTTCCCCATCCCGCCGGACCCGCTCCTCATCGCCCTCGTCCTGGGGAGGCGGGACAAGGCCTTCCGCTTCGCCGCCAACTGCACCGTCGCCTCGGTGCTGGGGGCCCTGCTCGGCTACGCCATCGGCTACTTCGTCTGGTGGTCCGGCCCGGGCGCCTTCTCCCCCGTGGCCTGGTTCTTCTTCCACCACATCCCGGGATTTTCCGTGGAGCTGTTCCGTTACATCCAGGCCCTGTTCGAAAAATGGAACTTCTGGATCATCTTCACCGCCGGCTTCACCCCCATCCCCTACAAGGTCTTCACCGTCTCCGGCGGGGCCTTCAACGTCAACCTGCCGATGTTCCTCATCGCCTCCATTATCGGCCGCGGCGCCCGGTTCTTTCTGGTCGCCTCCCTGATCTGGAAATTCGGACCGCAAATCAAGAGCTTCATCGACCGTTACTTCAACTGGCTCGCCGTCCTCTTCACGATTCTACTCATCGGGGGTTTCGCGCTGGTCAAGTGGTGGGGAGCGAATCTATAGCGGGACCTTTGAAAATCCACGTTTTCCTTTCGTCCCGGCAAAATCCGGGTCGGGAACGCCTTGAAAACACGGCATTCCGGCTTCCACCGGGGTGACGATGGGGAATTTGGAAACGGCTTTCTTCAACGGTCTCATAGCGGGAATGGCGCGACGCCTTCCCCCATATCGGCCGTTCCTCCCCACCGCCGCGGGGAACGGCAATGCAGCAAGGAGTCTATCATGATCAGAAAATTACTCCATTCCCTGAATCTGGACAGCGACATCGATGATTGCGAAAAGATCCACGCCGCCATCGAAAAGGACATCATCTTCAAGGGGACAAACCTCTGGATCCTCGCCTTTGCCATCATCGTGGCCTCCGTGGGCCTGAACATGAATTCCACGGCGGTGATCATCGGCGCCATGCTCATCTCCCCCTTGATGGGCCCTATCAACGGCATGGGTTACAGTCTGGCCACCTATAATTTCCACCTTTTCCGCCGGGCGGTCAAAAACTTCAACTTTGCGGTCATGGCCAGCCTCGTGGCCTCCACCCTGTACTTCGCCATCAGCCCCGTTTCCACGGCCCACTCCGAACTCCTGGCCCGGACCAGCCCCACCATCTACGACGTCCTCATCGCCCTGTTCGGGGGCCTGGCGGGGATCGTGGCCATCAGCAGCAAAAACAAGGGCAACGTCATCCCCGGCGTCGCCATCGCCACGGCCCTCATGCCTCCCCTGTGCACGGCGGGATACGGACTGGCCATGGGCAAGTTCAACTTTTTCTTCGGGGCCCTGTATCTTTTCACCATCAATACGGTCTTTATCGCCCTGTCCTCCGTCGCCATCTCCCGGGTGCTCAACTTCCCCATCCGCACCGTTCTGGATGACACCCGGAAAAAACGGATCAACAGGATCATCACCCTGGTGATCGTCATCACCATCATCCCCAGCATCTATTTCGGCTACGGGCTGGTGAAAAAGGAGGCCTTCCTGGAGAGCGCCTCCCGGTTCACGAGAAACGTGAGCATCGTGGAGGGCAACTACCTCCTGAAGGACGAGATCGACCCCGCAGGCAAGACGATCACCCTCATTTACGGCGGCAGTTCCCTCAACGACGTGCAGAAGCGGTTTATCGCCGAGCGGGCAAGGGATTTTTCCCTCGACGAGGCCCAACTGGTCTTCAAGCAGGGCTTTTCCTTCGATGATTTCCGGAGGCGGGAGACCCAGCTCGACAGTCTGAAGGGGGAAATCAAAAGCCGGGAAGACCAGATGAACGACCTGAAGGGGGAAATCAATCGCCTGAACATGGTGATCAAGGAACAGGAAGACCTCCAGGAAACGGCGCGGCGGCGCGGCGAGATGGGCAAGCGGCTCCTGGCGGAGCTGAAACCCCTGTATCCCCAGATTACCGGCTGCGCTTATGCCGAAACGACGGCGTTCAAAGACGCCGCCGGACCGGAAAAGGTCGAGGTCGTCGTCTTCAGGATCAAGAAGGGTTCCCTCGGCGGCGCCGACCGGAAAAAGATCCAGCGGTGGCTGGCCTCCCGCCTGGAGGGGAGGAACTTAAAGGTATTGTATGAAAACTGAGGCGATCCACGATGGTCCGCGGCGCAGTCGGCTTTTCCCTATTTCATCACCAGGAATTGCACGGAATTGGCAAGCTTGATTTCGGGATGCCGAGTCCGGGCATAGTCCTCCACCGCCGGGGCAATCTGATAACCCACCATAAGGGCCTGCACCTCGCCGGACAAATGGCGTCGCACCCGGGCAATGAGCTTGGCAAAGCGGTCCAGGTCGCGCTTCCCCGGCTGGGATTTGCACTCGCCGATCAAAAACACCGGCCGACCCTCCTTCATGCCCTCGGCGTAGATGTTCAGCTCGTCGTATTCACCGTTTTCGTAAATCAGGTTGCGGCGATCCACCAGGGAAACCTCTATCCCGAATTGCCGCCGGGCATAGACGCCGATCTGGGGAATAATCCGATCCTCCAGTATATAGCCGACGCTCTGGGACAAACCGCCCAACTGACGACGCGTCTCCCGATGCTCCAGGACCAGCTCGTGGAGCCCCTTCTCCGTCTTCTGCTGCGCCGCCGCCAGCTCTTCCAGCCGAGCTTCCGTCCGCTGCTGCGCCGCCGCCAGTTCTTCCAGCCGGGCTTCCGTCCGCTGCTGCGCCGCCGCCAGTTCCCTGACAATGTCCCGGAGTTCGCCGAACTCCACCTTCGTGACCGTATCCTCCCGGTATCGCTCCCATTCTTCCATTAGGGAAAGCATCGTCTCTTTCAGATCCGGCTCCAAACGGTCAAGCTTGCGATAAAACATGGTGCTAAAATACACGGCCATGCCCGCGCCTCCTCTCCCCCGCTGCTTCGCTAAACCCCGCCTTCCGGAAACTATACTGTAACTTATCGATATGATTCATGATCGGCTTTAATTTTTACGGGCCACATCTTTATCCGCTGCATTTCGATTGCCAGTTTGTTCCGTAATCGAGACCTTTGAAAATCGATAATTTCCCGCCACCCCGGCATAATCCGACTTAGGGAATACCTTGAAAACAAAGCATTCCAGCTTCCGCCGACATGGCGACTAAACACTATCTTAAAATGAGAATTTTCGCAAGGCAACGTTCCTCGTAAAAAACCAAGAACCCCCAGGGGGCGATTACCACCCAAACCCCCCTGCCCCAAAAGGACGCGCCGAAGGATGGATGAACAACACGAAACCCATCCCCTCTCTATTTCCGGCGAAAAAACCTCTTTGCCAGGCAAAAATCGAGGGCGGTCAATGAAGACGACGCCATAAACCTTCAGGGCACCTTCCGGGAAGTCCCCGCATGAGGCCCGCGATGGACACAAGGGAAAGAGGCGCGACTTTGGCGCTTAATGAATCCTCGGAAAACCGAAAAAAACGCCGTAATCGACAGCCGGGAGGGAAAAAATCCTTGACACCAATAGAGATATGACATAAAAGCGGCGGGAATGAATGAACGTTCATTCGCTTCCCCCATTATAGCAGCGGGAAATTGTCGATTTTCAAAGGTCTCGAATGGAAAGGAGAGCGAGGAAGATGGGGGCAACGAAAAAAAAGGGAAAGATCGGCTTTGAGACATGAAAAGCCTGGACAAACGCAAAGAGATTATTTCGGTGGCTATGGAACTCCTGGTGGAAAACGGTTTCCACGGGGTTCCCATGTCCATGATCGCCGCCCGGGCCAATGTCGCCGTCGGGACCATCTACCGCTATTTCGCCGGCAAGGACGAACTAATCTATGCGCTCTTTCAGGAGTTGGAGACAAGCATAACCGCCGCCATCCGGGAGCGCTTCCCTACCACCGGCGCCATCCGGGAGCGCTTCCTCTACCTAAACGGCATCATTCTCCAGTATCTCATCGATAATCCTCTTCATTTCCGTTATCTTGAGCAGTTCATGAATTCACCCTACGGCGTCTCCATGCGCCGGGACAGATTACTGGACAAGGAAGGCCGCAACGACATCTTCATGACCCTTTTCGAAGAGGCCATCGCCGCCCGCATCGTCAAGGACATCCCCATCAACGCCCTTTTTTCCCTGGCCATCGCGCCGCTCATCTTTCTGGTCCGGGACCATATTCTGGGTTTCGTCACCCTGAACGAAGACCTGATCCGGCAGACCGCCGAAGCTTGCTGGGATGCCGTCCGGAGGAACGATTGCGAGAGCGGGGCCGATAGGGCCCGGTAATGGCCGGACGGCCGCGACGGTGTGGAGACAAAACGATGAAACACCAAAAATTACCCCTTACCGAGGTGACGTATGACCACTCATGAGCAGATCAAATCCATCACCGCCGGGATGCTGTGCGGACTCCTGATCCTCACCGGCTGCGGGCAAGGCGGCAATACCGGCAAAGGTCGGGCCGGCGGTGCCCCCGAGGTCGCCGTCGTGACGGTACAACCCCAGCAGGTGCTGGTCACCACCGAGTTGTCCGGCCGGACCTCCGCCAATCTCATCGCCGAGGTGCGGCCCCAGGTGGGAGGCATCATCCAGCAGCGCCTGTTCACCGAAGGATCGGACGTCAAGGCCAGACAGGTCCTCTTCAAGATCGACCCCGCCCACTATCAGGCCGTCTATGACAACGCCAAAGCGGCCCTCGGCCGCTCCGAGGCCAACCTCTCGGCGATCAAGCTCCGGGCCGAACGGATGCGGGAACTCGTCGCCGAGAAGGCGGTCAGCCAGCAGGAATACGACGACGCCACGGCCGCCCTGAAACAGAACCAGGCGGATATCCAGTTCTGGAAGGCGACCCTTGAGACGGCGAGCATCAACCTTAAATACACCTCCGTCACCGCCCCCATCTCGGGACGGATCGGCAAGTCCAACGTCACGGTGGGCGCCCTGGTGACAGCCCATCAGCCCGTGCCCCTGGCCACTATCCAGCAGTTGGACCCCATGTACGTCGATGTCCCCCAAGCCACCACCGAGCTGTTACGGATGCAGCGCCACCTCGCCGAGGGGCGTCTCCATCGCAACGGACAGCTCCGGAACAAGGTCCAGATCCTCCTCGAAGACAACAGCCGTTATCCCTACGACGGCGCCCTGCAGTTCCGGGACGTCACCGTCAATCAAACCACAGGATCGGTAATCCTCCGGGTGATCGTACCCAATCCGAAAGGTGTCCTCCTCCCCGGGATGTTCATCCGGGCGGTGGTGGAAGAGGGGATCAACAAAAACGCCCTCCTGGTGCCTCAGCAGGGAGTATCCCGGGATCCCAAGGGAAACCCCTACTGCCTCATCGCCGGCGCCGCAGGCAAGGTGGAGCAGCGTCCCATCACCATCGAACGGGCCGTGGGCAATCAGTGGCTCGTGACCGAGGGGCTGGCGCCGGGCGAGCAGGTCATCGTCGAGGGGATACTGCGGGCCAAACCCGGAGCCACCGTGAAAGTGGTTCCCTTTGTTGACAACGCGGGCAAAACCGGGGGCGAAACCGGACCGGCACCGCCGGCCGCAGCCAAGGCAAACTGACGGAGGGCACCGATGCTGTCAAAATTCTTCCTGGAGCGCCCCGTTTTTGCCTGGGTTATCGCCATCGTCATGATGGTCCTGGGGGGACTGTCCATCTACAACCTCCCCATCTCCCAGTATCCGCCCATCGCCCCGCCATCCATCGCCATTTATTCCTTCTACGCCGGCGCCTCCGCCGAAACGGTGGAAAACAGCGTCACCCAGATCATCGAACAGAAGATGACGGGCTTCGACGACATGCTCTACATCTCCGGCACCAGCGATTCCTCCGGGGCCTCCCGGATCGAGCTGACCTTCAAGCCCGGCACCGACCCCGACCTGGCCTGGGCGAAGGTGCAGAACAAGCTCCAGCTCGCCATGACGAGCCTCCCGGAAGTGGTGCAACGCACGGGGGTCACGGTGAGCAAATCCACGCGGAATTACCTGATCATCGTGGGCCTCATCTCCGAAGACGGCAGCATGGACGGCACCGATCTAAGTGACTATGCCCAGTCGAACCTGGAAAAGGTCCTGGCCCGGGTTCCCGGGGTCGGCGAGGTCCAGATCTTCGGCGGCCAGTACGCCATGCGCATCTGGCTCAACCCCGACAAGCTCAACGATTACCGCCTCACCATGGAGGACGTGATCCAGGCACTCAAAACCTATAACGTGGAGATCTCCGCCGGACAGTTCGGCGGGGCGCCGGCGGTCAAGGGCCAGCGGCTCAACACCTCCATCATCGTCCAGAATCTCCTCAAGACCCCGGAGGAGTTCGCCAATATCCCCATCCGCATCAATCCCGACGGAGGCGTCGTCCGGATCAGGGACGTGGGGCGGACCGAACTGGGAGCGGAAGTATATGATATCGCGGGCTTTCACGACGGCAGACCGTCCGCCGGCCTCGCCATCCGCCAGGCCCCGGGCGCCAACGCCCTGGACACCGCCGACGCCGTCCGGGAGAAAATGGCGGAAATGAGCCGCTATTTCCCTCCGGGGATGAAGACCGTCTATCCCTACGACACCACCCCCTTTGTGCGGGTGGCCATCAAGGAGGTCGTCCAGACCCTCTTCGAGGCGATCCTCCTGGTCTTTCTCGTCATGTGGCTCTTCATGGGCAACCTCCGGGCCACCCTTATCCCCACTATCGCCGTGCCCGTGGTGATTCTGGGAACCTTCGCCGTCCTCGGGGCCTTCGGGTTCTCCATCAACATGCTCACCATGTTCGCCATGGTCCTGGCCATCGGCCTGCTCGTTGATGACGCCATCGTGGTGGTGGAAAACGTGGAGCGGATCATGTGCGACGAGGGCCTCCCGCCCCGGGAGGCCACGGCCAAGTCCATGGAGCAGATCACCCCGGCCCTGATCGGCATCGGCCTGGTCCTGGCCGCGGTCTTCGGCCCCATGGCCTTTTTCCCCGGCTCGACCGGGGTCATCTACCGCCAGTTCTCCGTCACCATCGCCGCCTCCATGCTCCTGTCGGTGGTGGTGGCCCTGATCCTCACCCCGGTGCTCTGCGCCACCCTCCTCAAGCCGGTGGCCTGCGGGCACCAGGCCTCGGACCACGCCATCTTCTTTCTCCGACCGTTTTTCCAGTGGTTCGACCGGTTCTTTTTCGGCCTCCGGGATCGCTACGTCAATCTCGTCGGCCGGGTTCTGTCCCGGAAGAAGCGTTATCTCGCCGTATTTGTCGTGATCGTGGTCCTTTTCGGGGCGCTCTTTATGCGGATGCCGACGGGCTACCTCCCCGATGAAGACCAGGGGATCCTCCTCTGCCAGATCCTTCTGCCCACGGGCGCCACCCTGGAGCAGACCCAGGAAGTGGCTGACCAAGTCCAGCGACATTTCCATGAAAACGAAAAAGAGGCGGTGGATGCGTGCATGACCATCGTCGGCATCGGTTTTTCCGGTCGGGCGCAGAACAACGGCATGGTCTTCGTAAGACTCAAGGACTGGCACCTCCGGGACCGCGATGATTTGAAGGTCAAGGCCATCGCCGGCCGGGCCATGGGGGCCTTCGCCAAGATCCGCAATGCCATGGTCTTCGCCTTTCCGCCCCCCGCCGTGGTGGAGATGGGCAATGCCCGGGGGGTGGATTTCCAGTTGCTGGACCGGGGCGGCCTCGGTCACGGCGCCCTGATGAACGCCCGGAACCAGCTCCTCGGCATGGCGGCCAAGGACCAGCGGCTGGCCAACGTACGTCCCAACGGCATGGAGGATATCCCGGAGTTCCGCATTGACGTGGACTGGGAAAAGACGGGGGCCATGGGCATCCCTCTGCCTTCCGTCCACAATACCATCGCCGCGGCCTTCGGAGGGTCCTATGTGAACAACTTCATCCAGGCCGGCCGGGTAAAGAAGGTCTATGTCCAGGCCGACGCCCCCTACCGGATGCTTCCCCAGGACCTGGACAAGATTTACATCCGTAACAGCGCCGGTCAGATGACCCCCTTCTCCTCCTTCGCCTCCACCCGCTGGGCCACCGGGTCCCCGCGCCTCGAACGCTTCAACGGGTTCCCGGCCATGAATATCTGGGGTGAGCCGGCGCCGGGGAAAAGCTCCGGCGACGCCATGGCAGCGATGGAAGAGATCACCGCCAAACTGCCCCAGGGCATCGGCTATGACTGGGCGGGACTTTCCTACCAGGAACGGATGGCTCAGGCCCAGGCCCCGCTTCTCTACGCCTTTTCCATCCTCGTCATCTTCCTGTGCCTGGCGGCCCTCTACGAAAGCTGGCCCATCCCCATCTCCATCATCCTGGCCCTGCCCCTGGGCGCCATCGGCGGCGTCATCGCCTCCAGCCTCCGGGGAATGTCCAATGATGTGTATTTCCAGATCGGTCTGCTGACCACCCTGGGCCTGACGACGAAAAATGCGATCCTCATCGTCCAGTTCGCCAAGGCCCGCCTGGAGGAAGGAAAAGGTCTCATCGAGGCCACCCTGGAGGGGGCGAGGCTGCGGTTTCGTCCCATCATCATGACCTCCCTCGCCTTCGGTTTCGGCGTCCTTCCCCTCGCCGTGGCCACCGGTGCCGGCGCCGGCGCCATGACCGCCATCGGCACCGGGGTCCTGGGCGGAATGATCACGGGCACCGTACTGGTGGTCCTCTTCGCCCCCCTCTTCTATGTGGTCATCGAAAGGCTTTTCGGTAAGCACAATCACGGGGCGGCGGTCGTCTCCGGGGGGCTCGGATCACTGCTGAAGAAACTGGCGGGACGGCTCCCGGGAAAACGAGGGCCGGGAAAGACCCCGGAAAACGACGGTGACATTGTCACGGAGGATCGCTAAGATGAAGAGAAGCCGAATGGTCTTCACCGGTTGTCTGTCTGTCCTGGTTTTCGCCATGGCCCTCCTGAACGGCTGCACCCTGGCCCCGAAATACACCCGTCCCGCGGCCCCCATGCCCGCAGACTGGCCGACGGGGGAGGCCTATGGCACGGAGGCCGCCGCGCCGGGAAATCGGGCGGCCGCGGAGATGAAATGGGAGGAATTCTTCACCGATCCGGAGCTGCGCCAGGTCATTGCCGCGGCCCTGGCCAACAACCGGGACCTCCGCCTGGCCTCCCTGAACGTGGAAAAGGCCCGGGCGCTCTACGGGATCCAGCGGGCCGAACTCTTTCCCGCCTTCAACGCCGTCGGCGCCGGGAGCAAGGGGAGGACGCCGGCCGACCTTTCCTACTCGGGCACGGAGACGACATATGAGCAGTACAGCGTCAATTTCGGCGTCATGGCCTGGGAAATAGACTTTTTCGGCCGGATCCGCAGCCTGAAGGACCGGGCCCTGGAGGAATATCTGGCCACGGATCAGGCCCGCCGCGGCGCCCAGATCCTCCTGGTGTCCGCAGTGGCCAACGCCTACCTCAACCTCGCCGCCGACCGGGAAAGTCTCAAGCTGACCACCTCGACCCTGGCGGCCCAGGAGGGGGCCTATAAACTGATCAAGAAGCGTTACGACGTGGGACTGGCGTCGGAAATCGACCTCCGCCGCGCCCAGAGCCAGGCGGATACCGCCAGGGGAGACGTCGCCCGTTTCGCCCAGCTCGTCGCCCAGGACGAGAACGCCCTGCAGCTCCTCGTCGGCGCTCCCTTGACCGCCCTGAAGCTGCCGTCGGAGTTAGGCGAGCTGAATCCCTTCCGGGACATTTCCCCCGGCCTATCCTCCGAAGTCCTCCTGAGCCGTCCCGACATCCTGGCGGCGGAACACCGCCTTCGGGCCGCCAACGCCAGCATCGGCGCTGCCCGGGCCGCCTTCTTCCCCCGCATCTCCCTGACGACCAGTTTCGGCACCGCCAGCGCCGATTTGTCCGGGCTCTTCAAGGACGGCTCCAGCACCTGGAACTTCGCGCCTCAGATCATCATGCCGATTTTCGACGCCCGCCTCTGGTCCGCTTACGACGCCACCAAAGTGGAGAAGGAAATCAGCCTGACCCAATACGAGCGGGCGATCCAGACCGCCTTCCGGGAAACCGCCGACGCCCTGGCCGTCCGGGGCACGGTAAACCGGCAGCTTGCAGCGCAGAAATCCCTGGTGGAGGCCTTTGCCGAAACCTATCGCCTTTCCAACATCCGCTATGCCAAGGGTGTTGACAGCTACCTGAGCGTCCTCGATGCCCAGCGGTCCCTCTACGGCGCCCAGAAGGGATTGATCGGCATCCAGCTCCTCCGCCTCGCCAATGAAGTGGCCCTGTACAAGGCCCTGGGCGGAGGGGCTTGAAAAAATCACCTTAATATGATCTTAGAGAAGAGGAATAGACGGACGACTTCATGAGAGGACGGAATGGAAAGCAGCAGCCCGCAGACATTGCCGTTATGGACCAGGCCCCTTGCCGCCGTAGGGCGGAGAGCCATCCGCTGGGTAAACCATTTGGGTGCCGTAGCGATCTTCTTCATCCTCGCGACGCTGAAGGTCGTCCACCCCAAGCAGTTAGCCAAGATCGCTTATCAGATCTATGAAATCGGCGCCCGGTCCGTGCCGATCATCCTCTTGGTGGGCCTCTTCACCGGTATGGTCCTGGGGCTCCAAACCTACCACGCCCTGGTGACCGTGGGGGCCCAGGGCGCCCTGGGGACCCTGGTGGCCCTGTCGCTGGTCCGGGAGCTGGGGCCGGTGCTCACCGCCATCATGATCACGGCCCGGGCCGGCTCGGCCATTACGGCAGAAATCGGCATCCAGCGCATCTCGGAACAGATCGACGCCCTGGACACCATGCGCATCGACCCTCTCCGCTTTCTCGTCAGCCCGCGGATCGTCGCCGCCGTCATCAGCTTCCCCATCCTCACCGCCCTGTTCGATCTCATCGGCATCCTCGGCGGCTACTTCTCCGGGGTCGTCCTCATGGGCGCCAACGCCGGCGCCTATATCCACCGCGTGCAGACCAGCATGGAACTGAAAGACATCACCGACGGCTTTATCAAGGCGGGGGTCTTCGCCGTTATCGTAACGGCCGTCTGCTGCTACCAGGGCTACTTCGCCCACATGCGGGAAGACAGCCGGGGCGCCAAGGCCGTGGGGCTCTCCACGACCGCGGCGGTGGTCATATCCTGCGTCCTCATTCTCGTGGCGGATTATATCGTCACCTCCCTGCTGATTTGAACCGGACGATATGAACGCGCCCCTGATCGAATTCCAGGATGTCACCAAAAGCTTCGGAACCAAGACGGTTCTGGACCGCGTGAACCTCCAGATCAACGCCGGAGAGGTAACGACGATCATCGGGCTCAGCGGGTCCGGCAAGAGCGTGCTGCTGAAGCACATCATAGGGCTCCTCAAACCGGACTCCGGGCGAATCCTCTTTCAGGGCCAACCCCTGGAAGAGATAACGACCGGCGAACGGAAGACCGGTCTCGCCCGGATCAGCTACATGTTTCAAGACAACGCCCTCTTCGATTCCCTGTCGGTTTACGACAATATCGCCCTGCCGCTGCGGGAAACCACGAATCTCTCCCGATCCGAGATCAGCCGGCGGGTAAGGGCCCGGGTGGAGCAGATGGAGCTGGCCGACGCGGTGAACAAATACCCCTCCGAACTCTCCGGGGGGATGCAGAAGCGGGCGGCCCTGGCCCGGGCCCTCGTAACGGATCCCCGGATCGTCCTGTTCGACGAACCCACCTCGGGTCAGGACCCGATCCGCAAAAACGCGATCCTGGGGATGATCGCCCAATACCAGCGCCAAATCGGCTTCACGGCGATCCTCGTGAGCCACGAGATCCCCGACGTCTATTTCATCTCCAACCGCATCCTGGCCCTTTACGACCGGTCGGTGGTCTTTCAGGGAACGCCGGCGGAGTTGGAGGATTTCGATCATCCCTTCCTGGATGACATCATCCGCAGTCTGGAAGAGCTGCGCCGGGAGCTGACGGACCCTTACGCCCGCAGTCGTTTCGCCATGGCCCATCGGGAGTTGGAAAAGAGAAGGACGGGCCAAGACGCTCGCGGCCTGCCCGGGGAAAACCAGCACGGATAAACGGCCGGACGGCGGCGCGCCATAAGGCCGGGAGGAATTTACATGCAGAAATACAAACTGGAAACCGCCGTGGGCATCTTTCTCGTCCTGGGGCTTGTCTGTATCGGCTACATGACGGTTAAATTGGGGCGGGTATCGTTCCTGGGCGACGACTCCTATCCTCTGTTCGCCCGGTTTTCCTCCGTGACGGGGCTCCGGGCGGGCAGCGTGGTCTATATCGCCGGGATCGAGGTAGGGCGGGTGGAGCGGATGCACATAGATCAGGATAGCCAGCAGGCGGTAGTGGAAATGCGGATCAAGAAGAATATCCGGATCTACGACGACGCCATCGCCGCCATCAAGACGGAAGGCTTGATCGGCGACATGCACCTCCGCATCGATCCCGGCGGCGGCGGGGAGCTGCTCCAGCCGGGGGGCGTCATCACGGATACCCAACCGCCCCTGGATATCGGCGAACTCGTCGGCAAATACGCCTTTGGCGACGTGAAGAAGCCCGGGGATGCAAACAAGGAGCGAAAAGAGAAACCATGAAGAAGAAGATTTTTGCGATTCTGGGCATCGTCCTGATGGCGATTTCCGCCCTGCCGGCCCATGCCGGGGCGCCCCGGGACGCCGTCGAGGAGAACGTCAACAAGGTGCTGTCCATCCTCCGCGATCCGAAGCTCAAGGGGGAAGCCGCCAAGGAGACCAAAAAGGCGCGGCTGCGGGCCCTCTACGATGTCATGTTCGACGAGGTCGAGCTGTCCCGGCGGACCCTCGCCCGGAACTGGAACCGGTTCTCCCCCTCCGAACGGAGGGAATTCGTCCTGCTGTTCAAACAGGTGCTGGAGAAGGCCTATATAGACAAGATCCTCGCCTACACCAATGAAAGGGTCATCTTCGACCGGGAGATCTCCCGGGGGGAAAACCTGGCGGAGGTGCACTCGCGCGTTTTCTCTTCGGGTAAGGAAATCCCCATCTCCTACCGGGCGATCATGAAGAACAACACCTGGAAGGTCTATGACGTCGTCGTCGAGAATGTCAGCCTGGTTCAGAACTACCGCACCCAGTTCAACGAAATCCTGGCGAAAAGCACGCCGGAGGAGTTACTGGTCACACTGAGGAAAAAGGTGAAAGGACCCTGAGCGCCATGTCCGGAGAGCACCGGAGCGCCGACAAGAGGATCCCCTCTTGGCGATCATGGCTGATCGCGGGGCTGGCGTTCGTCTTTCTCGCCGGGGGATGCGCCCATGGCCCGAAACAGGCCCAGACGACGCAGACCCGGCTTACGATCGACTCCGCCGCGTCCCGATCCGCCCTCCCGCCGCCGGAGTCGGGGGCCTCCGTCCGAACCGAAGGCAGGGAGGTCTCCGTGGCGGCCCCGGCGACGCCCGTCGCCGCCCCCTCCGCTAATGTCGCGCCCTTGTCCCCGGCCGCGGCGGCGGCGCGCACGGAACCGACCTCTTCCCCAACCGCCGCCCACAGGCCCGAAGTCGGCGCTCAAAAGGACGGGGAAGAGGCCGCCGGCGAAGCGGACCGGGACCTCGAGGGCGACTTCCTCGCCTCCGACGACGAAGAGGAGGCGGACCCGGCCGCCGGCCCCCGGGAGGAGGCCCTCACCATCGCCGATCCCTGGGAACCATTCAACCGGGCCATGTATCGTTTCAACGACCGGCTCTACTTCTGGGTCCTCAAACCGGCGGCGCGGGGATACGCCAAGGCCCTTCCGGAGGGGGTGCGGATCGGCATCCGGAACGTCTTTGTCAACATCGCCTTCCCGGTGAGATTCGTCAACTGCCTCCTCCAGTTGGATCTGTCCTGCGCCGCCGTGGAAACGGGACGGTTCGTCATCAATTCGGTCTGGGGCCTCGGGGGGTTGTTCGACGTGGCCTCCGACGAGGCAATCAATCTCCCCAGACAGCGCCGGGATCTGGGTCAAACCCTGGGCATCCACGGCATCGGTCCCGGTTTCTTCATCAACTGGCCCATCATCGGCCCTTCCAGCCCCCGGGATACCATCGGGCTCATGGGCGACATCCTCATGGACCCGCTGGCCTGGGTCCCCCCCTGGTATGCCGCCACCGGCATCGCCGCAGGGTACAGACTCAACGAAACATCCCTGAACATCGGCGATTACGAAGCCCTCAAGGAGGCGGCCATCGACCCCTATGTGGCGATTCGGGATGCCTATGTGCAGCACCGATACCACAGGATCAAACAAGTGATGGACCGCAAATGAAGCGGAAGCCGGCCCCCCTAGCGGACAGGCCGCCGGTCCCGGACAGGCGGTTCCGGGAGGCGCCATGAAATTTTTGCCCTCCGTTCTGGGCTACTTCCTCAAGGGGGAGAGCACCAGGCAGAACATCAGGATGCTGCTGCGCTTCTTTCTCGTGCTGTTCGTCATGATCGCCGCCTACAGCGTCATCTTTCACCTCCTCATGGCGGCGGAGGGGCAGAAGCACTCCTGGATCACCGGCCTATACTGGACCATGGTCGTCATGAGCACCCTGGGCTTCGGCGACATCACCTTCCAGTCCGATCTGGGGCGGCTCTTTTCCATCCTGGTGCTTTTATCCGGGTTTATCTCCCTGCTGATCCTCCTGCCCTTCGCCTTCATCAAGTTCTTTTTCGCCCCGTGGATCGAGGCGGAAACCAGAAAGCGCTACGCCCAGGAACTGCCGCCGGAAACAAGAGATCACGTCATCATCACCGCTTACGATCCCGTCACCATGTCCCTCATCGAAAAGCTGGATATATACAAACGGGAGTACGTGGTGCTCGTGGGCGAATACGAGCGGTCGAAGGAGCTATATGACGCGGGGGTCCGGATCGCCGTGGGCCATATCGACGATCCGGAAACCTACCGGAAGATGCGGGTGGAGCAGGCCGCCATGGTGGTGGCGACAAACCGCGACGAGATGAACACCAACATCGCCTTCACCGTCCGGGAGATAACGGAAACCGTTCCCGTGGTCGCCACCTCCGACTCGCCCCACTCCGTCAACATCCTCTATCTGGCGGGATGCACCCGGGTCCTGGAACTGACGGATATTCTCGGACGTTCCCTGGCGGGCTGGACCATCGGCGGCGATTTCCGCGCCAATGTCCTGGGGCGTTTCTACAACCTCATCATCGCCGAGGCCCCGGCGATCAGCACCCCGCTGGTGGGCAAAACCCTGGCGCAAAGCCGCCTCAGGGAGGAAATCGGGGTAACGGTCATCGCCGTATGGGAACGGGGGAGATTCGTGGCGCCTACCCCGGAGGCCGCGATCAATCGCTCCACCGCCCTGGTCTTCGCCGGCACGGAAGAGCAGATCGCCCGTTATGACGAGGTGTACGGATTCTACCAGTTGACCCGTCACGCCGGCGACCCGGTGATCGTCATCGGCGGCGGCCGGGTGGGAAAGGCGATCGCCCAGCGTTTCAAGGAGCGGGAGGTCGATTATCTCATCGTGGAGAAGAACCCCCGACGGGCCGAGGACGACGCCTTCTACATCACCGGCGACGCCGCCGACATCGGCACCCTGAAGCGGGCCTGGATCGAAAAGGCCCCCGCCGCCCTCATCACCACCCACGACGACGCAACCAACATCTATCTCGCCAAGTACCTCCGGAGCCTCCGCCCGGACATGCAGATAATCTGCCGGGCCAACACGGACCGGAACATCTCCACCCTGCACCGGGCCGGGGCGGATTTCGTCATGTCCTACGCCTCCCTGGGCGCCAACGCGATCTTCAACTACCTCCGCAAGGAGGACATGTTCATGCTTGCCGAAGGCCTGAACATCTTCACCGTCCCCCTGCCCCCCGCCCTGGCGGGGAAGACCCTGGCCCAGTCCCGGATCCGCCCCGAAACGGGCTGCTCCGTCATCGGCATACGCCGGGGAGACAACGTCGTCATCAACCCCGACCCCTTCCTCCCCGTGGAGGCCGATTCCGAGCTGATCCTCATCGGTGCCCCCGAGGCGGAACTCAGTTTTTCCCGGGCCTATCTGTAAAAAGCGGGGATCATCTTTTGTGTTGACAGCCGGGACGATTCCATGTAGGTAGCGTCGGCAAATGATTGCCGATTGCCGATTGCCGATGGGAACGAACCTGACCGACCAGAGAGATGTCGAGAGAAAAACCCTCATGATCCTGCGGATCCTCAAGGAGGTTCAGGGACCCGTGGGGTCGCGTCTCATTGCCCGACGCATGCGGGAGATGGGCGTGACCCCCAGCGAACGGGCGGTGCGCTATCACCTGAAGCTCATGGACGAGCGGGGACTCACCCGGCTGGTCGGCCAGAAGGACGGACGGGTCATCACCCCGCTGGGCATCGAGGAGATCCGGACGGCCCGGGTGGAGGACAAGGTCGGCCTGGCCATCTCCCGGATCGAGACCCTGGCCTTTCAGACCGCCTTCGACCCGGAGCGGCGAACGGGTCTCCTGCCCGTCAATATCTCGCTGTTTAACGAGGCGGACTTCCCCCGGGCCCTGCGCATCATGGCGCCGGTCTTTGCCGCCGGCCTCGCCGTGAGCAGCCGGGTGGCGGAGGCGGGGGCGGGGGAACGCCTGGGCGACTGCATCGTTCCCGACGGAAAGATCGGGCTCGCCACGGTGTGCAGCGTCGTCGTCAACGGCGCGCTCCTCAAGCAGGGGATCCCCATGGACTCCAAGTTCGCCGGCATCCTGCAGATAAAAGACCGCCGGCCCCTCCGGTTCGTGGAACTCATATACTATTCCGGCTCCTCCCTGGACCCCTCTGAGGCCTTCATCCGGGCGAACATGACCTCCGTTCAAAGGTCGCATCAAAACGGCGACGGCGCGATCCTGGCAAATTTCCGAGAGATTCCCGCCATCTGCCGGGAGTTGACCCTGGAAATACTGGAGAAGTTGACCCAGGCGGACATCCGGGGCGTCTTCGTCATGGGGGAAATCAGCGAGCCGGTCTGCCAGATCCCGGTGGACGTGAACAAAATCGGCCTCATCCTCATCGGCGGTCTGAACCCCGTGGCCTGCGTCCAGGAAAACGGCATCGCCGTGGAGAACCGCGCCATGTCGGCCGTGATGAACTACGGGGAACTGAACCCGTTCGCGGAGATCTATAAAAAATTTATCAAATAATCATAGGGGGTTTTTATGCCGGTCATCAAAGACGTTATCGCCAAGGTCAAGCAGACCGATCCGGACCAGCCGGAGTTCCATCAGGCGGTGGAAGAGGTCCTCGAAACCCTGGAACCAACCGTCAAGAGGCATCCGGAATTCGTGAAGGCCAATATCTACGAACGCATCGTCGAACCGGAACGGGCCATAATCTTTCGTGTCCCCTGGGTGGACGACAAGGGGAAGGTCCGGGTCAACCGCGGTTTTCGCGTCCAGTTCAACAACGCCATCGGGCCCTTCAAGGGCGGGCTGCGCTTCCATCCCTCGGTGAACCTGGGGATCGTCAAGTTTCTCGGCTTCGAGCAGATCTTCAAGAACGCCCTTACCACCCTCCCCATGGGAGGCGGCAAGGGCGGTTCCGATTTCGATCCCAAGGGGAAATCGGACGGCGAGGCGATGCGTTTCTGCCAGGCCTTCATGCGGGAACTCTTCCGCCACATCGGGGCGGAATGCGACGTTCCCGCCGGCGACATCGGCGTCGGGGGCCGGGAGATCGGGTATCTATTCGGCTACTACAAGAAGATTTGCAACGAACATACCGGCGTCCTCACGGGCAAGGCCCTGGAATACGGCGGCAGCCTCGTTCGTCCCGAGGCCACGGGATACGGCGCGACCTATTTCGCCGCCGAGATGCTGGCCACCCGGGGGCTGGATTTCAAAAACAAGATCGTCGCCATCAGCGGATCCGGCAACGTCGCCCAGTATGCCGTGGAAAAGGTCAACCAACTGGGCGGCAGGGTCATCACCCTGTGCGACTCCACCGCCACGATCGTGGATGAAAAGGGCATCGACGCCAAGAAATGCGATTATGTCATCGAGCTGAAGAACGTCAGGCGCGGCCGGATCAAGGAATACGCCGACAAATACCAGGCGGCCTGCTTCGAGGGCAGCAGCGTCTGGGACGTCATCCGCGACCGGGGCCTCAAGGTGGATATCGCGCTGCCCTGCGCCACCCAGAACGAGATCGACGCCTCTCACGCCTCGGCCCTGGTTAAAAACGGCTGCCGCTGCGTCGTCGAGGGGGCCAACATGCCCTCCACCCCCGAGGCGGTAAAGATCTTCCGGGAAAACGACATCCTCTACGGTCCCGGTAAGGCGGCCAACGCCGGCGGCGTAGCCGTCTCCGGCCTGGAGATGAGCCAGAACAGCCTCAAGCTGTCCTGGAGCAGGGAGGAGGTGGACAACCGCCTCATCGTCATCATGAAGAGCATCCACAAGGCCTGCGTGGAAACCGCCGCGGCCTACGGCCGGAAGGGGGATTACACGCTGGGGGCCAACATCGCCGGCTTCACCAGGGTCGCCCGGGCCATGCTGGCCTACGGAGTGGTGTAACAGGCGCCCAGCGCGGACCTTTCCCGGAGGGGTCGGCAAGAATTCGAGTTGAGGGTATTTCACAGGGAGGATTTATGAAAAAGACGCGCCCGATTATCGCTTGCGAGAGAACCTACCCGGTGGTGAAGGAAAAAGACGCGCCCGTATCCACCTACTACGGGGAAGACACCTTCAACATCAACATCATGAAGGTCAAGCTCCCGGGGGCCACCTACCGGAAGATCATCGATGCCATCCACGAAGACACCCTTCTGGACATCGAAACCGCCAACATCGTGGCTCACGCCATGAAGGAGTGGGCCATCGAGAAGGGGGCCACCCACTTCGCCCACTGGTTCCAACCCATGACCGGCATGACGGCGGAAAAGCACGACGCCTTCATAGACGTCACCGGGGTCAGCGCCGTCATCGAGCGGTTTTCGGGCAAGCAACTCGTCCAGAGCGAACCGGACGCGTCAAGCTTTCCCAGCGGAGGGATCCGAGCCACCTTCGAGGCCCGGGGCTACACGGCCTGGGATATGTCCTCCCCGGCCTTTATCCGGCGCAACGGCATCTCCACCACCCTGTGCATCCCCACCGCCTTCTTTTCCTACACCGGCGAGGCCCTGGACAAGAAGACCCCGCTGCTGCGCTCCAACCGGGCGGTTGGCAAAAGCGCCCTGAATATCATGAAGCTCCTGGGGAGCAAGGACATCCTGGGCGTCTATGCCACCCTGGGACCTGAGCAGGAGTACTTCCTCATCGACGCGGATTACTTCTACAAGCGTCCGGACCTGGTCCTGGGCGGCCGGGCGGTGGTGGGCGCCCCTCCGGCCAAGGGCCAGGAGTTGGAAGACCAGTACTTCGGCAGCATCAAGGAGAGGATCTCTTCCTACATGCACGACATGGAAGAAGAGCTGTTCAAGCTCGGAATCCCCGCCAAGACCCGGCACAACGAGGTGGCCCCCAGCCAGTTCGAGCTGGCCCCGGTCTTCGAAGAGGCCAACCTGGCCAGCGATCACAACCAGATCGTCATGGACACCATGATATCGGTGGCCAAGAAGCACAAGCTGGCCTGCCTCCTCCACGAAAAGCCCTTCGCGGGGATCAATGGTTCCGGCAAGCATCTGAACTGGTCCCTGTCGGACAACAAGGGGAACAACCTCCTCAATCCCGGGAAAACCCCCCAGGACAACATCCAATTCCTCATCTTCCTCATCGCCGCCATCCGGGCCGTTTACCGCCACGGCGATCTCCTCCGCGCCTCCGTGGCCACCTACGCCAACGATCACCGCCTCGGGACCGGCGAGGCGCCCCCGACCATCATCTCCGTATTCCTCGGCGCCCAGCTCACCAAGATCCTCGCGGATATCGAGAGCGGCAAGGCGACCAAGGCGACGGACAGCGAGATCATCGACCTGGGCATCTCCTCCCTCCCCGTGGTCAGCAAGGACAGCACCGACCGTAACCGGACCTCCCCCTTCGCCTTCACGGGGACCAAGTTCGAGTTCCGGGCCGTGGGCTCGTCTCAATCCGTCTCCTTCCCCGCCACGGTCCTCAATGCCATCGTGGCGGAAAGCCTGGACGATCTGGCGGAAAAGATCCGGGACGCCCTGGCCAAGGGGGGCAGCCTCAATCAGTGCGTCCTGGCCGTCCTCAAGAAGGAGCTGAAGGAAATCAAGCCGGTGCTCTTCAACGGCGACAACTATACCGCTGAATGGGAACGGGAAGCCGCCCGCCGGGGCCTCCCCAACAACAAGACGACCCCGGAGGCCCTGAAGGCCCTGATCGCCAAAAAGTCCCTAACCCTCTTCGAGAGGTACCGGGTGCTCTCCAACGTGGAACTCAAGAGTCGCTACCTGATCCACATCGAAAGGTATATCAAGGACCTGGAGATCGAGGTCAAATGCCTGCACGGCATCTGCCAGACTCAGATCATCCCGGCGGCGACGGTCTATCAGACGCGCCTGGCCGAGGCCATCTCGAAAACCCGGGAAGCCCTGGGCAACAAAGCGGAGCTTGCCGCCCAGCGGGAGATCCTGGGGCGGATCGTGGAGTTGATCGGCAAGATTCATGGGACCCGGAAGGAGATCCTGGCGGAGATGGAGAAGGCCGCCGCGATCCGCGACGAGCAGAAAAAGGCGGAATTTCTCTCCGTCAAGGTCAAGACGACGATGCAGGCGCTGCGCTCCCATGTGGACGAGCTGGAGGTCCTGGTGGACGACGAACTGTGGCCCCTGCCGAAATTCTGGGAGATGCTCTTCATCTGTTGAGGCGCCCCATCGGGAAGGCAATCCCGGGATGCCGCTCCACGGACCGGGGTTTACCCTTTATATGAGAGTAGATCCAAGTAAATGATTATTTTCAATTTTCGTTGCGCCCGCGCCGGGCATGGGGGCAGGAATCAAGCGCAAAAAGCATCGAATCCGCCGCTCCAAGGCAGGGCGGGCTCAAGAACCTATTGTCATTTCGACCGAAGGGAGAAATCTTTAACAAACTGCCATGATTAGGATTTCTCGTCGCTCGCGCTCCCCGAAATGACATTTTTCAAAGGTCTCATTGCAATAATTGCCAGCGGAAAAATCCATGGGAAATCATGAATTTTCATGCCGCTTTGTTTCGGGCGCCGTCATGAAGATTTCATCCTTGGTTGCGCCTGCCCCAGACATGGGCGTTAGGGGGGAGAGAAGGTCGATGGAGGGTGGGGTTAAGGGGGAACGCGAGGGAGGGTCGATCTCCGCAAGCACGATCAGTCTTTCTTTATGAGGGGTGGACACCTCCGAAACGTCGGCGGGGGCGTCCATTCCGGTTGAGCGAACCAATCAGTGATAATGGCCGGCGCCCCCTGTAGCGGCGGGCAGGCGCCGGCGTTCGTTCACTTGTATATCCCGCAGCCCAGGAGCAGTTCCTCCCCCGGCACCCGCTGCACATAGCTCGACTTCTGCTCGATTTTCATGGTAACCGGGTTGGTCCATTTATAGTCCACCCAGCCCTTGCCCTTCGTCTGGGCAACCTTCACCATATCCTGCATGAAGAATTTGCCTTCGGAATCCCTCAGTTCCCACGTTGGTTTGTTGATGATTTTCTTGTTCGCGCCATGGGACAGGATGACCCCTTTCCAGTCGATGGCGAAGATGTAAAGCTCGTTTTTCACAAAGGCGCCCTTGGGGTCGTCAAAGGCGGCAAATGCCTTTGTCCGTCCGTTTGCCTTGTAATAGGCCATCGCCTTCTCCACGAGCGCCACGGCCTCCTTGGCTGTTCCCTTCTTCTGCTGTGCGCAGACAAAACCCGCCGAAGCGACAATCAAAAAAAAGATGCACAAAAAGACGATCGGTTTTCTCATGCGTGTCCCCCTTTTTGTTGTTCTGGGCCAACTACCGTTCCAGCCCGGCGTTCAATCGGGCCAACCGCCGCTCAACGAATAAATCCCCGCCTCCTTCCCCTCCTTTCCTTGGCATTTGGTTAATTTTATTGACAAGAAGCTACTCCCACTCTTATAAACTTATAGGGACGCCTCTCTCTTGAGTCAAGGATTTTTTCCTCACGGCGGGATGACGCAGGCAAGGCATGAACCGAACGGATAACGAGACGATCCCCCGGGCGTGTTATCACCCACCGCCGGGGCGTGGCGCAAAGGGCCAAGTCGCCGCCCCGCCCAGAAGGTGGCAAGACCGGCAAAAAAATGCCAGATTCATTATTAACTAATAATATAAGGCATTTAATGCCTTTAGATCGCCCTCCCCGCAACTTCTTCCGGGGGGCTGACGATCGGATCATCCCACAAGATCACCGGATGCCGGGACATGAAGAGAAGCATGGAGGCCTTTGAAAATCCACGTTTTCCTTTCGTCCCGGCATAATCCGGGGTCGGGAATACCTCGAAAATAAAGCATTCCGGCGCCCGCCGGCATAGCGACGGGAACTCGGAAACGGCATCTTTCAAAGGTCTCGCATACAGGAACGCAACGAGACCCGCCGCCGCAAGGAGCGGGGCGTCATAACGGCTCGCGGATTCTCTCGTCGCGGCAAACGACGGGGAATTCGGCCCCAAGGAATTGAAAATGAGAAGGATTTTTCCTACCTGGTTGCTCTCGTGTTTCTTCGCCCTCCTGATGGGCTGCACCCAGGAGCAGATGATCTTCCATCCCGAGGTCCTCCCCCGGGATTATCGCTACAACTTCTCGGAAGCGTTTACGGAGGTGAACATACCCGTGGCGGGGGCGGCGATCAACGCCCTCTATTTCCGCGTCTCGGAGGCCCGAGGGGCGGTTCTTTACCTCCACGGCAACGCCGGCAGCCTCCGGACCTGGGGCGACGTGGCCCGGGATTTCACCTCCCGGGGCTACGAATTGTTCATCTTCGACTATCGCGGCTTCGGCAAGAGCACGGGGCGCATCGACAGCGAAAGCCAGCTCCTCGACGACGCCCTGGCGGCATACGAGCGCCTCCGCGAGACCATCCCGGCGGAGCGGATCGTGGTTTACGGCCGTTCCATCGGCGCCGGCATGGCCGCCTGGCTCGCCAGAAACGAAAAACCGCGCCTCCTGATCCTGGAGTCGCCCTTTTACAGCCTCACCGACCTCGCCGCCCATCACTACCCCCTGCTGCCCCGGCGCCTTATCTCCCTGATCCTGAAATATCCCTTTCCCACCGACCGATGGCTCCCGGAGGTGGCCTGCCCCGTCTATCTCATCCACGGGACCAAGGACGCGATCGTCCCCTTCGACGACGCCGTGAGGCTGGAAAGGCTGATCCGTTCGCCCCATGAGCTGATTCGCGTCGAAGGCGGCGGACACAACGACCTCGGGGAGTTCGGCGTTTACCGCCAGGCCCTCGACCGGATTCTGACCGGGACGGCAACGAGGCCATAACCGCCGCCGTCAAGACATGGGATCGACGCGTCGGTAAAGTCCCCGGGCCGGGCATGGACCGCGCCGCCCGGCGACGGGGAAAAAATACATTGTCATCGTGGCGATTTGTCGCTATGGAGGGGGCGCGGGAAGGCGGGTTCATCCCCGGGTATACAAAATAATTGGACGAACAGGCGAAAGGGAAATGACGACAGGGGACAACATGGAAGGCAACGAAGAGAAGAGTTTTGCCGAACTTTTTGAACAGACTCCGGTGCGACGGGATTTCCTAAAGCCCGGGCAGAAGGTGGAAGCGAAGATCGTAAAGATAACGAATGAGTGGATATTCCTCGACCTGGGCGGCAAGAGCGAGGGGCATCTGGACCGGAAGGAACTGGCGGATGAAGAGGGAATCGTCGCCGTAAAGGAAGGCGATGTCCTGACGGCCTATTTCCTTTCTTCGCGACACAACGAAAAGCTCTTCACCACCCGGATCGGGGCGGGGGATTCCGCCCGGGGGCACCTGGAAGAAATCTGGCACAGCGGGGTCCCGGTGGAAGGCATGGTGGAAAGGGAGATCAAGGGGGGCTACGATGTCCGGCTTCCGGGGGGGATGCGGGGCTTCTGCCCCTTCTCCCAGATGGGGCTGGGTCGGATGGACAAGGGACAAGAGTTCCTGGGCCGGACCATGACGTTTCGGATCGTCGAGTACTCGGAGCGGGGCCGCAACATCGTCCTCTCCAACCGGGCCATCCGCGAGGAGGAGAAGAAGAGGGAGGAAGAGGCCCTGAGAGAAACCCTCAAGGAGGGGATGGTCGTTTCCGGCACGGTGGTTTCCCTCCGTGACTTCGGAGCCTTCGTCGATATCGGCGGCGTCCAGGGGCTTCTCCCGGTGTCGGAAATAGGCTGGGAGCGGGTCACGGACATCAACGAGCGCCTGACGGTGGGACAGACCCTGGAGGTGGCCATCACGAAACTGGACTGGGGGGGCGGGCGGATCAGCCTGTCGCTGAAGTCAACACTGCCCGATCCCTGGGACGAGGTCCGGAGCGCCTATCCCGAAGGGACCATCCAAAGGGGAGTAGTGGTGCGCCTGACCCCCTTTGGGGCCTTCGTCAACCTCGGACCGGGAGTGGACGGCCTCCTCCACGTCTCCAAACTGGGCAAGGGAAAACGGATCGCCCATCCCCGGGACGCGGTCCGGGAGGGCGACTCCCTGGAGGTCCGGATCGACGCCATCGACGGGGAACGGAAACGGATCTCCCTGTCCTGGGCGGACGAGGAGGCAACCGACCGGGATCGGCCGGGGGAAGGGGCGGCCGGCAAGGACGATGACGATTATCGACGGTACATGCGGCAGGGACCCAAGTCCATGGGCGCCCTGGGCGACCTCATGAAGCGGAAGGCCCCGGACGGGAAAAGACGCCCCTGAGACGTCGCCGCGATGACGCCCCGGTCGCCTCGCCTCATCCCCTTTCTCGCCTTTTTCTTCCGGCGCAAGGTCCTCGGACAAAAACCGCCCCTCCTGGCCAGTTTCAAGGTAACCTACCGGTGTAATCTCGCCTGCCGGGTCTGTCCCTTCCATCTCCGCGCCGGGGAGGCGGGCGGCCACATGAGCTGGGACGCCGCCACCGCCAGTCTCGATGCCCTGCGGCGCCAGGGCGTCCTGATCGTCGTCTTCGAGGGAGGGGAGCCGCTCCTGTGGCGGGACGGCCCTTACGGCATCGGGGATTTGATCGCCTACGCCCGCGGGCGCTTCCCCCGGGTGGCCGTGACGACCAATGGCGTCCAGCCTCTGGATATCCCGGCGGACATCCTCTGGGTGAGCGTCGACGGCTTGCCGGAGACCCACGACCGGCTCCGTTCCCGCTCCTTCGCCCGGGTCTGGGAAAACCTCCGTTCCTCGCGCCATGACCGACTATACGTCCACTTCACGATTAACCGGGAAAATCGTCACGACCTCCGTCCTCTTCTGGACAAGCTGCGGGAAGTCAGGATGTTCAAAGGCATGACCGTCCAGCTCTTCTACCCTTACAACCAGGGGGAGGCGCCGCTGACCCTGGACGGGCGGGAGAGGAAGGAGGCCCTGGAGACGGTAATCCGGTTGAAAAGGGAGGGGCGGCCCATCCTCAACTCCACCGGGCGCCTCCGGGCGATGATCGCCAACGACTGGCGCTGCCACGACGACATCCTCGTCAACGTGGATCCCGACGGGACCATCACCCGGGGCTGCTACGTCAAGAGCCGGGGTCGGATCGACTGCCGGGCCTGCGGCTTCTCCCCCGTCGCCGAGGCCTCGGGGGCGCTGGATCTTCGTCCCGGCGCCCTTTGGGCGGGCTGGTCGGTCTTCCTGCGCTGACTCCCGCCATTCTAACCTTG
Organism: Pseudomonadota bacterium; assembly: GCA_030057915.1. Lineage (GTDB taxonomy): Bacteria > Desulfobacterota > Syntrophia > Syntrophales > UBA8958 > UBA8958. Next base: position 45,322 of record JASGUC010000035.1, read on the forward strand.
AAACATCGCCGCGGTTTTGATACGCTACGCGGCGCAAATTTGAGCCAATAGCCGGCGACCCCGGGCCCCGGCCGGGAGAGAGGATCGACGCATGGACTTTTCAGAACGTATCTTTTGCGGGGAGTTGACCCAGGAGCATCTGCGCCGCGAGGCGCTCCTGTGCGGCTGGGTGGACGCCTACCGCGACCACGGCGGGTTGCTGTTCATCCACCTTCGGGATCGGAGCGGCATCGTCCAGATCGTCTTCAGCCCCGAATACGCCCCCGCCGAGGTCTGCCGCAACGCCGCATCCCTGCGCGCCGAATACTGCGTCGCCGTCCGGGGCGAAGTCCGGAAGCGTCTCCCGGGGACGGAAAACCCCCACATCGAAACGGGCAGCCTGGAGGTTTTCGTCTCGGAGCTGACCGTCCTTGGCGAAGCGGAACCGCTGCCATTCGCCATTTCCGAGAAGGCCATGTTGGCCGGCGCCTCCTCGGGGGGCGCCGAACAGGTGAACGAGGAGCTGCGGATGCAGCACCGCTATCTGGACATCCGCCGTTCGGTCATGCAGCGCAACCTCGCCCTCCGGGGCCGGATCTTTCAATGCGTCCGGGAATTCCTCGACTCCCGGGGGTTCGTGGAGGTGGAAACGCCCATCCTCACCATGAGCACCCCCGAGGGGGCCCGGGACTACCTCGTTCCCAGCCGCGTCCATCCCCAGAGCTTCTACGCCCTTCCCCAGTCGCCCCAGCTCTTCAAGCAGCTCCTCATGATCGGCGGTCTGGAGCGATACTTCCAGCTTGCCCGCTGCTTCCGCGACGAGGACCTCCGGCCGAACCGCCAGCCGGAATTCACCCAGCTCGACATCGAGGCCTCGTTCATCGACGAGGAATTCCTCTACGAACTGATCGAGGAACTAACGGCAAGGATGTTCGCCCTGGGCGGCATCGCCCTCCCCCGTCCCTTTCCCCGGATGACCTACGCGGAGGCCATGGACGCCACCGGCACTGATCGGCCCGACCTGCGCTTCGGTCTCCGCATGGTGGACGCCACGGACATCTTCGCCGCGACGTCCTACGGGATTTTCCGGCAGATCCGGGAGCGCGGCGGGATCGTCAAGGGGATCAACATCCAGGGACAGTCGGAGAAGCTCAGCAAGAACGTCCTGCAAAACGAATATGCCCGGGAAATCGCCCCGTCCTTCGGCGCCAAGGGCATGACCTGGATGCGCGTGGAAGGGGGAAAGCTGGAGTCCAACATCGTCCAGTTCTTCAGCGCCGCCGAGCAGGAGGCCCTGAAAGACCGTTTCCGGCTGGCGGACGGGGATGTCCTGATCATGGTCGCCGATCCTTCCCCGGCCGTGGCCAACTCCGTCCTGGGTCAGTTGCGCCTCCATCTGGCGGACCGCCTCGGCCTGATCCCCCCGGACGTCTTTTGTCCCGTCTGGGTCACCGATTTCCCCCTCTTCGAGCCTACCGACGACGGGGGCGTCACCTCCAGCCACCACCCCTTCACCGCCCCGGACCGCGCCGACTTCGATCCCGCCGATGTGGCGGAACTCCTCTCCCTCCGCTCCCGGGCCTACGACCTGGTGATCAACGGCGAGGAGCTGGGAGGCGGCAGCATCCGCATCAACGATCGTCGGGTGCAGCGCCGGATCTTCGCCGCCCTGGGCCTCTCAGAGGAGGAGGTGCGGGAAAAATTCGGTTTCTTCCTCCGGGCCTTCGACTTCGGCGCCCCGCCTCACGGCGGTCTCGCCCTGGGGATGGACCGGGTGGTCGCCATGATCCTGAAGACCCCGTCCATCCGGGAGGTCATCGCCTTTCCGAAGAACCGTTCCGCCGCCTGCCCCCTCACCGGCGCCCCCGCCCCGGTGAAGGAGAAACAACTGGCGGAGTTGGGCCTCCTGAATCTGGGCGGTCGGGATGTCCTTCCCGGCGACGCCGCGAAGGAGAGCCGCCTGGATCGTCTCTCCTGGGTCTCCCGCATCGGCATCGCGGAGGGAGAGCGGCCCCTCCTGGAGGCCGCCATCGCCCGGGCCGCGGAACTGGCGGTCCGAGCCGGGGAACTGGCGGGGCCGGAAGAGCCGATCCGGTCGCCGGCGCCGCCGTCCAGGCGCATCCGCCCGGGCCGGGAAGCCCGTCGTTCCCCTCTGGCCGTGGACGGCCGTCTCCTCGGGAACGCCCCGGCGGTGAAAGGCGATTATTTCAAGGTCGCGGCCATTCTCGAATAACCCTCATGACCGCGACCGGCGGGACGTAAGCCGGCAATATCCGGCTGAATATGGAGCTTCTCATAGAAGAGGAATAGATGCCATGGAAACGATCTTTGCCTATCTTCCCCCCCGGACCGATCCCCTCGCCGACGGCGCCCCTCCGGGTCTCCGGACGGCGATCCAACCCTGCCTCTCCGTGGCGGGATGGCCCACCGACGCCGGCGCCCCGGCCCTGGCCGATTATGCCGCCCTGGAAGACGCCACGGTGGTCAGCCGCCTCCGTCAGGCCGGGGCGACCCTGGTCGGCCTGACCCGGACCGGCGAATTCGGCTTCGGCCTCACGGGCAGTCAGGCCGGCATGGCCGTCCGGAGCGGGGCCGCCGACCTGGAACTGGTTGTCGATCTCGCCGGCGAATCCCGTCTGGCGGCGGCCCGGGCCGGGATCTGGGGTTTCAAGCCCAGTTGGGGGACCGTCTCCCGTTTTGGCGTCATCGGTCTGATCCCCTCCATGGAGTGCTGCGGCATCCTCGCCGGGGATGCGCCGCCGATCGGAGAATTCCTGCGGGCCGCCGCGGGTCCCGACGAGCGAGACTTTTCCCTCCCCGACGAGGAGGCGCCCGACCTTTCCGGGGGCCGGGTCGCCGCCGGGGAAACGACAGTCGGCGTCGTCGTCGAGGCGCTCGACGCCTTGCCGTCCCCGGCCCGGGAGGCCTTCAGGGCAAGCCTCGCCACCCTGACGGCGGCGGGATTCGCCCTCCGGGAGGTTTCCCTGCCCGATTTTCCCCTGTTCGCCCTGGTCCATCAAATCGTCGGCGCCGTCGAGGCCTCGTCCAGCGCCGGGCGCTACGATTCGGTGCGCTACGGCCGGCGGTCCCCCGGGGCGAAGAACTGGAACGAGATGTATCTCCTCTCCCGGGGCGCCGCCTTCGGAACCCTCCTGAAGAGCTACCTCTTTCAGGGGGCCTATTTCCAGTTCGAGGCCTACGAAGCCTATGAAAACGCCTGCCGGATCCGCGCCCGGCTCCTCGCCGCCATGGCGGCGGCCACGTCTCAGGCCGACTTTCTCGTCCTGCCGGCGACAAACCCCGCCGCCCCGGCGAAGGCCGCCACCCCGGAAGATATATATGCCCAGTCTCGCTTTACGGCCTTTGCCAACGTCACGGGCCAGCCGGCCCTGTACCTGCCGCCGCCGTCCGGGGAGGACCGGCCGGGTTGGCAGCTCACCGGGCCCAGACGGAGCGACGCCCGCCTCCTCGCCGCGGGGGAGCATCTACGGGGCATCCTCCAGGGAGGTGAATAATCATGGAATTCGAAGCGGTCATCGGCCTGGAGATCCACATCGAACTGAATTGCCCGACGAAGATGTTCTGCGATTGTCCCAACGACCCCGGCGCGGCGCCCAACGCCAATACCTGTCCCATCTGTCTGTGGTTTCCCGGGGCCATCCCCCAATTCAGCCAGGCCGCCCTGGAAAAGGCGGCGCTTCTCTGTCTCGCCCTGGGAGGGGAACTCCAGCCCCGGAGCGCCTTCGATCAGAAGGTCTATTACTATCCCGACCTTCCCAAGGGATACCAGTTGTCCCAGGCCCATCACCCCCTGTCCCGGGGCGGCGGGATCGATATCGCCGATGAAGACGGCGCCCGGAAACGACTGCGGATCCACCACATCCACATGGAAGAGGACGTGGCCAAACTGGTCCATGAACTGGAGGGACGGACGCCCATCAGCCTGGTGGACTTCAACCGCGCCGGGGCGCCACTGGTGGAGATCGTGACCGAACCGGACCTCCGGACCCCCCATCACGCCATGGAGTTCCTCAAGGTCTTGAGGACCCAGGGACGGTACGCCGGGGCCTCGGAGTGCAGCATGGAGAATGGTACCATGCGCGTCGATGCCAATATCTCCGTCCGTCCTCGGGGAACGGAGCAGATGAACACCAAGGTGGAGGTGAAAAACATGAACTCCATCCGCCACGTAGGCGACGCCATCGCCTACGAGATCGGCCGGCAGAGCGCCGCCGTCCAGGCCGGGGAGGCGGTGGTCCTCCATACCCGGCTCTGGGATCCCGACAAGAAGGCCACCTTCCCCATGCGGGCCAAGTTCGAGGGACCCTGCATCCCCGATCCGGCGGCGCCGGTCATCGAGCTGTCGCCCGCCTGGATAGAGACGATGCGGTCCCGCCTTCCCGAGATGCCGGCGCCGCGGGCCGAACGCTTTGTATCCCGTTACGGCCTCGCCGGAGAAGAGGCAACCTATCTCAGCGCAGATCCGGAACTGGCCGCCTATTTCGAGGCCCTCATCGAGGCGGGGATCGCCCCCCGCACCGCCATGCACTGGCTGACCACCCAACTGGCGCCCGCCCTGAAGGACCGCGGTCGGGAGTTGGGGAACTCCCCCGTCACCCCCCGCCGTCTCGCCGCGCTCCTCCACCTTCTCTCCCGGGACGAGATAAACGCCCAGGCCGCCCGGGAGGTCCTGGCCGCCTTATTCGAAAGCGACGCCGACCCGGAGGAGATCGTCCGCTCCCGGGGCTTCCGCCAGGTGTCGGATCGCGATGCCCTGGGCGAACTAATCGACAAGGTCCTGGAAGCCAACCAGACGGCGGTGAACGACTATCGGAACGGCCAGGACAAGGCGATGGGATTCATTATCGGCCAGGTGATGCAGGCCTCCCGGGGAAAGGCCAATCCGAAGATCATCCGGGAGATCCTGGCCACCAAACTGACCTCCGGAAGATAAGAGGGAAGGGGGGAGCGAGGATGTTCGATGCCATGAGGAAAGCGGCGCTGCTCGGCGCCGGGGCGGTGCTGGCGGCAACCGAGAAGCTCGAAGGGCTGTCCGCCGGGGTCAAGGCGGCATGGAAAGGAGGCAAACCGGGAACGATAAGGCCCGAGAAGATCATGACCGAGGCTTCCGCCGCCTGGCTTTATGCCTATTGGCCGGACGAGATCGAAGAGACACTGGAAAAGGCGGTCGCCGAGGTCCTGCGCCGTCTCGATATCCCCGACAGAAAGGAGTTGGAGGAGATCAGGGCGAGAATCTCCGCCCTGGAAGCCCGGAAAGAGGAAAACGCCAAGATTTGATCCATGTCCAGGGCAAGATCTTGAAAAACCACCCTTTCCTATCGTCCCGGCAAAAGCCCGGGGGCCGTAACTCTTGGCAAACGCCGCATTCCAGCTTCGGTCGGAGCGACAACGGAGAGTCTCAAACGGCGTTTTTCAAAGCCCTCGGGGAGGGGCGGCGGAGGAACGATGAACATGGAATTTTACCCCGGCGTCGGCCAAGAGGCGATCGCCGCCGCCCGGACGGATTTCCTTCGGGAACGGCTTATGGACCGTCTCTGGGCCCGGGACCATACGATATGGAAACCCGCGCCTGACGAGATTGCCAATCGCCTGGGGTGGCTGGACTGCCCCGAAAACATGCCCGCCCGCCTGACGGAGATCGAGCAATGGGCGGCCTCCATCCGGCGGGATGGCTATGTCCGAGCGATCCTCCTGGGGATGGGAGGCGCCAGCCTCGCCCCGGAGACCTTCCGGAAGACCTTCGGCGTCCGGCCGGGCTTTCCGGAGCTGACCATTCTCGACACCACCGACCCCGGCGCCGTGCTGGCCCGCGCCCGGGGCCTCGATCTCGCCCGGACCCTTTTCCTTGTCTCCACCAAGTCCGGGGGCACCGTGGAGACCTTGTCCCTGATGAAATACTTCTACCATCGGGTCCGGGCCGTCATGGGTCCGGACGCGGCGGGGAGGCATTTCACGGCGATCACCGATCCGGGGAGCGGCGTCGCCGCCTGGGCGGAGCGGCGCCGTTTCCGTCACACCTTCCTCAACGATCCGGACATCGGGGGACGCTACTCCGCCCTGTCCTGCTTCGGCATCGTCCCCGCCGCCCTGATCGGCGCGGATGTAAAACGACTCCTGGTCGAGGCCGCGATGGTTGCCGCCGAAACGCGGGCGGACACGACGGCGTCCTCCCCGACCGCCCATCGAGACCTCTGCAAAACCCGTTTGTGTCCTCCCCATGGTCCTTTCCGGGAAAGAGGGAATCCATTGTCTTCAACTACCGTCTGGATGCCGGATCAAACCCGACAGGGCAGGGGCGGCGGTTTTACAAAGGCCTCCCATCCGGGACCCCAAGGGGGACGGGGCCGGGAAGTCTTGACGGCAGCGCGACGGGGGATGACGGGGCTGGTAACATCCTCCCCGGAACGTCCGGACCTCCCCAAGGACCGGACAGGGGAGACGGTGGGGGACGCGGCCCTTCTGGGGTTGTCACTTGGCGCCCTGGCCTTGGCGGGCCGGGACAAGGCGACCTTTTTCTTCTCTCCAACCCTGGATAGTTTTGGGCCCTGGTTGGAGCAGTTGCTCGCGGAGAGCACTGGGAAGGAGGGCCGGGGCGTCGTTCCCATCGTCGGCGAGCCGCCGGGAAGGCCGGATAGCTACGGCGACGACCGGGTCTTCATCTCCATCGGCATGGAGGGCCACGATCCCGAGGAAGAGCTGCTGGCCGCCCTCCGCCAGACCGGCCACCCCGTTCTGAAGATAACCTTGGCCGATCCCTACGAACTTGGGGGGCAGATCTTCATGTGGGAGACGGCCACGGCCATCGCCGGCTGGCGGCTGGGGATCAACCCCTTCGACCAGCCCGACGTGGAGGCCGCCAAGGCCCTCGCCCGGGGAGCGACGGCCGCCTACCGGGAGACGGGACGGCTCTCCGGGGAAAGACCCGCCTGGTCATCCGCCCATTGCGACATTTACGGAGAGCATCCTTCCCTGGGGGATTTCTTGGCCCAAGGCTCACCCGGGGATTACGTGGCCCTGCAGGCCTATGTGGCCCCCGCCCCCGGGCTGGACCGGGCGTTGGCGGAACTGCGGCGGAAGATTCGGGACCGGTGGCGCCTGGCCACTACGGCGGGCTACGGTCCCCGGTATCTCCACTCCACCGGGCAGTTGCACAAGGGCGACAGAGGCGGCGGTCTCTTCGTCCAGTTCACCGCCGACGACGCGGAAGACATCCCCATTCCCGAAGAACCGGGGCCGGAGGCATCGTTTCTCACCTTCGGCGCGCTCAAGGCCGCCCAGGCCATGGGAGACCTACAGGCGCTCCGCGACCGAGGACGCCGGACGATCCGCTTCCATTTTCACGGCGATCCCGTCAGGGGCATCGACGAGATCCGGTAGAGAAGCCACGCCAAGGACCATCAAGCTCTCAAAGGATGGCCATTGCCGTCATGAGACCTTTGAAAAATGTCATTTCAAGGAGCGCCAGCGACGAGAAATCCTAATCATGGCGGTTTGTTAAAGATTTCTCCCTGCGGTCGAAATGACAAAAAGGGCGGTTATTCAAAGCTCTCGTTATGGCACCCAGGAGGACTTGCTTATGGAGATATTCACCATCCCGCTGGGATTCGACAATGCCTATCTGATCAGGGAAAGACAGGGGGCGTTGCTTATCGACGCCGGAGTGCCGGGCCAGGCGAAGACCTTCAGGAAGGCCCTGGACGAGGCGGGCGTCCTCCCGACGGAGGTGAAGCTCATCGTCATTACCCACGGCCACTGGGACCATATCGGATCGGCGCGGGACATCAAGGAAATGACCGGCGCCCCCCTGGCCATGCACGGGGCCGAGCGTTCCTGGCTGGAAACGGGGAAGCCGCCGCTGCCACCGGGTGTGACGGCATGGGGAAAGATCTTCCGGGTCATCCTGCTGGCCGCGACCCCCCTTATCAGGATCGTCCCGGCTGAAGTCGATATCGTTCTCGGGGAGGGTTATTTCTCCCTGGTTCCCTATGGCATCCCCGGTCGGGTGATCCACACCCCCGGTCATTCCCCCGGCTCCGTAAGCGTGCTCCTGGACAACGGCGACGCCTTCGTGGGCGATCTGGCCATGAACCGATTCCCCCTGGGCATCAAACCAGGACTGCCCATCTTCGCCGACGATCTGGGCCTGGTGAGAAGGAGCTGGGGGTTGCTCTTGGACCGGGGGGCGCGGACGATCTACCCGGCGCATGGGAAACCGTTTGCCGCAGACATCCTCGGGGGCGCATCGTCATGAGAGACCTTTGAAAATCCATGTCTTCCGGTCGTCTCGGTGAAGCCGGGGTCCCGGGGCGCCTGGATAACACCGTATTCCTACCCCCCCCGGAATGACGATAGGGCGCCTCAAGTGGCGTTTTTCAAAGGTCCCTTGATCGAACGGCGGCCCGGCGGCATCGACATCCCTCGAATCTCACGTGGTTCCGAAAAGATAAATCTTCAGAGTCAATTGCAAAACTCGTCAAATCCGTCGCTCCAATGCAAGACGGACTCAAGAAGTAATTGAATTTACAGGCTTGCATATCGAGCACGGAACGACCAATAGCGATTTCCGGCCGTTTTGCAATTGGCGCCTCAGCCTCGGTCAACCCGACTACGCCGGAAGGCGGCGGTAAAGCGCAAGGAGTTGAACAACTTCAAATCGGGATACTTTTGGCGGGCATAGTCTTCCACTTCCGGGGCAACCTGGTGGCCCACGATGAAATAATGAATATCCCCGGGGAGGACCTGACGAGCCCGGGCTATCACCTTGGCAAAACGATCCAGATCCCGCTTGCCCGGCTGCGATTTGCACTCGCCGATCACATAGGCGGGGCGATCGTTCTTGGCCCCTTCGGCGTAGATGTTCAATTCGTCGTATTTTCCATCCTCATAGATCAAATTACGACGATCGAGGAGGGCAATGTCCACGCCAAATATCTTCTTTGCAAAATCGGCAACATGGGGCGCAATCCGGTCCTCGAGGACATAGCCTACGCTCTGGGCCAGACCTCCCAGTTGACGCCGAGTCTCTTTATGGTCCGCAGTCAAGGCGCGTACCTCCTGGGTAAGGGCCTGAAGGGCTGCCTCGGTGCGCTTCTGCGCCTCCGTCAGCTCCGCGACCTTGGCATCCGTGCGCTTCTGCGCCTCCGCCAGCTCCGCGACCTTGATCTCGGTTCGCTTCTGCGCCTCCGTCAGCTCCGCAACCTTGGCATCCGTGCGCTTCTGCGCCTCCACCAGCTCCGCGACCTTGATCTCCGTGCGCTTCTGGGCCTCCGCCAGCTCCTTTACGATTTCTCGGAGATCGCCGAATTCCACCTTCGTGACCATATCCTCCCGGTATCGCTCCCATTCCTCCACCATGGAGATCATCACTTCTTTCAAATCCGGATCCAGACGGTCGATCTTCCTGAACAAACTGCCACTGATCAGCATCGTCATTCTTCACCCCCTTCCGATTATATTGCGAGACCTTTGGAAATCTGTCCTCTCCTGTCGCCCCGGCAAAATCCGAAGGACAGAACACCCTGAAAACAATGTGTTACCGCTTCCTCCGACACGACGCTAAGAACCCTGAAACGGCGCCTCTCCAAGGTCTCATCGCGAGACCTTGGAAAAATGTCATTTCGAGGAGCGCGAGCGACGAGAAATCCTAATGATGGCATTTTGTAAAAGATTTCTCCCTGGGGTCGAAATGACAAAAATGGCGGTTATTCAAAGCTCTCATCGCCTCTTTTACACGGATAGCGACGATATGGCCAATGGTTTTTTTGCGGACTGACGCAAAATCCCCCAGCCTCCACGGCAGCGCCGCATCGAGCAGGGAGGATATGAAGGAGGCCTAATTCTTCGACCGCGCAATAAGCCTGTTTATGAACATGAAGCTTCTCTTTCAGGGATGTCCGTAAGCCTTCACCTCCTCCTCCCCCGCAAGGACCCGCAGGCCCCCCTCCGCCAGGGCGATCATCTCGTCTTCCCCGGGATAAACATGGACGGGGGCCAGAAAGCGGACCCGGTCGGAGATAAGGGAGATCAGTCGCCCGGAATGGGCGAGACCGCCGGTAAGGACGATGCCGTCGATCTTTCCCGTAAGGACGGTGGCCATGGCGCCGATTTCCTTGGCCGTCTGATAGGCCATGGCGGCATAGATCAGTTCCGCCCTTTCGTCCCCCGCGGCGATCATCTCCTCCACTCGCCGGGCATCCGAGGTTCCCAGATAGGCCATCAGCCCCCCCTGACCCACCAGGCGGCCCTGGAGCGCCTTCTTGTCCAGTTTCCCGGAGCAGGCGAGTTCGAGGAGTTCCTGGGTAGGCAGGGAACCGGCCCGCTCGGGGGTAAAGGGACCCTCGCCGAGGCCGTGGGTGCAGTCGACCGCCTTCCCCCGCCGATGGGCCCCCACGGTGATGCCGCCGCCCAGGTGGGCCACGATTAGGTCCATCTCCTCGTATCTCTTCCCGGCGTCCTTCGCCATCCTCCGGGCCGCCGCCTTCTGGTTCAGGGCGTGGAAGGCACTCTTGCGCTCCATCTCCGGCAGGCCGGAGAAGCGCGCCAGCGGCTCGAATTCATCGGTGCTCGGGGCGTCGATGACGACGGCGGGCAGACCTAACTTCTCCGCCAACCGCAGCGCCATGGCCGGTCCCAGGGCCGAGGGATGCTTCCCGTATGTCCCCGCCAGCAGATCCCGGCACATGGCCCCGTCGATGCGGTAAGCGCCGGCCGGGGCCGGCTTCCCCAGTCCGCCCCGGCTGACGATCATGTCCAATTCCGACATGGGGACGCCATTGTCCTCCAGGAACTTCATCACGTCCCTCGCCCGCAGGGGAAGCTGCTCCTCCAGGTCGGCAAAGGGGGCCAGCTCCTCGCCGCGGTAACGGATGTTCTCCAGCGCCGCCTGTTCCCCACCCCGGAACCAGGCCACCTTCGTGGAGGTGGAGCCCACGTTGATCACCAGCAACTGCCGCTTGTTATCCATTGCCGCCTCCTTTCCCGGCGATAAGGGACGCCAGGGCGATCTCCGTAAGCCGGTTGTCATGGGTGACGAAGGGAAGGTTCAGGAGCGCCGGCCTGGCGGTCCCGAGTACGGCGCCGACGGTCCGCATCCCGCCGAAGAAGACCAGGGCCTCGGCCAGGAGATGGCCCGTGTCAATCTCCGGCACGAGATAGACATCCACGTTCCCCGTAACGGGACTATGCACCCCCTTACGTCCTGCCGCCTCCCGGCTGAGGGCGCAATCTATGTCCAGGGGACCCTCCACCATGGCCTTGCCGAACTGCCGGCGCTCCCCCATCTTGGCGAGGATCGCCGCATCGAGGGTGGAGGGGATGCCGGGGTTGACCTGCTCGATCGCCGCCAGGACCGCCGCCTTCGGCGTATCTATCCCCAGGAGGCGGGCCAGTCCCAGGGCGTTGGCGAGGATTTGCTGTTTCTCCGTCAGCGTCGGCCGGTTGTTGAGGAAGGTGTCGGTGATGAGGATCAGTTTTTCCCGCTTCCGCAGTTGATAGAGGGAGACATAGCTAACCGTCGCCCCCTTGAGCCCGAGTCCCTCCTCCCGATCCTGGAGGCAGGCGGCGAAATCCGGGGCCGAGACGCCCCCCTGGAGAAGGATGTCGGCGGCCCCGGAACGTACGGCGATCAGCGCTCGCCCCAGAACCCGTCGGGGATCCTTTTCCTCCCAAAGCTCGTAGGCCCCTTCCCGGAGCGTCGTGGCGGCCGTCAGGCCCGCGATGACACCGGCGTCGCCGACGAAACAGGGGACGGCCAACCCCGCCGCCACCGCCGCCGCCGCCAGGGATGCGTCCGCCGCCGTGGGAGCGGGGATCGCCAGCCTCCTAGGGCCGTTCCGCCCGGCTGCGTCCAGAATGTCGCTGAATGAATTTATCATGTCACTCCACCTCCTTTCCCATCCGATCGGCAAGGACGACGCACATGGCGATCTGCTGGACGATGTTGTCGCTGAAATCGGAACGGGCCGGGATGCAGACCGGGCCTCGGGACGTTGCCACCAGGGAACTGCGGTTCACGTCGAGGAAGAAATCGAGTTTGCAGAGGATGTTCCCCGTATCGAGGCAGGGAACGAGAAGGATGTGGGGCAGCTCCGCCTCCCGGACGCGGCCGTAGTCCATGGGCGCCCGCCTCCCGCCCAGGAAGATCTCCGTAAAGGACGTGGCGGCGACGATCTCGCAGGACCCGAATTCCCCCGCCGCCGCTTCATCCCGCAGGGCCTCGTAATCCTCGTGGGAACCCAGCTTCCCCCCCAGCTCCCGCTGGCCGGAGAGGACGGCGATCCGGGGCCGGGGGAATCCGAGCAGGCGATAGGCGAAAACGGCGTTCTTGACGATCTCCCGCTTGGCCTTGAGATCCGGATCGATATTCACCCCTGTGTCGGTGAAGGCGACGAGGTGGTCGCCGCCGGGGATATCCCAGAAGGTCACCACGCTCACCGTCATCCCGGAAGCCGCCCGGGCCTCCGCGCGGATGATGGAACGGTAGATGTAGGAGGTGGGGATCTGCCCCTTGCCGGCGATGGGCGCCGCGCCCTCAAAGAGCATCTTGATGCCGAGGTCGGATATCCCCTGGAGATCGTCGCCGGCGATCTTCGCAAAGGGCGTCAGGTCGAAAGCGACCTTCCGCGCCGCCGCGGCGATCCGCTCCTCGTTCCCGATAAGCACGGGCTCGATGTATCCCTTCTCCCAGCTCTTCTTGACCGCGAGCATGAATTCTTCGTCTTCGGGAACCAGGACGGCCATCTTCTTCGGCCCCTTCTCTCCCGCCATCCGTTCGAAATCGTTCAATGTTCTTATCATCTCCCCCTCTCCCTTCCTCAGGGAGGCCCGCCGCCGGCGCCGCCTCCCCGCTGCTGGTCCATAGCGCGAGACCTTTGAAAATCCACGCCTTCCCGTGGCCCCGGCAAAGGCCGGGATCCGAAATACCTTGAAAACACCGCATGCCGGCTTTCCGCCACAACGGCGACAGGGGATCCAAAACGGCCTCTGGCAAAGGTCGCGGGGCTTCTGTTAATTATCCGTTGACTCGGGGGTCAGTCTATTGTAGATTTTCTAAAATGTAAAATATATTATTCATCTCAATTTAATAGTTTTCACGAATCAATGGAACTGAGACACCTCCAGTATTTCGTCGCCGTGGCCGAGGAACTCCATTTCGGACGGGCGGCGCGGCGCCTCAACATCTCCCAGCCGCCCCTCAGCCAGCAGATCCGCTTGTTGGAGGAGGAAATCGGCGTCCGTCTCCTGAACCGCACCAAGCGCCGGGTGGAAATCACCCCGGCGGGCGCGGCCTTCCTCGCCGAGGCCCGGCGGATTCTCGTCGCTTCGGAAGAGGCGGTGCGTCAGGCCCTCCGGGCCGACAAAGGGGAGATCGGCAGCCTGGCGGTGGGCTTCATCGGCTCCGCCAATTACAGCGTCCTGCCGCCGGTGATCCGGGAGTTCCGCCGGCGGTTCCAGGAGGTCGAGCTTTCCCTGACGGAGATGAACACGAGCAATCAGATCGAGGCCCTCCGGGCGGGGAGGATTCAGGTGGGCTTCCTGCGGCCGCCCCCGGGGAGCGCGGAGGGGGAGTTGGCGATGCTCCCCGTATATCGGGAGCCGTTGGTGGTGGCCATGTCCCGCAATCACCCCCTCCAGGGCATGGAGGAGACGCCCCTCCGTCTTCTCGCCAAGGAATCCTTCATCATGATCCCCCGACAACGGGGTCCCGGCTATTTCGATCATCTCATCGCCCTATGCCAGCGGGAAGGGTTCAGCCCCCATATCGTCCTGGAGGCCTCTCAGTTTCACACGATCGTGGGACTCGTCGCCACGGAGTTGGGGATTGCGGTGGTCCCTGCCTCGATGCGGCGCTCCCGCTTCGAGGGGGTCGTCTTCCGGACCGTCGCCGGCGGCGCGGAGACAATCCTCCATGCGGCATGGATGCGGGACCACGACTCGCTGGTTCTGCGCAACTTCATTGCCGTGGCCGACGAGGTGTCCAAGTCCCTGCCGCCGCTATCTTCATAGCTTCTGGCATAACTTCGCCGTTGTGCCTTCCCACCGGGAAGGCCAAGCGCCGGTTCCGAGGCCGCCAGTCAAAACGACCGCTCGCACTTGCCCGCGGGCGTCCATGAGGACAGGCTTCCCCGCTCATGACGACGCCGGGAAGTATAGGGAATCGGCCCCCATCATTTCTTTTCATTGCTTGAAACATTCGTTAAACATACTCCTCTCCATCCGCGAGAAGATTTTAGTTTTTCTCCCTACCTGAACAACCTATACAAGAATAATTCCAAATGCTTATCCCCATCGCAAAGGGAGACTGGAGACTTTGGCACACTCCTCGCATTATCTAAAGTCAAACGGAAGCCAATAAAAAATAATAAAAATAAAGGAGGACACAGACAATGAAAAAGACATTAGGAACAATGGTAGCGGCAATCGCGGTGGTGCTCTGCACCGGAACCTTCGCCCTGGCCGAGTATGCGGCGGCGGGCGCGGCCAACTTCCCCTACTTCCAGCTTGGCTGCCTGATCGTGGGCGGCATGGTGATCATCAGCCTGAAACACAAATACGAAAAGATGTACACCGGTGAGGTCGCCGGGGTCTTCGCCCTCTACACGGTCCTCGTCGCCCTCTTCACCAATCCGGTCATCGAAGGCATCAAAAACCTGGTGGGCTGAG
>JASGUC010000036.1 GCA_030057915.1 Pseudomonadota bacterium
ATCAAATAACTGCGCCCTGAAACACATGACCCATCAATGGATAAGTGCGCCTCAGCAACAACTTCCACCAACCACGGGGGGCATCTACAACCGATGAAAAAGGGGGACAATCTCACCGATGCTAACAATATCTGGCCTCTTTCCTATCGCGTTAAGTTCACTCTGATATTCCATATAGTAATCAGCAAACCCATCATCACCTGCGGCTATTGATTCGGAACGTCCATATTCAACAGCAAAATAATCACGAGAATATTCATTGATAGCCTTAAAGACAATTTTTTCTGCCCAGTCGCCCTGCTCTTTTTTTGTGAGAAATTCAGAGTTTGCCATCGTCGGCGGGCGTCCGCTCATTTGTATTTCAGTATCTATCTCCAGTGGGGATTGTACAATAAGATTAAGAATATCATCTTTGTACATAAAATCTCCTTTTTGTTACGCCCATTTTCTACAGTAGCCCAAAAATAGTTGTCCCATTTTAGATAGATGGGTGCCTTGAAAAGGTTCTTGGCACCACAGAATGCCCCTTGCCAATGAGTTGGGCATCACATGACCTCCCGCATGGTCGGCGGGATAGCCACACCGATTTCCTGGAAGACCTTGCTAAGGACTCCGAGGCATTCACTTCTTATCGCGGTTGTTTTCCCCTTATCTCCGATCGTGATCTCTTGTAAAAGTTGTCGTCGTCGAGGGACCGGAGGGGGGGCTTCACCCCTCGCCGCGGCGAACCTATGCCGGCGCGCCGGCATAGGTAAAGTACCTGAAATCATAGGTGGATTCGACGACGGTCAAAAAGTTTTGCCTCCGAAAATCACCCCCTATTTCCCCCCGCGGTATTCTTTCTTCATTTTCCGTTTGGAGCGACGAGCAAGCTCACCGGCGCGAAGCCCGCTGCGGGCGTCGCGTACGAGTGCAGGCGTTTGTTGGGACTTTCTTCGTCCTATATTCGGTCTCGGGCTCATGAACTGCCGGATACTGATCCATCCACGAGAGTTCTTTCCCGATAACAAGTTCTTCCATTGTTGCGTGGTGGGTATTGTTCATCGGAATCAGTCGCATCTGAAATCCGTGTTCTCGTGCCATCGATTTTACCTCTTCGGCATTGTCGTACGTCATCAGGAAGTCGCCTTTGATTGTCTCACAAGCGGCAAAAAGTTTTTCATGGTCAAGTTCGCAGTGCCGATAGAGCCTCTTTCCAGCTTTCTTGCCACCTGCCGTGTATGGCGGATCAATAAAGAACATAACATCCTTCTGTCCTGAATATTGCCGGATAACCTCAATGCCATCTTCCTGTCGAAACTCAATTCGACTGACAACCAGATTCAAGTCTGTAAAACGTCGTGCAAGTGTCGTCGGGTACCACCGCGAAGAAATGCCCTTGCCATTTTCCCCGTACTTCAAGAAGCCGGAGCCCTCAGCAAGAATGCCACCGTGAAAAGTTCTGTTTTTCAGGATTGTTTGAAATGCTCGTTCCTTAACATCTACATCAGTCTTAGAAATCTCTTTAATTACGGATTCTTTTGTGAGATTAAACTCGACGATCCTCCTTGCCAGCCATTCGGAATGTCCTTGAACGACCGTAAGCCAAACCGCCGCTATATCCTCGTCAAGTTCAACCATGACGACACGATCGACGAGTTTCTCGAACAGCCCTGTCAAGCTGATGATTCCACCTCCAGCGAATGGCTCCACAAGCACTTTCGGCTTCGGGTATAGGTTGCCGACCCAAGCCCTAAAAGTTGGAACAAACCATGTCTTCCCTCCCGGATATCGAAACGGACTTCTCTGAGGAATTGATGCGACATTGACCGGTTTCGGGATGTCGCATTCCTGAAACAAATCGGGGAATAGTGATGATTGTCTGCTTGTCATTTTTAAAATGGTTTCTCGATGAACTTGTTGTTGGGTGGTGTCTCAAGTTGTTCATCAAGTCGTTCCTGAAGCAACTTGACAAAATCATCCATTTTCCCTGGAACAGGGGCCGTAATCGAAAGAAGCGCAGACGCGAAGCCAGTAAACACTTCATCAATCTTGGCCAACTTGTACCGCTGCCGACCATCGACCGTGGCCAATTGAAGGTCATAGATAAGCCATGCAATATCTGCCTTGTCTTTTGGCACCCTGGTGAGACGTGGCAAAGTGTCAAAAAAGCTCTTGTTCAGAGCTACCGCGCTTTTCTTGCGCCAAGAATTGAGGATGCCACCCTTGAAGAGCAATTGGGGCGCGAGCCTCTTTCGTGACGATGACAAATAGTCTGGCCGTGGATAATTGGGTTGGTCAGACCAATCCATTTTTGCTCGACCTTTTGGATCCTTCATATAGTATTCGAAGGGGTCTCGGACATTGCCCGAAATATAGACTGCTTGAATCTCAAGTGCCCCAAAATCGAGCACCCTTCCGTCATTATCGTAAGAAACAAGAACAACGTCGATATTCCCAGCCGATTTCCCATTGGCGTCATTGAGCCTGACTTCGGTCAAAGTACTCCATTTTGCATCCTCGGGGAAGAAGAAGGATGCTGCGTCGTCAGTGATTAGCCAGTCTTCGCGGAATCTGATCGGGCATGTGATTGCTGGCGCGCCATCATGCAGAACACTGCATACGCCAAGCGGATTCTTTGCCTTGTCTTTTGTGCAGTTCGGCACTTTGTTGTTGAACGGGCAAAGCCGACGAGAGCGATACCTGTTTGCGCTCGCCGATTGATCTGATACCAGATGGCCGAATACTTCCGCAAGAGGTTGATGTGGCTGTTTCATGTTTTCCGTTCTGCAAATAACGTCATCATTTTATCAGATTCCGAGTCCCAACGAAAAAATCAGCATCCCACTTTATAGCGTTTCTTTGCCCTGGTTTACCGGTGATGGTTGCAGAGTACTCAGGGTTGTCTTTCTCGTATTCCATGTAGCTTAGCAATGCATTCTTCAGCAATATTATGTCCCCTTCTTTCATGATTTTATTCTCAACAATGAAATAGGGCTGACTCATCTACAGTGGCCCAAAAATAGTTGTGCCATTTTAGATAGATGGGTGCCTTGAAAAGGTTCTTGGCACCACAGAATGCCCCTTGACAATGAGTTGGGCATCACATGAACTCCCGCATGGTCGGCGGGATAGCCACACCGATTGCCGGGAAGACCTTGCTACGGACTCCGAGGCATTCACTTCTTATCGCGGTTGTTTTCCCCGTATCTCCGATCGTGATCTCTTGCGAAAGTTGTCGTCGTCGAGGGGCCGGAGGGGGGGCTTCACCCCTCGTCGCGGCGAACCTATGCCGGCGCGCCGGCATAGGTAAAGTACTTGAAATCATAGGTGGAATCGACGACGGTCAAAAAGTTTTGCCTCCGAAAATCACCCCCTATTTCCCCCCGCGGAATTCTTTCTTCTTTTTCCGTATCTCCGATCGTGATCTCTTGCGAAAGTTGTCGTCGTCGAGCGGACCGGAGGGGGGCTTCACCGGCGGTGGCGCCCGCTTCAGGCCGCTGCCCGATTCAGAACGTCGCTAGCTTCAGGCCATCACCCGTTTCAGGCCGTCACCCGTTTCAGGCCGTCAGGGCCTTTTCCAGGCGGCGGCGCAGCGATGCCCGGCCCAGGACGGCAAAGCAGCGATCCAGTTCCGGCCCCTTGACCCGACCGGTGAGGGCAGCGCGGAGGGGCAGGAACAGCCTTTTCCCCCGGCGGCCCGTGCGCTCGGCCAGGCGTTCGATGATGGCCCGATAATGGCTTGGCGTCATCTCATCGTCAGCTCCGGCGAGCCCGTCGCCTCCCCGGGAACCGGCTGTAAACGCCGGCCCGTCGCTCTTCCGGGCAGACGCCTCCAGGTCGCCCGGTTCACCCCCATCACCACCATCTTCCCGAGCAACCGGCCCGACCGGCCCGCCGGGATCGACCTTGTCGCCCCGACCACCCAGACCATCCCCATCGCCCCGGCCGCCCTTATCTTCCTTTGCTTCAGGATCGCCCAGCGCAGCCCGGTCACCCGTTGCTTTCCCTTCTCCCCGATCACTTGGCTCGCCCCGATCTCCCCGGCCACCCCGGCCACCCCCATCTTCCCAAGCAACCGGCCCGTCCGGCCCGCCGGGATCGACCTTGTCGCCCCGGCCACCCTTATCTTCGCGATCTTCCGGATCGCCCCGGTCATCGGCAAGGGGCTCGGCAAGGAGCGCCAGGAGGGACGCGATCACCTCCCGGGCCTCCGGGCCCGCAATGATCGCCCGGGCCTCCGGGGAGAGATCGTAGGCCTCATCGTCGAAGATCCGCAAATAATCCCCGATTTCCGTCAGGTCGTTTATGTTGTCCCGGACCGCTTCGATGATCCCATGCAGGCGAGAGACGCCGATCTTCCCGTAGCCCGCCGCCGCAACGAAGGGTTCCATGCGCCGGGCGAGGATCTCCGGGGCCTCCTGTCTGATATACAGGCTGTTGAGCCACCGCAGTTTGTCCTCGTCGAAGACGGCGCCGCTTTTGCCGGCCCGGTCCAGGGAAAAGGAGGCGACGGTCTCCTCCCGACGGCAAAACTCCCGTCCCGCCTCGAAGGAGGAACCCAGGAGGGCCAGATAATTGACCAGGGCCTCCGGCAGCACCCCCTGTTCCCGGAATTCCCGGACGGCGGTGGCGCCGTGGCGCTTCCCGAGCTTGGCCCGGTCCCGCCCGAGGATCAGGGCGTGATGGGCGAATCGCGGCGGCGCGAACCCCAGGGCGCGGTAGAGAAGGAGCTGCAGGGCCGTGTTGGAAAGATGGTCCTCCCCCCGGATCACGTGGGTGATCCCCATGTGGTGATCATCGACCACCACGGCGAAATTATAGGCGGGGATGCCATTGGAACGAACGATGATGAAATCCCCCAGGGTCTCGCCGGCAAAACGCATGTCCCCCCGGATCAGGTCGTGGAAGGCGATCAGCCCCGGCGGGACATGGAAACGCCAGGCCGCCGGTCGTCCCGACGCCTCCAGCCGTCGCCGTTCCTCCTCGTCCAGCCCCAGGCACTTTCCCAGATAGCGCGGGGCCAGTTTCTGAGAGAGAAGGCTGAGACGTTCCGCCTCCAGCTCCTCGTCGGTGCAGAAACAGGGATAGACCATCCCGGCGGCGATGAGTCTTTCCAGGCATTCCCGGTAGAGGGACAGACGTTCGCTTTGATGGTAGGGTCCGTAGGGCCCCCCGCGCCCCGGGCCTTCGTCCCAGTCGATGCCCAGCCAGGCCAGGTCGGCGAGGATATTCTCCTCGAAGACCCGGGAGGTCCGGAGGCGATCCGTATCCTCGATGCGCAGGACCAGGCGGCCCCCGTAACGGCGGGCGAAAAGCCAGTTGAACAGGGCGGTGCGGGCGTTGCCCACGTGGAGATCCCCCGTGGGGGAAGGGGCGAAGCGAACGCGAGGTGAGATATCATTCATGGAGCGAGACCTTTAAGAAACGACTATTCGATCATGCCGGGGTCGATCCGGCGTCCGGTAGATATTTGAAAACACTCGATTCCCGCCTTCGCGGGATTGGCGAGGACAGGTTTTCGAGGCAATGGGCCAAAGGCCTCGAAGCGGGACCGTTAAGGAACGACCCATGCGGTCATGCCGGGATCGATCCGGCGCCCGGGGACTCGAGAGCTTTGAAAATCCACGCCGTCCCGAGGCCCCAACCAAAACCGGCTTCCCGACGGAGCATCTTGGAAACACGGCATTTTTCCTCCTCCGCGATGACGGCGGGGGCGGGGGGGTGGGTTGGGAATGGCGCTTTTCAAAGCGCTCGACTTGCTGAAACATGCATCGCGACCGCTCTCGGCCATGGGGAAGCTTCCTTCCTCGCCGCCCCGTTCATTGCTCAGGACGTCCCTACCGGCGCCGCCAGGGCCACGGCCATGACGGCGACCCCTTCCTCCCGACCGACGAAACCCATCCCCTCGTTGGTCTTGCCCTTGACACTCACCGCGGCGGCGTCCATCGCCAGGGCATCGGCTATATTGGCAATCATTCCACCGACATAGGCGCGCAATTTTGGCCGCTCCATGATCACCGTGGCATCCACGTTCACCACCCGGTATCCCCGGGCGGCCGCGATCTCCCTCACCCGGGCCAGAAGGACGAGGCTGGAGATCCCCCGATAAGCGGGGTCGTTATCGGGAAAATGGACGCCGATATCCCCGGCGCCCACGGCCCCGAGGACGGCATCGCAGATGGCGTGGATCAAGGCGTCGGCGTCGGAGTGGCCGGAGAGTCCCCGGGAATGCTCGATCTCCACCCCGCCGAGGACAAGGGGACGGCCGGCGCACCAACTGTGGCTGTCATAACCAATGCCCACGCGGGCCGTTTTTATTCCCCCCTCGCCGCTGCCCTTCATTTTTTTGCTATTATCCTTCCTCCGAAATTCTTCGACGACGGCCCCCATCCCTGACGGCCCCCCATCCCTTCCGGGCGGGGGCTGTCCCGCTCCCGGGGACGCGCCGCGCCGGCAAGGCCGTCGATCCAGGGAGTGCGGCGGCCGGCGAAACCTCACCGAATCGATTCAGCGCTACACCCGGCAAGGCCGTCACCTCCGGGGCACGGACGGGGCTACCACCGGGGCCTCGCCGGAACGACTCGACGCCGGGGCCGATCCATAGCGACTCGCCGCCGCGTTCGGTCCGGAACAGCTCCACGCGGCACCCGGGACGGGAAAATTCAGCAGCATGCCCAGGATGGAGCGACTCCACGCCACGACCGGGGCGGAACGACTCGGCGCGGCAGCCGGCAAGGTTGTCGTTCCCGGGAGTGCCGCGGCCGGCGAAACCCCGCCGAAACGCTTCAACGCCACACCCGGCAAGGCCGTCGCCTCCAGGGCACGGACGGGGCTACCGCCGGGGCCTCGCCGAAACGATTCAGCGTCGCGCCGACAGGATATGTTCCGCCCAGACCAGATCGTCGGGGGTGGTAATCTTTATGTTTTCCCCCTCCCCCAGGATCATCCGTACCGCGACGCCCAGCCGTTCCACCAGGGCGGCGTCGTCCGTCCCGAGGAAATGGTCCCGGCGGGCCTGCCGGTGAGCGACGACGATAATCTCCCGGCGGAAGGCCTGGGGCGTCTGCACGATCCAGATCCGTTCCCGGGGGAGGGTGTGGAGAACCCGGCCCGCGGCGTCGCAGCACTTGATGGTATCCCTGGCCGGGATGCCCGCAGCGACGGCGCCGTATTGCGCCGCGCCCTCCACGGCCCGGGCGATCAAGGCCGGCGTGACAAAAGGCCGGGCCGCATCGTGAACGACGACCAGCTCGCAATCATCACTCAAGGCGGCGATGCCGCCCGCGACTGAATCCTGCCTTTGCGCCCCCCCTGCCACTACCCGCCGGACCTTGGTCAGGCGGAAGGGGACCAGGAGTTCCTCGCCGATTCTGTCCACATCGGCGGCGGGCGCGACGAGGACGATCTCCCCGATCTCCGCCGCCTCCTGAAACACCCGAAGGGTGTGGACCAGCAGGGGGACCCCCCGCAGCAACAGGTACTGTTTCGCTTCCGGGCCGCCCATGCGCCGGCCGCTTCCGCCGGCGGTGATAATGGCTGTGGCCTGCATCTTCCTGCCAAGTCCTCCTTCCCGGCTCGAGCAAAACGAAAGGTTGTCCAGGGCGCCCGTCCCGCCGTCCCGCTACCCCGTCGCTCCAGCGTCCCGCCGCTCCGCTACCACGCCGTCCCTCAGCCCCGCCGCTCCGCTACCACGCCATCACACCGCTCCAGCGTCCCACTACCCCGCTACCCCACCGCCCCGCCGTCAGGAGCAGAGTTATGCCGCGGACGAAAAAAAGCCCGGAGGCCAAGTGCCTCCGGGCCTGGGAAACGATCATGACCGCGCCGACAGGGAAAAGGGTTTCTTGTCCCCCGCCAGGGCCTTCATCTCCGAAAAGATCATACGCCCCGCCGTGGTCTGGAGGACGCTGGTCACCGTCACATCGACAATGGCGCCCTGATACTTCTGGGCGTGGTCAACGATGATCATGGTGCCGTCATCCAGATAGGCCACCCCCTGTCCGGGCTCCTTGCCCTCCTTGACGATCTTCACCGTCATGGTCTCGCCGGGGAGCACCACCGGCTTCAGGGCGTTGGCAAGCTCATTGACGTTGAGAATCTTGATGCCCTGGAGTTCCGCCACCTTATTGAGATTGAAATCGTTGGTGATGATCTTGGCGTTGATCTTCCGCGCCAACGCCACCAATTTGGCGTCCACGCCCTTGACCTTGGGAAAATCCTGGTCGCCCACTTCCACGACGATCCCGGCCATCTTCTGCATCCGGCCCAGGATATCGAGCCCGCGCCGGCCCCGGGAACGCTTCAGGGCGTCGGAGGAGTCGGCGATGTACTGCAACTCGTCGAGAACGAATCTCGGCACGATGAGGGTGCCTTCGACAAAGCCCGTCTCACAGACATCGGCAATCCGACCGTCGATGATGACACTTGTATCCAGGATTTTGGCTTCATCCGGCTCCTTGGTTTGTCCGAAGCCGAATATATTCAATTCCTCAGTTTTTTTCGATCCGAGAACCAATCCGAGGTATCCCATGATTCCCGTCAGGAGGGCGTATATCCACGGCACGACCTCCTGATTTTGCTTGATATTACTTACGAAATTTAGGCCATAGGCAAGAAGAAACGCTATGATGAGACCAACGATCATGCCCGCCACTCCCCCCAGGATGATCCGGAGGGAAAACTTACGAATGTCCTGTTCCACCTTGATGACGAAGAACGCAATGACCAGCCCGACGACGAACCCAATGGGCCAGGTCCACCATTTATCGGGGGGATAGGTCAGATAGGCGATGAAGAAACCGCTTATGGAACAGGCGCCGATAAGTAAAATCCTGACAATCATTCCTTTTTCACCTCCTTTCTCTCTTGATTTTATATGAAAATGTCTGCAACTAATCGGATAGTTTGATCCTTCGTTGTGCCCGGTCCGGGCATGGGGGTTGACGGCGAATGTCCGTCTGGCGGGCGGCCGCCTCGATCCTCCGGACCGGCGGACCGGTCCGCCCCTCCAATAGATACTTCTTCCACGCGACGCTCATCTTCACTGGATCGTGAAGATCGTCTTCAGGTCCTCCTCGATCTTGGTTTCATCGGATTTCGTGGCCACGGATATCTCCGTGACGAGCAGACTCTTCGCCGTGTCCATCATCTTCCGTTCCCCAAAGGAGAGGTTCTTGTCGTTTTTAAGGATGAGAAGGTCCCGGAGAACCCGGGCGATTTCATATACGGAGCCGGTTTTTATCTTCTCCAGATATTCCCGGTAACGCTTGTTCCACGTCTGCTTGTCGATCGTAACCTCTTTGTTTTTCAGGATGTCGTAAACCTTGGAAATCTCCTTCTCGGAGATGACCTCCCGAAGCCCCACGGATTTCGCGCCCTTAGTGGGGATCATGATCTTCATGCCGTTGCTCATGATTTTGAGGATGTAAAAGCTCTGCTTTGTCCCCATGACCTCGCGGTTTTCAATGTTTTCAATGACCCCGACGCCCTGCGCGGGATATACTGCCATGTCGCCGATCTTAAACATCTTGCCACCACCAAATATATTTTGAAATTGGCATGTTAACATATTTTTAAACCATAGTCAACACATCATCATATATAATGATGCATCAAGGCCTTCAGGTCGGCCTCGAACCGTCCGGCCCCCTCGGGGAGGTATTCGTCCGTAACGGCCTTGAGGCGCGCATACATGGCCGGATCGTTCAGGTCCGCCAGGCGCCGGTAAATCCCCTGCCTCCGACCCAGGCGGAAGATCATCCGGTCCTGTTCCGGCAGGGCCAGATACGCATCGATGACGGCGAGGATCCGGTCCCGATCGTCGGGAAGGGTTCCCTCCACCTCTTCCAGGAGATTGAGGATGTGATCGCTGACGATGGTCGTCCGTACCCCCGTGAGGTTTTCGATGAACAGGCGGATCTCCCGCACCGTCTCCTCGTCCCTCCCAGGGGTGAACTCGCCGTTTTGCATCCGTTCATAAAGGCCGGTTCCCTTGACGACCTGAAGGGACCGCAAGCGCACATAGTCGGGGTCGATGGCGTTGACGGCCGCGGCAGTGGCAAGGGCGTGCTCCCGGGACCACCTCTCTCCACCCAGGCCGGGGATGACATATTCGCAAAGGGAAATGCCCGCCGCGACGATCCTCTTCCCTCCCTCCACATGGTCCGCCGCCGTGGCCCCCTTCCGGATGAATTCGAGGAGGGGATCGTAGCCGCTCTCCATCCCCACATGAATCCGCGACAGACCCGCCTCGCGGATCCTCTCCAACTCCGCCACGGTCTTTCTGGCCGCCGTCTTGGAGCGGCAGTAGGAGGTGATCCTGTTGACGCCGGGAAACTGCTCCCTGATGAAGGAGAGGATCTCCACCAGTTCATCGGTCTTCAGAATCAGGGAGTTGGCGTCCTGGAGGAAAACCGACTCCCCTCCCCAGTACAACCAGGCGCAAACGGAGCGAAAGGCGTCGCTGTAGTGGTTGCCGCCATTGTAAACGCGCCGCACCACCGCATCGGTCACCTGGCCGCCGCCGCCGAGTTTCCAGGACAGGGCCCGGATCTCGTCGGCGATCATCCGAGCATTACGGATATCGTCCTTGATTTCCTCGCTAGTCCGAAGTTCGAATTTCTTCCCCTGATAGGTGCGGCAGAAGGCGCACTTATTCCACGGGCAATTTCTCGTGGCCCGAATGAGGAGGCTCTTCGCCTCGCTGGGCGGTCGAATGGGTCCCTGTTCAAAAGATAATTCCATAATTTGCCAAAGTTTCCTTGCTCTTGTTGTCCCCCCGCGTTATCCCCGGGCGCTTGAGGAAGAATATATGCATCGGGGCGCGCATATTCAAGGCGAGACCGTTGAAAAACCGCCCTTTCCCGTCGCCCCGGCAAAACCCCGGGGACCGAAACCCCTTGCGGACGCCCCATTCCCGCTGCGGCCGGAGCGGCGAGTGGGGGGCCAAAGGGCGTTTTTCAACGCCCTCAGGGGAGGAACAAAAGGGGGTCCAAGGCCTTGTTGTGCCGGCGGATTTCAAAATTGACGCACCCCTCTCCCCTCTTTTCCGACTTTCCCGTCTGACCGATGATCTCCCCCTTCTTGATGAGGCTGTCCGCCCGGACGGACCGGCCGCCCAGATGGGTGTAAACCGTGGCGAAATCGTCGTCGTGCTTGATGATGACCGTCTCGCCGAAATCCCGGAGGGGGGCGGAGAAGATCACCGTCCCCGAGGCGGCGGCGACAACCTGGGCGTGATCCCGGGCGGCGATCCGAATATGATTGAATACCATGCCATTGGGTTGCCGTCCGAAACGGGATACCAGGCGCCCCCGCACGGGCCAGACAAAGACGCCCTTGCCCGAAGGCGCACGCGCCGCGACGCCCGGCGGAGGAGGGGGCGGGGGAGGGGCAGGGGAAGCGGCGGGGGCGGCGGCGGAGGGGGCAGCGGGAGGTGTAGCGGGAGGGGCAGCATCCCGTTTCTTGTCCTTGTCCGCCTTCTCCAGTTCCCCTTTCCGACGCTCCACCCCCGGCTTCGGCGGGCCCTCCCGGGACGGCTCCGCGGGTTTGCGGTCCCTTGCCTCCGCCACGGCGGGCGGCTTCTTCTCCTCGCCCTTCTTGGCCGGCCCCTCCTCCGGGCGATCGGCCGCCGCCTTCGCCTGTAAAACCTTGCCGACATCGAGCACCCGGACGGCATCGGGGATGAAGATCGCGCTGCCCGCCTCCAGGCGATCGGGGAAGCGAATCTTGTTTGCCTCCACCAGCTTCCGTTGACTCACCTCATAGGCCTGGGCGATCCCCCAAAGGGTTTCCCCTTTTTTTACCGGATGATAGACCCCCTTGCCCGGACGGACGACATTCTTTTGACCGGCGCAGGCGAAAACAAACAGGCTCAGAAGGGCCAGCGATACGGCAAGCCCTCTCATGGCGAATCTCTCCAGCATGTCGTCACCGGGAGGCATCCTCAAGCGTCCCAGCCATACTCGCCGATGAGATCGACAAAACGGCATCCACACAGGACCTCCGTCTTGATCTCGTTCAGATCGGCGGTCAGGCGGGTAACCCTGAGCAAGTCCTGGCTGATCCGCCCGCCCGTCGGTATGACGAGACGACCGCCGACGGCAAGCTGTTCCAGAAGGATCTTCGGGACCTTCGGCGCCCCCGCCGTGACCATGATGCCGTCGAAGGGAGACTCCTCCCGCCAACCGTAGGTGCCGTCCCCGACCCGCATGGCCACATTGAAGCAGTTGAGGGCGTCCAACCGCTTCCTCGCCTCCGCCGCCAATTGGGCAATCCGTTCGATGGAAAAGACCTGTTCCGCCAGCTCCGCCAGGATCGCGGTCTGATAACCCGACCCCGTGCCGATCTCCAGCACCTTTTCCTTTCCCGTCAGCTTCAGGGCCGCGGTCATCAGGGCAACGATGTAAGGTTGGGAGATCGTCTGGCTCTTTCCGATCGGCAGGGGGTTGTCGTTGTAAGCCTGTTCGATGAGGGCCTCGTCCACAAAAAGATGGCGGGGGATCCTGGCCATGGCGGCCAAGACCCTTTCATCGGTCACTCCCCGGGCCCGGATCTGGGTTTCCACCATCTTGAGACGTGGCTTCCGGAATCTGTCCATTATTCTCCTGAAAGCTGTTTTTTCCTGGGGGGGATGCGATATATCTCCTCCACCCGGTGGTGGCTTCGCAACCCCATGGCCTCCCTGGTGACGACGAGGTAATAGTAGCGCAACTGGGCGTGGTCCCAGAGTTGGTTGTACTGGCTGATCTTGACGTTGATTTCGTTGACGACCCGCTCCTTCGCCGCTCCCGCCTCGCGGCGCTCCGGGTCCGCCTCCGGCGGCGCCTGGTCCAGGCGCTGGAGTTCGTTATGATACTGCTCTATGATCCGCCCCAGGCGCTGGAGCTGGTCAATGGCCCGGGCCACGCTCTCCCCGGTCCGTCCCAGCACCACGGCCCGCTCCTTGAAGAATTCCTCCCGCAGGATTTCGTCAACCGTTTTTTTTTCCTTCATCTTGCCGCCGCCGCCTTCCCGATGCCAATTCACATAAGGTATTCTATCACTTAAGTCATGGGCGATCAATCAAAAAGGGCGACCCGAACCGGTGAGTAGCCGACATTGTTTCGTTTTTTCCTTTACAGACCGGGCGCTTTTCTATAAAGGTCCCGGGTGGGCGACGCCCCTGGCCCGCCCGGGCCAGGGCGGCGCACAAGGGCGGACCGCCGGATACCATCGCGAGATGATTGAGAATCTCGCTATTGCCGGGTTCGCACGCAACGAAACCATGCCTGGAGACCCTTGAAAAACCGCCGCCCAGGCCCTGTCGGGCTTGACCCGGCATCCAGAAAATCGTCGAGGACACGGGATTCCCGCTGTCCCGGGAGGGGACATGGGGAGGGCGCCACGGGTTTTGCCAAGGCCCCGACTCACGACTATCGCGGGCGGGCGGAGGCCGCTTTTTTGAAGGCCCTCCCCCATGCGGCGCAGGCGGCCCGTAACAACTACTTGCAAGCGCAAAGGAGGAGACCCCTCCCCATGGGGCGCGGGCGGCCCCAACCTCCGCCCGGGGAGATCGACATGATGAAACCAACCGAGAATTATCCGCTGTCCGAGGCGGTCCGCGAATCCTACCGGGCCGGCGAGGAAGACGAGACACTACAGCCCCTTGTCGCCAGCGGCGGGACTGGGGCGCCGCTGGGCCGGATCGGCAGGGGCGACGCCGTGATCTTTTACAACATCCGCGGGGAACGGGAAATCGAACTGACCAGGAGCCTCACGGAAAAGGGCTTCGCCGAATTCCCCGTCGCCCCAGACCTGGGGCTGGCCTACGCGACCATGATCGAGTACCACCGGGACCTTCCCGTGGAGGTGGCCTTCCCTCCCGAGGAAACCCTGGAGGATACCCTGAGCGCCCTGATCTCCCGGGCCGGTCTTAAGCAGGCAAAGATCACCGAGGCGGAAAAGGCGGTCCACGTAACCTATTTCCTCAACGGCAAGCGGCAGGCGCCCTTTCCCGGCGAAGACCGGATCGTGGTGCCGACCCGCAAGGACGTCGCCCTTTTCGACGCCGCCCCGGAGATGTCCATCGGGGAGATCGGGGCGGCCATCACAGAGGCCATAAGCGACAGGAGCTATGCCTTTATCTTTGCCAACTTCCCCAATGTGGACGTGGTGGGCCACATCGAAAACCGGGAGGCCATCATCCGGGCCATCGAAGCGGTGGACCGCCAGACGGGCGTCGCCATTGCCGCCGCCGCCGAGGCGGGGATGACGGTCGTCGTCTCCGCCGACCATGGAACGGTGGAAAAATGGCTCTATCCCGACGGCGCCGTGGACACCGGACACACGGACAGTCCCGTCCCCTTCGTCCTCATCGCCCCGGACGAACGGATAACCCTGCGGAAGCATGGGGAACTCGCCGACGCGGCGCCCACGGTCCTGGATTTGCTGGGTCTCCCCCCCTCCCCGCTCATGACGGGCCGATCCCTCCTCATAAAGACGACCGACCCCGACGCAGCCCGGGAAAAGACCCTTGCCGCTTCCGACGCCGGACGGCCTTCCGCCGGGGCCGCGGCCTACCAGGTGGCCGCGTCGGCCAAAACGGAGGGGCTGGCGTCTGAGGGCAAGGGAACGGCATGCGCCGACGCCGGCGGGAGGAAGGGCAAAACCCGCCTCCTGTATCTCCTCCTCGACGGCTGGGGCTACCGGGAAGAGGCCCACGGCAACCTCCTCGCCTCCGCCCGGACCCCCGTCATGGATCGCCTGCTGGCGGAGCACCCTTTTTCCGTCCTGGCGGCCGCCGGCGAGGCCGTGGGCCTGCCCCCGGGGGCCGTGGGCAACTCCGAGGCCGGACACCTCCACATCGGCGCCGGCCGACGGATCTATTCCGACCGGGTCCGCATCGACCGGGCCATCGCCGACGGGACCTTCTTCCAAAACGAGGCCTTCCTGAAGGTCATGAACGCCGCCAAGGAAAGGAAAACAGCGCTGCATCTCCTGGGCATCGTCTCCTTCTTCAGCTCCCACGGGTCCCTCCCCCATCTCTTCGCCCTGCTGGAGATGGCCCGGCGGCAATCCGTGCCGGAGGTTTATATCCACGCCATGCTGGGCCGCCGCGGGGAATTGCCGGAAAGCGGTGTCCGCTATATCCGGGAGGTGGAAGAAAAATGCGCCTCCCTGGGCCTGGGACGGGTGGTCTCCGTCATCGGCCGGTACTGGTCCATGGACCGGGAGGAAAACTGGGACCGCATCGAGAAGACCTACCGAATGCTGCTATATGGAGAGGGGCGAGGGATTCCGGTGTAACCGCCGCCGTGGCCCGGGGCAACCACGGTAAATTTGTTCTATCTCTAAGTGGCTGAAAACAGGACGTGCCTCAGTTTTAGTAACTCATTCAAGATCGACTACTTTCATTGAGAACAGATTTACCCGCCCGGGGCAACATTTTTTGTTGACAGAACGGGAAATCTGTGAACAGATGCTGACTCACGAATCGAGAAAAGGGGTCCGACGGATAACAAGATGGGCAACCACGGCGTAATCTCTAACTTTTATTACTGGTATTATTTTTACGGCGCGCCGGTCCGCCTGTCGCTCAAGGAGGGGTAGCACCCCGGGAAAATAAAAAAATTGAGCCATGGCGGAGCGGCTCCTCCCCCATGGCTCTTCTGTTTCTGAAAGGCCATGGGCGGCGGCGGACCCCATGGCCTTTCCTTTTGGAGGTCGAAACAATGGTTATCATCATGAAGAAAAACGCCACGGAAAAGCAGGTGGACCACGTCATAGGCTGGATCGAGTCCGTGGGATACCGGGCCCATCCCTCTCAGGGGGTGGAAAGGACGATCATCGGCATCGTGGGCGACGACCGGGGCAAGGCGCAACTGAAGGCCACGGAACATCTGCCGGGGGTGGAAAAGGTCATGGCCATCCTCAAGCCCTACAAACTGGCCAGCCGGGAGTCCCGGGACGGCGACACGATCATCCGGGTGGGCGACCTGGAGATCGGCGGGCCGGAATTCATCGTCATGGCCGGGCCCTGCTCCATCGAAAGCGAGGCGCAGCTTCTCGAAAGCGCCTACATCGCCCGGAAAGGGGGCGCCCAGGTCCTCCGGGGCGGGGCCTACAAGCCCCGCACCTCGCCGTACAGTTTCCAGGGTATGGAAGAGGAGGGCCTCAAGATCCTCAAGAAGGCCCGGGAGAAGACGGGCCTCCCGGTGGTGACGGAAGTGATGAACACCACCGACGTGGATACGGTGGAGCAGTACGCCGACATCCTCCAGATCGGGGCGCGGAACGTCCAGAACTTCGCCCTCCTGAAGAAGGTGGGACAGGCGAGAAAACCCGTTCTCCTGAAGCGGGGGATGATGTGCACCATCGAGGAGCTTCTCATGGCGGCGGAATACATCCTCGCCGCGGGCAACGACAACGTCATCCTCTGCGAACGGGGGATCCGCACCTTCGAGACGGCCACCCGCAACACCCTGGACATCAGCGCCGTGCCGGTTCTCAAGGAGCTTACCCATCTCCCCGTCATCGTCGATCCAAGTCACGCCGCCGGTCATTGGCAATACGTCAAACCCCTGGCCCGGACGGCCATCGTCGCCGGGGCGGACGGGCTGATCGTCGAGGTCCATCCCGAGCCGGCCAAGGCCATCTCCGACGGGGCGCAATCCCTGAAGCCGGAGAAGTTCTACGAGCTTATGGAAGAGATGCGGATCCTTTCCGAGGTCATGAAGAACCGGATCGAGGTGCGCCAATGAACCGCTTCGGAATCAGCCTCGAAAAGAAGATCTCCCGGTCCCACGAAGTCTTCGTTGGCCGGAACATCCTGGACCGGGCGGCCCTGCTCATCGCCAAGGGAGGCTGGGCGCGGCGGTATTTCCTCGTCTCCGACGCCAGGGTGGCCGCCCTCCACGGAGAGCGGGTGGCGGAAACCCTGCGGAAGGCGGGGTTGTCGCTGGAGTCCGTAACCATGCCCGCCGGCGAGGAGGCCAAGACCATGGCCACCGCCGTCGCCGTCGCCGAGGAACTCCTCCGCCGGGGGGCGGACCGGGCCTCGGGCCTTATCGCCCTGGGCGGCGGCGTGACGGGCGATCTGACGGGATTCGTCGCCTCCATCTATATGCGGGGGATCCCCTGCATCCAGATCCCCACCACCCTCCTGGCCCAGGTGGACAGCAGCATCGGCGGCAAGACCGGCGTTAATCTCCCGGCCGCCAAGAACATCCTGGGAACCTTCCACCAGCCCAAGGCGGTATTTGCGGACCTGGAATTCCTCCGGACCCTGCCGGCGCGGGAGATGGTCAACGGCCTGGCAGAGATCGTCAAGTGCGCCGTCATCGACGATCCCGGACTGCTGGAACTCCTGGAGGAACGGGCGGAGGTCCTGCGCCGGGGCGACGACCTGGACGCCCTCCTGCCGATCGTGACGAGGGCAGGAGAGATCAAGAAGAAGATCGTCGAGATCGACGAGAAGGAGCAAGGGCTGCGGCGCATCCTCAATTTCGGGCACACCGTGGGTCACGCCATCGAAGCGGCGTCCGCCTACACCCTCCCCCACGGCGAGGCGGTTTCCATCGGCATGGCGGCCGCGCTGGCCCTTTCCCAGCGCCTCGGCCACCTCCCCGAAGCCGACGGCGAGCGGATCGTCGCCCTCCTCCAGAAGCTGGGGCTGCCGGTCCGGCTCCCCGCCGACCTGGACCGGGAGGTCATCATGGCCCGCATGGAACATGACAAGAAGAAGACCGGCGGCGTGACCCATTTCGTCCTCCTGAAGAGGCCGGGGGTGCCCTTCGTCAACGGGGGAATCCCCCTCGAGAAGGTCGGGGAGATCCTCCCGAGGCCGGAACGGAAGACGCCCCGCCGGGAAAAGACGGGCGGCGAATGAAGCGGAAAGGGAAAAGATGAAGGAATCGCTGGAAAAACTCCGTGGGGAGATCCGGGACATCGATGCGGAATTGCTGCGTCTGTTGAACGAACGGGCGTCCCGGTCCGTCGTCATCGGCAGGATCAAGAGAGAAACCGGCGCCGACATTTACCGGCCCGACCAGGAGGCCCGGATCCTGGCCTTCCTGAAGGGACGGAATCCCGGACCCTTGCCCCATCAGGCGGTCGCGGAGATCTACCGGGAGATCCTTTCCTCCTCCCGGGCCCTTCAAGCGCCGCTGACCGTGGCCTATTTGGGGCCGGAGGGTTCCTTCAGCCACCTGGCCGCCCGGGCCCATTTCGGTCACGGTGCGACGCTGACGCCGGTCGGGTCCATCGACCAGGTCTTCGACCGGGCGGAGCGGGACCGCGACACCCTGGGCGTCGCGCCCGTGGAAAACTCCACCGAGGGCTCGGTGGGCCATACCCTGCGCCGACTCATCGCCACCCCCCTGGCGATCCGGGCGGAAATCTTCCTGCCGATCTCCCTGTGCCTCCTTACCAACTGCCCCCGGCGGGAGGAAATCGAGCGTGTTTACTCCCACCCCCAGGCCCTGGCCCAGTGCCGGCGCTGGCTCGCCGAGAATCTTCCCCGGGCGGAGCGGATCGAGACGGCCAGCACCTCCGCCGCGGGCCAACAGGCCCTGGCCGATCCCGCCGGGGCGGCGGTAGGCAGCCGGCTCGCCGGGGAGATCAACGGCCTGGCGATCCTGGCGGCGGCAATCGAGGACATCCCCGGCAACGCCACCCGATTCCTCGTCCTCGGCGGCGGCGAAGGGGAGCGGACCGGGCGGGACAAGACCTCCATCCTCTTTGGAACCCCCCATGTGCCGGGGGCGCTCCACCAGGCCCTGGCGCCCATTGCCCGAGAACGGATCAATCTCCTGCGCATCGAGTCCCATCCCCTCCGGGAACGGAAGTGGGAATACCTCTTCTTCGCCGATCTGGCGGGTCACCGGGACGACGAACCGGTGGCGGGATGCCTCCGGGAGATGGCGGCCGCGACGACCTTCATCAAGGTGCTGGGTTCCTATGCCCGGGGGGAGGAGGGATCGTGATCTGCCTGTCCCTGGGCGGGGAGAGCATGGCGGCGGCGCTGCAAGGCATGGCCGCCTGCCCCCCCACCGCCGCGCTCATCGAGCTGCGCCTCGATCTGATCGCCGACCTCGATCTGACGGAGCTGCTCCGGGCGAAAACCCGGCCCGTCATCGTTACCAACCGCCGCCGGGAGGAGGGGGGCCGCTTCGCCGGCACGGAGGAACAACGGATCGACCTGCTCTGCCAGGCGGCGGGAAGCGGCGCCGATTATCTCGACCTGGAAGCGGCGACGGACGACAAGCTGGCGGAAAGGCTGTTTTCCGCCGCGGCGGCGGGGAAAGGCGGCAAACGCCCCCGGATCATCGTCTCCTGGCACGACTGGCGGGGCACGCCGGGAGTGGATGCCCTGCGGCGGCGCTGGCGGGCCTGCCGGGAAAAGGGGGGCGACATCGTCAAGATGGTTACCCTGGCCCGGCGTCCGGAGGACAATCTCCGCATCTTGTCCTTGATCCCCTATTCCCGACGGCGGGGGCGGGAGATCATCGCCTTCGCCATGGGGGAGCAGGGCAGGAGCAGCCGGATCGTGTCGCTGCTGCTGGGCGCCTACCTCGCCTATGCCACGGCGGCCAGGGGTCGGGAGACGGCGCCGGGGCAGTTCATCTGCGAAGAGATGTCAACGGCGCTGAACCTATTGGCCCCTCCAGGGTGGAATATGAGACGCCCCTGAGGGCATGGCGGCCACCGGGGTGACCGGTCCCTGGCGATGTCGCGGCCATGTCGCGGCGATGTCCCCGGCGATGTACCCTCAGGGTGGAACATGAGACGCCCCAGAGAGGGCATCCCCGCAACCAGGGAGGAGGGGAACAAGGAGCGTGGGCTTTGCCGATGCATGGCCATCCCTCTCTGTCCGACCCGGCACCGGCGGGGGATGATTTGGGAGCAATAACAGGAATGAATGTCAAGACAAAAAAGCCCGAGCCCGCCTTGCGGCACGGCGACGTTATCCAATCCGGGCGAGGGGCTTTCCCGGGAGACGGTTTGCGCTTCGCCCTCTTCGGCGACCCCGTGGGGCACAGCCTTTCCCCGGCGATGCACCGGGCCGCCTACGCCTCCATGGGGCTTGCGGCCTCCTATGAGGCATTCCGGGTGGCCGACGCCGGGGAGATCGTCCCCCTGATGAGGTCCCTGGACCTGGACGGCGCCAGCGTCACCATTCCCCACAAGGAGGGGATCATGGCCCATCTCGACGAGGTCACGGCGGCGGCCCGGACGATCGGCGCCGTCAATACCATCCATCGACGCGGGGAGATCTTCGTCGGGGACAACACGGACTGGCTCGGCCTTCTCCAGGACCTCCAGGAGCGCATTCCGATCCAGGGAAGCTCCTTTGCCATCCTCGGGGCGGGCGGCATGGCCCGGGCGGCGGCCTTTGCCCTCGTCAGTCGAGGGGGCGGGGTGACCATCTTCAACCGGACCCTCGAGAGGGGAGCGGCGCTGGCCCGGGACTTCCAATGTCCGGCCCGACCCCTGGCCGCCGCGGCGGACTTCCGGGCGGACGCGCTGATCAACACAACCCCCGTGGGCTTGCATCCCCATGCGAATCGTTCCCCCGTGCCTCCGGAGTCCTTGCCCAATTTCCGTTTCGTCATGGACGTCGTCTATAACCCCCGTAACACGAGGCTGCTCCGGGAGGCCGCGGCGGCGGGCTGCGTCCCCATCGACGGCGTCGGCCTCCTCGTCCATCAGGGGGCAGAACAAATCCGGATCTGGACCGGCCGGCAGGCGCCGACGGCGCTCATGCGCCAGGTCGTCCTCGCGGCGCTGCCGGAGTGAGGAGTTGCAAATGGAAACCATCGCCATCCAACCGCTGTCCCATCCCCCGAACGCCGTCGTGAACGTGCCAGGATCCAAAAGCTACACCCAGCGGGCCTTGATCCTCGCCGCCCTCGCCCGGGGGAAATCCCTCCTGCGCCGCCCCCTCGCGGCGGAGGACACCGCGCGCCTTACCGCCGCCCTCCAGGCATTGGGGGCCGTCATCACCCCCCAGGGGGACGACCTTGCGGTGAGCGGCGTCAACGGTCGCCCGCAAGCCCCGGGCCGGGAGATCTACCTGGGCAACAACGGAACGGCCATGCGGATCCTCACCGGGGTCACCGCCATCGGCCAGGGGGAATTCGTCCTCACCGGCGACGAACGGCTTCGGGAACGACCCCTCGCGCCGCTCCTGGCGGCCTTGAACAGCCTCGGCGTCTCGACCCGGAGCCTTGAGCGCGAAGGCTATCCCCCCGTTTCGATACACGCTTCCGGCTTGCCGGGCGGCAGGGTCGCCCTCCGGGACCTGGACAGCAGCCAGTACGTCTCCGCCCTCCTCATCGCCGCCCCCTACGCAACGGGGGATATGCGGATCGAGCTGGCCGGACGGATCCCCTCCCGGCCCTACATCGCCGTCACCGTGGAGGCCATGGAGGAATTCGGGGTGGAAGTCCGGATGGAAACGCCCGACCGGTATTTCGTCCGGGGCGGCCAGGGCTACCGGGGAACGGTCTGCCGGATCGAGGGCGACGTCTCCAGCGCCTCTTACTTCTTCCTGGCCGCCGCCCTCGCCGGGGGGAGCGTGACGGTGGAGAACGTTCCCCTTCAGACCAAGCAGGGCGACATCGGCTTCCTGAAGCTCCTGGATGAGTTGGGCTGCCGCATTGTCCCCCGGGAAAACGGCGTGACTCTCCAGGGGGGACCGCTCCAGGCCGGGACACGGCGCCTCGACCTCCGGGACATGCCCGACATGGTCCCCACCCTGGCGGTCCTGGCCGCGGCGCGGCCGGGGCGGACGGCGATCGTCAATGTGGCCCAGCTCCGGGTAAAGGAAAGCGACCGCCTGGCGGCCCTGGCGACGGAACTCAGGAAGATGGGCGCGACGGTGGAAGAGAAGCCGGACGGCCTCGTCATCGCCGGCGGCGCCCCCCGCGGCGCGGAGATCGAAACCTACAACGACCACCGGATCGCCATGAGTTTCGCGGTGTTGGGGCTGGTCGTCCCGGGGGTGACGATCCGGAATCCCCGCTGTGTGGAAAAGTCCTTTCCCGGCTTCTGGCGGGAGTTGAACAAATTGGCCCGGTGAAGGCCGGCGTGACGGCGGTATGAACATCGTGTTGATCGGCTATCGGGCCTGCGGCAAGACCTCCGCGGGCCGGGCGCTTGCGGAAAGGATGCGGCGGCCCTTCCTCGACACGGACGCCCTGATCCAGGAGCGGACGGGAAAAACGATCCGCGAACTCGTCGCCGCCGGCGGCTGGCCGGCCTTTCGCGACGCGGAGCGGGCCTGCATCCGGGAGATCGCCCGTCGGGACGGGCTGGTCATTTCCCTGGGCGGCGGCGCCGTTCTCGATCGCCGCAATGTGACGGACCTGAAGCGCCGGGGGTTGTTTTTCTGGCTGACCGCCGATGCGGCCACCATTCGCAGGCGCCTGGAACAGGACCCGGAAAGCGGGGGCCAGCGTCCGTCCCTGTCCGGTGGCGATGCGGGAGAGGAAATCGACTCGATCCTCCGACAGCGGACGCCTATCTACCGCGGGATCGCCGACGGAGTGGTGGACACCACCCGGTTGACCATCCCGGAGGTAGCGGCGGCGATCATGGTTCTGGCGACGGAAATCGGCGTGAAAATCCATCCCCGCGATCTCCCTTGAGCCTTTTGCGGCGTTTCCGGGGCAAACACAACACGGGGGTGGGACCCGCACGACGGATCATAAAGACATGAGACCCTTGAAAATCCGCGCCTTCCGGTCGCCCAGGCAAAACCCGGGGGGCACGGGACACCTGGGCAACACTATCGAACCCCGGCTTCCGCCGGCATGGCCAGGGGGCGTCCGATGAGGCATTTTTCAAGGGTCTCGACCTGCCGGAGGAAAGGAGATGAGCATCCATGTCAGGCAACACCACCGGCGTCCTCTTTCGGGTCACCACCTGGGGAGAGTCCCACGGCCCGGCCATCGGGGCCGTCATCGACGGCTGTCCGCCCCTTTTGGAGTTGACGGCGGCGGACATCCAGGCGGATCTGGAACGGCGCAAACCCGGAGCGGCCCCGGGCGCCTCACCCCGCCGGGAGGCGGATCAGGTGGAGATCCTCTCCGGGGTCTTCGCGGGGAAGACGACCGGCGCGCCCATCTCGCTCCTCATCCGAAACCGCGACGCCCGGAGCGACGACTATGAAGACCTCCGGGACGTTTATCGGCCGGGCCACGGCGATTTCACCTACGAGCGGAAATACGGCCACCGGGACCACCGGGGCGGCGGCCGGGCCTCGGGCCGGGAAACAGCCGCCCGGGTGGCCGCCGGGGCGGTGGCCCGGAAACTGCTGACCCCCCGGGGGATGACCGTCACGGCCTACACCGTCGCCTTGGGGGGCGTCACGGCCACGGTAGTCGATCCCGCCGCGGCCGCCGGCAACCGTCTTCGCTGCCCCGATCCGGAGGCGGCCCGGCGGATGGAGGCGGCGCTGGACGAGGCCCGCCGCCGGGGAGACACCCTGGGGGGAAGGGTGGAAATCGTCGTTCGGGGCTGCCCGGTCGGCCTGGGCGAACCAGTATTCGACAAGCTCGACGCCGATCTGGCCGGGGCGATCATGGGGATCGGCACGGTAAAGGGGGTGGAGATCGGCGCCGGTTTCGCCGCAGTTGGAATGACGGGCGCGGAAAACAACGATCCCCTCGTTCCGGGAGGGTTCGCCAGCAACAACGCCGGGGGGATTCTGGCGGGGATATCCACGGGCCAGGATCTGGTGATCCGGGCGGCCTGCAAGCCCATCCCCTCCCTGGGCCGGGAACAGATGACCGTCAACCGGGAGGGCGCCCCCGTGCGGCTGACCGTCCGGGGACGGCACGACGTATCCGTCATCCCCCGGATCCTCCCGGTTTGCGAGGCCATGGTCTGCCTGGTCCTGGCGGATCATCTCCTCCGCCAGGAGGCGCTGGGGATCACGAGACGGCCCTGAGGGGCGGAGGCGCCGCCGGGAGCGAACGGCTGGGGCGGCGCCAAGGGACGAGCAAGGAGAAGACATGAAGAGAGGGATATTTCCCATCGGGATCATCGGCGGCGCCGGGGGCATGGGCAGGTGGTTCGCCGACTTCCATCCCCCGGATCCTCCCGGTCTGCGAGGCCATGGTCTGCCTGGTCCTGGCGGATCATCTCCTCCGCCAGGAGGCGCTGGGGATCACGAGACGGCCGTGAGGGGCGGAGGTGCCGCCGGGAGCGAACGCGCTGGGGCGGCGCCAAGGGACGAGCAAGGAGGAGACATGAAGAGAGGGATATTTTCCATCGGGATCATCGGCGGCGCCGGGGGCATGGGCAGGTGGTTCGCCGACTTCTTTCGGCGGGCAGGCTATCCGGTGGTGACGACCGGCCGGACCCACGGCCCCGATTTTGCGTCCCTGGCGGCGGCCTGCCCGGTGGTTGTCGTCAGCGTCCCCATGGCCGTCACGGAAGAGGTTATCGGGAAGATCGGACCCTGCCTGCCCCGGGAATCGCTGCTCATGGACCTAACCTCCCTGAAGGAAGGGCCGGTGCAGGCCATGCTGGCCGCCTCCGTCTCCGAGGTCATCGGCCTCCATCCCCTCTTCGGTCCCGGCGTCTCCTCCCTGTCCGGCCAGAATATCGCCGTCTGCCCGGCCCGGGGAGACTCCTGGCTACCCTGGCTTAAGGAGATCCTGGAGAAAAACGGGGCGCGCCTGGTGGAAACCACCCCGGCACGGCACGACGAGGTGATGGCGGTCGTCCAGGCCCTCAACCATTTTCTTGCCGCCGTCCTGGGGCGCGCCATCGCCGCCGCGGGCATCGCGCCGGAGGAGCTGCGGGATTTTTCCACGCCGGTCTTTCGGAATCGTCTGGATCATCTCCAGCGCCTCCTCAGCCATCCCGATCTTTACGCCCACCTCATCGCTCACAACCCCTATGGGAAAAGCGCTATAATATCCAACATCTGCCATCTTGAAGATTTGCTGGCGCCGGTTCGGGAGGGAGACGCCGCCGCCCTGGAGGATCGCCTGCGGGCCCTCCGCGAGGCTTCACCATCCCTCCAGCCGCATCCTCGTGAATAGACAGCGGATTTATCGCACCGGGGGGAATTTGAAACTCGACTATTTCCCGCCGCCCCGGCATAATTGAAAGGAGGAATGTAATCAGTGACAAACGGGACTACCTGGGATTTAGCGGGTTATGGAGGGATGGGTTTATTTTTGGCCGTGCAAATATTGTATATTTTGTCACGAATCCATCTTCATGGTTAAAGTTATCAACAGTTTTGTCGCAGAATTCATTTTTTTGAAAGCCTGTTGATAGAGTAACAGAATCGGCGACAAAATTTTTCATAAATAAGCACATATTTGATGCGTCAAATACGCTCCTGAATGTTTTATGTCACTGGGCAATGTTCGTGTAGGCACGTTTAATTTTTGCTTTTGCATTTTTCTCGATTACACATCTACATCCCTTGTGCTGGCCCGACATCCTAAATAACTGCCACTTTGAATATTTGCGGCATTCTATGGAAATAACGTCCCCTTCTATTGTATCGCCCACAGCGCGATATGTCTTTTTTGCCATCATTTAGCCTCCGCTATGCGACCCTCCTTTAATAATTCTTCACAAATTTCATCTGCCATGTCCTCATCTATATGAAGATCAACAGCAATTTGAAAAGAGTTAATATTTTCGCCGTGATGTGCCGAAAAATATTCGGTGATTTCCTTTTTGGCTACGTCGTGCGGGATGTCGCGCAGTTCGATAATATCCTCTTCGCAATCAGTTCTTGTATGTGAAAGATTGGCGATCATTTTCTTGATGTCGCGCAATTCTTTTTTTATCTCATAGTATTCTGCTGAATGTTGCATGAAAATAAAGGAAGGTTACCTTGAGCACATAGGCTCAATATCCCTGATTATAGTGGTGGGACGTGCGGGAATCGAACCCGCGACCAACGGATTAAAAGTCCGCTGCTCTACCGCCTGAGCTAACGTCCCGTCCGTTCACTGAAAGCCTGCCCCCTTATCAGCATCTCCGTCGAATTGTCAAGGATTTAAAGCGAAGGGCCACGGTAAATTTGTTCTATCTCTAAGTGGCCGAAAACAGGACGGGCCTAAGTTTTAGTAGATCATTCAAAATCAACTACTTACATTGAGAACAAATTTACCCTGAGCGAAGGGCCGCCGCCCCCGCGTCGGAGAGGCGCCATGCCATGACAGCGGTAACCGCCCGCCACAAAACGGACCGCCTGCCGCCCCCGCGAGCGGGCAAGAGGAACGCCGTCGTGTCGGTCGCTCCTGACAATAAAGGATTGCGCCCCCGTGCGAGAGCGGGGACGCAGTCGTAGGCGTCGGGTCCGCAGCCGCCGTCATTGCGCCCTCGCACGAGAGCGGGGAATGTTCATAGTCAAAACCATACTCCCTTGGCCCTCGCCACCCCCCGGCGGGAGCTGGGCATGGGCCGCCACGGGGGCGTGCGGCGGGCAGCCTCGTCATGGCGCGACGTCGGCAAAACATGGGAAGCGTCCCCATATT
Source organism: Pseudomonadota bacterium (assembly GCA_030057915.1). Taxonomy (GTDB): domain Bacteria; phylum Desulfobacterota; class Syntrophia; order Syntrophales; family UBA8958; genus UBA8958. Next base: position 26,475 of record JASGUC010000036.1, read on the forward strand.
CACGACGAGAAGGGGTTCTTCAGGATGATGGTTTCGTTCCGCGCCGCCCCCACGGATACGAGGACGAGGGGGACGTCCGCCAGGGTCTCGATCCGCTCCAGGTATTTCCGCACGTTCTTCGGCAGCTCCTCGAGGCGCCGGGCTTGACTGATGTCCTCCGTCCAGCCCTCCATCTCCTCGTAAACCGGCTCACAGCCCGCCAACGTCGGGAGATCGGCGGGTACGGCCAGGTCGATCCGTTCCCCCGCCGCCGTTCGGTAGCCGGTACAGATCCTGATCTTGTCGATGCCCGTCAGGACGTCCAGCTTGGTCAGGGCGAGCCCCGTAACCCCGCCGACCCGGACGGAGTGGCGCACCAGGACCATATCCAGCCAGCCGCACCGCCGGCGTCGCCCCGTCGTGGCGCCGAATTCCTTGCCCACCTCCTGGAGGCGACGGCCGATTTCATCGTCCAGCTCCGTGGCGAAGGGACCGCCGCCGACCCGGGTCGTATAGGCCTTGCAGATCCCCACGACGACGGAGGCCGCCTGCGGCCCTACCCCCGTGCCGGAAAAGGCGTTGGCGGACACCGTGTTGGACGAGGTGACGAAGGGATAGGTGCCGTGATCGATGTCGAGATGACAGCCCTGGGCCCCCTCGAAGAGGATCCGCCTGCCCCGCCGGAGTTCCCGGTGGAGGAGGACGGAGGCGTCGGCCACATATTCTCGCAGGCGCTCGCCATAGCCTCGGTATTCCTCGTAAACCGCCTCTGGATCCACCGGCGTCTCGCCGAAGTACTTCGTCAGAAGGAAATTCTTCTCCTCCAGGTTGCGGCGCAGCTTATCCCGGAAGGCGTCGCCGTCCCCGATCAGTTCGCCCATCCGGATACCCGTCCGGGCCGCTTTATCCTCGTAGGCGGGGCCGATGCCCCGACCGGTCGTGCCGATCTTCCCCCCGCCCCGTTTTCCTTCCCGGGCCAGATCGAGGCGCTTGTGGTAAGGCATGATGAGATGGGCCTTCTCGCTGACGCGTAGTTGGGTCTGGGGGGGGAAAAGCCCCCGTTCCTTCAGCTCGTCGATCTCCGAGATCAGGACCCGCGGATCCACCACGACGCCGTTGCCGATGATGCAGAGCTTCTGATCATGGAGGATCCCCGACGGGACGAGGTGGAGGATCGTCTGCACCCCCTTGACGACCAGGGTATGTCCCGCATTGTTGCCGCCCTGAAAACGGACGATGACGTCAGCGTTTTCGGCGTACAGGTCCACGACCTTGCCCTTGCCCTCATCCCCCCACTGGGTTCCCATCACGATCACGTTGGCCATCTTCTTCCTCCTCTACGAAAAGGGAAAAAGGGACGATTCCAATTCCCCGTTTTTTCCGTTTTCTCAAGAAAAATACATTGTTGACATGATGTTCCCTCGGTTCTTCAACGACGGCGGCGACGCAAGGATGCGCAAAAAGGGCCGCCGGGCCGCCGCCCGAGTAGCGGCGAGCCTCTCCCGTCACGTCGCGGGACGAGGGCGGCGGCGACGCAAGGCATCCGGCCTTTTCCGGCGCCGCCGCACGCTCCCCTACATCTCCACGTCTTTTACGGAAATCACGTGGGGCAGCTTCAGGAGCTTGTCCATGACCTCCCCGGGGACGGAGCTGTCCGTGCTTAGGATCACCAGGGCCTCCTGGTCCGCCTCCTCCCGGCTCAGGTGCAACCTGGCGATGTTGATCTGGTTCGCCCCCAGGGTCGAGCCGATATTCCCGATGACGCCGGGGCGGTCGTAATTGTAGATCACCAGCATGTGCCCCAGGGGGACCACGTCCATGGTGAACTTGTTGAGCTGGACGATCCGCGGGTCCTGAAGTCCGAAGAGCGCCCCCGCCGTGCAGGATGTCTCCTGGGATGTCTTGATGGTCAGGCTTATCAGGCTCGTGTAGTCCTTCACGTCGCTGCTCTTCGCCTCGATCACCCTGATCCCCCGCTCCCTCGCCACCACCGGGGCATTGATGAAGTTCACGTTTTCCTTCAGGATCGGCGTCAGCAGACCCTTCAGCAGGGCGATGGTCAGGGGGGCCACGTTGTAGTTGAGGATCTTGCCGCTGTACTCGATGATCACCTCCTCCAGGCCACCCTGGACAAGCTGAACATGGAAGCGCCCCAGCTTCTCCGCCAGGACCAGGTAGGGCTGGATCACCGTGAGCAGCTCGGCGCTCACCGACGGGAAGTTCACGGCGTTGCGGATCTCCCCCTTGATCAGGTAGTCCGCCACCTGCTCGGCGATGGCGATGGCCACATTGACCTGGGCTTCGTCCGTGGAGGCCCCCAGGTGAGGCGTGCAGATCACCTTATCCAGGGCCAGCAGGTCCGCGTTTTTCGTCGGCTCCTCCTCGAAGACATCCAGGGCCGCCCCGGCCACCTTCCCGGAGACCAGGGCGTCGTAGAGGTCCTTCTCGCTCACGATCCCTCCCCGGGCGCAGTTGATGATGAACACGCCTTTCTTCATCTTGGCGAAGGCGGCGGCGTTGATCATCCCCCGGGTTTCCTTCGTCATGGGGGTGTGGACGGTGATGAAGTCGGATTCCTTGAGGAGTTCGTCGAGACTCACCAGGGTGATCCCCAGGTTGGCGGCGGCCTCGGAGGAGATGAAGGGATCGTAGGCCACGACACGCATCTTCAGGCCCTGGGCCCGGCCCGCCACGATCGCCCCGACCCGGCCGATGCCCACGACGCCCAGGGTCTTGTTGAAGACCTCCGTCCCCATGAACTTGTTCTTCTCCCACTTGCCGCCCTTCATGGAGGCCGTGGCCTGGGGGATCTTCCGGGCCAGGGAGAGCATCATGGCGATGGCGTGCTCCCCGGTGGTGATCGTGTTGCCTCCGGGGGTGTTCATGACCACGATGCCCCGTTTGCTCGCTGCCGCCGCATCCACGTTGTCCAGGCCGATGCCGGCCCGGCCCACTACTTTCAGGTTGTCCGCCGCGGCGATGATCTCCTTGGTCACCTTCGTCGCAGACCGGATCACCAGGCCGTCATAATCCTTGATTACGCCCTTCAACTCGTCGGGGGTGAGGTTGGTCATGACGTCCACCTCGATCCCCGGCGTATTCTTCAGTATCTCGATCCCTTCCTTGGAAAGGGTGTCGCTGATCAGCACCTTCTTCATAGATTCCTCTTCATTGTCCATATGTAACCATGAATCATCACGATTGCCCCAGGCCCCGAAAGGATGAAAACCTCTCAAGGGAGACCGCGCGAAGGCATCGTCCTACAAAAACGCCAATTTAAAGACCGGACCCCTTTTTCATTTTCCACGCCGCTTCCAGCTCCGCCAGGGCCCGCTCCAGGTCCGCTCCCTCCACCGTGGGACCGCACCAGAAGCGGTAGCCCGGGGGAGCGTCCCGGTAGGGGTTGATGTCGAAGGCGATCTTCCTCTTGGCCAAGTCGCTCGCCAGTCCCTTGAGGACCCTTTCCTGTTCCGCCCTGGGGAGGGCCGCCAGCTCCGGATCGGCCACGGCGAGGCAGACCGACGTATTGGAGCGGAGCCGCTTGTCCTCCGCCAGGAGCTTCAGCCAGGGATTGCGGGCCGTCCAGTCCTCGACGATCTTCAGGTTGGCCTCGCTCCGGGCGATGAGGCCCTGCAGGCCGCCCATCTCGTCCGCCCAGGCCAGGGCGTCCAGGTAATCCTCGACGCAGAGCATGGAGGGGGTGTTGATGGTGTCGCCCGCGAAGATCCCCGCGTCAACCTTCCCGCCCTTCTTCATCCGGAAGATCTTCGGCAGGGGCCAGGGGGGATCGTAGGATTCCAGGCGCGCCACGGCTCGGGGACTCAAAACGAGCATCCCGTGGGCCGCCTCGCCTCCCAGGCACTTCTGCCACGAGAAGGTGAGGGCGTCGATCTTCGTCCAGTCGATAGCCATGGCGAAGGCGGCGCTCGTGGCGTCGCACAGCGTCAGACCGAGACGGACCTTGCCGGCGGCGCTTGCCGCTTGGCCCCCCTCGGCGCCCCGGCTCGCATCAGCGTCCTTGGCGGCCGCCGCGCCGCCCGTTCCCGCCGCGGCGGGGATCCAGTCCCAGTCGGGCGTCTTCACGCCGCTCGTCGTGCCGTTGGCGACAAAGACGACGTCATTTGTCCAGTCGATGGCCGAAAGATCGGGGATCCGGCCGTAGTCCGCCTTCAGGATCGTGGGATCGAGCTTCAACTGCTTGGCGATATCCGTGGCCCATCCTTCGGAGAAGCTCTCCCAAACCAGCACCGTCACCGGCGCCGGCCCCAGGAGGCTCCACATGGCCGCCTCGAAGGCCCCCGTATCGGAGCCCGGCATAATGCCGCAGAGATAATCCCCGGGGATCCCCAGGATGCGTTTCGTTTCCGCGATGGCCTTCGCCAGCTTTTCCTTGCCCAGGTTGGACCGGTGGGACCTCCCCACCGCCGCGTCCTTCAGGGCGTCGAGGCCCCAGGCCGGGCGCTTGCTGCACGGGCCGGAACTGAAATTTGGGTTGTGCATATATCCTAAAATCTCCTCAATGAATTTGGTTGCGCCACAAAGGCGTGCGGCGCCTCCCGCGCCGCCGCCGGCGATCTCGCAACATATCAGCATTCCTTGCGGGAGACAAGGGATTTGATGTCAGATTCGCCGTGTCTTCCCCGTCGGGGAGGACACAAAACGGGGTTTTGCAAAGATCTCGCCCTCTCGACATGGGGCTTCGATATCGCTGCCAGGCCAAAGGACGCCTCATCCGGATGGATCCGCTTTAAACGAAAGCCCCCGGGGATCGCTCCCCGGGGGCTTTCATTCGTCTGTCCTTCGTTTATCCCTTGGCTTGTCCGCCGCCCGTACCGGCCCGCCGCGCCGGATTACATGACGCCACGCTCCGGCAGCGCTGCGGCAATGCGCGAACTCCCGGTTACATCCCGGGGTAGCCGCCGCCGGGCATGGGGGGCATGCCGGCGCCCTTCTCTTCGGGCTTTTCGGCGATCATGCACTGGGTGGTCAGCATCAGCGAGGCCACCGACGCGGCATTCTGCAGGGCAAATCGGGCGACCTTCGTGGGATCGATGACGCCGGCGCCGATCATGTCCTCGTACTGGTCCGTCCGGGCGTTGAAGCCGTAGGCCCCCTTCTTCTCCTTTACCTTCTCCACGACCACGGAGCCTTCCATGCCGGCATTGGCGGCGATCATCTTCAGGGGCTCCTCGAGGGCCTTCTTCACGATGTTGGCGCCGACCGCCTGATCCCCTTCCAGCTTCAATTTGTCCAGGGCGGGCAGGGCGCGGATATAGGCCACGCCGCCGCCGGGAACGATGCCTTCCTCCACGGCGGCCCGGGTGGCGTTCAGGGCGTCCTCGACACGGGCCTTCTTTTCCTTCATCTCCGTTTCCGTCGCGGCGCCGACTTTGATGACCGCCACGCCGCCAACGAGCTTGGCCAGACGTTCCTGAAGTTTCTCCCGATCATAGTCGGACGTCGTCTCTTCGACCTGGGCGCGGATCTGCTTCACCCGGCCTTCGAGGTCGGCCCGCTTGCCGGCGCCGTCGATGATGGTGGTGTTGTCCTTGTCGATGACGATCTTCTTGGCTCGTCCGAGGTCCTCGATCTTTGCGTTCTCCAACTTGTAACCCATATCCTCGGAGATCATCTTGCCGCCGGTGAGGATGGCGATGTCCTCGAGCATGGCCTTGCGGCGGTCGCCGAAGCCCGGGGCCTTCACGGCGGCCACATGGAGGGTCCCGCGGATCTTGTTGACCACCAGGGTAGCCAGGGCTTCACCTTCCACGTCCTCGGCGATGATGAGGAGGGGCTTGCCCATCTTGGCGATCTGCTCGAGGATGGGGAGAAGGTCCTTCATGGAGCTGATCTTTTTCTCGTTGATGAGAACGAAGGCGTCATCCAGGCTCACTTCCATCTTCTCGGCGTTGGTGACGAAATAGGGGGAGAGGTAGCCGCGGTCGAACTGCATGCCTTCCACGATGTCCAGTTCCGTCTCCAGACCCTTGTTTTCCTCGACGGTGATGACACCTTCCTTGCCGACCTTGCCCATGGCCTCGGCGATGATGCCGCCGATGTCCTCGTCGTTGTTGGCGGAGATGGTGCCGACCTGGGCGATCTCCTTCTGGTCCTTGGTGGGCTTGCTGAGCTTGCGGAGTTCGGCGACCACGGCCTCCACGGCCTTATCGATGCCCCGCTTGACATCCATGGGGTTGCTGCCCGCGGCCACGGTCTTGGCCCCTTCGCGGTAGATGGCCTGGGCCAGGAGCGTGGCGGTGGTGGTGCCGTCGCCAGCCACGTCGCTGGTCTTGCTGGCCACTTCCCGAACCATCTGGGCCCCCATGTTTTCGAACTTGTCTTCCAACTCGATCTCTTTCGCCACGGTGACGCCGTCCTTGGTGACGGTGGGGGAGCCGAAGGACTTGTCCAGGATTACGTTCCTGCCCTTAGGGCCGAGGGTTACCTTGACGGCGTCCGCAAGGGTGTTGACGCCCTTGAGGATCGACTTCCTCGCTTCTTCATCGTACTGAAGTACCTTTGCTGCCATGTATTTAATCCTCCTTAATAGGGTTTTTACTAACCTTCGATGACGCCAAGAATGTCGTCTTCGCGCATAATGAGATATTCCTTACCTTCAATCTTCACCTCTGTCCCGGCATACTTACTGAAAAGCACCCGGTCGCCCGCCTTGACGTCGAGCTTGATAAGCTTGCCGTCTTCGGCGACTCTGCCCTTTCCCGCGGCGATGACCTTGCCTTCCATGGGCTTTTCCTTGGCCGTATCGGGGATGATGATGCCCCCCTTGGTCTTCTCCTCTTCCGCCAAGCGCTCCACGATTACTCTGTCCTGCAATGGCCTGATCTTCATGCTTTCCTCTCCTTTCACCAAATATATTAAAGATTTTTAGCGGCTGTTTATGTCCTGGGCATGTCGCGGCATAACATATACATCAAATGTTTCGTGTCAAGTTCGCGGCCGCATTTTTTTTCGCATCGATTCAGGAGGCCTTCCCCCCCTTTCTCCAGGACCGGGAAGAGGGGCATCATCCTGGATTTTCGTGGTTTTCCACTCATTGCCGGCATAAGGCGAGACCTTTGCAAAACGACCTATCCTGCCAGGCCGGGCTTGAAACGGCCTCCAGAAGATGCTTGAAAGCCCGCGATCCCCACTTTCGTGGAAAGAAGCCCATTTTCCCCTCATCCCCGATCCCCGCGAGACCTTCGAAATCTACGTTATCCTGTCGCCCCGGCGGAAATCGGGGTCCGGAAGATCTTGAAAACACCGTATTCCGGCCTCCGCCTGCATTACGACAGGGAATGGGAGACGAGGTTTTGCAAAGGTCTCTTCTCCCCCGACGACGCGGGGAGGCAGGGAGGGAAGGGGGAGAAAAATCGAAAAACCGGCGGGATGTCGTCCTACGACGGCGCCTTGATCTCCACCGGGACGGGGGCGAGACGGCGGAACTCCTCGGCGTCCTTCATGGTTCCCACGATGTCGCCGCAGTGGATGGGGATGGCGAGCCCGGGTTGGATGAGGGCGGCGGCCTTGGCCGCCTCGCCGGCGGTCATGGTGTAGGTCCCGCCCACCGGCAGGATGGCGATATCGGCCCGGATGTCCCTCATCTCGGGAATGAGGTCGGTGTCCCCGGCAAAGTAGATCCGCTTGCCTTCCACGGTCAGGATGAAACCGAGCCAAAGATTGGCCTGGGGATGGTAGGGCTTGCGGGGGTTGTAGGCGGGAACGGCCTCGATCCTCACCGCGCCGACCGTGAGGGAATCTCCGGGGGCCATGGTCCGGACATCCCCCGAGAGTTGCGAGGCGCAGTCCGCGGGCCCGACGATGACCGTATCCGCCTTGCGGAGTTTTTCGATGTCCGCCGGGGAGAGATGATCGTGGTGGGAGTGGCTGATCAGGATCAGATCCGCCCTTGGCCCCCCCTTCACCTTCCAGGGGTCGATATATATGGTCCTTTCCGCCTCGATGCGGATGCTGGCATGTCCCAGCCAGAAGATCTTCGTTTGCATGTCACACCTCCGGACGCCGCTAATGGTCAGGCCAATCAAATACCTTAAACTTTCAACATCTTCAAGCGTTTTTAGACCTTTGAAAATCAACGCCTTCCTGTTGCCCCAACGGTGGCCGGACTCCAGAACACCTTGAAAACAAGTTTTTCCAGACTCCGCCGTCATGACGGCAGGGGGGGAACCGAAACGGCGCTTTTCGCAGGTCGCGTCCTTTCCTCGTCGTGCGGGGTGGCCGCCCGCCCGCACGGAGGAGAAACGTCACACGCCCTGGAGAGGCCCCTACCTGATCACCATGACGCTCAGGCTGTAAACCACGGCGGAGATTACGGCGGAGATGGGGATGGTGAGGACCCAGGCCCAGATGATCGTTCCCGCCACTCCCCAACGCACCGCCGTGAGCCTTTTCGTGGCCCCCACCCCCATGATGGCCCCGGCGATGGTATGGGTGGTGCTGACGGGGATGCCTCCCAGGGAGGCGCCGATAATGGAAATGGCCGACGCGGTCTCGGCGCAGAAGCCGCCGATGGGCTGCAGCTTGGTAATCTTGGTGCCCATGGTCTTCACGATTCTCCAGCCCCCGTTCATGGTTCCCAGGGCGATGACGGTGTAGCAACTGAAGACGACCCAGAAGGGGATGTGGAAAACCGGCCCGATCAACCCCTTGTTGTAAAGGACGATGGCGATGATGCCCATGGTCTTCTGGGCATCGTTCATCCCATGGCCAAGGCTGTTGATGGCGGAGGAAAAGAGTTGTATCTTCCGGAAAAGTTTGGTGGAACGGGCCACGTTCGTATTGCGGCTGAGATTCAGGACCAGGGCCATCATGCAGAATCCCAGGAACATGCCGATTGCGGGGGACAGAAAGATGAAGAGCGCCGTTTTGATCAACCCCCACCAAACGAGGGCGCCGACGCCCCCCTTCAGGATCCCCGCCCCGATGAGGCCGCCGATGAGGGCGTGGGAGGAGCTGCTGGGGAGGCCGACACCCCAGGTGATGAGATTCCAGATAATCGCCCCTCCCAGGGCCGAGAAGATTATGTAATTTTCGATCACCTCCGGATGGACGATCCCGACGCCGATGGTCTTGGCCACGGGGGTGCCGATGATGAAGATGGCGGCGAAGTTGAAGAAGGCCGCCCACATCACCGCGTAACGGGGGGAGAGCACGCGGGTGGAGACAATGGTGGAGATGGAATTGGCGGCGTCGTGAAAACCGTTGATAAAGTCGAAAGCCAGGGCGATGACGACCAGAAAAATTACGAATCCGAGTGAGTCAATCATTTGTATATCGGCAAAGAACCGGTGCGGGAAGGCTCGTCGGGGTCGGCGTCAGGCGTTTTTCAAGACGATGCCTTCCACGATGTTCGAGACATCTTCGCAGACATCCAGAGTTTCTTCGGAACGTTCAAAGATCTCTTTCCATTTGATGAGTTCGATGGGATCCGTTTCGGTTTCAAAAAGCTTGGCGATGGTCGTGCGGAGGATCTGGTCCCCGGCGTTCTCGATCGTGTTGATTTCCACGCAGGCCTCCAGGATCATGGGGGCGTTTTTCATGTCCCGCAGTCCCCGGATGATCTCTTTCACCTTTTCCGTGGCGGCATTGAGGAGCTTGGCCTGTTCCAGGAGTTCCGGCACGGGGGACTTGATTTTGTATAGCGACATGCGGATCGCCGACGCCTCCGTCATGTCCAGGATGCTGTCCATTTTGTTGACCAGGGCGTAAATGTCCTCCCTGTCCAGGGGGGTGAGGAACGTTTTATGCATCTTCTCGTAGGTCCGGTGGGTGATGACGTCGGCCTCGTGCTCCAGTTCCTTGAGCTTGACGAGACGGGTGGCGAAGGAATCGTAGTCGTGGAGCATATCGAGAAAGAGCTTCGCCCCTTCGTCGATCTTGTCGGCCAGCTCTTCGAAGAGGTCGTAAAACTTTTCTTCCCTCGGAATGAGTCGCATCGTCGTTTCCTCCTGGCGGTTCCGGCTCCCCCTTGCCCATCGAGGCCGCGGCCGTGAACATGCCCCTTCGGCCTCACGGAGGATCGATCGCCCGCGATTTGCCGGATGGTCTATAGGATTGTTCTTGAAAATGCAACCGGTTTTCGGCGTATGCAAAGGAAATTGCGTGGTTGTCCCTCCGGCAGCGCCAATTTTCCCTGGCGTGTGGTCAAGTCTTGGGCGACACAGGACCCCGGAAAAGAGAGAAGGACCTCCGGCGGTCGCGGCCTGGCCACGCATCCCCGCGGCCGCCGTGGAAAACCGGGAAGGGCGTGCGTTCAAGCCGCCTTTCCCAGCGCTTCGCGGATCTTCCTGGCCAGTCTGTCAACATGAAAGGGCTTCTGGAGAAACCCGTTGCAGCCCCGGTCCATGATCTGCTGGGCTTGACCTTCGAGACTGTAGCCGCTGGAAAGGATGATCTTCAAGTGGGGAGCGATCCGACGGAGGCGATCGAAGGTCTCCCCTCCCGACATCCCCGGCATGATCATATCGAGAATCACCAAGGCGATCTCATCGCCTTCGGCAGCCATGATTTCCAGGGCTTCCGGGCCGCTCCGGGCGGCGCTCACCCGATAGCCCAGGCTCTCCAAAATGTCCCGGCTTACCGCCAGCACGGTCTCCTCGTCATCCACAAGGAGGATTCTTTCCGTGCCCCCCTCGATCCGGGGTTCCCCCGCCGCTTCGACAACCGCGACGGCGGTCTCCCCCGTGGCCGGGAGATAGATGTGAAAGGTCGAGCCTCGTCCGGGCTCGCTCTCCACCAGGACCTCTCCCCCATGGCCCTTGACGATCCCGTACACCGCGGCCAGTCCCAGACCCGTCCCCCTGCCCATGACCTTGGTCGTGAAAAAGGGATCGAAAATCCTGGCCATGGTCTGTCTGCTCATGCCCACGCCGGTGTCGGTTATGGCAATATGGATGTATTTCCCCGCGGCGAGATCGCCCACGGGGGCATCATCGTCGATAAAGACATTCTCGGCGACGATGCGCAGTTCCCCGCCGCCCGGCATGGCCTGCCCCGCATTCACGAAGAGATTCATCAAGACCCGCTCCATCTGACCCGGATCCGCCTCCACCGTCCACAACCCCGGCGGGGAAGCGCGATGGACGGCCACATCCTTCCTTGTCCGCATAAAAATCAAGGTGGTCTTGTCGATGAGCGGGTTCATGTCCGTCGGCCGTTTTTCGTAACCGCCCTCCCGGGCGAAACCGAGGATCTGTTTCGTGAGGTCGGCGCCGTTGGCCACCTGTTTTTCGATGCCCTTCAAATGGCCCCAATGGGGATGGGAAGGATCGATGCCCATGAGCATCAACGATGCGTAACCCTGGATCCCCATGAGCAGGTTGTTGAAATCGTGGGCGACGCCCCCCGCCAGGGTGCCGATGGCCTCCAGTTTCTGGGACCGCGCCAGGTCGTGTTCGAGGCGGCGGCGCTCTTCTTCCGCCCGCACCCGACCGCTGATGTCCATCATGGTCCCCTCGTAATGACTCACTTCCCCCTGGGCGTCGGGCACAGACCAGACGCTCATGGAGACCCAGAAGGCCTGGCCGTCTCGCCGGTAAACCTTGTGCTCGAAGTTGTCCACCCGTCTCGCGTCGGCGAGGATCGCACGAAAACGTTCCGGCAGGTCGGCATTGACGAAGAATTGCCTGGACATATCGACGACGCTCGCCGTCATCTCCTCCGGTGAGGCATAGCCGCACATCCGGGCCATGGCATTGTTGACGCTGATGAAGCGTCCGTTACGGTCGTACTGAAATATGCCCTCGGCGGCCCGCTCGAAGATGCTCCGGTATTTGCGCTCGCTTTTTTCCAACTCCTTCTGAGTTTTCCACCGGTCGGTGACGTCGCGGATGATGCCTCTGACGACAGGGTCTTCCCGATCTTCCTTCTGCAAGATATTGTTGTACTCCAGGATACGTCGCTCGCCCGTATCGGTGAGTATGGACATCACGCCGGAGGCGCAACCCTTTTTCCTCAAGGCGTTCATATAGAGGCGCTCGAAATCGGCGGCATGGGAGGGGATGAGAAAATCGCTGACCTTACGGCCCACGATGTCCCGGCGTTTACGGCCAAGTATCGCCGCGCCGGCGGGGTTGATGGAGATGATCCGTCCTTCCAGGTCGTGGATGCAGATAGGGTCGAGGCTGTGCTCGAAGAGGTCGCGGAAGCGCCGCTCGCTCCGCCGCAGCTCCTCCTCCGCCTGTCGTCGTTCTGAGATGTCCCGGGCGGAGGCCATGACCGCCTTGACATTGCCCGCCGGATCCAACTCCGGGACAACGAGCCAGTCGATCCAGACGCCGCTGGGCAGTTGAAACTCCAGCCGATGGGAAGTCTTGTCTTTAAAGACCTTTTCCAGGGCGTCATCCCACAGCTTGACCAGATGTTCCGGGAAGCCCAACTCCCGGTGGGTTTTCCCGATAAAGGCCTCCGGCTTGATCCCGGTCTGCCTTTCCACGGCGGGATTCGCGTAGAGATGACGATGCCGGTCATCGAAGCGCATGATGACGTCTTCGGAGTTCTCCGCCAGGGCCCGGAACATCGCCTCCCGCTCCCGGGCCAGGTCCCGGGCCTCCTTCAGGTCCGTCACATCCACCAGGGAGGCGACGCTTTGATCCGTTCCCGGAATAATGTCGATGTAAAGGAGAATGCTCCTCAGGTCTCCCCGGCGGTCAACGAGGCGGAATTCGTATCTTGTCGGGGCCTGGGACGGCTCGCGCCGGCGCTCCCGATGACGGATTCGCATCTCTTCCAGGTCCTCGGGCGCCACAAACTCCGTCCAGGATCGGCGGCCTTCGATCTCCATCCGTTCATAGCCCACAAGGCGGGCGAATTCTTCATTGGCCAGGGAAATCGTGGTGTCCGCCTCAAGGATCACCGTGGCGGCCCCGGTATTCTCGAAGATCGTTCGATAACGTCGTTCCGACGCCGCCAATGCCTCCTGAGCCTCCCTGGCCTCCTCCATCCTCTTGCGCTGTTTCCATGAGAAATAGGCGAGGACAACCAAAGCGACGCCGGCAAGCAGGGCGTCGAGGCCCGTCGGGAAATCGGCGGCCACCCGGGCGCGGCAGGGCAGGAAGACGACAATGAAGGCCACCGCCGCCATGGTTGCGGAAAATATGTATCTTGAACGGGGGGAATCATGCATCGCGTCTGTTTCCTCCGGCGGCGGTTTTCCCGGGCGGCGGGTCGCGCCCGTCAGGCACCCTCATGCTTGCGGTAGTGGACAGACGACCCGCGGGGGCCATTTAGCGGGGCCCTCATGCCATGCCCTCTATCCTATGGAGAGGAGTCTGGCCGCCACGGCGTCGCCCATGGCGGCAGCGCCCACCAGGATTGCCCCTTCGTGATGGATGTCCTTCGTCCGGTAGCCGTCCCGGAGGACCTGCCGGACGGCCGCCTCGACGGCCGCCGCCTCCCGGGGCATCGCGAGGGAGTGACGAAGCATCATGGCCACGGAAAGGATCGTGGCCAGGGGGTTGGCGAGGTCCCGTCCGGCGATGTCCGGGGCGGCGCCGTGGATGGGCTCGTACATCCCCCCCCGTTCCCCCAGGCTCGCCGAGGGGAGCATGCCGATGGACCCCGCGATCATCGCCGCCTCGTCGCTGAGGATGTCGCCGAACATGTTGGTCGTCACGATGACGTCGAACTGGGCGGGACGGGAGATGAGCTGCATGGCACAGTTGTCCACGTACATATGGCGCAGCTCCACGTCGGGATATTCCCGCCCCGTCTCCGTCACCACGTCCCGCCAGAGCTGGGCGCTCTCCAGGACGTTGGCCTTGTCCACGGAGAGAAGCCGCTTCCGCCGCTGTCGCGCCGCCGCGAAGGCCACCCGGGCGATGCGCCGGATCTCCTCTTCCGTATATACCATGGTATTGACACCGATGCGCCGTCCGTTTTCCACCCGGATGCCCCGGGGCCGGCCAAAATAGACATCCCCGGTGAGTTCCCGGATGATGAGGATGTCGATGCCCTGGACGATTTCCGGCTTCAGGGGTGAGGCGGCGATCAGCTCGTCGTAAACGTTTACCGGACGCAGATTTGCAAATAGATTGAGTTTCTCCCTCAATCCCAAAAGGGCCCGCTCCGGCCGGACGCCGTAATCGAGGCCTTCCCACTTGGGTCCGCCCACCGCCCCGAGCAGAACGGCGTCGGCGGCCAGCGCCATCTCCAGGCTTTCGGCGGGAAAGGGGTCGCCGCAGGCGTCATAGGCCGCCCCACCGATCAGGCCGTACTCCAGGTCGAAACCCGCGCCGGTTTTTACCGCCAGGGCGTCCAGGACCTTGACGGCCTCCCGGATCACCTCCACCCCGATGCCGTCACCGGGAAATACGGCGATTGTATGTCTTTGCCCCATTTCAAAACACCTCGACAAACGATCCGTCTTGGTTGCGATCCCGCAAGGCCTACCCGCCCCCTCCCCAAGGAAGAGGGAGATCGCCCCGCCCGGGGGCCGGACGCTCCTTCCCGGCGGAGAGGGCAACGCGGCGCTGTTTACGGGAAAACCATCCCTCAGGACCGCCTTTTCAGGTAGGCCATCAACCCTCCGGCGGCGATCAGTTCCCGCATGAAGGGGGGAATCGGCTCGATTGCAAATCGTTGGGGGTCCCGTCCCCGCGTGACGATGAGGCCCCGTTCGGCGTCCACCTCGATTTCGTCCCCCTCCCGGACGGCCTCGTAGAGCGTCGACGCCTCGAAGATGGGCAGGCCCGTGTTGAAGGCGCTCCGATAGAAGATCCGGGCGAAGCTCCGGGCGACGACCGCGGCGATTCCCGCTGCCTTGAGGGCGATCGGGGCATGCTCCCGGGAGGAGCCGCAGCCGAAGTTGTCTCCCGCCACGATGATGTCCCCGGGCCGCACCTTCTTCGCGAAGTCCGGGTCGGCGTCCTCCATGCAGTGAGCGGCCAAAAAATCCGGGTCGGAACTGTTGATGTACCGGGCGGGGATGATCAGATCGGTATTGACATGATCCCCGAATTTCCAGACTTTCCCGGATAGTTTCATAGCTTGTGCACCCCCTTCAGTTCGTCCGGGCCGGCGATCCGACCCAGGATGGCGGAGGCCGCCGCCACCGCGGGATTGGCGAGATAGACCTCGCTGCCCGGATGTCCCATGCGGCCGACAAAGTTGCGGTTCGTCGTGGCCACGGCCCGTTCGCCATCGGCCAGGACCCCCATGTGCCCCCCGAGACAGGCCCCGCAGGTCGGCGGGCTGATGACGGCGCCGGCGTCGAGAAAGATATCGAAGAGCCCTTCGGCCATGGCCGTCCGGTATATTTCCGGGGTGGCGGGGATGACGATGAGCCGCACAAACGGGGCGACCTCCCGGCCTCTCAGCAGGCCGGCGGCGAGACGCAGGTCCTCGAGGCGGCCGTTGGTGCAGGAGCCGATAAAGACCTGATCGATCTTGATGGAACCGACCTTGCTCAACCCCTTGACATTGGAAGGCAAATGGGGAAAGGCCACCTGGGGCTCGATCTCGCTTACGTCGATCTCCAGAACGGAGGCGTAGCGGGCGTCGGGGTCCGACGCCCATCCGAGGTAATCCCGCTCGGCCCGGTATTTGACGTAATCCTCCGTAACGGCGTCGGGGGCGAAGATGCCGTTTTTCGCCCCCGCCTCGACGACCATGTTGGCCATGGCAAGGCGGTCCGCCATGGAAAGTTCCGCCACGGCCGCGCCGGTGAACTCCATGGCCCGGTAGGCGGCGCCGTCAACGCCGATCCGGCCGATTATATAAAGAATGATGTCTTTCCCCGATACCCACTTCGGCGGCTTGCCCGTCAGGACGATCTTCATGCTTTCCGGCGTCCGGAACCACAGCTCCCCCGTCAGCATCGCCGCCGCCAGGTCCGTGCTGCCCACGCCGGTGGCGAAGGCCCCCAGGGCCCCGTAGGTGCAGGTGTGGCTGTCGGCCCCGACGATCAGGTCTCCGGGGAGGGCGATCCCCTGCTCGGGGAGGAGGACATGGCAGATGCCGGCCTTCCCCCCTTCGTAATAGTGGTCGAGGCGGTGCTCACGGGCGAAATCCCGCATGATTTTTACCTGTTGGGCCGATTTGATGTCCTTGTTCGGCGTGAAGTGATCGGCCACGAGAACGACCTTGCGACGGTCGAAAACCTTGCGTCCCCCGGCCTTCCGGAATTCCTCGATGGCGATGGGAGCGGTCACGTCATGCCCCAGGGCGATATCCACCCGGGCATTGATCAGCATGCCCGGATGAACCTCCTCCCGGCCCGCATGAGCGGCCAGGATCTTTTCGGTTATTGTCATCCCCATGAAACCAATCTCCTTGTTTATCGTCCCCCGACGGTTGTGGAATACCAGGGTAAATTTGTTCTCAATGTAAGTAGTCGATCTTGAATGAGCTACTAAAACTGAGGCACGTCCTGTTTTCAGCCACTTAGAGATAGAACAAATTTACCGTGTGTGGAATACGGCCCGGATGTTCACGGAAGCTTCTACAATATAACCGTTTCCGATTCAACCATTAAATCCGAATTTTACAACCCCCGGGAGACCGGTGACAGGTAAATTTGTTCTCAATGTAAGTAGTTGATCTTGAATGATCTACTAAAACTGAGGCACGTCCTGTTTTCTGCCGCTTAGAGATAGAACAAATTTACCCCGAGAACGGGGATATTTTGCTTGAAACGGTACGCCGGGGATGATATGGGGCAACCCTTTCAGGAGGCTACGGGCAAGGCATATGGAAATGGGCATTTTGGGACTTCCCCGGTGTGGGAAGAGTTCGTTGTTCGAAATCATGACGGGGATTCGCAGCCGGGACATACATGGCGAGAAATGCGTCCGGGGCCAGGCGGCTGTTCCCGATGCGCGCTTCGACCGCCTTGTGGAGATCTTTCATCCCCTCAAGGTCTCGCCGGCCCGGGCGCCCTTCGTGGATGTCCATGCCGACGGAGAAAAGGCCTGGGAGACGGTCCGCCAGATCCTGGCCGGGGCCGACGGCCTCCTCCATGTGGTCGATGGATTTACCGCCGCGGATTTGCAGGAAATGGTCGCCCGGTGGCGCACCCTGGAGGATGAATTGATCCTTTCCGACCTCCTGGTGGTGGAGAATCGTCGGGAGCGCCTCCAGCGGGTCCCCCGGAAGGCCCTCAAGCCGGCGGAGTTGCTCCAGACGGAGCTGCTGCCCCGCCTCCATGACCAGTTGGAGCGGGGACGCCCCCTGCGGGATCTGCCGTTGAGCGACGAGGAACGGCGCGCCCTGCGCAGTTTTTCATTCTGGAGCCTACGGCCGGAGTTGGTGGTCCTCAATGTTTCCGAGGATCGCCTCGGAGACACGGAGGCCTTCCAGGAGGAGACGGGGCTTGCCGACCATGTCATAGGGTGCTGCGGGGAACTAGAGGCGGAAATGGCCGACCTGTCCCAGGAGGAGCAGCGGGAGTTTCTGGAGTCACTGGCGATGAACGAACCGGCCTTGCTGAGAATCATCCAGGCCGCTTTTCGCCTCCTGGGCCGGATCACCTACTTCACCGTGGGGGAAGACGAGGTCAAGGCGTGGGTAATCCCCCGGGGCGCCAAGGCCCCCCGGGCCGCGGCGGCCATCCACAAGGATTTCGAGCGGGGGTTCATCAAGGCGGAGGTGGTGAGCTACGACGAATTCATCGCCTGCGGCGGGACCCTGGCCGCCGCCAGGGCCGCGGGGAAACTGCGCCTGGAGGGCAAGGATTACGTGGTCGCGGACGGGGACATCATCTCGTTCCGCTTCAATGTTTGAGGAGTCAGTTGCGGAACTCGAGACCTCTGCAAATCCATCCTCTCCTGTCGCCCCGGCCAGATTAGGCGCCCGGGACACTTTGAAAACACTGTATTCCCGCTTCCGTCGTCATGACGACGGGCGGGCAGAGGCGGTGTTTTTCAAAGGTCTCAACTCGTCAAGTCTGCCGCTCCAATGTAAGACCGACTCAAGAACTAATCGAATTTACTGGCTTCCGTACCGAGAACAGAGTGACAAAAGACGATTTCCGGTAGTTTTGCAAGTGGCGCCGAGGCAATTGTCGAGAGTTCGGCGCGGGCAGTCAAAGAACCAGGGGGCATTTGGCGAACGACGGGCGAGAGGGGGCGTCATGACCGGTGAAAACAGATTGCTGCCGATCCTGCGGGAAGGCGTTGACGTAATAAAGATGGTCCTCTTCAAGAAGCTGCGGGAGGGACTGACGGAGCGTTATCCGGAGCGGGAGCGGCTCTTTGTCAATCAACTCGCCGGCGCTACGATCAACGAACTCTTCGGGACCCCGAACCGGGAGGCGCCGTTTCTCTCCTTCAGGATCGCCAACCGGGCCCGGATTGAAACGGAGCTGGCCGGTCTGGCCGGGGATTATCCGGAACTCCGGGCCCCCCTGTCGGACGCCCTGCGGGTCCAGTTTCTCTGCGACAGCCGGGAAGGTCTGGAAAACCCCGCCCTGCTGACCCGGGCCGACGCCCTGGGGATCCTCATCCGGGACCGGGAGGTCCCCCTGCCCGACACCTTCATGAATCTCGCCCGTGCCTTGGGGGAGGAACATGGGATCACCCTCCCCCCTCGCTTCGGATCGGCCTGAACAGCTTGTTATCCCATCGCCTCCAGGGCGGCGATACGTTCTTCCAGAGGGGGATGGGTCATGAAGAGCTTCATGAATCCTGAGGTCCCGCCGGCGATCCCGAACGCCGCCATCTGATTGGGCAGATGGGGCTGCTCGGCGGTCTTCTGGAGGCTGCGGAGGGCGGCGATCATCTTCCCCCGGCCTTCAAGGGCGGCGCTCCCGGCATCGGCCCGGAATTCCCGCTGGCGGCTGAACCACATCACGATGACGCTCGCCAGGACGCCGAATACCAACTGGGCTATAATGGTGGTAATCATATAGGCCGGACCGGGCCCCTCATCCTCCGATTTGAAGACGACGCGATCGACGAAATAGCCGACCACCCGGGAGATGAAGATGACGAAGGTGTTGACGACCCCCTGGATCAAGGTCAGGGTCACCATGTCACCGTTGGCCACATGGCTGATCTCGTGACCCAGGACCGCCTCCACTTCCCCCCGGGGCATGATGCGCAGCAGGCCCGTGCTCACCGCCACCAGGGAGGAATTCCTGTTCATGCCCGTGGCGAAGGCATTGGCGTCCGGGGCGTCGTAAACGGCCACTTCCGGCATGCCGATGCCGGCGGCGGCGGCCTGTCGTTTGACCGTGTTGAGCAGCCAGGCCTCCATTTCGTTCCGGGGCGATTCGATCACCTGGGCGCCGGTGAGCCTTTTCGCCGACCATTTGGACATGGCCAGGGAGACGAACGAGCCGCCGAAACCGAAAACGGAAGCGAAAATCAGGAGACTGGTCAAGTTGAGGCCGCTTCCGTCGATGATCCTGTCCACGCCCAGGAGGTTCAGGACAATGCTCAAAACCAGGATGATGGCTATGTTCGTTGCGACAAACAGCAAAATCCTCTTCATTTCCTCATCACCTTTCTAATTGTTGGCTCTAATTGTTGGCCTGTATTCGGCGAAAATATAAACATGGGAGCGCGACGTGTCAAGGAAAACCGCCCCCTGAACAACCCCCGGGCGCGGGCCGACGCGGATCGAGGCCGAGGCATTCTGTCCCTTTGCCGGCATCCCTCGGAGCAGGCGGAATCTCCCTCGCCGGCATCTGTCGGCGCGCCTGGCGAGACCCTTGAACAATGCCCCCGACGACCCCCTGACGCCATGCCGGCGGAAGCCGGGGAACGGCGTCTCCAGGGTGTCCCGTCCCTGGCTTTTGCCGGGACGGCGGGAAGGCGGGAAGGCGGGAAGGCGTGGATCGAGATCTTTTTAAAACCGCCGCCCACGCCCTGTCGGGCTTGACCCGACATCCAGAAAACAGCCGAAGACACTGGATCCCCACTTTCCCGGGAGGGACCATGGGGAGGACGCCACGGGGTTTTGCAAAGGTCTCGGATCGTCGAAGGTCTCAGATTTTATTTGCCAAGGACGCCTGAATAGGTTAGATTGACTTCGTTTTATCCGGCCAGCGATCGGGACGTCCCAAGAAACGATTGAAGAAAGGAGCAGGAGCTATGGAGGCAATGTTTACCTTGACCCCGGCGGAATCCAAGCGGCTGATCGGAAAAGGCGTGGCGGCCCTTCCGGAGATTCAAAACGCCCGGCGGAACGGCTACCTCCTTGTGGGCAGAGGTTCCACGAACGCCTATATTCTCGAGGAATTACTGGGAAAACCCATCAAGAAAGAGGGTTATGTGGCGGGTCAGGTCATCAAGGGGGTGCTGTGCGTTTTGGGCCCCGCCGAGCGAACCAGGCCGGCGATCTTCCACAAAGGCGAGGTTGTGGAGGCGGAGCCGGGATCGGTCCTGGACCAGCTCGGACCCGGCGACATCCTCCTGAAGGGGGGCAATGCCCTGGACGGGTACGGCAATGTGGGCGTCTGCATGGCCAATCCCAACGGGGGGACGATGGGGCAGTTTTATATGGCCATGAAGGCCCGGGGGCTGGCGATCATCTACCCCATCGGGTTGGAAAAGATGATCCCCTCCGTGGAGGCGGCGGCGCAGTTCGGAGGCACGATGGGTTTCGGCAAGACTATCGGCGCCGGGGTGGGGATGGCCTGCGTGGCCGATGGCATGGTCTTCACGGAAGTGGACGCCGTCGAGACCCTCTTCGACATCCGCGCCGTCCACTTCGCCTCCGGCGGCTGGGGCGGCGCGGAAGGCGCCGTGACCCTGGCGGTGGAAGGATCGGACGCCAAGGTCAAGAAGTGTCTCAAGTTCATCGAGGGGAAGATCAAGGGGGAGCCCCCGCTGCCGGCGCTCAAAAGCCCCTGCAAGACCTGCGGGGTGGCATGCAATTACAAGGGCAAGGATCTCGAACAGTTGCCGGCCTGGCTCAAGTAAACCCGGGTTTGCCAAACAGGAAAGGGGCGCCTTGAAAATCCGCGCTTTCCCGAGGCCCCTACCAAAACCGGCCTCCAGGCCATCTTGGAAGCACGGCATTTGTCCCCCGCCGAAACGACGGCAGGGGGTCGGAAACGGCTTTTTTCAAAGTTCTCGAAAGGATAAAAAGTGAAAATCGTCAAACATCTGTTGACCCTGGCCTGTCTGGGGGCGTTGTGCCTCGTCCTGGGGTGTGGAGGGGCGCAAAGAGCCCCCACGTTGAAACTCGTGACGGAAAACTATCCTCCCATTACGTTCATGAAAGACGGCAAGATAACCGGCTTTGCCACGGAGGTTGTCCAGGAGCTTCTCCACCGCCAGAACCAACCGGACAACATCCGGATGATGGCCTGGGACGACGCCTATCGACTGGCGCTCCAGGAACGGAATGTCGTTCTCTTCAGCACGACGCGCACCGACAAGCGGGAAATGCTCTTTAAGTGGGTGGGGCCGATCGGAAGCTATCGGGATGTCCTGTATGCGAAAAGGGGTTCCGGGATCGCCATCGTCAATCTGGAAGACGCGAGGAAAGTGGGCGGGATCGGCGTGGTGGACGGCTGGTTCTCGAAGGAGTTTCTCCTGGGGCTGGGCTTCAAGAACCTAAAGAGCACGAAAGACCCCATCGAGAATGCAAGGGGCCTTGCGGACGGCAAGCTCGATCTCTGCGCCTTTACCGATATTACGGCCCCGGCCATCCTGCGGGAAGCGGGCGTCGGCATGGAGGATGTCTTTCCCGCCTATCCCATAAAGGCATACGAGTTCTACATCGCCTTTTCGAGAAATACCTCGGATGAGATCGTCAACGGCTGGCGCCGGAGTCTCGAAGATATGAAGCGGGACGGGACCTTCGAGAGGATTTCCCGGAAGTGGCTTCCCGGAGGCGGGGCGGCATCTAAATGATCGTCGGCCCGGTCCGCATCCCCAGGTTCCGAAACGATAACCGCGCCGGGCCGAGATGGTTTTTTGCCGTCTCCATGGCATGGCTGGCCCTCCTTTCTTTTTTCCCCTGCGTCGGCGTCGCCGCGGAGACGGCCGACGGCGCGGCCCCGACTCCCCGCCGGGCGGCCGTTCTCCCCGCCGGGGACGCCGACCCTAAGAGGATGGCATGGGATCGCGATTATCTGAAAGGTTATCTCCGCGATACGGGCAAGATCCTCGGCGCTCCGGCGCGATGGGATGGGAAGGACTGGCTAACCGCCTCCCTGGTTGTCGCCGCGGCGGCGGGGTTTTATGCCTACGATCGGGATATCCAGGAGTGGTTTCAGGACAAGAGGGGCGACGCCTCCAACAATGTCGCCAAGGCGATCTCCCCCCTCGGCAAACCGTTGTTTGCCGTGCCGGCCATGGGGCTCGTTTACCTCTACGGGGAGAGCCGGGAGAATGAAAAGGCGCGCCGAATCGGCCTGTTGGGGATGGAGAGCACGGTCCTGGCCGGGGCCTTCACCTCCGTCCTGAAATTCGCCACCCACCGGTCCCGTCCGGATACCGGGGAGGGCTACGACAAATGGCGGGGGCCAGAATTCTCGACGGACAATATGTCTTTCCCTTCGCTGCATACCAGCACGGCCTTTTCCCTGGCGAAGGTCATCGCCGCCGAAACGGACAATCCCTGCGTGACGGCGGCGGCTTACAGCCTGGCCTCGCTGGTGGGGCTGGCCCGGCTCAACGACAATGAACACTGGGCGTCGGACGGCTTTTTGGGCGCCGCCATCGGTTACTTTACCGCCGTCGCTGTCCTTGCCTACCATAAACGGCCGTACCCCGTTTCCTTCACGCCCAGCGTGAGCCGCCTAGGCGGCGGGGTTTCGCTTACCTACCATTACTGAGAATCGGCGGTTAAACTATCGGGATATTCGTGTTTTCAAGGCGTTCGGACCCGCTCAGAGGCGGCGATCCCGCTTGCTGCCCTGCCAGCTCCGGCGGCGTTTGAGTTCCCAGTCGATACCGTTGAGGACGGCCATTTTGTTTACCGCCCAGGACGGACCGAGGAAGATGTCCTTGTAGCCATCGGCGGTAAGGCGCTGGATTACCATTTCGGACGGCAGGATTTCCAGGATGTCGCAGACGGTGGCGACATATTCCTCCTTGCTCATGAGGGACACCTCGCCGCTTTCGTAACGACGGCCCAGGGGGGTGCCCCGGAGCGCCAGGAGAGAGTGGATCTTGACGCCCTGAATGGGCAGATCGGCCAGGGCGCGGGCCGTGGCCAGGATGTCCCCCCGGGTTTCTCCGGGAAGCCCGACGATGATATGAACGCAAATATGAATCCCCCGGCCCTGGGCGCGCGCCACGGCATCCAGAAAGGTCCGGGCGTCGTGGCCCCGGTTGAGGTTGACGAGGGTCCGGTCGTGGATGGACTGGAGACCGAGTTCCAACCAGATATGGGCCTGCCCGGCATAGCCTTCCAGGAGGTCGAGGACGGGATCGGGGACGCAATCGGGACGGGTGCCGACGGACAGGCCGATCACGTCGGGCTGGGCGAGGGCCTCGTCGTAGCGCCGCCGCAGCGCCTCCAGGACATCGTAGGTATTGGTAAAGGTCTGGAAATAGGCGATGAATTTTGCTGCCCGGCGGTGCAGGGTGTAATAGGCCTTGCCCTTTTCGATCTGGGCGGTCACCGAGGGCAGGGGGCCGGCCTGACGAAGCTTGGAGCCGCGACCGTCGCAGTAGGCGCACCCCCCCACGGCGATGCGGCCGTCCCGATTGGGGCAGGTGAAGCCGGCGTCGATGGGGAGCTTGTAAACCTTGCATCCGAAGCGATTCCGCCAGTAACTCTTCAGGTCGTAGTAGCGCTTGCTGTTGTTCCAGAAGGCGGGGCGCGCCGGGGCGCGATGCTTTTCATCGTTCATAAGTCTCTCTCGCCATGGGAGAAGGACCACCGCGTCGGATTGCCCAACCCCGCCGGTCGCGTCTCCGGAAGGAAGCGGTCCGCCCTTTCCTATCCCGGCAGCGGTTGGACCCACTTCTTCTTGTCGCCGTCATAGAACCACTTGTCGGGAAATCCGCGCCGCCGGACGAAGGTGGGGTTCTCCGCCCAGGCGATCATCTCCTCGTAGGCCTGATGGAGCTTACGGAAGATCTCGGCATCGCCGCCGACGTCGGGATGATGGAGCTTGGCCTGCTGGCGGAACGAGGTCTTGACGAGCCGCTTGAGCGCCGGGGAGAACAGATCGGCCTGGGCGAGATTCAGGATGAGGAGCGATGTCCTCTTGACCGAGGAAACGGTGGTGATGATGGGCTTGACCGAGGTGATGGGCTTGTAGTTCCGCACCGCCTGGGACAGGACATGCTGCGAGGCGAGGAAACGCTTGTTGGTGCGCCTTTTTTCCGCCCACCACCGTTCCCCCAGGATGTCGGCCATGCGGCTGAAGTCTTCACCGGGCTTGCCGCCGGGGGTGCGGGGATAGAGAAAGCTGAAAATTTCGGAAGTGCCGTAGGGGAGGATATCCATCATGATCAGACTTTCGGAAAAAGAGAAGGTGGCGCAGCGGGTGTTCAGCGCCTCGACGAGGCCGGTCCGGGCGTCGAGGCGCAGGCGCAGCCTCTGCCGGCATTCCAGGGAGCAGTAGCGACGTCGGCCCATATTTTCGGTGGCGCCGCAGGATAGGCAGCGGGGTTGCTTCCGCTGGCGCTCCCGGGGGACTATGGAGGTGGTCGCTTTCATGCGGTCATCATACCACAAATTGCCAAGCTTTCAATCCGCGAACGATCCGCGCCCAGGGTAAATTTTTTCTCAATGTAAGTAGTTGATCTTGAATGATCTACAAAAACTGAGGCACGTCCTGTTTTCAGACACTTAGAGATAGAACAAATTTACCGTGGATCCGCGCCACGTCAAGGGTCCGGAGAGACCTCCGAGAAACGCCGCCCAAGCCTGACGCCGTCATGCCGACGGAAGCCGGGAGGCAGCGTTTTCAAGACGTTCCGGACGCCGAATTCTGTTGGGGCGACAGGAGAGGGGGATTTGCCAAGGTCTCTCGGATCATTGCCGCCCGGGCACCCAAGGCGGTTCGGCTTATGCCCCAAGCTCGAAGCCATGTCAACAGAAAAGATTTCCCGGGTAAAATCAACATATACTTATTTATTTTAGATGGTTACAGGAATTCCGAGGCATTGTGGGGTCGTCAAGATTGATCTTGAAAATAAAAGGATTCATGTTATGGTAACGCCCTATGATAACCATCCGGCGCCTTGAAGACATCCCGGAGGAGTTCAAAGGCTCCTTTGTGACCATCGGCAACTTCGACGGGGTCCACCGCGGGCACCAATTCCTGTTTGACAATCTGGTCCGTCAGGCCCACGACGCCGGCGCCGCGGCGGTGGCCATAACCTTCGAACCCCACCCGAAAATGGTCCTGCATCCCGAACGCCGTCCCTTCTATCTGATCGCCACCCTGGAGGAGAAGATCGAACTCATCGCCGCCCAGGGGGTGGACGGCCTGCTCATCATCCCCTTTTCCCTGGAATATTCGCGGATTACGGCCCAGGAGTTCGTCCGCGACCTCCTCTGGGAAAGATTGAGGATCAGGAAGATCTTCATCGGCCACGATTATACCTTCGGCCGGGGAAAGGAGGGCAACGAGGCCTTTCTCGTCGCCTGGGGGGAGCGGTTGGGTTTCGCCGTGGAGGTGATGAACGCCTTCACCGGCAACGGGGACATCATCAGCAGCACCCTGGTGCGCAACGCCATCCTGGCCGGCGACGTCAAGAAGGCGGCGGCCTGCCTGGGCCGGCCCTACAATCTGGCGGGCCGCGTTGTCGTCGGGCATCGCCGGGGGGCGTCCCTGGGCTTCCCCACGGCCAATATCCAACCGGAAAAGGCCCTCCTACCCGCCCGGGGCGTCTATGCGGCCCTGGCCAAACTGGCCGGTCGGACCTACCGCGGCGTCCTCAATATCGGCATGAATCCCACCTTTGCCGATGAATGTCTGTCCGTGGAAGTTCACCTCCTTGATTTCAACGAAGACATCTACGGTCAGACCCTGGAGGCGCTATTTTGGGAAAAATTGCGGGAGGAGATCAAGTTCAGCGGGCCCGCCCCGCTGATTGCCCAGATCGAACGGGATATCGCCCGGGCCCGGGAACTCCTGCCTTGAAGACAAGGCCGCTGCATTCCTGGGACATCCCCCGGGAAGATGCCGTGCCCCTGCAAAACGACCTCCGCTCACGGCTTATCCTGGCCGATCCGTCTCCGGCGCTAGGGATAAGTCACATCGCGGGGGCCGACGTCTCCTATGACCGTCACAGCGATCTGTTTTTTGCCGTGGCAGTCCTGCTCTCCTATCCCGACCTGACGGTCCGGGAAGAGACCCAGGCGATGCGCCGGGTACGCTTCCCCTATGTGCCGGGCCTGCTCAGCTTTCGGGAGGGACCGATCCTCCTGGAGGCTCTGGAAAAGCTGTCCATCGTCCCGGATGCGGTCATGTTCGACGGTCATGGCATCGCCCATCCCCGGGGCTTCGGGCTGGCCTGCCACCTGGGGCTGTGGCTCGATAGGCCGTCCATTGGTTGCGCCAAGTCCCGGCTGGTGGGCGACTATCGGACGCCCGGCCTGGAAGCGGGGGATGATGAGCCCCTCGTCCACAAGGAGCGGATCGTCGGCGTGGTTTTGCGGACCAAGCGACGGGTGCGGCCGGTCTTCGTCTCGCCGGGCCACCGGATCGGTATCTCCGGGGCCCGGGATATCGTCCTGAGCTGCTGCCGCGGTTATCGCCTTCCCGAGCCGCTGCGGCAGGCTCATCTGGCCGTAAACCGCCTGCGCCGGACTGGCGGCGATCGCTAACGAACCAGTTCGCCCGTTTCGTCGATGAGTCTCTTCGGGAGTTTCAAGACCCGCTTGAATAAATTGAAGGTCTCCTCCGACAACCCCCGGAGGGGCACGATCCGAACGGCGGGGTCGTCCAGCGGTCCCTTGGCCTCGAAATATACGGTCAGGAAGCGCCGGTCATCGTCGGCAAGTATCCATCCGGCGATGGGAATCCGGCTGATCGCCTTATCGACCGTCTGCAACGGCTGGATCCCGACGACGGCATCGATGACGCGCCTTACGAGGTCCGCCTTGCCCGTGCCCGCCATGTTCATGGCGTCGCTGTCCAGATGGAAATCCTTGGTGCTGACCACGCCGTTTTCGATGGCCAGCGTGGCGGCGATGCTCCGGTAGGGCATCCCTTCCGCCGTGAGATCCGGAAGACGGCCCCGGAGGAGCTGGGAGACGTTGAGGAGGGAGAGGATCTTGGCCAGCGCCGGGAATCTATCGATGGTCCCCCTTTCGAGACGCAAACCGAGGTTCCCCGCCAACGATCTGAGCAGCTCCTCTTCGTTGCCGCCGGCGGCCGTCAACTCCCCCCGGCCGGAAGCGGTCCCGGTGATGGGCCGCCCCTTATCCCCTTCCCTGAAGAGATCCGCCACAGCCACGCCCTCGAAGCGCACCCGGTAGCGGTGACGCACCGGGCCGGCGGCGGCGAAACGAGTCTCTCCCGCGGCGGCCACGCTACCTTCCCCCAGACGGAAGGTAAGGTCGGCAATGCTCAGTGCATCCTGCTCGTAGGCGACGCGGGCCTGCAAATCCCGGATCGGGAGGATGGCGGGAAGCGAGCCCGCCCCCAAATCCTCCCTCCGCGGGGCGGGGATCGCCACCGCTCCCCGATAGACGGGCCGGGGCGATCCCTTTCGCGTCCCGGAGAGCGTAAAGGCCGTCTGGCCGTATCTCCCCGCGAGGCGGGAGGCGGTAAGGACATCCCCTTCCCATTGGATGACCCCGGCGAGATCCCGAACCCGCCGGAGGTGCCCCGATGGCTTGAACGCCCCCTCGCGCAGGGATATGACGCCCTGCCAGGGACCGCCGGGCGACTTGACGTTTTTCCCCTCGAAGCGGATCTGCCCCTGGGCGGAACCGGCGGCCTCGTATCTGGTCAAAAAGGGGGACAGGGGCTTCAGTTCCGACAAGGTCACACGGTTGGACCGGGCGGCGAACCAGGCGCTCCGAGGGGCGCCAGCAAAGGGGTAGAAGGCCTCGGCCTCGATCTCGAGGGGAGGGAGGGAAAAGCGGCAAGGGGCGACCGCCATACCCCGGGCGGTGATTTTTACCTGGAAATGGGCCGAATTGGCTCGTCCGACCGGTTTGGCGAACCAGTCCCCGTAGCCGTAGCGGGCCGGCCCCAGCTCCCAATCCCCGGTCACTTCATACGCCGCCGCCGGTCCCCGGCCCAGGAGCTTCAGCGTCGTGGGACCGGCGAAGGAGGTCTTTCCCACCGCCTCGTTCCCAAAAAGCCAGGCCAGCTCCCGGGGGGTGGGTTGGATGACAGCGGCGAAGGGATAGGTCGCCGGCGCGGACAGGGCGTAATTCTCGATCCTTCCGGAGAGGCTAAAGGGGGCGGCGCCGAAATATCCCGACATGTCCTGGAGGATGAGTTCCCGTTCCGTCATAACGAGTTCTCCGGCGATCCCGCGGAGAGCGGGCGTCTTTTCCCCGAAATCCAGACGGCCCTTCGTCGCCTTCGCCCTGACCATGAGGATGCTGGTCCGGTTAGCGGCCCCCCACGTCTTCATCTCGCTTATCCGTCCCTTGAGGACGCCCGTCTCCACATGAAATACCCCCGCCCGGATATGCTTGCGGACAAAGTCCCCGGTGGCGGCGGGAACGATCCCATGGGGGATCCATTGTCCATGCCGTTCCAAATCGAAAGCCGTCACGGCGGCCGTGACCTCCACAAGAGGATCCGGGGAGCGCAGACCCTGGATCGTCATCCCTCCCCGCACCTTGAGGTCATCCAGAACGGCTTCCGCCCGACTTAAAACCACCGCGTCGTCTCCCCGGCGCCAATCGCCGGTCAGGCGCAGCCCGGCCACCTTGAGGGTTTCGGGGAAAACGGCGGGATAGGCCAGCTCCAGCCCGGTTATTTCCAGGGCGCCGGAAACGGTGAAATCCTCCCTCGCGCCGGCCAGGGCCAGTCTGGCGGTCAGGAGGCCGTCAAGCCTCCGGAAGGGGACCCAGCGACGAAGCCACGGCCAGGGGCCGGCCAGGGCGAGTTTATCCGTCCGCAACTTAGCGCCGATCAGGACACTCTCCCTTAGGTCCTCCGTTTTCTTCGCCAACCGCGCCTTTCCCGACAGGGACAGGCTGCCGCCCCCATCCTTTCCCGCCAGCGTCCCGGCGAGGGAAAAGGCGGTGACGACGCCCCGTTCCCAGCGCTCCAGATGAAAATTCACCCCCGTGAAGACCGGACCATCCTCCTGCCGCGGCGCATCGACGAAGGCGATTTCACCCCCGGTCACGGTTATCCCCCCCACCGTCAAGGTCGGGTCATGATCGGCGGCAAAGAGGTCGGCGATGTTCCACCTCCCCTCCCGATCCAGGACAATCCGCACCCGGGGGGCATCCAGGCGGATTTCCCGGATCACGAGCCTCTTTTCCAGGATATAGGGCCACACGGCGATGCCAAAGGCGATCTCCCTGGCCGTGGCGAAGGGTTCGGGGCGGTCCTTTTCGGCGATTTCGACGCCGGCGAAGGTAAAGGACGGTCCGGGACGGAAGGAGAGGCGGGCGGATTCATAGCACAGGTCTCGCCCCAGGGCCTGACGGGCGAAGGCCTCGATGGTTGGCCGGTGCGCCTCCAGGCCCCGCACCTGCCGAAAGACCTGGAGGCCCAGGAAGACGACGGCGACGACGGCCAAGGCGACGAGCGCCCCGATGATCGGAACGATTCGTTTCTTTGTTGCCGGATGCAATTCCGCAACCTCCGCCTCGCGCCGGGGAGCCGGACGGACGGCCGGGGGGCCGTAACTTTTCTTGTCATTT
This sequence comes from Pseudomonadota bacterium, assembly GCA_030057915.1. Classification (GTDB taxonomy): domain Bacteria; phylum Desulfobacterota; class Syntrophia; order Syntrophales; family UBA8958; genus UBA8958. The sequence goes on from JASGUC010000036.1 coordinate 56,172, forward strand.
CTACTTTCTTGTCATTTCGACCGAAGGGAGAAATCTTTAACAAACTGCCATGATTAGGATTTCTCGTCGCTCGCGCTCCCCGAAATGACATTGCCTCGCGCCGGGGGACCGGCCCACCAGCCGGGGGCCGTCACTTTTCTTGTCATTTCGACCGAAGGGAGAGATCGCCTCCGCCTCTCGCCGGGGGGCCGTCAGGGGAGACGACCGGAGGCGTCGGGCCGGCCCGCCAGCCGGCGGGGACGACCGGAGGCGTCGGGGTCAGTTTTTGCTGAAGTACATCTCCCCGATGCAGCCTTCGGCGTAACTTCTCGTGTTCTGTGAGTTGATGTAAAACCGGACGCCGTGGGTGGCCCCCAGGGGCTCCCCGCCGTGGACGTCCGGGAAAATTCGTTTATAATCCTCGTAAACGTTGCGCTTTTCCGTGTACCAGCTTCCCAGATGGTCGGTCTTGTTACGCAGGACCAGATAGCGGATCTTTCGCAGCAGGGGCTTGGGACTGCGGACGGACAGACCCTTCGGGGCCTCGTTGTCCCAGATGTAGGTGAGGATCGGGGTGTTGATCGTTTGCGGGAAGCCCACGGCCGGCAGGACCACGTAGATCTGCAACACCTGGTCATCCGTGGCGGATCCGCGGACATCGCCCCCCCGGGGGAGCCGGTTGGCCCGCCAGGTCCAATTCAGATATGGATACTCCTTGAGATCGACCCGCACCTGCCTCTCGATGCCGAAACCGGAGCGGGGGTCGCTCTTGAGCTTGATGTAATAGGCGTCGCCTTCCCGGATCAGGTCGATGTTCGGCTTGCCGCTGTGTCTCATGAGCCGCCATCCCTCCGGCACGCCGTTGACCAGGCGGGGTGAACGGTATTTGGCCACCGGCACGGCCTGATCGGGAATGGAATGGATCTCTCCCCCCGTGAGCAGGACCAGCAGCGCCGCTAAAACGATGGAACACAAAAGGCGTTTCACGAACATCTCTCCTCTGTAAGACCGCGGTATCGGCGGGGCCTTTACCGCGGCACCGGCCGCTTTGGCAAGCTGTTTTTTTCGTAAACCCGCATTATCTCCGAGCGGGTAACCACGGATTCCACCCGGGGGACGTAGGCCAGGATATTTTCCCTTCCCCCCTCTTCCCGGTCGATCAGGGCGATGACCCGGTCGACGATCAGTCCCGCCGCCCGGACCCGCTCGATGGCGGTAATCGTCGATCCGCCGGTGGTGATGACGTCATCCAGCACCGCCACCCGCTCGCCGGCTTTCACCTCCCCTTCCAGGGCGCTTTTTGTCCCGTGGTCCTTCACGTCCTTGCGGACGATAAAGGCCTTGATGGGCCTTCCCTGCTGGTAGGAGATCACCGCTAGGGCGTTGGCCAGGGCGTCGGCCCCCAGGGTGAGACCGCCCGCGGCGGCGACCTCGGCGTCGGCCAACATCCGGAAAAGAATCCCCCCGATGAGGTTCATCCCCTCGGGATCTAGGGTCGTGGGCTTGCAGTTGAAGTAGTAGCTGCTCGTCTTCCCCGAGGCGAGGGTAAAGGGCGGATTATCGCGGTACTGAAAGGATTTGGCGATGATGATCTCGATCAGTCGGTCCTTCATCCGGGCGACGTTCATTACGGTAAACGACTCCTTCCTGTTTAGTTTTCTGACGGCGCATCGTCGTCGATAAAACATCCGGCGCCTCTGTCTATCCGAGAGCCTTGCAAAACCCCGTTTTTGTCCTCCCCCTGGTCCTTCCCGGGAAAATGGGAGTCCAGCAACCCCTTTCGTCATTCCCGCGAAAGCGGGAATCCTGGGTTTTCAAGGATCTTCTGGACGCCGGGTCAAGCCCGACAGGGCATGGCCCAGGGTAAATTTGTTCTATCTCTAAGTGGCTGAAAACAGGACGTGCCTCAGTTTTTGTAGCTCATTCAAGATCAACTACTTACATTGAGAACAAATTTACCCTGGGCCATGGGCGGAGGTTTTTCAAAGGCCTCCGCCGTTAGCGGCCTATCCCTCACCTGAAGATGTGATCCTATGCGCTTGTATCATTACACCTTTCTTGTCATTTCGACGGAAGGGAGAAATCTTTAACAAACTGCCATGCTTAGGATTTCTCGTCGCTTACGCTCCTCGAAATGACATTTTTCAAAGGTCTCATGGCAATAATTGCCAGCGGAAAGATCCATGGGAAATCATGAATTTTCATCCCCCTTTTTATCGGGCGCCGTCGTGAAGGTTTCATTTTCCAAGAGCCCGCCGATCACCCGCACCGCCTCGACGCTGTCCCGGGCATAGGCGGCGCCGAGAGATTCCGCATACGCGGCGGTGACCACGGCCCCGCCCAGGATGAACGGCACGGCGAGGCCCTCCCGGCGGGCGGCGGCGATGACGTCCCCCATGGCCGTCATGGTGGTGGTCATGAGGGCCGACAGGCCCGCCGCCCGGGGACGATGTTCCTTAATCGCCGTCAGTATCGCCGCCGTCGTCACGTCCTTGCCCAGGTCGATGACCTCGTAGCCGTGGTTTCTCAGCATGAGCGCCACGATATTCTTCCCGATGTCGTGGATGTCCCCCCGCACCGTGGCCAGGACGATCCGGCCCTTTCCCGCGGCATTCGTCGCGGACGCCGCCAGTAGGGGCGCCAGACGGGCCAGTCCGCGCTTCATCGCCTCGGCGCTGGCCATGAGTTGCGGGAGGAAGTAGGTCTGCCTCTCGTAGAGTTCCCCCACTCTCATGATGGCGGGGATCATCCGCTTGTCCACCAGTTCTCCCGCGGCGACGCCGTCCAGGGCGGCCTCGATCACGGCGACGATGTCCTCCCGATTCCCCTCCAGGATGGCTTGATATACCCGTTCCTCCGGCGAGGGTTCCTTCGAGGGTTCCTGTTCCGGCGGCTTCCCCTCCGGGCCGGCCCCGGAAAACGCCGCGATGTAACGGGCCGCCTGGCGGTCCCGGCCCAGGAGGACGTCGGCGGCCTTCATTACGGCCTGCAACTCCGGACCGGCGGGATTGACGATGGCCATTGAGAGACCCGCCCCCTGGGCCAGGCCCAGCATGGCGGCGTTGAGCCACTTCCGCTCCGGCAGTCCGAAGGAGACGTTGGAGACCCCCAGGACCGTCCGGCAACCAAAGGTGCGGGACGCCCAGGACACCGTCTTCAGGGTCTCGGCAGGGGCCTCCTGGTTGGCCGCCACGGTCATGACCAGGCCGTCCACCACGATGTCCTCCTTGGTAAAGCCATGGCGCCGGGCGGCCAGAAAGACCTCCCGGACGACGGCGGCGCGCCCGGCGGCGGTGGCGGGGATCTCCCCGTCCGTGAGGGGCAGGAGGATGAACATCGCCCCGTATTTCGCTGCCAGGGGGAGGAGTTTTTCCACCTTTTCCAGCTCCCCCGAGATGGAGTTGATCAGGGCCCGCCCCGGATAGAGGCGCAAGGCCGCCTCGATGGTCGCCACCTTCGGCGAGTCGATGACCAGGGGCAGGGAGGAGGCGGCCGTGACGGCCCGGATCGTCTCCCGCATGGTCGGGGGCTCGTCGATGCCCGGCACGCCCACGTTTACGTCCAGGAGGTCGGCCCCCTGCCATTCCTGCTCCCGGGCCAAGCGGCGGACCAGGGACATCTTTCCCTCCCGCAGTTCCTGCTGGAGTTGCTTCTTTCCGGTGGGATTGAGCCGCTCGCCGATGATAAACAGCGGCCGGTTCCGCTCCAACAGGCGATGGGTCCGGGCGGAGCTGACCGCCGCCAGGGAGCGGCGCCGGGGCGGTTCCGGCGACGACGACGCCGTGGCGGCCCGGATGGCGGCGATATGCTCCGGCGTCGTACCGCAGCAGCCCCCCAGAAGGTTGACGCCGGCCCTATGGAAGGCCTCCCCCCAGGAACCGAATTCCTCCGCCCCCATATCGAAGTGGGTCCGCCCACCCGCCAGTCGGGGCAGGCCGGCATTGGGCTTCGCCGCCAGCGGCACGGTGGCGTAAGGCTTCATGGCGGCGATCCAGTCCCGCATCTCCGCCGGCCCGACGGAGCAGTTGCAACCGACGGCGTCGGCGCCGAGACTCTGGAGGGTAATGAGGGCCGTGACGGGATCGGTCCCGTTGAGGGTCCGGCCGCCGGCCTCGTAAGTCATGGTGACGATCGTGAAAAGATCGCTGGATTCCTTGACCGCCAGCAGGGCCGCCCGGGCCTCCTGGATGTCCATCATGGTCTCGATGACGAAGAGATCCACCCCGCCGGCGAGGAGTCCCGCCACCTGCTCCTTAAAGACCGTCACGGCCGCTTCGAAGGGAAGCTCTCCGAACGGTTCGACGAAGCGTCCCGTGGGCCCTATGTCGCCAGCGACAAGGCCCCCCGGTCCCGCGGCCTCCCTGGCCAGCAGGGCCATCCTTTCGTTGACGCCCCGCACGTCGTCAATCCCGTATTCCCCCAGTTTAGGGCCGTTGGCCCCGAAGGTGCAGGTGTAGATGACATCCGCCCCCGCTTCCCGGTAGGCCCGCTGGACCTCCCGGAGGAGATGGGGGCGCTGGGCGCACCAGGCCTCGGGGCAGACGCCGCCGGGCATCCCGCGCTTCTGCAGCTCCGTCCCCGTGGCGCCGTCCAGGATCAAGATCCTCTTTTTCAGAAGGGCCGCGATTCCTTTTTTATTCAAATGCCTTTCCTCCCCCAAACGATGTGATCATGCCTCGCCGGCCGGGGCCGGCCGTCCCCCGCGCTTAGAGACCTTTGAAAAATGTCATTTATAGGAGCGCGAGCCTACATGTCATTTCGAAGGAGCGCGAGCGACGAGAAATCCTAAGATCCCTCACTACATTCGGGACATAGATTTCTCCCTTCGGTCGAAATGACAAAAATGGCGGTTATTCAAAGCTCTCGCTTATAGCACGCTGGCGTAAAAAGGCAATAAAAATCCAGAGGTGACGGCGGAGGGTCGGGAGGCCTGGAGAGATAGGCCTTCCCTTCGTCCCCGCCGACAACCACAAGGGCCTGCTCGCGCCGAAGCGAGGTCAAAGGGAGACGATGCCTGTCAGGGCCGTCACCGACTTCTCCGGGACCATCAGACAGGTCTTGGTGAGGGTTACCCCAAGCTGTTCCATGGGGAGTAACCGGTGGACAAGAAGCTGATTTTCCAAGACAAAGTCGCCATAACCCGGGGAAAAACGGCCGGTCAGGAGGGTCTTACCCTCCCGTCGGAGGGTCTGGCGGAAATAGGACATGATCCAGTCCAGGGCGGCGTCGGTGATCTCGCTGGCTGCGGCGTCGAGGGTCACGCCCCGGGTGGCGTCGCCACCCGCCATCTCGGCCTGGATCGCCTCCATAATGGCCGCGCCGCCGGTGGCCCCCATGAGGAGCGCCTCGCCCGAGTTCTTGAGGAAGCGGGCGAGATCCCGGCTGGCAAAGACCGTCGTTTCGCCCAGAACGACCCGTCCCGGCGGCTCGATCCGGCAGGGAAGCCGCAGCGCCGTCCCCTTAGGGGCGATCAAGTCTTGCGCCTCGTCCAGATAGCGCTCTATTTCCCGACGCCCTTCGGCGTTCAGGCGGGTGATGCGCCGCCGGTAGCCAAGACGGCGGTAGATGGCCGGAAGGGGCGCAATGACGGGGATCTTCTCGAAGAAAACGGGTTTCATCGCCGCGGCTCCATGCATGGTGGCGCCCAGACGGGGGCGTCGCGGGCAGCATAAAAGGAAAGGGGACCCCTGTCAAAGGGATTTTGGGACGAGGACGACGCGGGGCCGGCCCCGGGGCCGGGCAAGGGATAGGCCCCGGAAGGGCTATCCGGCGCGGACGCTCCCGCGACGCCCTCATCCCTGGCAGCCGGGACAGTAATACGTGCCCCGGCCGCCAAGCTTCCGACGCTCGATGCGGGCCGGACAGCGGTAGCAGGTCTTCCCTTCCCGGCCATAGACCCGCAACCGCCGCTGGTATTCGCCGGGACGACCAAAGAGATCCCGCCAGTCGGAGATGCTCGTTCCCCGGCAATATACCGCCTCCCTGAGGATCCTCGCCGCCGCGGCGGCAATCCGTTCCCATTCGATGGTGGTCACCTCGCCGGCGCGGCGCCAGGGACTGACGGCCGCGGCGAACAGGATCTCGCAGGCATAGATATTCCCCATCCCCGGCATTGCCTGCTGGTCCAGGAGAAAGGCCTTCACGGGCAGGCGTCGCCCGCGGGCCCGGGCCCGGATGTCCGGGATGTCCAGTCCCGCCAGCAGGTTCGCGGTCTGTTTCCGGAGGGCGGCGGGGGCCCAATGCCAGGTCAGCGTGGCGAAACGGCGGGGATCGATGCAGAGGACCTCCCCGGCTTCGAAGACGATGCCGAAACGGGCATGGGGCGGGATGATGTCTCCCGGGGACCGCCAGTGAAGCCGCCCGGACATCCGGAGATGAATGTGGATCGCCGGGCCTCCGAGATCGATCTCCACCCCCTTGCCGGCCCGCCGCACCGCCCGGACCCCGCGGTCGATCGCATCGGGAAGGGGGTCGAGCTTCTCGTCGAAGATCCGCACCGCCCGGACACGCTCCCCGGCGAGCACGTTTCCGAGCTGGCGGATCAGGGTCTCTATCTCGGGAAGTTCCGGCATGTCCCCCTCCTACAGCACCCCGGAACGGATGATGAAATACAACAGGGCCAGACCGAGGAAGCCCGCCAGGGAGAAACCCAGGAGGCCGATGACGGACAGGCCAAATATGGAGGGGCCGATCTCGGCGGCCAGGAGCAGGGATGAGCCCACGACGAGCGCCGCGACGATCAGGGCGAAGGCCAGGCGGTTGGACGACCGGTTTAGCTCCGAGACGAGACGTTCCAGGCCCCGGTGCTCGAAGCCGATTTGCAGCTTGCCCTCCCGGAGCTGCCGCAGGGCGATCCCCATGCCCTCGGGGAGATCCCGGAGATGGCCCAACAGCGCCGTCGTGGCATCGCAGACCCGAAGGAGGAGCTGTTTCGGCTGGAGGCGCTCCGCGACAAGGCGCTTTATGAAGGGACGCACCTTCACGGTAATATCGAAATCCGGGTCCAACTGGAGGCCGATGCCTTCCACCTGGGTCATGGCCTTGATCATGAAGAAGATGTCCGGGGGCAGGCGCAGTCGATACCGGGAGACGAGTTCGATCAGATCCTCCAGAATCTCGCCGATCCGGACTTCCTTCAGGGGCTTATAGAGATGCAGATCGGCGAAAGTGGCGATGTCCCGCTCCAGGCGCCTTCGGTTTGGGGCCTGCTGGAATTCCACGATCTTCAGAACGGCATCGGTGATCCTGGGGACATCCCGGGAGACATAGGCCAGGATGACCTCGGTGAAGTGTTCCCGGTCTCGGGCGTCCAGATGGCCCATCATGCCGAAATCGAGGATGCCAATCACGTTGCCGGGGAGAACGAACATGTTGGCCGGGTGGGGATCGGCATGAAAAAACCCGTGGATAAAGACCTGTTCCAGGATAAGCTCCGTGCCCCGGGCCGCCAGCAGGGCGCGATCATGGCCCCGGGCCTCCAGGAGCGCGATGTCGTTGATCTTGATTCCCTCGATGTACTCCATGGTGAGGAGCCGTTCCGTCGAGGCATGGCGGAATACCCGGGGGACATAAATGGCGGGGTTGCCCCGAAACTGGCGGGCGAAGCGTTCCGCATGGGAGGCCTCCAGGTTGAAGTTGATTTCCTTGCGGATCGTCCGGGCAAACTCCTCGACGATCATCGTGGGACGATAGAGGCGGACTTCCTCGATATGCCTCTCCAACAGACCGGCGAGTTGGAAGAGGATGCCCAAGTCCTCCCCGATGGTCTTGGGGACCCCCGGGCGCTGGATCTTGACCGCCACGTCCTCGCCGGTGATCAGCCGGGCCCGGTGCACCTGGGCGATGGAGGCGGCGGCTAGGGGAAGCTCCGCGAAGGCGGCGAAGACCTCCTCCAGAGGGGCCTGGAGTTCCTCCTCGACGATGGCCCGCGCCTGGGCGAAGGGAAAGGGGGGCACCTCGTCCTGGAGTTTGGCCAGTTCTTCCACCAGTTCGATGGGGATCAAGTCGGGTCGGGTGGAAAGGACCTGTCCCATCTTCACGAAGGTCGGCCCCAGCTCTTCGCAGACTCGGCGAATCCGTTCGTAATTGCTCAGGGTTTCGACTTCCTTCCGCTGCCGGCGGGACAGGAGGCGCGCCCCCCGCTCGATGTAACGACCGAGATTCAACCGGTCAACGATCCCGTCAAAACCGTATTTGAACAATACCGTCAGGATCTGGGAGTAACGGTTGATATTGCGGTAGGCGCGGGCGATGCCGCTCAGACGGCGAAGTCGCATAAGTTATCGTTATCTATTATCTCTCGACATGTTGCGGCCGGGTGGCCGGTGAAGGGGCGAGGGGCCTCCTCGCCATCCATGTGGGAATGGGCCGGTCAAGCCATCCCCCATGGCCCTATCGCCGCCGGAGGTTCAGGCGGGCGCCCAGGCTAATTCGCCTGTTCCAGTTTGGCCAGCCGTTCCTTGAGTTCTTCCAATTCGGAACGGGTGGGCAGGTTCATCCGGCGCAGCGCCTTGTCAACCATCGCCTCCGTCTTCACCTCCATCTCCCGGCGGGCCAACTTCGACCTTTCCATCCATTCCCCAAGGATTTCCCGGGCCTCTTTTTCCGATATTTCCCCCTTCCTTACGAGTTCTTCCGCAAAGTCCCTCATCTTCTCCGTGGTCATTACGGCAAGGCCGGCGCCAAAGAGAACCGCTTTCCTCAATGCGTCAAACATAGCCCTATCTCCTTTCCTTCCCCGAAACGCCAGGGGTCGAAAAAACCTGGCTTTGAGACCCTTGACCATCTCCGCCTTCCCGTGGCCCCGACCAGAGACGGCTTCCAGAACATCTGGAAAACGCCGTATTCATTCCGCCGCCGGAATTGCGACCGGGAGTCGGCAACGGCGTTTTTCAAAGTCCTCGCCTCATCAATGGTCCTTCTCCCTTCCCGCCGTTTTCCTGGCCTTTTCACGCGGACCTCCCAGCGCCTTGGCCATCGCCCCGCCATGGGCGTCGTCGTTAGCGGCGCCGACGGGAAAAGCGTAGCCCCATCGGTGGAAAAAGTCAATAAACATGAAGGTTATTTAGATGAGGTTTGCAGTTGGCCCTGACGTATGATAAGCACAAGGCCCGCCGCGCCGGGAAGCGCGACGGGCCTTGCCGGGAGACCGGCGGACAGTGATGTTTAAGGAGAAAAGGCGAAAATGGGTGCGGCAATGGAAGCGGCGGCGGAGATCATCAACAAGGCGAAGGCGGCGGGAAGAGCGAACCTCACGGAGGCGGAATCGAAACAGGTCCTGAAGGCCTACGGCGTTCCCGTCGTGGCGGAGGAAACGGCGGCGTCCCTGGAGGAGGCCATAGCGGCGGCGGGAAGGATCGGATACCCCGTGGCGCTCAAGGGACTGGGCGTCCGGTTGACCCACAAGACGGAGCGGGGCCTGGTGCGCCTGAAACTACGGGACCCAGAGGAGGTGCGGGCGGCGGCGGAGGCAGTCATGGACGGCGCCGGGGCGGACCTGGAGGGCTTCCTCGTCCAACCCATGGTAGAGGGTCGCCGGGAGTTCGTGGCCGGCCTTTTCCGCGATCCCCAGTTCGGTCCGGTGGTCATGTTCGGTCTGGGGGGCATCTTCACGGAGGCCCTGGACGACGTCGTCTTCCGGGTGGCGCCGGTGAGCGAGGCCCAGGCCGAGGCCATGCTGGATGAATTGCACTCCCGGAAACTCCTGGGTCCATTTCGCGGCGAGGCGCCGGCGGACCGCCGCGGGCTCGTCGCGGCCATCCTCGGATTGTCCCGGCTGGGTCTGAGCGCCACGGACATCGCCGAAATAGACGTCAATCCCCTGCTTATCGACCCCCAGGGGAAGGTGCGCGCCGTGGACGCCCTGATCGTCCTGGGAGAACGCCCGGCGGCCGATGAGCCGCGTCCGCCGGTAAAGGTGGAGGATATCCATCGGATCTTCCATCCCCGGTCCGTGGCCTTCGTTGGCGCCTCCGCCCAGCTCGGCAAATGGGGGCATCTGCTCATGACCGACCTGGTCACGGGCGGATACGAGGGGGAGATCTACCTGGTCAACGCCAAGGGTCAGGACATCGCCGGCCGCAAGACCTATCCTTCCGTGGCCCACATCCCCGACCCCGTGGATCTCGCCATCGTTACGCTGCCGGCGTCCCAGGTGCGGGACCTGATCCCTAAATTCAAGGCCAAGGGGATCAAGAACATGCTCCTCATCTCCTCCGGCTTCAGCGAGGTAGGCGCGGAAGGCCGGGAGATGGAAAGGGAGTTGGTCCGGGAAGCCGCCGCTTCCGGTGTGGTGATCCTGGGACCCAACACCATGGGCATCCTCAACCCGCACCAGAAGTTCTACTGCACCGGGACCCCCGTATGGCCCAAGGCGGGCGCCATCGGACTGGTGGCCCAGTCGGGAAATCTGGGCACCCAGCTTTTGGCCTTTGCCGAACGGGAGGGGATCGGCATCCGGCTCTTCTCCGGCTCGGGTAACGAGGCGATGATCACCATCGAGGACTATCTCAACGGCTTCGAGGTGGATGAGCTGACCAAGACCGTGGTCCTGTATATCGAGAGCATCAAGGATGGTCGGCGCTTCTTCACCGCCGCCCGACGGGTGGCGAGGAAAAAACCGGTGATCGTCCTGAAGGGCGGCCGCACCACCGCGGGCAACCGCGCCGCCGCCAGCCATACCGGTGCCCTGGCGGCCAATATCAGGATCTTCAACGCCGCCTGCCGTCAGACCGGCGTGGTGGTCGCGGATCAGCCCATGGACCTCCTCGATCTGTCCGCGGCCTTTTCCTCCCTCCCCCTGCCGAAGGGTAAACGGGTGGCCATGCTCACCCTGGGCGGCGGCTGGGGGGTGGTGGCCTCGGACCTCTGCATCGAATCGGGACTGGAGGCGCCCCCCCTCACCCCCGAGGTCATCGCGGAGATCGACAAGCTTTTGCCCCCCTACTGGAGTCGTTCCAATCCGGTGGATCTGGTGGGCCAGTTCGATCCGGCCATCCCCCTGCGGGTTCTGGAAACCCTGGTCAAATGGGACCAATGCGACGCGGTGCTTCATCTGGGAGCGGTGGGCCGGAACTACTTCGTCCGCAACATGGCGAAGGCGGTCGCGACGGCCGATCCCACCTATCCGGAAGCGTTCGTCAACCTGGGGGTGGAACGGGAGGCCCGGGGAGAGGAGGCCTTTTATAAAAGGAGCGCCGAGCTGATGGAAAGATACGGGAAACCGATCCTGGGGGTCATCCTGCTCGAGGACGAAAACACCAAGACGGTCACGGACGTGCCGGGAAGCCCCTACAAGGGGGTGACCTTCCTGACCCCGGAGCGGGCCGTCAAGGCCCTGGCCCGGATGGCGGAGTACCAGGCCTGGCTGGCCCGGGAAGAGCGGCAGGAGAAGAGGCGGCAGTCGGCCTGAGCCTCTTCCCGAGCCACCCCGGCCGGAGGCGCCGCATGGCGCGGCGACTTGTGCGAACCTCGCCGTCCCCGTCCCGCCGGGGGAGGCAAGACGGCGCGGGGAACAGGACGGCGGCGTCATATGTGACCGGGGCGTGCATCCCCATGGACGACGGGATGTTGGCCTAAGCCGGGAGAAGGATTCGGGGTTCACACATCGACGATGAAGACCCCCCGCCAGCCGTCTGGCGTTTCCCTGACCTCGGCCTGGTGATAGGTAACGGCCTTGACCTCGGCGAGGAGATGACGCCGGGGATCGAAGGCCTCGCCCAGGCACCGGGCGGTGAGCAGCAAGCCCGCGCCCTCATCCCCTCCCGTCGGCCCGTCCGGCGAAACCGACGCCGCGTCCGGCGTTGACCCGGAGGCCGCGGGTCGCCGCCGATGCGGAGGCGTGCCGTCTTCCCCAGGCGGGGATGCGGATAACGCGGAGGCCTCCGCCGGGCCCGGGGGACCGCCGGCCTCGCCGTCTGGACCCGCCCCGGCGGCGGTGCGGGAAAAGGCGATGTCTCTCACTTCCCGGACGATGAACCCTTCACCGTTGAGCAGATAGAGGATATCGCGGAGGTAATTGATCCACAGGTCCGTCGGATCCGCGCCTTCAACGCGGATCGCCCTCTCGCCGGCGGGCGTGACGGCGGCACTCTCCACACAGAGGGAGAGGAGGGCCGCGGCCCCCTGCCGGAAGAGGTCGGCCAGGGTCGCCCCCCGGGCCTCGACGCCCATATCGGCGGTATGGTCGATGATGCGGAAACTCATCCCGATCTTCCGTCTCCCCGCGTTGGCCCGGGAGAGACCCCTGCAGGTCTAACCTTTCCTGTCGCCCCGGAAAAATCCAGGGCCGTAAACACCTCAAAAACGAAAGATTCCACTGGGATGACGATAGGGACCCTGGAAACGGAGCGCCCCTCTTGGCCCTGGGGCCTGACTAATCGTCCGTATCGAAGAGATCTCCATTCCCGGAGCCCCCGGACATCTCCTCGACGCCGTTGCCCGGGCTTTCCTCCGTCTCCTCCTCCCGCTCCACCCGGGCGACGCCTACAAGGCGTTCGTTCTCCTCCAGATCTATGAGCTTCACCCCCTGGGTGCTCCGGCGTATCAGGGAGACCTCCCCGACCCGGAAGCGGATGATCTTTCCCGCGTCGCTGATGAGCATCAGGTCCTCATCCCCCGTCACCTGACAGATGCCGGTGACGTTGCCCACCCGGGGCGTCGTGCGGAGGTTGATGATCCCTTTGCCGCCCCGGCTCTGGAGGCGGTATTCGCTTACCGCCGTGCGCTTGCCGTAACCCCGCTCCGTAATGGTGGCGATGGCGCTTCCCTCCGCGGGGATCTCCATGCCCACCACCGCATCCCCCTCGTCGAGACTGATCCCCCGGACCCCCCGGGCCCCCCGGCCCATCTCCCGCACATCCGCCTCGTGGAAGCGGATCGCCTTGCCCTGATGGGTTCCAAGAAAGATGTCCTGGTCGCCCAGGGTCAACTGAACGTCTATGAGTTCGTCTCCCGAGTCGATGCCGATGGCGATGATCCCGGTGCTCCGGGGATTGGAAAAGGCCGCGAGATTGGTCTTCTTGATCACCCCCTGCCTGGTGACCATGACGACGTTGCGCTCCTCGGAAAATTCCTTCACGGGGAGGATGGCCGCCACCCGTTCGCCCGCGGCGAGGCTGATGAGGTTGACGATGGCCTTGCCCCGCGCCGCACGACCCGCCTGGGGGATTTGATAGACCTTGAGCCAGTAAACCTTCCCGAAGCTGGAAAAGATGAGGATGTACTGGTGCGTGGAGGCGACGAAGATCCTCTCCACGAAATCCTCTTCCTTAGTGCCCATGCCCACCTTGCCGCGACCACCGCGGCGCTGGCTCCGGTAGAGGCTCACGGGGTTCCGTTTCACGTAGCCGGAGTGGGATACGGTTACGACCATGTCTTCCTCTACGATGAGATCCTCGATGTCGATGTCGTCGGAATTGACCACGATCTCCGTGCGTCGGTCGTCGCCGTAACGGGCCCGGACGTCTTCCAGCTCGGCGACGATCACCTCCAAGACCCGGTGGGGATGATCGAGAATATCCTGCAAATAGGCGATCTGTTTGATCAATTCCGCGTGTTCGGCGTCGATTTTATCCCTCTCCAATCCGGTGAGGCGCTGGAGGCGCATCTCCAGGATCGCCCGGGCCTGGGGCGCCGTAAGGCCGAAGCGGGTCCCCAGGGCCGCGGCGGCTTCCTGGGGATTCGCCGCGGCCTTGATAACGGCGACCACGGCGTCGATATTGTTAAGGGCAACGATGAGCCCCGCCAGGATGTGGGCCCTCTCCGCGGCCTTGGCCAGCTCGAAACGGGTCCGGCGGACGACGACCTGTTTGCGAAAATCGATGAAGCTCTGGAGGACCTCCTTGAGATTGAAAACCCGGGGTTGTTTGTTGTCGATGGCCAGCATGATGACGCCGAAGGAGGATTCCATCTGGGTGTGTTTGTAGAGTTGGTTGAGGATGACGCCGGAAACCTCGTCCCGTTTCAGATCTAGAACCACCCGGATGCCATCCCGATCCGATTCGTCTCGGAGATCGGCGATGCCCTCGATCTTCCTGTCCTTGACGAGTTCCGATATCTTCTCGATAAGATTGGCCTTGTTGACCTGATAAGGAAGTTCCGTAACGACGATGCTCTCCCGATCGTTCCGGGCGTTGCGCTCGATCATGGCCCGGGCGCGGATCCGGATGCTCCCCCGGCCGGTGCGGTAGGCGGAGAGGATGCCCTCCCGGCCGTTGATGAATCCCGCCGTGGGGAAGTCCGGTCCGGGGATGTAGCCCATAAGTTCCTCGATGCTCAGATCGGGATTGTGGATCAGGGCGATCGTACCGTCCACCACCTCCTGGAGGTTGTGCGGGGGGATGTTCGTCGCCACCCCCACGGCGATGCCGGCGGCGCCGTTGAGGAGGAGCGTGGGGATCTTGGCGGGCATGACCCCGGGCTCCATGAGGGACTCGTCGTAGTTTGGCGTGAAATCCACCGTATCCTTGTCGAGATCCGCCAGGATCTCCTCGGCGATTCTCGACATGCGAATCTCGGTGTAACGCATCGCCGCCGGCGGGTCGCCGTCCAGGGAGCCGAAGTTGCCCTGGCCGTCCACGAGGAGATAGCGCATGCTGAAGTCCTGGGCCATGCGGACGATGGTGTCGTAGGCCGCCTGGTCGCCGTGGGGGTGGTACTTGCCGATGATGTCGCCGACGATGCGCGCCGATTTCTTGTAGGGGCGGTTCCAGCGGTTCCCCATCTCGTTCATGGCAAAGAGGACCCGGCGGTGCACCGGCTTCAGGCCGTCCCGGACGTCGGGGATAGCCCGGCCGATGATGACGCTCATGGCGTAGTCCATGTAGGACTTCTTCATTTCGTCTTCGATGTTTACCGGTAGGTTCTTCTGGAAGAGATCATCCATAATCGTTTAAGTCTCCAAAATTTTATATAAAAACAACCGCTCTCCCCTCCCTTCGCCGCCGATGGCGACGCGTCGTCGGTTCGGTTGGCGCCGCCTCCGGATGACCGTGACCGGCGTCGAAAAGGGGAAGGTTCTCCTCTGGCGCCCTCTTCCGGAAAACGGAGCGGCAAAGCCAGCCCTTACCCCGTCTCTCACAGATCCAGGTTGGTGGCGTAAAGAGCGTTCCGGTAGATGAAATCCTTGCGGGGTTCGACCTGGTCGCCCATAAGGGTGGTGAAGATTTGATCGGCCACCACGGCATCGTCAACACGCACCTGCAGAAGGGTCCGCCGCTCGGGATCCATGGTCGTCTCCCAGAGCTGGGCGGGGTTCATCTCCCCCAGGCCCTTGTACCGCTGGACGGAGAGGGACTTTTTCCCGGCGTTCATGACGAATTCGATGAGTTCCGACAATGAGGGAAGTTCCCGCGCCTGGCCCCCCTCTTCATGGGCCTCATAGGGCGGCTTGCCCAGGGGGCCGAGCCCGCCCAGGAGGTTGCGCAGCTCCGGGAACTTTGGATTTTGGAAGAGGTCCCGCTCGATACTGGCGGTGGTAACGACGCCGTCCTTGGCGATTTTAAAGATCATCCTCATCCCGCCCCGGTCCGAGTCTTCCTCCACCGCATAGCTGAAGATCTTCTCCTCCCCCGCGGTCATGGCGGTGCGTTTCGCCACCCGGGCCAGGGAGTCGGGAAAACGGAAATCGTGGTCCAGAAAGGACGGATCACCGGCGAGAATTCGTACGATATCTCGGTCCTTGCCCTCCCGGGCAAACCGGTCGAGGATGTTTTCCGCCCGCATGGCCTTTTTGATCAGGGCGAGAAACCGGTGTCCGGACAGGGGCGCGCCGCCGTTGTTGCGGACGATAACGCTCGCCTTGCCGACGCCGCTGTCGAGGATATACTCCTTCATCTTCTCCTCGTTGTGGATATAGACCTCCTTCTTTCGGTCGGCGATCCGGAAGAGCGGCGGCTGGGCGATGTAGAGATAGCCCCGTTCGATAAGTTCGCGCATGTGGCGGAAAAAGAAGGTCAATAGGAGGGTGCGGATATGGAGTCCGTCCACGTCGGCATCGGACATGATGATTATCTTGTGGTAACGAACCTTGCCGATGTCGTATTCCCCCTCGCCGATCCCCGTCCCCAGGGCCGTGATGATGACCCGAATCTCCTCGCTTTGGAGCATCTTGTCGAAACGGGCCTTCTCGACGTTGAGGATCTTGCCCCGAAGCGGGAGGATCGCCTGGAATTTTCTGTCTCTCCCCTGCTTGGCCGAACCGCCGGCGGAATCCCCCTCGACCAGGTACAATTCGCTGCGCGCCGGGTCCTTCTCCTGGCAGTCCGCCAGTTTACCCGGTAGCGATCCCACCTCCAGGGCGCTCTTTCTCCGGGTCAGTTCCCGGGCCCGACGGGCCGCCTCCCGGGCCCGGGAGGCCTCGACGCATTTGGCGATGAGCTGTTTGGCCACCGTCGGATTCTCTTCGAGGTAAGTCCCGATCTTCTCATAGACTATACCCTCGACCAAACCCTTGATCTCGCTATTTCCCAGCTTTGTCTTGGTCTGTCCCTCGAATTGGGGGTTCTTGACCTTGACGCTGATGACGCAGGCCAACCCCTCCCGTAGATCCTCGCCCTTGAGGGTCTCCTTGCCCTTCAACAGTTTGTTGCCTTCCGCATAGTTGTTGAACACCCGGGTCAAGGCGGAGCGAAAGCCCACCAGATGGGTCCCCCCCTCCGTGGTATTGATGCTGTTGGCAAAGGAAAAGATATTTTCGATATAGGTGTCGTTGTACTGAAGGGCCGCCTCGACGGAGCAGTCCTCCCGGAAACCGCTTACATAAATGGGTGTTTTGTGGAGCGTCCTCTTGTTGCGGTTTATGTACTCGACGAAAGAGACGATTCCTCCCTCGTAGTAAAACTCGTTTCGTTTTTCCGTCCGTTCGTCGTACAGGACGATCCGGACCCCGGAATTGAGAAAGGCCAGTTCCCGGAGTCGGTTGGAGAGGATATCGAAGCTGAATTCCGTTTCCTCGAAGATCTCCTCGTTAGGTTTGAAGGTGATCTTGGTGCCCCGGCCCCTGGCCTTGCCGACTATCTCCAGGGGGGCCAGCGGGACGCCGTGGCGGTAGGATTGGGCATGGACGCGACCGTCCCGACGGACCTCGAGGTCGAGGCGCGAGGACAGGGCGTTGACCACCGAGACGCCGACGCCGTGGAGCCCGCCGGAGATCTTGTAGCTGTCGTCGGAGAATTTCGCCCCGGCGTGCAACTTCGTCAGGACCACCTCCGCCGCCGATACCCCTTCCGTATTGTGGATATCCACCGGGATGCCCCGGCCGTTATCCTCCACCATGACGCTGTTGTCCAATTGGATCCGAACCTCGATCGTGTCGCAATAACCGGCGGCGGCTTCATCGATGCTGTTGTCCACAACCTCGTAAACAAGGTGATGAAGTCCCTCCTTGCCGGTGGAGCCGATATACATGGCCGGCCGTTTGCGCACCGCTTCCAGGCCCTCCAGGACCTTGATGCTGTCCGCTCCGTACCCTTCCTTGACTTCCTGAACTGCCGATGCCCCTAAGGTTTCATTTTCCATCTTACGAATAACATCCTATTCCTTGAGCTTGAGTGGCATGACGATGCTGAGGTAATCGTCGTTGCCGACCCCCATGATCACCCCAGGTTTCATCCCCTCGTTGATTTCAAAGCTTACTTCCTCTTCATCCACCGCCTTGATGGCCTCGATGACATAACGAACATTGTAGGTGTTGGTCAGGTCACCGCCGTTGTAGGACACGGCGATCTCGTCGTTCGCCTCCCCCACGTCGGGGTTGTTTGAGCTGAGCGCCATCCTGCCGTCGGAGAGTTCGATGACGACGTCGTTGTAATTTTCGTTGGAGACGACACCCATCCTTCTCAGGGCGTGGAGAAGGACATCCCGGGAGAATATGGCCAGTACGCCCTTATTCTTGGGAATCACCCGGCGATAGTCCGGATAGTCCGCGTCGATGAGACTTACCTTGATGGTAAGATTATCGGTCTTCATTACGAACATGCCGTGATCGACGCCGATCCACACCGCCTCTTCCGCTTCGGCGATCTTCCTTATTTCTTCCATCCCCTTGCGGGGAACGACGATCCCCTTTTCCAAGACCAGACCGCCGGCGGAGCCTACAGGCCCCAGCGCGGAAGACAGCCGGTGTCCGTCCGTGGCCACCATCTTCATGCGGGGCGGGCCATCCTCGCCGGATGCCTCGGTCTCGAAGAATACGCCGGTCAGATTCGCACGCATCTCGTCGGTGGACGCGGCAAAGGACGTCTTGCGGACCAGATTGGCGAGGTCCGCACCGGATACCTTGTATAGAGGGATTTCGTCCACCTCCAGCACCTGGGGATACAGATCCGCCGGCAGCCCCGATATCCGGTAGATCGCTCTGCCGCTTTTCATCGTCACCTGGTGTTGTTCGTTTTTGATGAACTGCAGGGTGTCATCCTGTGTTTCTTTTATCATTTCAAATAATTTCAGCGCCGAGATGGTTATGTCGCCAGGGATGTTTATCTGGGCGTCATAACGGGAGATGAGGCCGATCTCTCGGTTCGTGGCCACGATCTTGATCCGCCCCTCCTCCGTGCGGATGAGAATATTGTTCAAGATCGGGACGATCGATTTTCGCTCCACGATCCCCAGGGTCTTTTGCACCCCCTCCAGGAATACGTTCCTGTCGATGTGAAATTCCATCCTTGCCTCCTCTCTCCTCCCTTATTATTTTTTATTTTTTATAAAAAAATAGAACCAGTAGTAAGCCCTGTCCACAATGGGGAATGAGACGGAAACCCCTGTTTTTACCACCTGATTTGTCCCATCGATCTGTCGATAACTCCTTGAGAGCCCCGTTAGCGCTTGTTGTTTAAGGCGTCCTCGATTTCCTCGGAGAGGTTTTTTAGCTTCCCGTCGGTCTCTATCAACTTCCCGATCTTCTTGCAGGCGTAAATCACCGTGGAGTGATCGCGGCCGCCGATCCGTTCGCCGATATCGGGAAAGGAGGAGTTGGTCAACTTCCGTGCCAGGTGCATGCACATCTGCCTTGCCGCCACGATGTTTTTGTTTTTCTTGTGAGATTTTATGTCCGAAGTCTTGACCCCATATTTGGCGCTTACCGCTTTGACGATGTCTTCGATGGATATTTCCGCCCGGACGTTCGTGCGGATCATGTGCTTGAGGACCTCCCGGACCAGCTCGATGTCGATTTCCCGCCGCTTGAGGGAGGAGTAGGCCAGGATCCGCAGAAGAAAGCCCTCCATTTCCCGAATGTTCGACTCGGCGTTGGAGGCGATGTAATAGGCAACGTTTTCCGGCAGATCTATGTTGTTTTCATTCGCCTTTTTTTCTATGATGGCGACCTTGGTCTCGATGTCCGGCGGCTGGATATCGGCGATGAGGCCCCATTCGAAGCGATTGCGGATTCGGTTTTCCAGATTGGGAATTTCCTTGGGAAACTTGTCGCTGGTGACGACGATCTGTCTGCCCGCGTCATGGAGGGTGTTGAAGGTATGAAAGAACTCCTCCTGGGTCCTCTCCTTGCCGGCGATGAACTGGATGTCGTCCATGAGCAGGCAGTCGATGTTGCGGTATTTGTCCCGGAAGCCCGGCATCTTGTCGTCCCGGATGCACTTGATCAGTTCGTTCATGAAGGATTCGGCGGATACATAGACGATATTCAGGTGGGGGAAGAGATCAAGGGCCTTCATGCCGATGGCGTTGAGGAGGTGGGTCTTCCCCAGCCCGACGCCCCCGTAGATGAACAGGGGATTGTAGCTCTTTACCGCCTGTTCCGTCTGTTCCGCCACGGCCATGGCGGCGGCATGGGCGAACTGATTCGAGGCGCCGATGACGAAACGCTCGAAGGTATATTTGATGTTGAGGGAGGTCGAAGGCTTGCCGCGGGCGCCTTTTCGGGGTGTCCTGTCGTCCCGGACCGCGGGAAGGGTGGCGCTTGCCTTGTCCGGCTCCTTCTTTTCCGGGGCCACGACCACCAGATCGACCTGATAGGCGCGTCCCGTCGCCGCCCGGAAGGAATCGACGATCACGTCGTAGTGATTTTCCAGCACCCAGTCCCGGAAGAAGCGATTGGGCACGGAGAAGCGGACGGTCTGTTCATCCATGGACATGATCTTGAGGGGTTTTATCCAGGTCTCAAAATTGTGTTCATTAATGTTTTCTTTTATTATTTTATATACTTCCGTCAACTTCTGATGCAATTTACCCGCCCCTTGTCAACAACTTTATCAACACATGTTGATGTCTTTTCGTTTCTATGTCGTGCCTATCTCGTCGAGCAACCTGAAGATTCGGTTCAGTTCGTCTCCGGAGGAGAAACGGATCTCGATGGCCCCCGATCTCTGGCCCGGCCGGATATGCACCGCCGTCATGAGGCGCTCGGTGAGCCGCCTTTCCATGTCGAGGATATAGATGTCCTTTTTTCTTGTCCTTTCCGATGTCTTCGCCGCGGATTTCTTCATGTGAGCGACAAGCTTTTCCGTTCCCCGGACATTGAGGTCCCGATCCAGGATCAACTTCAGGGCCTGCACCTGGAGGGCGGCGTCCCCCAGGGAGAGGAGGGCCCGGGCATGGCCACTCGTGATCGTCTTGGCGGCGAGGGCCTTTTTCACCTCCCCTGGCAGCTTCAGTAACCGCAGGGTGTTGGCCACGGTGGAACGATCCTTGCCGATCCGGGCGGCAATATCCTCCTGGAGGAGGCCGAAGCGCCCGGTGAGGATCTGGTAGGCCTCCGCCTCTTCGATGGGATTGAGGGATTCCCGCTGGAGATTCTCGATGAGGGACAATTCCGCTATTTCCTGATCCTCGGCGCCGCGGATGATGATCGGCACCTCCTTGAGACCGGCCTGCTGGGCGGCCCGCCACCTCCTTTCGCCGACGATTATCTCGTAGCCTGGTTCGCTTCTCCGGACGACTATCGGCTGAATTATTCCACTTTTCTTAATGGAATCGACGAGTTCCTGTTGTTCCTTCTCCGGAAAGGACTTACGGGGTTGAAAGCGGTTCGGGGTGAGTTCCTCGATTCCGCACATAACGAAGGCGGGCCTGTTCTCCAGCCCTTTGAGAAGATCGGGGAAGATCGCCCCGAGCCCCTTGCCGAGGGACGGTTTTGCGGTCATTACAGCCTCCCATTCTGCATGATCTCCCGGGCCAGCTCCATATAGGCGGCGGCACCCCGGGATTTGATATCGTAAAGGACGATGGGGAGTCCGTGGCTCGGACACTCCGATAGCCTTACGTTGCGGGGGATGACGGTATCGAAGACCAGGCGTCCGAAGTGATTCCGCACATCCTCGCTGACCCGGTGCGACAGCAGGTTACGGGAGTCGAACATGGTCAGGAGTATCCCCCCGAGGTTAAGGTCCGGATTGAAGCTCTGGCGGACGAGCCGGACGGTGTTGAGGAGATTGCCGAGACCCTCCATGGCGAAGTATTCGCATTGCAGCGGGACGATGAGGCTGTCCGCCGCCGCCAGGGCGTTGATGGTCAAAAAGCCCAAGGAGGGGGGGCAATCGAGGATGACATATCGATAATCCTTACATGAGTCTTCCAGGAGGCGTCGCAGACGCTTCTCCCGGTCGGCCATCGCGACGAACTCCACCTCCACCCCGACGAGGTTCTGATCCGCCGGGGCCACGCTGAGAAAGGGGAGGGCGGTCTCGCGGACGATCTCCCCCAGGGAGCACTGCCCCAGCAGACCGTGGTAGATGTTCCGTTCCCGAATGGCCTCCCTTTCCATCCCCACCCCGGTGGAGGCGTTGCCCTGGGAGTCGCAATCGATAAGCAGGGTGCGCTGTTCCGCCGTGGCCAGGGAAGCGGCAAGGTTGATGGCCGTGGTGGTCTTTCCCACCCCTCCTTTCTGATTGGCGATACCGATGATTTTACGCATTATTTTTTAAAGTTTTTTCCAGGACTTAAAGATTGACTCATCAGGGCGGAGACTACCACAAAGCGGACCTTTTTGGAAGCCCCTTTTTTTTAAAAAACCCTAATTTAATATCTTGAAATGATTAAGTTACTTCTCGAACGTCCCGGCGGGTGGATTTACCCGGCGCCGACACCTTCCGAAAGATGGTTATTACCCGGGGATAACCCCGGATGGGAAGGCGAAGGGAGATGGTTTTTTCCCGCCGTAGGTGACAAGGGACGACCGGGTCCGCCGCTGTCCGGGGTCCCCGCATGACCAGAAGCAGCCCTCCGGGGCGGAGAAAATGGACGCCCATCGCCAGGAGTTCCGCCGTCGGGAAGGCGGCCCGGGAAGTGACGACGTCGTAACGCCCCGCCCGCTGTCCCGCCTGCATTACCGCCTCCACCCGCTCCGGGATGACTTCCACCCCGGTCAGCCCGAGTTTACGGATCGCCTCCCGGAGAAAGGAAACCTTTTTTCTCGATATTTCCAGGAGATGCAGCTCGATATCCGGACGGACGATCTTCAGGGGCAGGCCCGGAAAGCCCCCCCCCGCGCCGAGGTCGAGGAGGAGCGGCCCCTTCTCCCCGGGGA
This sequence comes from Pseudomonadota bacterium, assembly GCA_030057915.1. Taxonomy (GTDB): domain Bacteria; phylum Desulfobacterota; class Syntrophia; order Syntrophales; family UBA8958; genus UBA8958. Next base: position 78,631 of record JASGUC010000036.1, read on the forward strand.
GATGGGGAAGGAGGGAGAGGGAATCGAGGAAATGCTTCACGATGACATCCAGCGGCGATTTCACCGCCACGAGGCTGACCAGGCGCCTCCAGCGGGCCAGCTCCTCCCCATAGGCGGCGAAACGGTGCAGCTCCGCCGCGGCGAGGGAGATCCCCATGGCCGCCGCTCCTTCCCGGAGCGCCTGGAGGGGTTCTCGGGCGTCTTCGTCGCGCCGCTCAGCGCCGGTAATTCTCATCGAGGAGTTCGTTGATGCTTTCCATGATGACCTGCGTGGCCCCCTCGAAGCGCTCCTGATACCGCTGCTGGGAAGACCGGGACAGGAGCTGGAAAGGGGCGTCGATGCGGAACGGCTGGAGGCGGTCGGCGATGGACAGGGGCTTCCCGACGCGATAGACGATCCGGCCCGTCCGGGCGAAAGGGAGGCTGTCGGGATACACCTGATCGGAATTATTGCAGCCCACGGGCACTACTTTCTTCCCGGTGTGGAGGGCCACCTGGGCGATCCCCGTCTTTCCCTCCCCCAACTGGGCCCCCCGGGTGCCCTCGGGGAAGATGATGAGACTAAGTTCCCGCTCGAAGAGGGCGATCCGGGTCAAATCCGCCACCTTCGCCATGATCCGTTCGTAAAAGTCCCGGAGGAACCCGGCGAAGTCGGGTCCGAAGCATTCGTTCGTGGCGGCGAGATTGGCGGCATGGACCTCCGTCCCCTCATCCTTGCCGTCGATGGCGTCCCGGATGCGCCGATAGAGATCCCGGTCGATCCGCCGGGCATGCCTCTGGGTATAAAATTCCTCGATCAAATATCCCAGGGAGGGCACGGGGATGAGGTTGCAGGAATCCAGCCCCTTGCCGAGCCATTTGTTCCGGTAATACTTGCCCTTTACCCAGACCGTTGTCCAGTTGTACCTCTTGAGCCGCCATAATTTATACTGGAAGGGCCAGTAGTTGAACCGATCGGTGTGGTTCATGGCAAAGATGACGTTTTCGCCCTGGGGGATGTTTTCCCTGTTTTCCAGAACGATATCGACCTTTTGAAAGATGTTGTAATTGGGGCCCAGGAAGAACGTCCCCAGAAAGCGCTGCATCTGGGGTATCCTGACCAGGTTGATGTTGTCGAGATACTCGAGATCGACCATGCCGTTGAACCTCAATCGATAGTTGCATCCGCCGCCGGACGGCGGCGGGCGTTCCCCTCCGTCTCCGAACCGAGGAGGATGGCGCGGACCCGCGCCAGATCCGCCGGGGTATCCACCTCCACGGAGTCGTGAATGGTTTCGACGACCTTTATCCGGTAGCCGTGTTCCAGGGCCCGGAGCTGCTCCAGGGCCTCCAGGCGCTCCAGTCTCCCCACCGGCAGCGCCGCGAAGGTCCGAAGGAAATGGCGCCGGTAGGCGTAGATCCCGTGGTGCTTGTAATAGTCGGCCTTTACGCCCCGGTCCCGGACAAAGGGGATCGTGGCCCGGGAAAAATAGAGGGCGAAGCCCCGCTGATCACAGACCGTCTTCACGGCATGGGGGTGGCCGATTTCCTCCTCCCGGATGATGCGATAGATGAGGGTGGCCATGGGGATGGCCGGGTCTTCCAGGAGGGGCCGCGTCACCTCCTCGATCTGGGCGGGATTGAAGAGGGGCTGATCCCCCTGGATGTTCACGACGATGTCCTCGTCGGCCAGCCCCAGGAGCGTGGCCGCCTCGTGGATCCGGTCCGTTCCCGAGGGGTGGGCCGCCGCCGTCAATACGGCCCGCCCGCCGAAGGCCGTGACGGCGTCGTATATCCGCCGGTCGTCCGTGGCCACGACGACGAGGGAAACCAGCTCCGAAGCCCGGACGCGCTCATGGACATGCTGGATCATGGGCCTGCCCAGGAGATCCGCCAGGGGTTTGCCGGGGAACCGCGACGATTCGTATCGGGAGGGAACAATGCAGACGAGGTTCATCTTGGCATCCCGCTCGACCGGCCGCCCCCCCGTGGATTGGAGAGAAAGATGCATATGTTCGAATATATAGGCATGTGCCAATACAACCCGCGAGACCTATGAAAAACGCCGCCTCGGGCGCCCTGTCGTCATGCCGGCGGAAGCCGGGGGAGCGTATTCTCGAGGAGTTCCAACCCCCGAATCCCGCCGGGGCGACAGGACGGTGAGACCTTTGGGAAACTACCCTTTCCTGTCGCCCCGGCAAAAGCCCGGGGGCCGTAATTCTTTACAAACACCGCATTCCAGCTTCGGTTGGAGCGACGACGGAGAGTCCCAAACGCCGTTTTTCTCGGCTCTTGAAGCGTGGATTTTCAAAGCGCTCCCCATAGGGAACGGGAGGCCATCCGTCAACCGGAAAAGGAGCGACCGCCGTCCCGTTCGGGTCGGGGATTACAAATACGGATCGGGCTGCCGCAGGTGACCGGTGATATAATCCCGCACGGAGTCTTCCAGGGGACGGAAGGTCACGGGGCAGCCCGCGGCGGAGAGCTTGTCCATCCTCGCCTCGGTAAAATACTGGTACTGCTCCTCCAGGCCGGGGGGCATGTCGATGTATTCGATCCGCTCCTCGATACCCATGGCCGCGAAGGCGGCCCGCGCCAGGTCGTTCCAGGTCCGGGCCTTGCCTGTTCCTACATTGAAGATCCCCCCCACGCCCGGGTTTTCCAGAAGCCACCACATCACCTCCACGCAGTCCTTTACATACACGAAATCGCGCAGTTGACCACCATCGACGTAGGCGGCGCGGCGGGATTTGAATAGCCGGACCGTCCCCGTGGCCTCGATCTGTCCCCAGGCCTTGTGGACGACGCTCCGCATGTCCCCCTTGTGGTACTCGTTGGGGCCGAAGACATTGAAGAATTTCAGCCCCGCGACGGTCGTCTCCAGACGCCGCTTCAGGACCCAGAGGTCGAAGACCTGTTTGGAATAGCCGTACATGTTGATGGGCTTCAGGGCGGGGGTGACGGCGTCGTCGTCGGAGAAGCCCTGGGCGCCGTCCCCGTAAGTGGCGGCGGAGCTGGCGTAGATGAAGCGGATGCCGTTCCGGACGCACCAGTCGGCGAGACGACAGGAGTAGAGATAGTTGTTCCGCCAGAGATAGTCCGCATCCCGCTCCGTCGTGGAGGAGCAGGCCCCCAGATGAACGACCGCCCGGGTGACGAAGGGGACCTGGTCGGCATAGATCATCTGGAGGAAGTCGTCCTTGTGGATGTATTCGATATAACGTCGGTTGACGAGATTCTTCCACTTCTCCGAGGAACCCAGCCTATCCACGATGACGATGTCTTCGATGCCCTGTTGGTTAAGTTTCCATACAAAGGCGCTGCCGATGAAGCCCGCGCCCCCGGTGACCACGATCATACCCGCGCTCCTCCCACGCAATCCCGCCAATGATCAGGGAATGGCCTCGAAAAGCCCCTTCCCGCCCTCGGTCCTTCAGACCCCATGGCGCCCCGCCCTCCGTGCTCCGTCCTCAATATCGCTCCGCACTTTGCACTTTGCACTTTGCCCTTCGCACCTCGCACTTTGCCTTTCGCCCTTAGCCCTTAGCCCTTTGCCCTCATCGCTAGGCAGGTTTCCTCCCTTCGCACCTGTCCTCCATGCTCCGCACTTCGCGCCCTGTCCTCCGTGCTCCGCACTTCGCACCCCGCCCTTAGCCCTTAGCCTTCCCTCACATCCGGCGCGCCGCTTTCGCGATCCCCTCCTGAAGCCGCTCCAGCCTTTCCGCCGGCAGCTTGACGGGGATGGCCATGAAGAGGGTCCGTCCCAGCAATTCCTCCGCCCTGGGGATTATCCGGATGCTATAGTCAACCTTTCCCCGCCAGCCCGGGTAGGTGAAGGGGTACTTCTTGGAATTCGCCGTGCTCCAGGCGATGAGATGCTCCCAGTTCGGGACGTAGTGCCACTTGTTTTTCTTGAAGAGGACCGCGTCGATCTTCTCTTCTCCCAGCAGGGACTGGAATCTCTCCGTGGCGGCGGCGTCGGGAAGATGGAACCCCAGGAAGGTGGCGGTGTCGCCATCCGGATCGGGGATGTTGCGGAACGTCAAACCCGGAACCTGCCCAAGGGCGTCCTTGAGGGCCGCCTTGTTTTGCCGTTGCGCCGCGATGATCTCCGGGAGTTTCCGGAACTGGGCCAGCCCCAGGGCCCCCTGGAGTTCGTTCATCCGGTAGTTGAAGCCCAGCAGGGGATGGTCCTCCTGGGCCCGGTGAATCTTGGGATTATGATCGTGGCCGTGGTCGTGATACCAGTCGGCCCGCTTGTAGAGGTCCTCCCGATCGGTGACGATCATACCGCCCTCGCCGGTCGTGATGGTCTTGTTGAAATCGAAGCTGAAGATGCCCATATCCCCGAAGGCGCCAAGCTTTTTCCCCCGGAAGGAGGCCCCGACGGCTTGGGCGGCGTCTTCCAGGACCAGGAGATGGGACTTCCGGGCCACCTCGACGATCCGGTCGATATTCGCCGGGGCGCCGCACATGTGGACGGGGATGACCGCCTTGGTGTAAGGGGTCATCTTGTTGATGATATCGTCGGGGTCAAGGTTCAGAGAGGCGTCGATGTCCGCCATGATCGGGATGGCCCCCACCTCGAGGACCGCCTCGTAGGTGGCGATGAAGGTGAAGGCCGGGCAGATGACCTCGTCGCCGGGACCCACGTCCAGGGCCGTGAGGGCCACCTTGAGAGCCGCCGATCCGGAGGTGACCCCTAGGGCGTGGGCGGTGCCGCAGGCGGCGGCGAATTCCTCCTCGAACTGCCGGACCTTGAAGACCCCCTTGCGTTCCGCGTCAAAACCGTAACGCATCAGGATGCCCGTCTCCATGACGTCCATGACTTCCTTTATCTCTTCCTTGCCGAATGCCTCATAGCCGGCCATGTTATGTCCTCCTTGTAAGTTTTCGGTTTGAGACCTTTGAGAAATGCCGTTTCCTAAGTTCCCGCCGCCATGCTGGTGGAAGCGCGAGTCCCAAATCCCCTCGGCGGCGACGCCGGGAAGCCGATTTCTCGCCGCCGTCGGCCCGCGGCCTCGAAGCCGCGTCAGAAGGCGTCTTCGTAAATCGTCACCGCGTCTTCCAGGGTTACCGTCCGGGGGTTGTTCGCCAGGGGCCGGGCGACGGTGAGGGCGATCTTGGCCAACTCTTCGAAGGCCTCCTCCTCGATGCCCAGATTCTCCAGGTTCGTCTGGGCGTCACAGTCGGCGATCAGGGCATTGACGGCGTCCACGGCCAGGCCGGCCGCCTCCCTAAGGGGTATGTTTTCCACTACTTCCCCCATCGCCGCGGCGATGTCGGCGAATTTCTCCAGTGCCCCGGGGAGATTGTAGTTCATGACGTGGGGCAGGAGAACGGTGTTGGCCTGGCCGTGGGGGATGCCGTATCTTCCCCCCAGGGGATAGGACAGGGAATGGACGGCGGTGACACCGGCATTGGCCAGACCCAGACCGGCGTAAAGGCTCCCGAGGAGCATCTTTTCCCGGGCGGCGAGATTGGTCCCGTCATGGACGGCGGTGCGCAGGTTTTCGGAGATCAGGGCGATGGCCTCCAGGGAGATCAACTCGCTCAGCGGCGAGGCGTTGATGGAGGTGTAGGACTCGATGGCGTGGCAGAGGGCGTCGATCCCCGTGAATGCCGTGGGACCCGGGGGGAGGCTCACGGTGAGGAGCGGGTCCAGAAGGGCCAGTTCGGGGTAGAGGTAGGGGCTGTTCATCCCCTCTTTCTTCTTCAGATCGGGACGGAGGAATACGGAGGTGAAGGTGACCTCGCTCCCCGTCCCCGCCGTGGTGGGGATCATGATCTTGGGGAGGCCCGGCCCGGGGACCTTGTTGAGCCCCAGGTAATCCACGGCCTTGCCCTTGTTGGTCGCCAGGACGGCCACGGCCTTGGCCACGTCCATGGCGCTGCCGCCGCCGATGCCCACCACGAGGTCGCACTTGGCCCTCTGGGCCAGCTTCGCCCCTTCGTCGGCCAGGGAGATCCCGGGCTCCGGATCGACTCGGGAGAACATCTCTCCCTTCAGGCCGCTCGTCTCCAGTAAATCCGCTACTTTATCCTCCAGACCCGTGGCGGCGAGTTCCTTGTCCATAACGATCAGGGGACGTTTCGCCCGGAGTTCTCCCATATGTTCCGGGAGCTGTTGCCACGCCCCCCGTCCGAAAACGATCTTCTTGGCCCCGGTAAAGGTAAAGATTCCGTCCATGCGCTCATCCTCGTTTCGATTTCGGGCGATAGCCAGCGAACCGGCGCGCCCGTCGCCGTGCATCATACATAATGGGAGGCGATAGTCAAATGATTTATCATGATTGTCCAAGCCCCGCGAGGGATGAAAATGACTCAAGGGAGGCCGCCCGGAGACCCTATTAAGCGCTTTTCACGGGTCCCATGTATGGCGGAAATCGGCCGCCCGTATGGCGATCATTGACAGCGGCCACGGGTCCGGGAACACCCGAAAAGGGGGTTATCTTTCGCACCCGGTTGTGATACTAAAAACGGACTTGCCGGAAGAACGTATTTCTTCGTATTCCCTTGAAAGAACAAATGTTCTCTGATACGTAAGATGTCACTCGCACGTGGATGGAAATAGCGACAGCTTTTTTTTACTGTTACACGGACAGAATCATGATGGGACGTGTAGAATTTCTCGAAGACCTTCCCTTTCCGGAAGCAAATATCGCCATTTACCGGAATATCTACTATGTAGAACAATGGCTAAGAAGAATTTTGATTACTGCACTATTTGCCAAGCATGGCGAGAAATGGCCTGACTCCATCCCTAATGAGATTCTGAGTGAACTGAAAAAGAGACGAGGTTCGCTCAAAGGAAGAATCTTTTTCGACACCGAAAACAACCCAAATGTCTTGTGGCTATCCACCTTTGAAGAACTCAGGAAGATATGTCTCAATCCGGAATTATGGCCGTTTATCAAGAAAAATACAGCGTTCACGGAAACTGAATTCACTGAAAAACTGAATTTCTTGAGAGAGATCAGGAATATTATTGGCCACAATAGAGCTGCGACAGAACAGACTCAAAAGATCTGTGAAGGCTTGGTGACCTTTTTTCGTAGAGGTATATACGTCTTCAAACGCAAGATGGGTTTAGTTTCTGGTGGTGAAGAAACTCAAGACAAAATCGAAAAAGAACTCTCTTATCAGGATACTGAAGAGTTTAGAGATTTGGAAGGATACCTTTATAGGCAGGATCATCCGGAGGGTTCTCAGATATTCTTATGGGAGACAGAACATTTCAGAACAATTACGACCCTCCCGATTGCAAGAGAATATTCTTGGATTGATATAGCCGGAATATTGGAGGAATTCAGGGAACTCGATCCATACATATTGACTATTTCAATCAACTTTACAGGTGATGAATATTCTGTAATTTGGCCTAAATTGATTCCAACCGAACGTCAGTATGAGATTATTCGCAAATTTACTTCTTCAGAGCCCAAGCACTGGACAGAGATACCATTTGAAGGCCAGAGCCCGAGATTCTTGGGCGATCCCAAAATATGGTTCTACAAAGAAGATACTTTTCCCGAAGTTGTAGAGGAGCCTGAAGGAGACAACATTATACCTTTTCCCAAGAAGACATAGTTCTACTCCGACAGATATATCTTGACGATCCACGAGGGGTCTGCTATGGATTCTTCATGGAAACGGCTAATGTGTTTTTCGGTATCGACGACTACATGGCGCGATTTTCTTCTTATATCAAGCGTTCTGAGGCCAGAGCCCTGGCTCAGAGGTATGTCGTCGGGTTGATGATGGATGGGGATAGGAAGTCCGTTGAGCCAATGTCGGAGAGGGTCCACGCCTCGGAAAGGGGGATGCAGAGATTGCTGGCAGAGGTGAAGTGGAACGACGAGGGCACATTTTGTGAGTACAGAAGACAGATGCTTGCCGAGACGGATGATCCTCAAGGGGTGTTGTTGATTGATGATACTGCATTTCCGAAGAAAGGGCGTCATAGCGTTTGCGTATCCAGGCAGTACTGCGGTGCTCTTGGGAAGGTTGATAATTGCCAGGTTGGCGTGAGTATGACCTATGTGGGTCAGGGTTTTGCGTGGCCTTACGCCATGGAGCTTTTTGTTCCTGAATCCTGGGACAATCCGGAGGATAGTGAATGTTTGGCGTTGAGAAAGAAAACGCGCATGCCGGAAGACATTCGTCATCGAGAGAAGTGGCTGATGGCTTTGGCGTTGATTGACCTGGCGGATGCGGATGGAGTTCCTCATCGGGCGGTGATCGCCGATAGTTGGTATGGCAACATAATGGCTTTTCGCCGGGGGCTGGACGAGAGAAAAAAGAGATATGTAGTTGGCGTCTATTCGGATACGCTTGTATTCTTGGAACCTCCAGTGTTTGAGGAGGCCGATCCCCAGGAGAAGAAACAAGGGCGTCCCGGAAAATATCCGAAACTGTCGAAAACCAATCCCTTGCCGGTGAAGGTGTCCGATCTGGGAAAATGCGTTGGAGAGACGGATTGGGAACATCTGGAGATTCGGAAGGATTGTCGAGGCGAGCCCTTGGTTATTGAGGCCATATCCAGAAGAGTCTTTCCCGCTCAGGGATACAGAAAGGGAAGCATTCATGAAGAAGTATGGTTGATCGTCGAGCGAAGGCATGGGGACAAGAAAACCGAGCTTCGGTACTTTTTCAGCAACATGCCCCAGGAGTGTAATCATCAGTTTGAATATCCCCCGAAAACATCAATTCGGTTCTCCCCCCCTTGTAGCTCTTTTTTTTACTTCCTTTAGTTCCTGAAAAACGGACAAAAGATATTTTATTGTTTTTTGGTTTCTC